>JBBQJV010000023.1:0-46700 GCA_038326205.1 Caulobacterales bacterium | reverse complement strand
GGCGGCTTAACCGGCGTCAACTCGGTCTCGGGCCGTCGCACCTGGGGGATAACCACGATCAACAACAACAGCTACCGGCTCGAGGACTCGACACCGGCGTTGAGCAACATGTCGACCAACTACGCGTCTGGCGGCGCGTCGCAGTGCTTGACGTATGGCTGCGCCAAGCTCTACCCAAGCAGCAGCCCCAACGCCAGTACCTCGACCTACTCAGCTACCAACTGCCTCGTTGAACGGTACGGCGCAAACGCCGCGACAGACGTAAGCCCTGCGACGACCCCGCTTGGCATGCTTTACTCGAGCAACGGCGCCTGCACGGCGACCAACTATGTGACGCCGATGACGGCCGACCGTACTCGCCTCAATACGTCGATCGACGACCTGACGACGGGCGGATCGACTGCCGGACAGATCGGCATCGCTTGGGCCTGGTACCTGCTCTCGCCCAACTTCAAGGACGTGTGGGATAAAGAGACTGCCAACCAGCCGAAAGACTACGCGACCAAGGAACTGGTAAAGGTCGCGGTACTGATGACGGACGGTGAGTTCAACTACTCGACGTGCAGCGGTTTGGCTTCGGGCACGCTCTGTACAGCCACGGACGCGTTCACCCAGGCGGAAGCAATCTGCCAGGCGATGAAAAACGAAAAGATCACCATCTATACGGTGGGCCTCAGCATCAATACCGCGCTGTACGCTGATGACTTCCTGCTCAAGTGCGCGACCAAGCCATCTTACGCCTTCTTGGCTGCTGACACGGCTGAACTGAAAGTGGCCTTCAAGAAGATTGCGACGTCGATTTCGAAACTTCGCATCTCGAAGTAAAGCGGGAAGCGTTGGAACAAGGCAGGGGCCGCTCCTCACGGGGCGGCCCTTGCGGTTTCAGCATCAGCGGGAGTTCGTAATCAGCCCGCTCCGATTTCGCGCGCGTCATATTGCTGCGAGCCATAGCCCAGCATGCGCTTGCGTTGTTCGCCGCGTGGATCGTTCTCGATGCGCGGACCGGCCGGGCCTTCGTCCCAGACCATGGTTGGCCGGGTGGTCGAATTGTATTTCGGCCACGTGATGGTGTGACCGCCATTGGGATCGCCGTTGCGCGCGAATGTGGCCCACGCTGCGCTCATCCGGTCGGCGAGGACCTGTGCATTCGCAGTGGGCTGTCCGCCGATGGATGTGCCGTAGGCGAGGGTGTCGAATACGAACGGAATCTCGGACGCATGTGGCGTGTGATAGCGCCCGCCTTCCACCGGCGTCTGGCGATAGAACTGGTAGACCCAGGCGGGAGCCGCATTCTGGTCTGCCTTGCGACCGGCGAGGATCGTCGTGTCGAGGAAATAGCCGCGGTCGGTCGAGGCCATGTAGAGGATCTCGTCGCGCTGCGCCTGTGGGTAGATCCGCCGGTACATCGCGATGGTATCCAGCGCCTCGCCGGCCGGGACCACAAGACCGACGCGCTTGGCAAGATCGCCCTCACTCATGTTGGCGATCATTGGGTCGCCGCCCATGAACACGGAGGCTTCGGTGCGGTTGGAGCCGACGATCATCGGTACCCTTGCCGACATCGCTGGCGCTCCCGGATCGAACGGATGGGCAGGGAAAGAGGGCGACCCGATCACGGGTCTGAACTGACCCGACCCGCTCACCGCGCCCGGCACAGCAGCGAGCATCTCGTCCTGGCTCACCGACCATAGCTTGCCGAGATCCGTCTTCGACATGCTGAGCGCCTTGAGGAGCTTCTCCGTGCGCTCCATGCCGACGTCCGGCGTGTCGAGGCGGAGTTGTGATCCCGACTGCACCACGCAGCGGTGGAATAAGCCCTGTGCTGGCGGCATCGCCATCATCGAGGATGTCTTCCGCCCGCCGCCGCTCTCGCCGAAGATGAGCACGCGGCTGGGGTCGCCACCGAAGTTCGCTATGTTGTCTTTCACCCATTGCAGCGCCAGCAAGCAGTCCAGCATGCCCACACTGGCGGCGTCGCGGAATTCTCCGCCGCCGAGATCGCCAAGGTAGAGATAGCCGAAGACGTTGAGACGGTGGTTGATCGTTACCAGCACCACGTCCTGTTTCTGCGCCATGCGAACGCCGTCATACCATGTGGATGCGCCTGAGCCGGCCGAGAAGCCGCCGCCATGCAGCCACACCATCACGGGGCGCTTGGCGTTGTCCGTCGCAGGGGTCCACACATTGAGCACGAGGCAGTCTTCGGACTGCGCGCCGGCGGGACTGTTGTTGATCAGCGGCGGTGGAAGCGCGGGGTCGCGAGGCGGCAGGGGTCCAGCATTGGAAGGACGGCCCTGAGGTGCTGGCGGTCCAAAGGCCTTCGTCTCGCGAATGCCGGTCCATGGCGCAGGCGGGCGCGGCGCGCGGAAGCGGTCCTGGCCTCCGGTCGATGCCCCATAAGGAACGCCCTTGAAGACAACGACACCGTTTTCAGCCAGAGCGCCCTGCACCTTGCCTGCAGCGGTCGCGACAATCGGTTGGCCATTCGCGCCTTGTTGCACGAGCGGCGTCGCGCACGCGACGGCAACGCCGGCGAGCCCGGTCGTCAGCAGCGTGCGCCGGTTGAGGGGTGATCCTTCAAATCGCGACATGATGATTTCTTCCCGGATTTCATTTTCGGGTAGACTGCCGCCGTCCGCGCCCGCGCGTCAAATCCCGTAGGCCGGTCGGACGTCCTGGCGCCTGCGGAGCATCCGCTGCCGGTAGCGCCTGATTACGCCGCTGCCGAGACGAGTTTGCGGCCTTTCAAGAGGCCGACATACTTCGTCGCTAGTTCACGGGAGTCGATTGGTTTGGAAATGTAATCGTTCATTCCCATGCCGAGATAGCGCTCACGGTCGCCGCTCATGGCGTCTGCTGTCAGCGCAATCACGGGGACATTCTTCCACGCCTGATCGCTGGCGCGGATGCGCGCGATGGTTTCGCAACCGTCCATCACGGGCATGTGCACATCCAGCAGGACGATATCGAAGGGTTGCTCAGCAAGACGCGCCAGCGCTTCTTCGCCGTTGGTTGCCTCGACGAAATTCGGGGCCATCTGCATCATGAACAGCTTCACGATCTGGCGGTTGACGGCATTGTCGTCGACCAGCAACACGCGGGCGCCCATGATCGGATGCGTTCTCGCCTTGTCCGCTGCTGCATCGCTCTGTTCGCCAGCGTCGGCGCCGTCGAGTTTCGCGACACTGGGTCCGGCGATGAAGGTGAGGTGGAAGGTCGAACCTTCACCCGGCCTGCTGACGACGGTGACATCCCCGCCCATCAGCTGCGCGAGCTGCCGCGTGATTGCGAGGCCAAGGCCGGAGCCGCCAAAACGCCGCGAGATTGTGGCGTCGGCCTGGGTGAAAGCTCCAAACAGGCGCGCCAGCGTATCTGCGTCCATGCCCATGCCGGTATCGATGACGGAGATGCACATGGCCCAGTCGCCATCCGACTGCTGTTTGCCCGAGAGCTTTATCGTGACGTTGCCGGCTTCGGTAAACTTGATGGCGTTCGACAGCAGGTTGCTGATGCACTGACGAACGCGCACAGGATCGTATCGCATGCGTCGGGGCAGGCCGTCGTCGATTTTGATCGCGATGCTGAGGCCGCGTTCCTCAGCGCGGTTGAGGAACAACTGGCGCACGCGCTCCACTGTCAGCGGCAGGGCGCCATCAACAGCAGCGATCTCCAGCTTGCCCGCCTCGATCTTGGAAATGTCCAGCACGTCGTTGAGCAGCGCCATCAGCGTCTGGCCCGACTCGGCAATGACCTGTACGCGGTCGCGCTGATCGTCGCTCAGCGTGTCGGCAGAGAGGACGTGCGTCATGCCGAGGATGCCGTTCAGCGGCGTGCGGATTTCGTGGCTCATGGAGGCAAGGAAGTTCGATTTCGCGATGGTCGCCGCTTCAGCCTGGACCTTGGCCTTGAGCAAGGCGAGCTCCTGCTGCTTCTGTTCGTGGATATCGAGCATCAGGCCGACGGCGCGGACGGCGCGCCCGGCTGCATTGCGTTGCATGCGCGTGAACAGTCGTACCCAGCGCCCCTTGCCATCTGGTCGATAGATGCGCGTGTCATGGCTCTCGACCTTGTCGGACGTCAGACAGCGCTCCCAGCTGGCGCGCACACTCGCCTGCGCATCGTCCATATAGAGTCCGAACGGATTGTGCGTCTGGCGCGCCAGAGCTTCCTCGCCAGCCAGTTGGTGGAATTGTTTGGAGGACCAACGATCACCGGTGATGAGGTCGATCTCGTAGACGCCAGCGCTTGCCGCCGTCATCGCAAGTTCGAGGCGTCCGGACATCAGATCGGCCTCGTCGCGCGCGGTGGCGAGTTCGGTGACGTTCTGGCTGATGCACAACATCTCGAAACGTCCGGACGGCAGTTTGCGACCGGTGCGGTAATGCACGCGCAGCGTCTTCCAGCTGCCTTGTCCATCGCGGTAACGCATCTCACCTTCCGCTGAGCCGCCTGTCGTGGTCAGTCGCGCGCGGATTTCTGCGTCCTTTGCCTGATCGTCCGGATGCTGGATCTTTGTTAGTGTAGCGAGCGGAACGGATTGCGGTGAAGTCGGATGACCGAGCGCAAGTTCGTCCGAGATATGATAGATCTCGGCGTCAGGATCGTAGCGCCATGTCCCGATCTCGGCGTCGAACATCAGCCGCTCGCGGACGTTGCGCGTGGAGGCCAGCGTGCGCAGGGCGGTCCATTCAGCAGTCACGTCGGTGAACAGGATGAAGTCTCGCCCAGCGGGGCCGGGCGTGCGGTCGATACGGACCCAGGCCGGCTGTTCCCCGGTCGTGAGGCAGTAGACGTCGACGCCGTCGGAGCGCGAATGATCGCGGGAGATCGCCTTCATCAATTGCTGGAAATCAAGTCCAAGCAGCGTTTCCTTGGGGCGCCCTACCCCTGCGGCGAACGAATCGCTGACCTCTTCGATGTGGCCGTAGGAATTCACGATGCCCCATTGCACCGCTGCCCAGCATCCGTTGGTTGCGAGGGGCGGGAGTGAAGACGCCATGCGTTGCGTAGGTCCGGGTGCAGCTGCTGCTCCGGTAACCTCTAGTGCCAATTCGTTTAGCGACCGTTTCCGGAGGCTATCGCGGTGGCGGGAGGAGTGCGGCAATGCGCTGCGCGTCCGGGGATCCCACGGCGTCATTTTCGCCGAAGCGTTTCATGGCGAGCCGCCACAGCCATTTCGCGTGGCTCTGCTGTCCGGCGGCGGCGGCGTGGTCTCCCGCAAGAGCGGTCAGGTGCGCGAGATCAAGCCCGGTTGCGGTTTCGCGCGCGTCATTGAGCATCTGCTCGGCCTCGTTGAGTTGGCCTCCTGAAATTGCTGAGCGAATCGCCGGGTGCGGTCCTTCCGAAGCAGGAACAGGAACAGGAGCAGGAGCAGGAGCAGGAGCAGGAGCAGGAGCAGGAGGCGCTGACAGGGTTGGCGCAGGCGGACGCGGGATCGGCGCCAGCGTTACGGCCGAGGGAAAGGGATTGGCTGGCGGAGGAGGCGGCGCGGCTGTCGTCGTCGCAACTGTCGTTGGCGCAGGCGGCTGCGGCGCGGGGGGCGGGACAACGGCAGCGGCGGGTTGCATGACCTGTTTTGGCGGTGGTTGGGTGACGGGAGGCGGCGTGGGCCAGCCTGGCGGGCCTGGAACTGACGCCAGCGGAGGCGGCGTGATCGCCTCCGGCTTCACGGGGGCGGGCCACGGCACGGCTGCAACGGGTGCTGGTTGAACGGGTGGGGGCGGCGCTGGCGCCGGAGCCGGAGCCGGCGGAGGGTTGATCGGCGCAGAGCGCCAGTCGCGGTCGGCCGCGCGCGAGCGTTCGGAATAGTAGGCCTCGGCATCGGCGAGCGCGGCGTCTTCGCGCGTGGATTTATCTGCTGCAGCGCGCTTCTGGTTGGGACGCGGGTGAACTGCGCTGACGAGAAACACGATCCCGGTGGTGACGCCCAGAATGCCAAGCAGCAGCAGCAGCGGTGGACCATCGGGGCCAGGCGGGAACAGGCTCACGGCGCCTGAACGGTGTGTCCAGGCAAGATAGCCCCCACCACCGGACAGCGCGGCGCCAACTAGAAACTGAAGAACACGCAACAGCATAATTCTACGCCACCCCAAGACGGGCCGCCAACCTACAGTCCACCATAGGTCGGTCCCGGAGGAGCAAGGATTAGCCGCTTCCCCGCCACACCGGAACCTCAAACACGCAGTGCGCAACATGCGAGATGCAAAGACCTTTGCGTGCTACAAATTCAGCACATGCGGCGAGCTTTCCATCACGTTACACACGAAGGCTATTTTTCCTGATGTGTTACTTTTCAGGATGAGTCAGGGCCTGGTAGGTCAGGGTGCGGGCCATCGTTCCGAGGTCGTCGCCGCCCGTGCCGCCCATACGCTGGATCATGCCGACTGCGACGATGTCGTTCGACGGATCGACCCAGAACCATGTTCCGGCGGCGCCGCCCCAGCTGAGCGAGCCATCGCCCTGCAGGGAACCGGAGGCGCGGGCGTCGTTCACGACCTGGAAGTCGAGGCCGAAACCGACGGCCTCGTTGAAGCGCGCTACGCTGGTGCCGTTGGAGTTCACTAGCACGTTTTTCGGAATGACGTTCGTGCCCATCAACTCGACCGAGGCCGGCGACAGGATGCGCACGCCATCAAGCTCCCCCTTGTTGAGAATCATCTGGCTGAAGCGGGCGTAGTCCATCGTGGTGGAGACGAGACCGCCGCCGCCGGATTCCATGGCGGGCGGCTTGGAGTAGTCAGGCATAGCCGAGCCGAAGAGTTCCTTGGCCTCGACTATCTTGTTCTGATCCTTGTCCCACACATAAACGGCGGCGAGGCGGCTGGCCTTGTCGGCGCCAGTGTAGAAGGCGGTGTCATTCATCTTCAGCGGCTTGAGAACGTTCTGGGCCATAAAGTCCGAGAACTTCATGCCTGAGAGTTTCTCAATGATGTAGCCTTGGATGTCGACGGCGGACGAGTACGACCAGTCGGCGCCCGGCTGGAACATCAGCGGGATGGTGGCGGTGCGGTCGATCATTTCCTTGAGGCTGGAGGCGCCGAGCACCGCTTTGTCGCGGTACATCTTGTCGACGGGATGGTCCTGGGCGAGACCATAGCCGAAGCCTGCGGTGTGGCTCATGATCTCGCGCATCGTCGGCGGACGCTTCATGTCCTCGAGCACCATCGTGCCGTCCTTGTTGATCGACTTGACGACGCGGAGGTTCTTGAACTCGGGCACGTAGCGCGTGACCGGATCGTCGAGACGCCACTTCCCCTGTTCGAACAGGACCATCATGGCCGTGCCCGTTATCGGCTTGGTCATCGAGTAGATGCGGAAGATTGTGTCCGCCGTCATCGGCGTGTTGGCGTCGGTGCTGGCCTTGCCGTAGGTCTTGAACGAGACGATCTGGCCATGGCGGGCGAGCAGCGTGGTCATGCCGGCGACGCGGCCGGTCGCGACCGTGTTGGCCATGTAGTCGTCGAACATCTTGAGGCGCGCTGAGTCGAAACCGACCGATTCCGGATTGACGGCCGCGGAGAGGTCGCGCGGGCCGCCGGGCTTGGCGTGATGCTCGTCCATCATCGCCATCATGTGGGCGTGCATCTCGGGCGTCATTTCCATCGGAGCGCCAGGGGCCGTGCCGCCCATCGCGTGCGCCATCGGCGGCGCGGATGGCGCCTCGGGCGCGTAGACGCAGCCGGCGAGCAGCGACGCCGTGAGGGCGATGACGGAATAAGATCGACGAAGCATGCGGTAGGTCTCCCAGGACAATCGATATCGGTCTGGCTCTGCGGCCAGCCATTGTTTCGGTGCTTCGGATACCCGAGCCCCGTTCGTCAATAATGCGGGGAACATCTACTGCCCCAGACTTCACTTCAAGGCGGCGGCTTGCAGCTTCCCAAAATCGGTTCGTTTGGTCGACGCTATTGGACCGCGAAGGACAATCCGGCGAGCCTAAAAGGGGCCTGAGTCGGTCTGCGAATACTGTGTTTTTGCGTTATGCGGGACCAGTATCGGGGTCAACCACCCCTGCAAATGAGAACAATCCTCATCTCGCTAAATTGCGATGCGGCGAAAAAAACACATAATTTCAGTAAATTAGCTTCCAATCACGGGCAATACGGTCGGCTCGCGCGTGGGGCATGGTTCCAATGTTCTCTCAAAGCGCCCAACTTTTGCCGATCGTTAAGCCTCAGTTTCCGTAGGGGAAACAATGCGATTCTCCAAATATTCGAAAGCTATCATCGGGGCAGGTTGCGCCGTTGGACTTTGCACGACACCAGCTTCGCGAAATCGGGCGGTGGATGTGCTGTGCCAACGGGCGCATCACTCAGTCCGCTCTTCGGCGCCCAGCCCTTCACCCAGAAAATTTTGATGTTCGAAGAGTTCGGCACGCGTGCGATGCCGACGGCGCATTCACCCTAAAGTACGACGCTCGGTGGGGGCGGAACCTGCAAGGACTCAGCGCCGGCGGCCAGCATCCACAAGGTCATCAGCCAAGTCCTGGGGCCGCTGCCGACCTGCGGCTCCTAAGGCGACATGCCCAACCCGTGGGCCGTCGCCGTTGGCGGGTGTCTTGGCGTCAAACTCAAGACCAGCACGATCGAAGGGCGCCCGCCCGGCGATCTCTATTCGCACCCGAGCTGGGACGAGTTTGCGCCGAAGATCTACTTCACCAGCGTTCAGGCCGGCGCCTGCACGAACACGGGCGTGCGAGACGGCAAACAAATGTACCACAATCAGTCCACCGAATTCGGACCGGGTGGTCTCTACGACGATAGCGGTCGCGGAGCGCTACCATGTTGTCGTCGACTTCAGCAAATTTTCGGCGGGCACGAAACGCTATTTTGTGAACACGATCGAACACAAGGACGGCAAGGTCCCCAAGGACGTGATCTCGCTGAAGGACATCCTGTCCGGCTAGTACGAGGGCGATCCGGCGATCGGTAAATTTATGGAGTTCCGCGTGCAGCCCTATGCCGGGGTCGACCGCAGCATGAACCCCGCCGATTATCTCACGTGCAAGAAGACGATGCTCCCGCTGCCCTCCATCACAGCGGCGGCACGGATGAAGGGTCATGGACGATCAAGACAGACCAGGGCAACGGGTTCGACACCGACCTTCACCGCGTCTCGGTCGCGCCTGAAATCGGTTCGCGCGAGGTTTGGCGCCGGGAGAGCAACAGCGGTGGGTGGGCGCACCCCGTCCACGTACACTTTGAAGAAGGGCAGATCATCAGCCGGGACGGCAAGGCGTCGCCGAGCTGGAAACGATATGCGCGCTAGGACATCTATCGTCTCGGGCCCGATGCGGATGGCAGTAAGGTCATCGAGGTGGCGCTCCGATTCCGGGAGTTCCTCGGCACGTTCATGGAGCATTGCCACAACACGCGACACGAGCATCATTCGATGTTGCTGCGGTTCGATGTGGCCAGACCGGGCGAAAGCATCGCTGTGCCAACCCCCGAAGGCGGATGGGAGGGCACGTTCTACGAACCGAGCTACGTCCCTCCGACCTGGCTCGCGGGCTCAAGCGGACGTCGCAAATAGGCCACCCAGCGCGTTACGCGTTGAAGCGCGCGATGTGCGAATAGCGGGCGAGGGCTTTTGCCGGAAAGGCTTCCGGGCGGAAGCTCCAGCATCTAGGGTGTCGTGCAGTCGGCCATCTAGAGTCGGCGCTGCGGAGGACGCCCGATGAAGTTTGCGGCTGGGTTAGCGGGGCTGGCGATTGGGCTGGCCGGGTGTGTGTCGCCCGAAGCGGGTATGGCGCAGGCAGAATGGTCCTGCCCGGATGGCGTCACGCCGCACGCAGGGCTCAACATCGGCTTCTCGTCCGACGGACTGCAGCGCGCCTTCGTGATCGTTCCGGCAAAAGGCGTCGCGGGGCCGGCGCCCGTCTGGGTTCCGCTGACCGGTACGGTCGAATCGACCAACGCCAATCTCAATGTCGCACGCTCGGGCGCCAATGCGCTGATGGCCGAGCAGGGCTTTACCGTGATTGCGCCGGTGCGTCAGTGCGCCAGCCAGGATCCGGATATCGGCTTTAAGGAATGCGATGGCGGCGGATCGAACGGATGGAACTGGAAGCCTTGGAATGATGGCCGCGCGGGCAGCGCCGAAGGTGACAAATGGAAGAACGATGACGGGCCGGACTCGCGCTTCTTCGAGGCGATGGTGCGCTGCGCGGGAACGAAGTTCTCGCTGGACCGCAGCCGCTTGTTCATTGGCGGGATTTCGGCGGGCGGCACGGTCACCAATCGCGCGCTGACCTTCAACTCTGAATTCTGGGCCGGCGGCATGCCGATCTCGGGCGAGTGGTATGTCTCGAACGACGATGGCTCGACGCTGTCGTTCAACGATGCGCGCCAGGCCGTGATGGCCAACCCCACCAAGATTTTCCAGGGCCGCATCGGGCCCTATCCGCTATACAAGTCGCTGAGCCCGTTGATTGTCATCTCGGTGTGGGGTGGCGAGAAGGACATGTGGGATTGCGGGCCGCCGCTGGGCCTGTGCTCGGACTATCGGCCGACGACCCAAGCTGGCGCGAACTATTTTTCGTCGCTGCCGAATGTGGTGCATGTCGCGTGCAGCGCAACGCACGGGCACATGTGGCCGCAGGTGAACACGCAGGCATTCAACCTGTGGGCGCTGACGACGTTGGCGTCGCATCCGAAGGGGTCTGATCCAAAGTCGTTCAAGCTGACGCCGCCGCCGGCAGGTTATTCCTGCAAGCTTGGCGTGTTCACCGACCACTACCCGCAATGAGGGCCCAATGAGTGACGCGAAGAACGTCCTGCTGACCGAGATCAAGGGTTTCGCCAATCCTGTCATCGCCAGGCGGCTGAAGGACAAGGGCGCGCGCGTGATCGGGTGCGATCCTGCGATCACCGCTGATGGCGAGGATGAAGGCATCGAGGTGGTTGCGTGGGGCTCGCCCGCCGACGTCACGGCGCGCGCCGTGGAGCGGTTCGGGGGGCAGCTCGATGCGATCGTGATTTCTTCGGCCATGCCGGCGCCGCGCATTCGCGTGGAAGACCTGACGGTTGAGGTGCTGACGCCATATTTTGTAAGGCTCGCTGCGGAATCTCTGGCGTTTGCGGGCGCGGCAGTGAAAGCGATGCGACCGCACAAGGCGGGGCGGATCGTGTTTGGATCGTCCTCCGCACCGATCGGCGGGATACCTGGCTTTGCCGCTTATGCGTCGGCGCGGGCTGCGATCAACGGCGTGGTGCGGACGCTGGCGCTGGAAGTAGCAAGCGACGGCATTTCAGTGAATGCAGTCGCAGCCAATTTCATCCAGACCGAAACTTACTATCCCAAGGCGCTACTCGCCGATCCTGTGAAAGGACCGAAGTTGTTGTCGCGCGTGCCGATGGGGCGGCTGGGTGAGGCCGAAGAGGTGGCGGCGCTCGTGGAGATGCTGGCGCTGGGCGACAGCGGGTTCGTGTCGGGACAGGTAATCCCGATTTCGGGCGCGTGGTGTTGAGTGAGGCGCTGAGCTATTTCACCAGGCGGTCGGCGTAATAGCCGATGATGCGGCCAGCGGCCGCTTCGCGCTGGTCCATCGTATCGCCGAACGCTTCGCCTAACTTGCCTTCGAGCATAAGCGTGGCGAGGCCATGAGCCATCGACCAGCACGCGATCACGGGGGCCAATTCCGGGCTCTTCTTGTCGACGGTGACATTGACGCCGAGCGTGGTGGCGACGAGCTGGAAGCAGAGATCGGCTTTCGCCTTGGCTTCCGGATAGCGCATGAGATCGACCATCTCGCAGCGGAACATCAAGCGGAAGACTTCCGGATTGTTCAGCGCGAAGCGGATGTACGCCTCGCCCATTGCGCGGTTCTTGTCGCCGATCGAGTTGCGCGCGAGCCCAATGGCGCTGACCATGTAGTCGTAGAGGCGATCGAACCCGTCGCCAGCAAGTTCGGCGAGGATGGCTTCGCGGTCGGTGAAGTAGTGATAGGGGGCCTGGTGGCTGACGCCGGCGCGGCGCGCGACTTCGCGCATCGAGAGAGAGCCGAGCCCCCCCTCATTCATCAGCGCGATGCTGGCTTCCAAAATGCTGGTCCGGACATCGTCCCGTGAAATTGACTTGGTGGCGGCCATTTATTCCCCGTCGTTTCTTGACAGTGTCTACACTCTCGTTGACACTGTCAACATCACGAGATTTATCAATTAGGTGACATATGTGGGCCGCCCTGTCAGCGTCTAGAAAACTGGCCCTGCCGGTAGTCTGTGCACTTCTTGTCGCCGCGTGCCAAGGCGAAGCAGCTGAAATCTCAGAAGTAGAGCAGGCGCCGCCGCCGGCAATCGCCGTTGAAATCCTTGGTATTTCGGCCGCGGGCGCAGCGGGCGAGATCCGCGCCAGCGGTCTGGTGGCCTTCAAGCGCGAGACGACGCTTTCCTTCGGCTCTGCGGGCGAAATCGAGACACTGAAGGCCGATGTCGGCGATCAGGTGTTTGCCGGGCAGGTGCTCGCGACGTTGCGGCGGACGGCGGCGGGGGCGGATGAGGCGGAGGCGGCGCTGGCGCGCAAGACCGCCGAGCAGAATTTCGATCGCATCGCCAAGCTGAATGCGGCGGGGGCCGCATCCCAGGTGGAACTCGACAACGCGCGGCTGGCGCTGGAGCGGTCGCGGGAACGGGTATCGATCACAGCCCCTGCGTCGGGCCTGATCCTTCGGCGCGATGCTGAACCGGGCCAGATCGTCAGCGCCGGGCAGGGCGTGCTGTCGCTGGGCGAGGCGCGCACCGGCATTATCGTTGAAGCCTCGATGACCGCCTCGGAGGTTGCCCTATTGAAGACGGGCGTCCCGGCGACGGTGAACCTGCGCGGTCGTGAACCGCTGACAGGAAAAGTCGCGCGCATCGCGGCCAAGGGATCGCAGTCGGGCGTGTTCATGGTCGAAGTGCAGGTCGACAAGCCGGATGGGCTGCGCTCGGGCGAAGTCGCGGAAGTCATCATCGCCCGCGCCCAGAACGCTGCGGCGGAAACGTCGTCCGCCCATACCGTGCCCGCTATCGCCCTGATCGACGCGCGCGCCGATCAGGGCGTGGTGTTCGTGGTCGACGCCGAAGGCAAGGCCCGCCGCCGTGCGGTGGAGACGGGCGGGGTTAGCGACCGGGGGGTCACTATCCTCAGGGGTCTCAGCGACGGCGACAGCGTGATCACGCGCGGCGCATCGATGGTGCGCGACGGCGACGCCGTCAGCGTCGTCAAGCAATAGCGCGAAGGGACCTGGGGGATGCAGGCCTTTACACGCTTCTTCGTCGATCGCTGGCAGTTCACGCTGGTGCTGTTCGTGATGCTGTTCGGACTGGGCATCCAGTCCGTCATGTCGATCCCGAAATCGGAAGATCCGATCGTCTCCTTCCCGGGGGTCGGCGTGTTCGTCGTGCTGCCCGGCGCGGACGCCGAACAGATGGAGCGCGTGATCGCAATCCCGATCGAGACGGCGCTCAACGGCCTCGAGGACGTCGACCAGATCCGCTCGACCAGCCAGGCGGGCCTTGCCAGCATCGGCGTGTCGTTCATCTACGGCTCGGACCCCGAGAAAAAATACGACGAAGTCGTGCGCGAGCTGAACGTCATCCGCTCCAGCCTGCCGGACGGCATCACGCTGCTGCGCGCCAACCGCCAGAACCCGGCGCAGACCAATATCGTGCAGATGGCGTTGGTTTCCGAAACCGCCCCCGTCCGCCAGATGGAAGCCTATGCGCGCGAGTTGCGCGACGCGATGGAACGCGCAGGCGGCGTCCAGCAGTCCGAAATCTGGGGCGTGCCGACGTCCGAGGTCAGGATCACGCCGGACCTCGACAAGCTGGCGGCCTACAGGCTGCCGCTGACGGCGGTGGCTGACGCCGTGCAACGCGAAGGCGTCGATGTGCCGATCGGCTCGGTCGAGAGCAGCGGCCGGCGCTTCAACGTGGAAGCAACCGGCGCATTCGACAGCCTCGAGGAGATTCGCAACATCGTTCTGCGCAGCGACGCTGGTACGGCGATCACACTGGGCGATGTTGGTCAGGTTGAGTGGACCAATGACGAGCAGCAGGTCTTCACCCGCTACAACGGCAAGCGCGCGCTGTTTGTGACAGCGCGGGCGAAGCTCGGCGCCACCATTTTCGACGTGATGTCGAACCTGCAGCGACAGGTCGACAGGTTCGAACCGCGCCTGCCGAAAGAGATCGTACTGGAGCGCGGGTTCGACCAGTCATTGATGGTGTCGCAGCGCCTGTCGTCATTGGGCCGCGACTTCAGTATCGCCATCGCGCTTGTGCTGCTGACCCTTTTGCCGCTCGGGTTCCGGGCGTCTATCGTGGTCATGGTGTCGATCCCGGCCTCATTCGCGATCGGCGTCATCGTCCTCGAAAAGCTGGGCTATTCGCTGAACCAGCTGTCGATTGCGGGTTTCGTTCTTGCGCTCGGCCTGCTCGTGGATGACTCGATCGTCGTCACCGAGAACATATCGCGCCACCTGCGCAGCGGGCTAAGTCCACGCGATGCAGCGATTGCTGGCGTCAACGAGATCAACGTGGCTGTGCTCGGCTGTACTGCGACGCTGCTGCTCGCCTTCCTGCCGTTGCTGAACCTACCCGAAGCTGCGGGTGATTTCACGCGCTCGCTGCCGATGGCGGTGGTCTGTACGATTGCCGCATCGCTCTTTGTGGCCTTGACCGTCATTCCCTTCCTCGCGAGCCGCATCCTGCCGCGCCACGGTCATTCCAACGTGCTGCTCGATGTCGTCATGGGCGGCATCCACGCGATCTATCGGCCGATCCTGAAGGTCGCGCTGGGTGCGCCACGCATCACCGTCATTGCGGGACTTGCGCTGTTTGCCGCCTCACTGACATTGGTGCCGAAGTTGGGCTTCAGCCTGTTCCCCGAGAATGATAGTCCGTACTTCATGGTCGAGGTGAAGCTGCCCGAAGGCGTCTCTGTCGAGGAGACGGACAGGGCGGTCATGTACGTTGATCAGGCGCTGGCAAAGCACACAGAAATCAGCTGGCGTTTCGCAAACTCCGGACGCGGCAATCCGCAGGTCTATTACAACGAGACGCCTAGCGAGCAGGCGAGCAATGTCGGCGGCGTCTACGCGCGCTTCGACCATTGGGAGAGCGCCGAAGGCCACAAGTTGCTAGAGGAGCTACGCACCGACCTCGATAAATTCCCCGGCGCCCGGTTCAACGTGAAGCGCTTCCTCAACGGCCCGCCGATCGAAGCGCCGATCGCGGTGCGCGTGCAAGGCGCCGACATCGAAGTTCTGACCGAAATCGCGACGCAGTTCGAGCGCGAGATGGAAGCCGCCGAAGGCATCCGCAATGTGGTGAACCCGCTGGCTGAGCGGTTGCTCGATCTTGATCTCAATATCGACACGGAAGCAGCGGCCCTGCGCGGCGTGCCTGCTGGCGGAATGGACCAGACACTGCGTATTGCCGTAGGCGGCGCGCGAGTCGCGTCCTATCGCGATCCGGTCGGCGACGCCTACCCCGTGGTGGTGCGTGCGCCACGCGGCGACCGCATGAGCATCGATGATCTCAAGCGTCTCTATGTCTGGACGGGTGACGGGTCTGCTGTGCCGCTATCGGAGTTTGCCGATCCGCGCATCTCATCAGGCCCGGCGCGCATCAGCCGCTTCCAGCGCGAGCGGACCGTGACGCTGACCGCCTATCTGAAGTCCGGCTATCTCGCCAACGTCGTGACCAAGAATGTGTCGGAAAAGCTGAAGTCCATTCCGCTGCCGCCGGGCTATTCCTCCAGCCTTGGCGGCGAGGCGGAAGCACAGTCGCGCAGCTTTGGCGGCATGGGGCCTGCGATCATGATCGCGATCTTCGGCGTCATGGCCGTGCTGTTGCTTGAGTTTGGCTCGTTCGCGACAGCGGGCGTGGTCGCGTTCGTGATCCCGTTCGGCATCATGGGCGGCCTGATCGCGCTCTATCTCGGCGGCGAGTCGCTGTCGTACACATCGATCATCGGGTTCATTGCGCTCATCGGCATCGAGATCAAGAACTCGATCCTCCTGGTGGAGTTTGCCAACCAGGAACGCGACAGAGGCACGCCGTTGCGCGAGGCGATCGAGAAGGCGGGCGAAGTGCGCTTCCTGCCCGTGCTGCTGACTTCCCTTACGGCCATCGGCGGCCTGATGCCGTTGGTGTTCGAGAAGTCGCCGCTCTATTCGCCGCTGGCCATGGTGATCATCGGAGGCCTTGTTTCCTCGACGCTGATCGCGCGGATCGTGACGCCGCCGATGTACCTGTTGCTGGCGCCGAAGGATCGCAAGGCGAAGCCGGAAGACGATCTCCATCCCGAGCCGGTTGCGGTTCCTGCCGAGTAGGTCAACACTCCTGGCAGGACAAGCCGGAGAGCAAACGTGGACTTCAACCTGCCAAAGGGACTTGCCGATTATCTCGGCGAACTTGACGCCTTCATCGAAGCCGAGATCAAGCCGCTCGAAAATGCGGATGACAATATCCGCTTCTTCGATCATCGCCGTGAGCATGCGCGAACGGATTGGGACAGGGGCGGCCTGCCGCGACATGAGTGGGAGCTGCTGTTGCGCGAGGCGCGGCGGCGGGCGGACAAGGCGGGGCATTTCCGCTTTGCGCTGGCGAAGGAGCTGGGCGGATCGGCGCGGGATGTCGGCTGCGGCTCCAATCTCGCCATGGCGGTGATCCGCGAACACCTCGCGGCCAAAGGGCTGGGCCTTCATAACGACCTGCAGAACGAGCACTCCATTGTCGGCAACAGCGTTGGCGCACTGCTGATGTGGAACTACGGCACCGACGCGCAGAAGGCCGAATGGATGGACGATCTCGCGGCGGGGCGCCGTGGCTTTGCGTTTGGCATCACCGAGCCCAAGCACGGCTCGGACGCGACGCACATGGAAACGCGCGCGGTTCGCGACGGCGGTGACTGGATCATCGATGGCGAGAAGACTTGGAACACAGGCGTGCACGTTGCCAGCCACGACATGATCATGGCGCGCACATCGGGCAAGGCCGGCGATGGCAGCGGTATCACGGCTTTCCTCGTACCCACCAAAGCGCCGGGCTTCACGATCGAGGAATATCTCTGGACGTTTAACATGCCGTCCGACCATGCACATATTACGCTGAAGGGCGTACGCGTTCCGGCTGGGGCCGTGTTCGGCGGCGAGGGGCGCGGGCTGATGGTGGTGCAGCACTTCTTCAACGAGAACCGCATCCGGCAGGCGGCTTCGAGTTTGGGCGCGGCGCAATACTGCATAGCTGAGTCGGTGGCCTATGCGAATGAGCGTGCGCCGTTCGGCAAGAAGCTGTCGACCAACCAAGCGATCCAGTTCCCGCTGGTCGAGCTGCAGACACAGTGCGAGATGCTGCGAGCGCTGATCCACAAGACGGCGTGGCAGATGGATACGGTCGGCAATTTTGCGGTGAGCGACAAAGTGTCGATGTGTAATTACTGGGCCAACCGTCTGTGCTGTGAGGCGGCGGATCGAGCGATGCAGGTGCATGGCGGTCTCGGCTATTCGCGGCACAAGCCGTTCGAGCATATCTATCGCCACCATCGCCGGTATCGCATCACCGAAGGATCGGAAGAAATCCAGATCCGCCGCGTTGCCGGATACATGTTCGGCTTCATGGGGCAGCGCGCGCCGAAGGGCGTAGTTGAGTGATCGACACGGCGCAACTTGAGATCGTGCTGAAGCGGCTGCCGGGGTTTGAACGGTTGGTGAGTTGTGACCGGCTGTCGGCAGGCGCGAGCCGCGAGACATACAGGCTGTTGGTGGTGATGAGCGGCGCCGAGCGCAAGCTGGCGCTGCGGCGTGCGGAGGGTGATGGGCGCTCGGCGATGGGCTCAGGGCCGGGGCTGAATGTGGAGGCGCAGCTGTTTGCGGCGGCGCGCGTCGCGGGTGTGCCCGGGCCGGAAGTGTTGCTGGTCCTGCAGCCGGAGGATCAGCTCGGCGCGGGCTTTGTGATGGAGTGGATCGCGGGCGAAACGCTGGGTGGCAAGATCGCGCGGGCGGCGGAATTTGCCGAGGCGCGGAAGACGCTGGCGCAGAAGTGCGGCGAGATTCTCGCGCGCTTACACAGTGTCGATGTGAAAGCTGCGGGTCTTGATGTGGTGCTCGAAGCGTTCACGCCGGAACATATCGTGCGCAAGACGCATGCGGCCTATCTCGAGCTGCACTCGCCGCAGCCGATGATAGATTTTGTCGCGATGTGGTTGCTGGCGAATTTGCCGAAAAAATATGCGATGAAGCTGGTGCACTCGGATTTCCGGAACGGGAATCTGATCGTCGATCCGAAGGCGGGCGTCGTCGCCGTGCTCGACTGGGAGCTGGCGCATGTTGGCGATCCGATGCGGGATCTCGGCTGGGTGGTGACACGCTCGTGGCGGTTTGGCGTGCCCGACAGGGATGTCGGCGGGTTTGGCAGTCGCGATGATCTGATCGCGGGTTATGAAGCAGCGTCTGGCGAGACGGTGGACCACGACGCGGTGCGGTTCTGGGAAGTGTTTGGATCATTCTGGTGGGCGGTGGGGTGCCTGTCGATGGGGCAGTCTTTCCGGGTGGGCATGGAAACGAGTCTCGAGCGGCCCGCGATCGGGCGGCGCAGTTCGGAATGCCAGATCGATTGCGTGAACCTGTTGATCCCGGGTGCGGTCGTTGCCGGATCGCCTGTAGCGGAATCCTTGTCGGCGACGGACCTGCCGCGTTCGGATGAATTGCTGTCTGGCGTCCGAGACTTCCTGCGGGGCGATGCGGCGCAGGCGCTGTCGGGGCGGGAGCAGTTTCTGGCGCGAGTGGCCGCCAATTCGCTTGACATGATCATGCGGGAAATTTCGCTGGGGGCGGAGGCGCGCGCGTTCGAGATGGACGCGCTGCGCAGGCTGCTCGGCGATGGGCGTGACCTGCAGATGCTGCGGGAAAACCTGTGCCGGGCGATCCGGTTTGGCGAGATAGACCTGCAGCGGGCTGACCTGCATGCCTACCTGCGGCAGAGCGTTTATGCACAGGTGGTGATCGACCAGCCGGGCTATGCTGGCGCTATCGAAGCGGGAAAACGCCTTTCCTGACGACAGCTTTCTGCTACTCGACGGTAGGCCGCGTCGGGAATAAACCGTCCGCAGTCAGATTGAGGCGTTTCATGTCCCGTCCCGTTATTTCCGCAACCGGCCTTTTCACACCGCCCCATTCCATTTCGAATGCGGAGCTTGTGGCCAGCTTCAATGGTTGGGTCGACAAGTACAACGCCGAGCACGAGGCCGACATTTCTGCGGGCGTGTTGCAGCCGAAAGGCCACTCGTCAGTTGAGTTCATCGAGAAGGCCTCGGGCATCAAGTCGCGGTATGTGGTCGACAAGGAAGGCGTGCTCGATACGGGGCGGATGACGCCGAACATTCCGGAGCGGCCGAACGACCAGATTTCCGTATTGGCTGAGATCGCGGTGAACGCCGCGAAGCAGGCGCTGAAGACAGCAGGCAAGACCGGCAAGGACATCGACGCGGTGATCTGCGCGGCGTCGAACATGCAGCGTGCATATCCGGCGATGGCAGTTGAAGTGCAGGCTGCATTGGGCGCGGAAGGCTTTGCGTTCGACATGAACGTGGCGTGTTCGTCGGCGACTTTTGGCATCCAGACCGGCGCGGATTTTGTGCGCGCGGGGCATGCGAAGACGGTGCTGATGGTGAACCCGGAGATCTGCTCGGGCCACCTCAATTTCACCGACCGAGACAGCCATTTCATCTTTGGCGATGTGGCGACTGCTGTGCTGATCGAGGCGGAAGACGTTGCGCCGAAGGAGCATTGGTCGATCCTGGGCACGCATCTGAAGACTCAGTTCTCGAACAACATCCGCAACAATTTCGGTTTCCTCAATCGCGGCGATCCTGATGGCGTCGGCAAGGCGGACAAGCTGTTCGTCCAGGAAGGCCGCAAGGTCTTCAAGGAAGTCGTGCCGATGGTGTCGGGCATGATCCTCTCCGAGATGGAACGGCTGGGGATCAAGGCGCCTGACCTGCGGCGGTTGTGGCTGCATCAGGCCAATGCGGGAATGAACCGAATGATCGCCGAGCGCGTGCTGGGGCATGAAGCCAGCGAGGATGAGAGCCCCACGGTGCTCGATACCTATGCGAACACGTCGTCGGCGGGGTCGATCATCGCCTTCCACAGGCACTCGGAAGATTTCAAAGCTGGCGACAAAGGCCTGATCTGTTCATTCGGCGCCGGGTATTCTGCGGGCACAGTGTTCGTGGAAAAGCACTAGGCTTGTGGGCGCGGTCTCAGACGCGGATGCGCTGGAGCGGGTTGAGTTTGGGTTTTCCTGAAACATGCCTTAGCGGCGGGCCGCGCGAGCTGTGGCTGCCCCCCCCGTCTCGCTGCGAAGGCGCGCCAATCCACCTCCCCCAGTGCTGTGCCCTGAGGGAGGAAAGAGAACGGTGTTCGTTTCCTCCCTAGGCGAAGCCGGGCGAGATGGCTCGCGACGAAGTCGCGTGACGGAGGGGGCAGAGACCGTCGGTCACATCGCGTTTGGAGATGCTGTAACGCTCGCGCAGATCATCGACATAAGCGTCGACGACGCGGTTCATATCGCGGAAGGTTCGCGCATAGGCGTCGAGGCGCTGTTGTGTGTCTGACCAGAGCGTAGACGGTGCAATCAGCTCGAGCCCGACAGCGCGGAGCTTCAAGCCGAGGCGGCGATAGGCCTTTCGCCAGAGGGCTTGGCCGAGTTTACCTTCGGCGTGAGCGAGCATCAGGGCGAAGTAGTCGCGAACCTGCTTGCCGATGGAGTCGGCGCGCATGACTCTTCTGCCGCTGCTTATCGCGAAGATGATCAGCGCCCAGCAGCTGGCGAGTAGACCCATCAAAGATGGGACGTCTCGCAGCAGCCACAGAGGGAAGCTCTGGCGTTTCATGAGTGCGATTATCTAGGCGCTGGAAGGCCGGCTGGTTTACGCAACGCCGATCCACTATGTTTTTCGGGCAGGTGGTTGAAACTACGCGCGAGAGTCTTTTGTTTCCGCCGAGTTTGCACAGCGGCCTACCAGCAAAACGGGGCGTAACTAACCCGTTTTTTGCTTTGCTCACGGTCATTCCGGGCGGAGGCGCGAAGTGTCGGAGACTCAGAACCCTGAACTGCTTGCACTGGCGCATTTTGCCCAGGGTTCTGGCGCGCGCGCTTTGAGTGTGTCGCGAATGAGAGCGAGTGGTGGGGAGAGTTGCAGCGAAGCGGGCCGCCAGACACCCGGCGCCGGACCGAGGGTGACTCACGCGAGGCGGCTGGTTAGTGTCTGGAAAAGACAAAAAGACGACCGGAGGATTTCATGCCAGCCGATACCGCGAATCTGCCGCCATTTCGTCCGTTGCCCTATCGGGGTCCGGATATCGAGGTGCGGCGTGGCGAGAATGGCGCGGTCTATCTGACCTCGCGTTCGCCGATGGGCCCACGACCGCGGTCGATACCGCATGCGCTGGATGAGCGGGCGGGGATCCACCCGGATCGCGCGTGGCTGAAACAGCGGCTGCCAAATCACGGGCCGTGGCGCGAGGTGACCTATGGCGAGGCCGCGAAGATCACCCGGTCGCTGGCGCAGGCATTGCTGGATCGCGGGCTGGGGCCGGATGCGCCGCTGCTGATCCTGTCGGGCAATTCGATCGAACATGCGTTAATGTCGCTGGCGGCGCAGCGGATCTCGGCGCCGGCGACGCCGATCTCGCAGGCGTACTCGATCATGTCTTCGGACTTCGCGAAGCTGAAGCATTGCTTCGATGCGGTGAAACCGAAGGCTATTTTCGTGCAGACGATGGATCCGTTCCGCAAGGCGCTGGCGACCTTGCCTCTGGACGGCGTGGCGATCATTTCGGCGGATGGGTCGGAAGGCTCAGAGGCGTTTGACAAGCTGGCGGAGACGGCGGCGACGGATCTGGTCAACAAGGCGATGGACTGGATCGGGCCAGACACGGTTGGCAAGTATTTGTTCACCTCGGGCTCGACCGGTATGCCGAAGCCGGCGCCGCAAAGCCAGGGCCAGATGACAGCGCAGATCGCGGCGCGCGGCGGCATCGAACTGCCGCCGGAAAATCCTGACGAGATCGGCATGGCGCTCGACTGGATGCCGTGGAGCCACATCTCGGGCGGCAATGTGAACTTCAACAACGTTCTGTCGCTCGGCGGGATTTTCCACATCGATGATGGTCGACCGATGCCGGGCCTGTTCCAGACCACCATCGCCAACCTGAAAGACGTGCGGCCGCAGGCGTTCGGGTCGGCGCCGATCGCCTTCGGCATGCTGGCCGAAGCGATGGAGGCGGATCTCGAACTGCGCGATGCGGTGTTCTCGAGGATGAAGGCGTTCATCTATGGCGGGGCGACGCTGTCGGATGACCTGTACGACCGTCTGCAGCAACTTTCGATTGCGGCGACGGGCATGCGCATTCCGCTGCTGACCATGTATGGCGCAACCGAGACGCAGGGCGTGACGATGACGCACTGGATTCTCGAGCGCGTGGGCATGGTCGGTGTGCCGCTACCGGGGATCACACTGAAGCTCGCGCCGGTGGGCAACAAGATGGAAGTGCGCGTGAAGGGCCCGACGGTGATGAGCGGCTATCTCAACATGCCCGAGAAGAATGCGCAGGTATTCGACGAGGAAGGATTCTATTGTCTCGGCGATGCGGCGCGGTTCGAGGACCCGGAGCACCCCGAAAAAGGTCTCGTTTTCGACGGCCGCGTGACCGAGGACTTCAAGCTGGATTCTGGCACGTGGGTGTCGGTGGGCACGCTGCGGCCGGATATCGTGGCGGCGTGTGCGCCTCTGGTGTTCGATGCGGTGGTGTGCGGGCAGGACAAGACCTTCATCGGCGCGATGCTGTGGCCGGCGCCAGCCGCGATGGCGGCCGCGACGCAGGCGGCAGGTGGTGATACGGCGAAGGCGTTCGGCGCGATCACGCTGCATGTAGCGGAGAAGCTGAAGGTGTTCAACGCGAATGCCGGTGGGTCTTCGCGCAAGGTGGGGCGGTTCAGGATGCTGACGTCGCCGCCGTCGCTCGACACAGGAGAGATCACCGACAAGGGTTATGTGAACCAGCGCGCGACACAGGATGCGCGGGCAGCGGAAGTGGCGTCGCTGTTCACGGCGGATCTAGCGCCGGGGGTGGTGCAGGTTTAGTCGCCTGACTTCTGCTCGCCTGACGCCGTGCCGCTGCGGTAGTCGCCAAAGGCGCCGTCGCGAGCGGTGAGAGCGGTCGTCACGCCTTCGCGGAACTGCGCAAACATGGTGCGGGAGCTTTCCGTTGTGAGGGCTAGGGCCTGGATTTCTGCGCCGGCGCGGACGGCAGCACGCAGGCCCATGATTTCCATCGCGCGGTGGACCGAGCGCTTGTTCATCTGCTGCACGTCGGTCGGGATCTTCGCGATACGCGTGGCGATGGCGAGGACTTCGGCTTCCAGCGCATCTGCCGGGAAGGCGCGGTTGGCGAGGCCGGTGCGGACGGCCTCGGGTCCATCGATGGCGTCGCCGGTGAGCATCATCTCCATCGCGGGGCGCAGGCCGCAATACCAGGCGTGGAACTGGTTATCGGGCGGACTCATGGATCGAACCGGCGGATAGCCGATCTGCGCGTCGTCCGCGACGTAGACGAGATCGCAGGCGGCGGCGAGTTCGGAGCCGCCCGCGAGGCACCAGCCATGGACCTGCCCGATCACCGGCTTGGCAAGGTCCCAGATGCGGAAGCAGCCCTCGACTACATGGCGCGCCCATTGGCCAGGTCCGGCGGCGGTCTGGAAGGGCAGCGGCTGCTGTGCGCCTTCAGCGGAGAGGTCGTAGCCGGCGGAGAAACAGGAGCCGGCGCCACGGATGATGATCACGCGCACGGCGTCGTCGCGATCGGCGGCCTCAAGCGCGGCGTAGAGGTCGCGGCGGAGGTCGTTGGAGAGGGCGTTGCGCTTTTCCGGGCGGTTGAGGGTGAGGCGGCGGATAAGGGGGAGCGGGGTATCGGTCAGGACAAGATCAGTGACGGGCATTCCGGACTCCTGCAGGCGCATCAGCGTTATGTGGATCGCTGCATAGCGCAGATTCCGACGTGCGTGTTCTTCAACGCTGGGGTAGCACAAAGTTCGGCTCGACAGGGGCGCTTGCGTATGCTGGATGACGTGCGCGGAATGCTTGTGCAGCAACGTCTACTAACCAGCCTGTGAGGATCACAATGCCTGCCTTGAACGTCGAACGTCCGGACTTCATGTCGGAAGAAGAGATCCGTATGTTCGAGGCGTCGGTAATCAAATTCTTCGATCAGCACGCGCCGGCCGAGCGGACCGAGAAGTGGCGCAAGGAGAAAGTGGTCGAGCGGGCGATGTGGACCGAGGCTGCGGAAGCCGGCCTGCTCGGGCTGTCGACGCCGGAGGAATATGGCGGCATGGGCGGCGACTATCGGCACGAGGTGGTGCTGATGGAGCAGATCGGGCTCAAGGGCGTCGATGGCTTTGGTGCGTCGCTGCATAATGCGATCGTGATGCCGTATATCGTCCACTACGGCACCGAAGAGCAGAAGAAGCGCTGGCTGCCGCGCATGGCGTCGGGCGAGCTGATTTCGGCGATCGCGATGACGGAGCCAGGCGCGGGGTCGGATCTGCAGGGCATCAAGACGACGGCAAAGAAATCCGGCAATGGCTATGTCATCAACGGCTCGAAGACGTTCATAACCAACGGACAGACGGCAAACCTGATCTGCGTGGTGGCCAAGACCGATCCGACGCAGGGCGCGAAGGGGACGTCGCTGTTGTTCGTGGAGACGGATGACGCAGAAGGTTTCGAGCGCGGGCGCAATCTCAAGAAGCTGGGACAGGATGCGCAGGATACGTCGGAGCTTTTCTTCAATGACGTGAAGATACCGGCGGAGAATTTGCTGGGCACGGAAGAGGGCAAGGGCTTCTTTCAGCTGATGGGGCAGCTGCCGCAGGAACGGCTCAACATTGCGGTTCAGGGGATTGCGACGATCGAGCGGGCGCTGGAGCTGACGATTGATTACGTCAAGCAACGTGGGGCCTTCGGCAAGAAGGTGATCGACTTCCAGAACACGCAGTTCGTGTTGGCCGAGTGCAAGACCGAGGCGACGGTGGCGCGCGTGTTCGTGAACCACTGCATCGGCCAGCATCTGCAAGGCAAGCTCGATGCGGCGACGGCGTCGATGGCGAAATACTGGGTGTCGGATCTTGAGGGCACGATCGTGGATCGGTGCCTGCAGCTGTTCGGCGGATACGGCTTCATGGACGAGTATCCGATCAGCCGAATGTATCGCGACAGCCGCATCCAGCGGATTTACGGCGGCACGAACGAGATCATGAAGATACTCATCGCGCGGACGCTGTAGTCCAGATGGAACAGGCGACGGATTTCCTGGCTGAGACGGAGGCGCTGGCGGGGTTGCTGGCGCCGTTGCCGGATGCAGCGTTCGATGAGGCGACCCAGTTCAAGGGCTGGACGCTGAATGATGTGATCCGCCATCTGCATTTCTGGAATCGCGCGGCGGGTCTGCAGCTGACCGATGAGGCGGAGCTGGTGCGCCTGCTTGGCGCGATTGCGGGCAAGGGCGGCATGCGGGCGGTCGAGCGTGAGGTCGTGCCGTTGTCGGGGCAGGCATTGTGTGGTGCGTGGGAGGAGACAGCGAAAGAGATCGCGGCGCTCTACGCAACAGCTGATCCCAAGGCGCGGTTGAAATGGGCTGGACCGGACATGAGCGCGCGCTCGTCAATCACGGCGCGGTTGATGGAGACGTGGGCGCATGGGCAGGAGGTGTACGACCATCTCGGTGTCGAGCGCATGGATGAGGATCGCATCAAGAACATCGCGCACCTTGGCGTCTCGACGTTTGGCTGGACGTACATGGTGCGGAAGATGGCTGTGCCGCAGGCGATGCCGCATGTGCAGCTGACCGCGCCTTCGGGCGAGGTGTGGAGCTGGGGCGAAGCGGGTGAAAATTCGGTCACGGGCTCGGCGAGCGAATTCTGCCAGGTGGTGACGCAGGTTCGCAACGTCGCGGACACGAAACTGGGCGTCAGCGGACCTATCGCTACTGAGTGGATGGGCATGGCGCAGTGCTTTGCAGGTGCGGCTGAACCGCCGCCGGCGATGGGCACGCGATATCGCAAGGTGCGGGTCGCGTGATATCCGCGGACACATGACGGCTGGCAAATCCTCCTTTGATCGCCGTGAACTCACCGGGCCGTTCGACATTGTCGGCGATGTGCATGGTTGTTGCGACGAGCTGGAGGAATTGCTCGAGCTGCTTGGGTACGACATGGCGTGGGGCGCGGATCGATCTGTTGTGGTGACGCCGCCTGCGGGGCGAACATTGGTGTTTGTTGGCGATCTGGTGGATCGCGGGCCGCGGTCTCCGGATGTGTTGCGGATCGCGATGGCGATGCAAGAGGCCCGGACCGGGCTTTGCGTCGATGGCAATCACGACAACAAGTTTTCGCGGTGGATAAACGGGGCCAATGTGAAGGCGGCGCATGGGTTGCAGGCGTCGATCGACCAGATGGAGGAGGAAGATCCGGCCTTTCGCGCACGGGTGCAAAAATACGTCGGCGGGTTGCCGATCTATCTGTGGCTCGATGGCGGGAAGCTGGTCGTGGCGCATGCAGGCATCAGACAAGAGATGATCGGCAAGGACGGCGGCAAGGTGAAATCCTTTGCGCTCTATGGCGACACGACGGGGGAGACGGACGGGTTTGGGTCTCCGGTGCGGCTCAACTGGGCGTTAAAGCACACGGGCCAGACGGCGGTTGTCTATGGGCATGTGGCCGCGCCCGAGGTGCAGGCGGTCAACAACACCTGGTGCATCGATACGGGGTGCTGTTTTGGCGGCAAGCTCACGGCGTTGCGCTGGCCGGAGCGCGAGCTGATCAGCGTGCCGGCGCGGAAGGTGTGGTTCGAGGGGACGAGGCCTCTGTCTGATCGAATTCGATAGTCGATGTTCCTCGTCTCCTTCTGGGCTTGACGCCGTTTGGCGGGCGGTTTCCTGATGGGGGCAAGTCAGGAAGGAAACTCCATCATGAAAACGCGCATCACCGAGCTGTTTGGCATCGAGCATCCGATTATCCAGGGCGGGATGCACTATGTAGGCTTTGCGGAGATGGCAGCGGCCGTTTCAGAGGCGGGTGGGCTCGGCATCATCACCGGCCTGACGCAGCGGACACCTGAGGGGCTGCGCGCAGAGATCCGCCGTTGCCGCGAAATGACGAAGAAGCCGTTCGGCGTGAACCTGACTTTCCTGCCGTCGGTGACGCCGCCGGATTATCCAGGCTTTGTGCGCACGATCATCGAGGAAGGCATCAAGATCGTCGAGACGGCGGGCAACAACCCGGTGCAGGTGATGCCGTTCTTCAAGGAAGCTGGCGTCAAGGTGATCCACAAGTGCACTTCGGTGCGCCACTCGCTGAAGGCTGAATCGATCGGTTGCGATGCGGTGAGCGTCGATGGCTTCGAGTGCGGCGGTCACCCGGGCGAGGACGACGTTCCAAACTTCATCCTACTGCCGCGCGCGGCGGAGGAACTCACGATTCCGTTCGTAGCCTCGGGCGGCATGGCGGACGGCCGTTCGCTCGTGGCGGCGATGGCCCTGGGCGCGGAGGGCATGAACATGGGCACGCGCTTCATGGCGACCAAGGAAGCGCCGATCCACCAGAATGTGAAAGACGCGCTGGTGAAAGCCAGCGAACTCGACACGCGGCTGATCATGCGTCCGCTGCGCAACACCGAGCGCGTGCTGAACAATGCGGGCGTCGCGAAAATCGTCGCGAAGGAGAAGGAACTCGGCGCGGCCCTCAAGTTCGAGGACATCATCGAGGAAGTCGCCGGCGTCTATCCGAAGATCATGAGGGATGGCGACATGGAAGCCGGGGCATGGAGCTGCGGCATGGTGGCTGGCCTCATCCACGACGTGCCGAGCGTGAAGGAACTGATCAACCGCATCATGAGCGAAGCCGACGCGATCATCTCGAAGCGGCTTGCGGGCGCGTTGAAGGGCTGACGCGGTGGTTGTCATTCCGGCCAAGCATCGCGCGAGCCGGGAACCATTCGTCTGTTGCCGTGATTACGCGATGGGTCCTGGATAGCGCTTCGCGCTTCCGGGATGACAAGCGGTGGGGCCGAAATGAAAAAGAGCGAGACGCTGGTGCGTCTCGCTCTTTGTGTTGCGACCGATCGGTCGAGCTTACTCGGCAGTGACGGCCGGGAGGGCGCCCGAGGCCGGGAGCGATTTCTTGGAGAGGAAGACGGCGATATCGCGCTTGTCGGTGTCCGAGAGGCCGCCGACGACGCCGGCCATCATCGGCACCGGGGTGGTGAGCGCAGCGAGGATCTTGTCGTTGTCGAGCGCGTGCAGAACCTCGATCAGCGGCGCGTTAGCCAGACCCGTGCCGTGGCACATCTTGCAGCGCGCTTCGTAGATTTCGCCGCCTTCCTTGGGGCCGGCAAAGGCCGGAGCGGCGAGGGTCACTATGCCCATGATGACGGCGACGGCGTTCAGTCTCATTTTACCCTCCAGATGGCGTAGCGTGGGCTTGTAATGGGGCTTGCATGAACACGCCATAACGGAGCGCAGTTATTGCTGAAGTGGGGCATTCCCGCCGCAGCGATGGGGGCAAAGAGAGACGGAATCGCCTATTTGTAGCGGGGGTGATATGAGCCCGGCTCGATCAGGCGGCCGGGCGACCGCTGGTGGCCATTCCTTCACTGGGGTGGCGCTGGAGGAAAGTCCGGGCTCCACGAAGGCAAGGCGGCGGATAACGTCCGCCCGGGGAAGCAACCCGACCTGCAAGGGCCGGGAAGCGTAACTCGAGGGATAGCGCCACAGAAAGCAAACCGCCTCGGGATTCGTCCCGCGGTAAGGGTGAAAGGGTGCGGTAAGAGCGCACCGCGTCCCTGGTGACAGGGATGGCAAGGCAAGCCCCGCCTGGAGCAAGACCGAATAGGGATGGGCGACCCGGGTTCCTTTCGGGGAATTGGGGTCAGGCGCGCTTTCGCGCTCCATCCGGGTTGGTCGCGTGAGGCGGTCCGCAAGGGCCGTCCCAGAGGAATGGTCGCCTAAGGGTCGGCTCTCTTTCGGGAGATCTGGCCCGGGACAGAACCCGGCTTACAGGCCGCCTGATCGTCGTTTACCCAATTGCTGTGGACAGAGGGTCCGAGGCCATCCACACGGCCTAACACCCGGACTCTACGGGAGTCTGTCGTGGCCGATTTACATGGCGTAAACCACTTATCCACAGACCTGCGGATATGGCTAACCGATCTACCGGGTTTGTTCCGTGCGCAGACGGTTCAATGGTTAACGGCGGTATAACGTCCCGTTGTTTCCCATATTGCCCCATGATATCCCCTGAGCCTCCACGGAAGGGGCTTTCGTGGCGCGTATTTTCGGGTGTCCCGTCCCATTCAGGAGCGGGGTTTAGCGGGCAATCAGGGGTATGTTTCTCTCCAATTTCGAGAGCGGCGTTGACGCCAAGAAGCGGGTCTCGATCCCGGCGCCCTTCCGCAGGGTGCTTGGGGGCGCGGACAGCGTCTACCTGTGGCCGTCGCTGGACAATCCGTGCATCGAAGGCGCGGGCGAGGGCCTCATGCAGCAGTTCGAGGATTCCATGGCCGACCTCGACCTGATGGACCCCCGCCGCATCGCACTCGCGAACTACATCATGGGCGAGGCTCGGCAGGGCAAGCTGGATGAAGGCGGACGGATCGTGCTGGACGCAGAACTGCTGGCGACGGCGGGCATCACCGAGAAGGTCAAATTTGTCGGACTCGGCGACCGCTTCCAGATCTGGGAGCCGGCGGCCTATGAGGCCGAAAAAGCGAAGATGCGCGCGCTCGCGAAGGAAAGCCTCGGCCTGCTCAAGGCCAAGCCGCGCCGTACCGGTCCGGTGGCTGCCGAATGAGCGAGGGCCTCGTATCCCCCCATGCCGGCACGCACGTTCCGGTCCTCGTCGAAGAGGTGATGCACGCGCTCGCGCCGGTCGAAGGCGCCGTGATGGTCGACGGCACCTATGGCGGCGGCGGGTATGCGCGCGCGGCGCTGGCGGTAGCGAATTTCACGTTGATCGGCATCGACCGCGATCCCGAGGCGATGCGGCGGGCGTGGGAGCATGCGGGTCGCGATCCGCGCCTCATTCCTGCGCCGGGACGGTTCGGCGAACTCGAGACCATCCTGCACGCGATGGGGCGGGACACTGTCGACGGCATCATGCTGGACCTCGGCGTATCGTCTTTTCAGATCGACGAGGCCGAGCGCGGCTTCTCGTTCATGCGCGATGGTCCGCTCGACATGCGGATGGAGCGCAAGGGGCCAAGTGCGGCAGACGCGGTGAACCGTTTGACCGAAGGCGAACTCGCGGATATTTTTCACATTCTTGGTGATGAACATGGCGCTCGCCGCGTGGCGCGCGAGATCGTGCACCGGCGCCGTGCACAACCTTTTACGACGACGCTCGATCTTGCCGACGTGATCGAAAAGTCGCTGGGCGGACGGCGCGGCAAGCCAACACATCCGGCGACCAAGTCATTCCAGGCGCTGCGCATGTGGGTCAACGATGAAAGCGGCGAACTGGTGCGTGCGCTTGGCGCGGCCGAGCGTGTGCTGAAACCCGGCGGCCGGCTGGTGATCGTAACTTTTCATTCAATCGAAGACCGCATCGTGAAGCTCTTCTTGAGGTCGCGCTCCGGCAATGATCCTGGCGTCTCACGTCATGTGCCCCGCGCGCCCAAGGGCAAGGCGCCCACGTTTGAAGTCCTGCAACGCAAGGCCACCGAGGCGAGCGAGGCAGAACTCGCCGCCAATCCGCGTTCGCGGTCGGCGCGTCTGCGCTGGGCGCTGCGGACGGATGCGCCGGCATGGGGGTCAGGGCCTGATGAAGGGTTCCGCCTGCCGGGGCTGAAACAGCTTGAAGGAGTTGCCTGATGAATCGTCTGGCGATCATTGGTGGTCTTGTTGTCGCCGCGCTGGCCGTTGCCGTCTATCGCGCCAAGCTCGGCGCGGAAGACACGCAGGCCCGCATCGAAGACCTCAAGACGCAGGTGGCGGATGAAGAGAAAGCCATTGCTGGTCTTCGCGCGGATGAAGCCGTGCTGACGCGGCCCGAGCGTATCGGCGGAATCGCGCAACAGCAGCTCGGTCTCGCGCCTGCCAATCCCAACCAGTACACAGCGGCCGAAGCGCTTAAGCAGCGGCTGGGCGAGGAACGCACGCGCCTGCCTGCTCCTGGACAACCGCCAGCAACGCTGGCGCCTTCTCCTGATCCGGTGACGCCGCAACGATAATGAGGCCATTCACTGCGCCATACGAAGACGTCTGGGGTCCGCGCCGTGCTCGCATCATCGCGGGCGTGCTGGCGCTTATCTTCGCCGTGATCGTGGGACGCTCGGCCCATGTCGCCTTCAATGGCCCAGACAGGTCGGCGCTGCCGGTGGCAAAAGCTGAGATCGCGCGGCGCGGCGACATCATTGATCGCAAGGGTGAACTGTTGGCGACAACGGTGCAGGGCAAGTCGCTGGCGGTCGATCCGAGTGCGATCTGGGATTCGCGCGATGTGGTGGCGGGTATCCGCTCCGTGTTCCCGGACCTTGGCCAAGACGCACTGACCGCACTCATGGCTGACAAGAAGCGTCAGTTCGCTTGGGTCAGGCGAGAGCTGACGGACGAGCAGGTAAAGGCGCTGAAGGAGACGGGCGTCGAGGGCCTGCTGTTCGTCGACGAGCCGCAGCGCGTCTATCCGAACGGCAAGCTGGCCGGCCACTTCCTGGGTTATACCAGCATCGATGGCGACGGGCTCGAAGGCGCCGAGCGCGTCTACAACGACCAGCTCAAGAAGGGCGGCGGACCTCTGCAGCTGACGTTGGATGCGAGCGTGCAGTTCGTCGTCGAGGAAGAACTGCAAGCCGCCTATGCCGACTTCGACATGAAGGGCGCTGTCGGCATCGTTGTCGATGTGAGCACGGGTGCTGTTCGCGCCGTGGCTTCGTGGCCGGCGGCTGATCCGCGCCGGCGCGGTGATGAGAGCGACGCGGCGAAAACCAACCGGGCGCTCAATTCCCGTATGGAGCTGGGATCGATCTACAAGCCGCTGACAGTTGCGGCTGCGCTGGAATCTGGCGTGCTGAAGCCGACGGACATGTTCGACACATCGAAGCCGGTAAGGATCGGCGCCGTGACGGTGCGCGATCCGCATCCGCTGCCGCATCCGGCGTCGGTGTCGGTGACGGACATTCTTGCTTACTCCTCCAATGTTGGCGCCGCGGACATCGCCCAGCGCATGGGGCCGGTGGCGCAAAAGACTTTCCTTGCGAAAGTTGGACTGCTCGGCGGACAACCGGCGGTCGGACCGCAATGGGCTTCGCCCCTCTTGCCCCCGCAGTGGGATGCGACCGCGATGGCGACGATCGCCTATGGCCATGGCCTGTCGGTCTCGCCCATGGCGTTCGTGATGACCTATCTGCCTTTCGCCAATGGTGGAGAGTATCTGCTGCCGTCCTTCGTCGAGCCGGTCGATCCGGCCAAGGTCGCGCGCAAGCGTGTGATGTCAGCGCAGACCGCAGCGATGGTGCTCGACATGATGCGCGTCACGGTGCTCGAAGGTTCGGGCAAGAATGCCGAAGCGCGCGGCTATGAAGTGGCAGGCAAGACGGGCACGGCGGAGAAACCTGGCCCAAACGGTTACGACCCGGACAGAAACATCACATCTTTCGCCGCCGTCTTCCCTGCTTCCCGCCCTCAATATGTCGTGCTTGTTGTTCTGGATGAGGCCCAGCCCAGAACGGGCGCGCAACGCACGGCTTCCTTCACGGCCGCCACGATCGCAGGAAAAGTGATCGCGCGTGCAGCATCGCTTCTGGATGTTCGGCCAGTGCTGGAGGCCATGGCGACACGCGCGCCGACTTCGGGCGCAGATGCTGTCGCGAAGGTGGGTGCGCAATGAAGCTGAGCGAGCTCATTCAGGGAGCGCCCGCGATCGATGTCGTCGGCATCACGGCGGACAGCCGCAAGGTGAAGCCCGGTTTCTTGTTTGCGGCGCTGCAGGGCGTGGCGAAAGACGGCCGCGACTATATCGACGGCGCGATCAAGGCGGGCGCGGTTGCGATCCTGACCGATGTCCGGCCGGGCGAGTGGTCTGTGCCGTCGATCCGCGCGGACGAACCGCGCCTGACGCTGGCGCGGGCGGCGGCTGTCTTTTATCCGATGCAGCCCGGCGTGGTCGTGGCGGTTACGGGCACCAACGGCAAGAGCTCGACGGTGGACTTCCTGCGCCAGATCTGGAGCAGCATGGGGCGCAAGGCGGCGTCTATGGGGACGCTGGGCGCGATCGGCCCGTCGGGTTCGGTCGACCTCGGCCACACGACGCCGGACCCGGTCGCGATCCACGCGATACTCGACAAACTTGCGCGCGAGAGCGTGACGCACGCCGCGATGGAAGCCTCGAGCCATGGCCTCGCGCAGTATCGCCTGCATGGCGTGAAGCTGGCGGCAGGAGCGTTCACAAACCTTACGCAGGACCATCTCGATTATCACCATGATTTCGACGATTACCGCCGCGCCAAGATGAAGCTGTTCAGCGAGCTTCTGCCGAAGGGCGCGCCTGCGGTGGTCAATGCGGATAGCCCGGAACTCGAAACTTTTGAGGCGGCTGCGCGCGAAGCGGGACTCAAGCCATTCACCGTGGGCTGGCGCGGACGCGATCTGCGAATTTCGGAAGCGCTGCCGCGTGGGACGGGGCAGGACCTCGTGATTCAGTGGGGCGAGGGCGCGCTGAACGAGCGCAAGGTGCACCTGCCGCTGATCGGCGAATTCCAGGCGCTCAATGCGCTGTGCGCCGCCGGCATCGCGATGTCACTGGGCGACGATGTGAATGCGGTGCTCGATGGCCTGATGCAGCTCAAGGGTGTGCATGGGCGGCTTGAGCTGGTGGGGCAGACGGTCCTGAAAGCGCCGGTGTTCGTTGACTATGCGCACACCCCCGATGGGTTGAATGTGCTGCTGCGTGCGGCGCGGCCGCATGTGCGGGGCAAGCTGATCGTGGTGTTCGGCTGCGGTGGCGATCGCGATGCGACCAAGCGGCCGATCATGGGCGACGTGGCGCGCAGGCTGGCCGACGAGGTGATCATCACGGATGACAATCCGCGTTCGGAAGACCCCGCACTGATCCGGGCTGCGATCCGCAAGGGTGCACCGGAAGCGAGCGAGATCGGTGATCGCGCGTCGGCGATCCACGAGGGCGTGAAGCGCCTGAAGGCGGGCGATGCGCTGCTGATCGCGGGCAAGGGGCACGAGACGGGACAGATCGTGAAGGGCGTCACGATCCCGTTCTCGGATTTCGATGTTGCGCGTGCGGCTCTGGATGACGTGGGAGGGTCGCATGGTTGATGCGCCACCTCCGCTGTGGACCTCTGATGAAGCGGCCAGCGCAACCGGCGGCGCGGCGCTGGGCACGTGGGCGATCAATGGCGTGTCGATCGACACGCGGTCGCTGCAGCCGGGCAATTTGTTCGTAGCGCTGAAGGATGCGCGCGACGGGCATGATTTCGTCGCGGGCGCGTTTGCGGCGGGAGCAGAAGCAGCTCTTGTGTCGCGCGATGTGCTCGGCGGTCATCCAGGCCTGCTGGTCGGGGATGTGCTGGACGGGCTTGAGAAGCTGGGTCTGGCGGCGCGAGCGCGCAATTCGGGCGTGATCTCGGCGGTAACGGGGTCGGTCGGCAAGACCAGCGTGAAAGAGATGCTGGCACGCATCTTCCGCGCGGCGGGCCACGCGCACTGGTCTGACAAGTCGTTCAACAATCACTGGGGTGTGCCGCTCACGCTGGCGCGGATGCCGCGGGAAACCGAACGCGCCATCTTCGAGATAGGCATGAACACGCCCGGCGAGATCGGGCCGCGTTCGCACATGGTGCGGCCGCATATTGCGATGATTACGCGGATTGCGCCGGCACACCTCGAAGGCATGGGCTCGATCGAGGGCGTAGCCGACGAGAAGGCGCAGATCTTCGCGGGGCTGCTGCCGGACGGAGCAGCGATACTGCCGGCGAAGGATAAGTTTCTGGAACGTCTGCGGACGGCGGCGCTTGGGCTGCGGCCCTCGGCGAAAGTGTTCACCTATGGCGGCGCGACGGGCAAAACCAGCGCGACGCCGGTTGCTTACGACACCGATGGGCGGACGTCGCGGATCAGCGTCGACGTGATGGGTGAGACGGTGACCGTGAGCCTTGATGCGGTGGGCGAACACTGGGCAAGCAATGCCTCGCTTGCCCTGTTGGCGGCTGTGCTCGCGGGTGTCGACGCCAAGTCAGCGGCAGACGCCCTATCGCGCTATGCGCCGCCGGCGGGTCGCGGTGTCGCTGAGACGTTGAAGCTGCCGCAGGGTGGCGAGGCCATGCTCGTGGACGACGCCTACAACGCCAATCCGGAATCCATGCGCGCGGCGATCGAAGGTTTTGCGGCGCGTCCCGGTCGCAAGATCGTGGCGCTCGGTGAAATGCGCGAATTGGGGCCGACATCAGCGGAACTCCATGCCGGGCTCGCAGATGCGATCATCCAGGCAAACGTTGCGGCTGCGGTTCTCTCCGGCGGTGAGATGGGTCACCTTGCCGCAGAACTGAAGAAACGCGCGCCGAAGATGCGCGTGGAACATGTCACAAGCCCTGCAGAAGCGTCGGATCAGGTGAAAAGCTGGTTAGAACCGGGGGACGCTGTCTTGATCAAAGGCTCGAATGCATCCGGCATGGCGAAGGTGGGAACTGCGCTCCGACAGATGAGCGCAAGCGCCGCACAACCGCAGAACGCGTCAGGGGCGTAGAATGTTGTACCACCTTCTCTCGCCCTTCACGGGCGAGCTGAACCTTTTCAGCTTCATCACCTTCCGCGTGGCGTTGGCGCTGGCGACAGGTTTGATCCTGACCATGCTGTTCGGCCATCCTCTGATCGTCTGGCTGCGCAAGAAGCAGGGCAAGGGGCAACCAATCCGCTCGGACGGTCCCGAGAGCCATCAGAGCAAGAAGGGCACGCCCACCATGGGCGGCTTCCTGATCCTGTTCGGCATCCTGTCGGGCACGCTGCTGTGGGCGGACCTGACCAACCAGTACATCTGGATCGTGCTGTTCGTAACCATCGGCTTCTGTGCGGTCGGCTTCATCGACGACTACCAGAAGGTGACCAAGACGGGTACGGCGGGCCTCTCGGGCAAGGTGCGCCTGCTGATGGAATTCGTGATCGCGGGCGTCGCAGTGTTCTGGATCTCGACCTACGCTCAGGGCACGACGGATGCAGCCGTGCAGGCGGGCGTGCTGAAGGTCGCACCGCAGCCCGGTTACGCCACCGGCCTCGCGCTGCCCTTCCTCAAAGACTTCATGTTCGACCTGACGATCTATGGCTTCATCGCCTTTGGTGCGTTCGTGATCGTAGGCGCCGGCAATGCAGTGAACTTCACCGATGGCCTCGACGGCCTAGCCATCGGACCGGTGATGATCGCAGGCGCGACGTTCGGGTTCATTGCGTATGCGACGGGAACGCCGCGCTTTGCCGACTATCTCCTACTGACGCCGACGCCCGGAACGGCGGAGCTGGCGGTCGTGATGGGGTCGCTTGTCGGCGGGGGGCTCGGCTTCCTCTGGTACAATACGCCGCCCGCGAAAATCTTCATGGGCGACACCGGCTCGCTTGCTCTGGGCGGATGCCTCGGCGCGATGGCGGTATGTGTGAAGCACGAAGTAGTGCTCGCGATCGTGGGCGGGCTGTTCCTGATCGAGGCCCTGTCGGTGATAATCCAGGTCTTCTACTTCAAGGCGACCGGCAAACGCTTCTTCAAGATGGCGCCGATCCACCACCACTTCGAGAAGCTGGGCTGGTCCGAGCCGACGGTCGTGATCCGGTTCTGGATCATCGCGTTTCTCCTGGCCCTTCTGGGTCTCGCCACCATGCGTCTGAGGTGAGGCACAGGTGATTCCGGTTCGCTCATTCGAGGGAAAGGACGTCGCAGTATTCGGCCTTGGCCGATCCGGCATCGCGACGTGCAAGGCCCTCATGGCCGGCGGGGCGCGCGTCAACGCGTGGGACGAGAATGAGAGCGCGCGCAAGGCTGCCGAAGAAGCTGGCGTGCCGCTGGTCGACCTCAACCGGCGTGACTGGCAGACTTTCGCAGCGCTGGTGCTGTCGCCGGGCATTCCGTTCCGCTTTCCCGAGCCGCATCGCTTCGTGCGCATGGCGCAGATGGTCGGCGTGCCGGTGATCGGCGACATGGAACTGTTCGCGCGCGCGCTGAACGACTTCAAGTCGGTGGATCGTCCGCGCATAGTCGGTATCACCGGCACCAATGGAAAATCCACTACGACTGCCCTGATCGGGCATATCCTGAAGATCTGCGGGAAAGATGTGCGCATCGGCGGCAATATCGGCGTCGGCGTGCTCGATCTGGAGAAGCTCCATTCCGAAGCGATCTACGTGCTGGAGTTGTCGAGCTATCAACTTGATCTCGCCGAGAGCCTGCGTTGCGACGTGGCGGTTATGCTGAACGTCTCGCCCGACCACCTGTCGCGCCATGGCGGCATGGACGGCTATGTCGGCGCCAAGCGTCGCATCTTCCGGAATCAGGGCCCCGATGACTACGCTATCATCGGCGTCGACGACATCCGCTCGGGCGTGATGTCGACGCAGCTGACGAGCGAGGGCCTGCGCCGCGTGATCCCGATCTCGGCAGAATATGGTCTTGGCCGTGGCGTCGCCGTGCTGGAGGGCATGCTGCAGGATTCGATGTCCGGGCGTGCGGAACACTGGATCGACATCCGAGACGCAAAGGCGCTACCGGGCCGTCACAACCACCAGAACATCGCCGCTGCCTATGCAGCGTGCCGGGCGCTGGGCCTCGATCCGTCAGACATTCTCGCGGCTATCGCGACATTCCCCGGCCTGCCTCACCGGCTGGAGAATATCGGCGCCATCGACGGTGTGCGCTTCATCAACGATTCGAAAGCCACCAACGCGCAGGCGGCCGAGCAGGCGATCCGCGCTTTCCCGAATGCGTGGTGGATTGTCGGCGGCCGTCCGAAAGAAGAGGGGATCGACGACCTTGCCTCGCTGTTCGGGATGGTGCGCAAAGCCTATCTCATCGGTGAATCCACCGAGGCGTTCGCGCGTGCGCTGACTGGCAAGCTGGAACATTCGAAATGCCGCACGATGGACGTCGCCGTGCTGCAGGCGTTCGAGGATGCACGCGCATCGGGCGTCGAGGGCGCGGTCGTGCTGTTCTCGCCGGCGTGCGCGAGCTTTGACCAGTACCGCGATTTCGAGCAGCGTGGACTCGCATTTCGCCAGGAGGCCGCGAACCTAGTCAAGCGTCGGTCTTCCACCGAGACCTCGTGAGACACGGATGCAGATCTTCCGCCGGTCCGACACATCTATGCTGGCAGAATGGTGGCGCACGGTCGACAAAGGACTGATCGCGGCCGCGTTCATCCTCCTCGGCGCCGGGATGGTGCTGTCGCTGGCGGCGGGACCTGCGGCGGCGGCCAAGCTGAAGCTCGATGATCCGTTTTACTTCGTCTACCGGCAGGGCGTGTTCGTCATGGCGGCGGCGGTCGTGCTGGTGGCCTCGTCGCTGCTTGATCCGGTATGGGTGCGGCGGGTCTGCCTCGTTCTGTTCGTGGTCTGCTTCTTCCTTATGGCGGGTCTGTTGATGTTCGGGCACGAGGCCAAGGGCGCGACGCGGTGGATCCGCATCTGGGGAACGACGTTCCAGCCATCCGAGATCATCAAGCCCGCGCTGGTTGTGCTGACCGCTTGGTTACTGGCGCAACGCGAGAAATTTCCGGCGGGACCGTGGGCGCCAATCGCGTTTGCCTTCTACGCGGTGACGGTCGGGCTGCTCCTGCTGCAGCCGGACGTGGGACAATCGGTGCTGGTGACGGCGGCATTCGTGATCGTGTTCTTCATCGCTGGTCTGCCGTGGTTTTGGATTGGCGTATTCTCGGTGCTGGGCGCCGTGCTGCCGGTCCTGCTCTACAGCATCATTCCGCATGTTCGGTTCAGGGTGAACTCGTTTCTCAACCCCACCGAGTACGATACCTACCAGATCGACAAGGCGCGGCAGGCGATCGAACGTGGTGGGTTGTTCGGCGTGGGTCCGGGTGAGGGCACGGTTAAACGCACGCTGCCGGATGCGCATACCGACTTTGTCTATTCGGTCGCAGGCGAGGAGTTCGGGTTGCTGCTGTTGGTCGCGCTGACGGTTCTGTTTGCGGTGATCACGATTAAGGGCATCATGGAAGCCGCGAAGCAGGTGGACGTTTATCAGCGTTCGGCGGGCGTCGGTCTCTATGCGATCTTCGGACTGCAGGCGGCCGTGAACATGTCCGTCAACCTTTCACTCATTCCACCCAAGGGGATGACATTGCCGCTTGTCTCTTCCGGCGGATCTTCGTTGCTGGGCAGCGCATTGACACTTGGACTGGCGCTGGCGCTGACGCGCAAACAGCCGGAATCGTCGCTTTCGCATCTGAGGCATCTATGACTGACGGCAAGCCACCCGAAGCCAGGCCCCGCGAAAGCAAGCCATTGGTCGTCGTCGCCGCCGGCGGTACGGGCGGACACATGTTTCCAGCGCAGGCCTTCGCCGACGAGATGCGCGCGCGTGGCTGGATGGTGGCGCTGGTGACCGACGAGCGCGGTAAGAAGTACGCTGACACCTTTCCGGCCGATTGGCGCCTTGAGGTCGAGGCGGCGGCATTCGGATCGAAGCTGCCGCACAAGCTGATCACATCGGCGCTGAAGCTGCGTGCGGGCACGGCGGATGCGCGCAGGAATTTCGAGAAAACGAAACCGAAACTCGTCGCAGGCTTTGGCGGCTATCCGTCCTATCCCTCGCTGTCGGCGGCGCGGGCGATGGGCGTACCGATTGTCATCCACGAACAGAACTCTGTGCTTGGCCGCGTGAACCGTCTGTTTGCGAAGTCTGCGAAGTTCGTCGCCTGTGGCTTCGACCGGCTTGACCGCCTGCCGCCCGGAGCGGAGGGCGCGAAGCGCGTCGTCGGCAATCCGGTGCGCAACGCGATCAAGGCGGTGCGCGAGCGGCCCTACCCCGATCTCGATGACAAGGGACCGCTCAACATTCTCATCACCGGCGGCAGCCAGGGCGCGCGGCTGTTCGGCGAGGTGATCCCGAAGGCGATTGTCTCGCTGCCCGACGATCAGAAAGCGCGGTTGCATATTGTGCAACAGGCGCGCGAGGAACAGCTGGATTCTGTGCGCGCCGCGTACAAGGCTGCGGGTGTGAAGGCGACCGTGGAGGCGTTCTTCTCCGACATGCAGGACAGGCTGGCGGCAGCGCATCTGGTGATCGCGCGGGCGGGGGCATCGACGGTGACGGAACTTGCGATTGCCGGGCGGCCCTCCATCCTCATTCCGCTCGGCATTGCGATGGACGATCACCAGACCGCCAACGCCGAAGGCATGGTGATGGGCGCCGCGGCTGACGTGGTTCCCGAGCCCAAGTTCAATGTCGAGACGTTCGCGCCGCTACTGCTGGAACGGATCGCCAATGCCGGCGTGCTGCGCGCACGAGCGAAGGCGGCGTGGCAGCTGGGCCGTCCGAATGCTGCGAAGGAACTGGCTGACCTTGCGGAGCAGGCGGCGGGTGTGAAAGCGCCGTAGGTGGCGCCTAGCCCGGTGGTATGGTGAAGGGGCCGGTCTTCCGCGCGTCGGCTTTTTCCCACATCTCGACGACGTCGTTCGCCGAACGGAACAGCCCGGCGACCGCGTTCTGTGATTCAGCCTTCTGGCTCACGGACTGCATGAAATCGGCAAGCATGCCGTATTGCGCAAGGCCGTCGCGCTGGAAGTCCAGCGTGCGCGGACCGATCTGCGACCGCTGCAGCGCCGGCGGCGTGTAGCCCGCTTTCCAGGTCTTGGTCTGTTGAGCAACGGTCAGCGGATAGGATACCGCCTGAGCTGCAAACGGCACCTGCGGAGCAAAGCCGTTCATGTCCGTTCCGATCGCCACGCTGCGGCCGCCCATGGCCGCGAGAATCTCTTTGTATTCGGCAAGCCAGGTCCCGACTGTATCGACGCCCGGAAGGGTTGCATCGACGCGAAGCGTGTCGACGTTCCAGTTGTCGGGATCGTCGAAATCTCCGTTTTTGCCGCTGGGGTTCGCCACCAGTCCGATGCGCAGGATATCATCGGCCCTTGTTCCCGCGGGGAGCGCAAAGGTCACGGTGTGGATCGATCCGTTGTCCCACTTTGCGCCGCGGCTCAGGTCAAAATCCACCTCGCGTGACGGCCTGCCGGCGCCACCCAGTGTGACGCGCGCCTTTGCCCAATTGTTGCCGCCGCGCAGATCGTCGCCGCCCGTCTTGACCGTGAATGTCAGGTTCGAGACCAACGGATTGCCGACGAGCGAAGTAGGCGTCCAGGAGCGCTTCGCGAACGAGGCCGTGAAGCGCACGAGTTCCGTGTTCTGCGCCATGGTCGGCAGCACCAGGATGGGCTGCTGACCGCTGGTCCCTTCCGTTCCCACGCCGATCACGCCGCCCACCCGCTTGATGATCGCGAGTTGCCGCCATGGCAAAGCACGCTCATTCTGGGCCGACTCGTCGTGAGCGCGCATGCCGGTGTGCGAGTCCATGACGGGGTAGTCGTTGAGCGAGGCGAAGTTGAGCGTGCTGTCCGCCGAGCTCTCGCCCATGTGTGCGATGTCGATCAGGACGCCGCGCTGCGCAAGATCGCGCAGGAGTGTTTTTCCTGCCGGCGTAAGTCCCTTCGCGTTGCGGTGTCCTCCCGCGGATAGCTGACGGTCGTAGTCGAGCGAGGCCCAGATCGCATCGTCGACCTCACGTGGCCAAATTGCTCCGCCCTGGACAAGGTTCGCTCCTTCGGCAACGAGGGTCTGAGGCCGTCCGAGGCGGCCGGCCAGCTTGGCATCGTAGCGGACCTGGAAGAACCCATCAGCGCCGAGATTATTCCAGTTACCGCTTTGGCGGGTGCTGTTGACGAAGGCGTTCGCCGTATTGAAGGCGTCTGTGTAGACTGCGGCGCCACCCATCTCGTTGTTGATCAGATGAATCGGAATGACGTGCCGCACGCCATCGTTCTGAACGAGGTCCAGCACCTGAGGCGGCGACAGCGAGTCCATTTCCAGGCTGAGGATGATCGCCATCTTGTTGTCGGTGATGACGCGGCGCGCGTCGGCAGGCGTGAGCGCTATCTCCATCCAGGTTGGATTGGCGCTGACGAGAGCTTTGATGAAGGTGAGCTGTCGACGCGCCGACTGCATGTTGTAGTTCGGGTCGTGCTTCGGCACCTGGTTGCCAGCTGCGTTGTAGCCGATCTTGCTCCATAGCGCGCTCAGGAATTCGTTGTCGGTGACGCTGGCAATCATCAGGCGCTGGCCGCCATCATAGGCGCGTTTCAGCGACGTGACGTGCATCTGCTGGTGCGTGAGGCTGCGCGCGTTCGGCCAGTTCGTGAAACTCGGAGCGCCGCTGGCGCCGTGCGTATAGCCCGAGATGCTGTCGATCGTGCCGATGACCGTCTTGTGCGTTTCATGCCGTACGACGTCGTCATCGTATCCGCCATGTTTGTCGGGCGAACAGGCGGGCATGTCGACCGCAGGATTGGAAGTGGCGAGGGCGAGACCCGGCTTGCCCCAGAAGATGCCATTGGCACCGCTTGCGTCCGCGCCAAAACTCAGGTGCGAGGCTGGATGCGCATGAAGATCCGCCCAGCCGGCCAAAGGTTGAGCTACGATCGGTATCAACGGCACGGTCAGCTTCGGTTGCAGCGTTATGTTGGGTGTGACTTGCGGCGTGACTTGGGGGTTAACCTGCGACTTGCTTACCTGCGGCGCCGGTTTTTGCTTTGTCAGCGGCGGAACCTGGGTGCTCGCCGATTGAATCGCGCTGGCGCCGATCAAGAGGGCTGCGACTGCCACGCACACTGCCAAACGCTTCTTCATAACCGTACTCTCCCTTACCCGCCTTCAGGATCGACGTCGGCTGACTAGCCCATAGAATCAGAAGCCGAACAAGCTTGCAACGGCACTTGACCGCGGCGGCGCAACGCGTTCACTCACCCGATGCGTAGCACAATTCCCTTCGACGTCGGCGCGATCCATTTCGTGGGCATTGGCGGTATCGGCATGTCTGGCATCGCCGAGGTGATGCTGAACCTTGGTTATCAGGTTTCGGGTTCTGACATGAAGGCCGGCGCCAATACGGAGCGGCTGTCCAAGCGTGGCGCGAAGATCATGATCGGTCACAAGGCCGAGAATATCGAGGGCGTCGGCGCGTTGGTGATCTCGACCGCGATCAAGGGCGGCAATCCGGAAGTCGATGCAGCGCGGGCGCGGGCGATCCCGGTGGTGCGGCGTGCGGACATGCTGGCCGAACTGATCCGCCTGAAGTGGACGGTCGCGGTTGCCGGCACGCATGGCAAGACGACGACGACATCTATGGTGGCGGCCTTGCTCGATGGCGTTGGTCTTGACCCGACGGTCATCAATGGCGGCGTCATCAATGCCTATGCTTCCAACGCCAAGCTGGGGCAGGGCGAGTGGATGGTTGTCGAGGCCGACGAGAGCGACGGCACCTTCACCAAGCTACGCCCGACGGTCGCTATCGTGACCAACATTGATCCCGAACACATGGATCACTACGGCTCGATGGAGCAGCTTCGCAAAGGCTTCGACACGTTCGTCGAGAACCTTCCGTTCTATGGCTTCGCCGTTTTGTGCGCCGACCATCCCGAAGTGCAGGCGCTGGCCTCGCGCATTCCGGATCGCCGCCGCATCACCTATGGCTTCAATCCGCAGTCGGACCTGTGGGCCGTGAATGTCCGACCGGATGGGGGCGGCTCGATGTTCGATCTTGTGCTGCGCTCGCGCGGCGAGACGGACCAGACGCGCTGGGTCGGGCTCAAGCTGCCGATGGCCGGACGTCACAATGTGCAGAACTCGCTGGCGGCGATTGCGGTCGCGCGTGAGCTTGGCGGCACCGAAGACAACATCCGTGCGGCTCTGTCGAAATTCGGCGGCGTGAAGCGACGGTTCACGCCGGTGGGCGACTGGAACGGCGTCAAGATTATCGACGACTATGGCCATCACCCAGTGGAGATCGCGGCCGTGCTGCGCGCTGCGCGCGATGTGCAGGGCCGCGACAAGCGCGTGATCGCCGTGGTGCAGCCGCACAGATATACGCGCTTGCGCGATCTGTTCGAGCAGTTCTCGACTTGCTTCAACGATGCAGACGAAGTGCTGATCGCGCCGGTCTATGCGGCGGGCGAGCAGCCGATCGATGGCGTCAGCCATGAGAGTCTGGTCAAGGGCCTGATCAATCACGGGCATCGTTCGGCACGCGCAATCGACGGGTTGGACAGCCTCGCGGCGGAGATCCGCGGCAGCGTGAAAACGGGCGACGAAATGGTCGTGTGTCTCGGCGCGGGCGACATCACCTCGTACGCGAACTCGCTCGCCGATGACCTGAAGAAGCTGTGACGTCGACGTCGCATCTGTCAGGCTGCGACTGTTAACGACGTCGAGGCAGGGTTGACGTTTCTGCCCGCCAGAACGAAAGGGTCTTGGTTAACGCGGCGCTGTGCCGCCCCGGAGGCGGGACAGCTCGGCGCACCGTGGTTAGTCGTCCGGTAACCTTGCGAGGGTTTCTGGACGGGTTGAGGGCGTTGGGCGCCACGTTTGCAGATACGGACGCATGAAGAAGCATCATTCCTATATCACCGCCGTGGCGGCTCTTGTTCTCGCGCTTGGCGGCGGGATGTTCGTCGCCAACTGGCGGACTGCGGATGCGACCGTGAAGACCGTGCATTTTGCGCGTCCGGCGCAGACGCCTGCGGCGCCGAAATCCACCGCCGTTGATCTCACCCTGTTCAGCGCGATGGGGGACGCACGTGTCGTCGATGCCGTGAAAAACGACCTTGCGGCGTGCGAAGCGGCGCTCAATGCGGCGGGCGTGATCTTCAAGCCGGTGGCCAACGTGTCGGAAGGCCAGTGCGGCTATCAGGATGCGATCGAAGTGAAAGCGTCGCTGGCCGAATTCATCCCGAACCGTGGCGCGCCCGAACACCTGCCGATGACCTGCGATCTCGCCGCGCGCCTGCACATGTGGGAGCGCCACATCGTGATACCGGCGGCGGAAAAATATCTCGGCTCGCCAGTGACCGAGGTCAAGGCATTCGGCACATTCCAGTGCCGCAACGTGGCCGACACCGACAAGCTCTCTGAGCACGCCTACGCCAAGGCGGCTGACATCGCGAGCTTCGTGCTGGCAGACGGCCGTGAGATCAGCGTGCTCGACGATTTCTACGGCAAGGACGCCAAGGGCGATTTCCTCCGCGAAGTGCGCCAGCGTGCGTGCGACCTGTTCGATGTGACGCTTGGGCCAGACTACAACGAAGCGCACAAGAACCACTTCCATTTCGATGTGGGTGGCGATCACGCCTGTCGCTAGGCTTGGTGTCGGCAGGTGCCTGGCCGCAGGTGTCTGGCCGCTAGCCTCCAGAGGCGCCTCGCGCTAAGCCTGCGGGCATGAGCGTATTTATCGACAGGCTTCCCACCGTGCGCGGCAAGTTGCTGGCGGACGAGACGTTGGCGCCTTTCACCTGGTTCCGCGTTGGCGGTCCTGCGGATGCGCTGTTCCTGCCAAAGGACGAGGCGGATCTCGCGGAGTTCCTTGCCAACCTCGATCCCATCATTCCAGTGACCGTGCTGGGCGCGGCGTCGAACGTGATCGTGCGCGATGGGGGGATCGCCGGCGTCGTGGTGCGACTGGGGCCGACGTTCGGGAAAGTTGCGGCTGATGGCATGCGGGTGACGGCGGGCGCTGCGGTGCTTGATGCGCGCGCATCGGTGGCGGCGGCCAATGCGGGAATTGCGGGGATGGAGTTTTTTTCCGGTGTCCCGGGGACGATCGGTGGTGCGCTGCGGATGAATGCTGGCTGCTATGGGCGCGAGACGAAGGACGTTCTGATCGAGGCGTATGCGTTGAAGCGCAATGGCGAGCGGGTCACGCTGAGCAATGCGGATTTCCATTTCAGCTATCGTCATACTCAAGCTGCTGAGGACCTGATCTTTGTCGAGGCGGTGTTCGAGGGAACGCCGGATGAACCTGCGGTGATTACTGAACGGATCGATGCGCTGAAGGCGCGGCGTGAGACGACGCAGCCGATACGCGAGAAAACGGGCGGGTCGACGTTTGCGAACCCCGATCCGCCAGGCACGCCGAACCAGCGCTCGTCGTGGAAGCTGGTCGATGAGGCGGGGATGCGCGGGGCGCGGCGGGGCGGAGCGCAGGTTAGCGAACTGCACTGCAACTTCCTGCTCAATGTCGGCAATGCGACGGCGGCGGATATCGAAGGGCTCGGTGAGGACGTGCGCGCGGCCGTGAAGGCGAAGTCGGGCGTCGAGCTGCGGTGGGAGATCAAGCGCATCGGACGGCCAGCGATTGATCCGACGCTCGAAGGTTATCTCGCGAAGGATGCGTGAGATGCGGATCGCGATTTTTCTGCTCGCGTTTGTGTGCGTGGGGTGTCAGCCAACGGTGCAGACTTTGGGCGGGGTTGATCTTGGCAAGCCGATGCGGGCGCTTGGTACGGAACCGTTCTGGGGTATCGAGATGACGCCGACCGAGCTGGCGTTTACCGGCGTCGACCGGCCAGAATTTCATGCGCCGAATCCCGGGGTGCGGATCGAGGGCGAGATGGCGGT
>JBBQJV010000022.1:0-47159 GCA_038326205.1 Caulobacterales bacterium | reverse complement strand
TTGAGACCGTCCTCCAGCTGCACTTTCGGCTCCCAGCCCAGCGTGCTTTTGGCACGCGTGATGTCGGGCCGGCGTTGTTTTGGATCGTCCGCAGGCAGAGGCATCTTCACCAGCTTCGACTTTGAATTCGTCAACTTCAGCACCGTCTCCGCAAGTTGCAGCATGGTGAACTCGCCGGGATTTCCGATGTTGATCGGGCCGGTGACATCATCGCCCGAATCCATCAGGCGGATCATGCCCTCGATCAGATCATCGACATAGCAGAACGCCCGCGTCTGCTGGCCATCGCCATAGATGGTGATGTTCTCGCCCTTCAGAGCCTGCACGATGAAGTTCGACACAACGCGCCCATCGTTCGGGTGCATGCGTGGGCCATAGGTATTGAAGATCCGCATCACCTTGATGCGCAGCTGGTGCTGCCGGTAATAGTCGAAGAACAACGTTTCGGCGCAGCGCTTGCCCTCGTCATAGCAGGAGCGCGGACCGATCGGATTGACGTTGCCCCAATAGTCTTCGGTCTGCGGGTGCACGCTCGGATCGCCATAAACTTCCGATGTGGACGCCTGCAGGATTTTCGCGCCCAGCCGTTTGGCGAGGCCCAGCATGTTGATCGCGCCATGCACCGACGTCTTCGTCGTCTGCACCGGGTCATGCTGGTAGTGGATCGGGCTGGCCGGACAGGCGAGGTTCCAAATTTGATCCACTTCGACAAAGAGCGGGAAGGTCACGTCATGGCGCAGGAATTCGAACTTTGCATTGCCATGCAGGTGAGCGACGTTGCGCTTCTGGCCGGTGAACAGGTTGTCGATACACAGCACTTCCTGTCCGCGACCCAGCAGGCGGTCGCACAGGTGCGAGCCGAGGAAGCCCGAACCGCCCGTTATGAGCGCCCGGTTCTCGAGAAGCGAACTGGATCTGGTCAACGTCTACTCCCAACAATTCGAATTGCGATACGTCGGCTTGGCGTGCTCACGGGCGACCGACGCTGACATAGTTGAAGCCGCGTTTGGCCATGTCCGACGGCTGGTAGACATTGCGAAGATCCACCACGGTCGGCGTCTTCAGCAGTTTCTTCACCCGGTCGAAATCGATCGCTCGGAACTGATCCCACTCCGTGATCAGCACCATGGCGTCCGCGCCATCGATGGCGTGGTAGGGGCCATCGCAGAAATCGACGTCCGTCAGCATCTTGGCTGCCTCGTGCATGCTTTCCGGATCGTAGGCTTTCACCCTTGCCCCGGCGGCCTGCAGGGCGGGGATGATGTCAAGCGAGGGTGCGTCGCGCATGTCGTCGGTGTTCGGCTTGAACGCGAGACCGAGCACGCCGATCGTCTTGCCCTTGGCGCTGCCGCCCATGGCGGCGATCACGCGCTGCGCCATCGCCTTCTTGCGCGCGTCGTTTACCTGCACGACCATGTCCACGATACGCACCGGGCTGCCCGCGTCATTCGCGGTCTTGGTCAGCGCCAGCGTGTCCTTCGGGAAGCACGAACCGCCATAGCCGGGGCCGGCGTGCAGGAACTTCTTGCCGATGCGGTTGTCGAGGCCGATGCCTTTAGAGACGTCCTGGACGTTGGCGCCGACTTTCTCGCAGAGGTCCGCCATCTCGTTGATGAAGGTGATCTTGACGGCAAGGAAGGCATTGGCCGCGTACTTGATCAGTTCCGACGTCCGCCGCTCGGTGAACATGATCGGCGTCTCATTGATGAAGAGCGGACGATAGAGATTGCGCATCACTTCGCGCGCCTCTTCGCTGTCGGTGCCGACAACCACGCGGTCCGGTCGCTTGAAGTCGCTGATTGCTGCGCCCTCGCGCAGGAATTCCGGGTTGGAGACAACCGCGAATTTGGCGTTCGGGTTGGCCTTGGCGATGATCTCTTCCACTTCATCGCCCGTGCCAACCGGAACGGTCGACTTGGTGACGACAACAGTGAAGCCGTCCATGTGCTGCGCGATCTCTTCAGCCGCGCCATGGACATAGGACAGGTCCGCATGGCCATCGCCCCGGCGTGACGGGGTGCCGACAGCGATGAATATCGCGTCCGCGTTACGGATGGCTTGCCTGGCGTCGAGCGTGAACGAGAGCCGGCCTTCCTTCACGTTGGACGCGACAAGTTCGGCAAGCCCCGGTTCGAAGATGGGCATAACGCCCTGTTCCAGGCGCTCGATCTTGCCCGGATCCTTGTCTACGCAGACGACGGTGTGGCCGAAATCGGCAAAGCAGGCTCCTGAGACGAGCCCGACATATCCGGCCCCGATCATGGTCACGCGCATGGATCACTCCAGAAGATCGCGGGCGCTGCCGCCCCTCAGCAGGGTTAGCTGTGCCGGGGGGAAAAAAGTCAAGGCGCCAGCCGCGCCGAGGACTTTTAACCGCAGCGAAAATTGAGCTAGATGACGAGGGTTTTGACCTTCAGAGTTTCGTCTTGTGGAAGACGAAAGCCGGGACCGACCGGATGATCGCCATCACCACTCGCCACTTGCCCGGCGCATACTGAATCGGCCCACCCTTGTCGGCGGCGCGGCGCAGGGCCCGGCCCACCTGATCAGCGCTTGCCCACAGCGGGCCGCCCTTCTTAAGGCCGTCCGTCATCGGCGTGTCGACAAATCCGGGCTTCACGACAACGGCGCGAGCGCCTGTTCCGGCCAATGAATGCGCGATGCCCTGCACGAACAACGCGATGCCGCCCTTGGCTGCGCCATAGGCATAGTTCGATTGCCGGCCGCGATCGCCTGCTACGGACGAGACCGCCACCAGAGATCCATGCATCTGAGCGCGCAGCACATTGGCTGCCGCCTCGCACCAATGCACGGCGGACGCGAAATTCGACACGGTAATGCGCGACAGTTCCGTGGGATCGGCCGAGGCATTGTCCTGCGCTCCGAGATAGCCATAGACGACATGAATGTGGTCGATGCCGCCCATGCGGGCTGACCAGTCGGCCAGATGCCTGGCGGCATTCACGGCGTCCGCCTCAAGATCCATTACTGCGATCTCGACCTGCACGGCGCCACGCGCCTTGAGGTCCGCCGCCAGATCCTTGAGCCGGTCAGCATTGCGCGCAACCAGCGTCAGCGCCGCGCCTTCGGCGGCATAGACACGCGCCGCCGCCATCGCGATGGCCGAAAGCGCGCCCAGCACAACCACGCGATTGGACGCTTTCACGACATTAACGATTGCAGGCTCCACGCCCATTCCCAGCGATCCGTCCATCAGCCTGACACCCGTCTCCAGAAGGCCGAAGACAGCCCCGGATCGACATAAGCACGGAAGTCCTGCCATTTCGGAAATCCGCCTTGGAACAGCTCTGCGGAAATGCGGCCGTCCTTGGCGGGATAGAGCCGCCCGCCCGCCGCAGCGACTATGCTGTCGAGATTGGCCATCAGGCGCAGCGTGCGCTCGCCCTGATTGCGGAAATCCAGCGCCAGCGTCGTTCCCTCCATCGGGAAGGACAGCATTCCAACGGATTCGCGTGGCGCGAAATCCTTCAGCACGGCGAGGGGAGAGCCTTGCCCCGAAGCCGCAATCGCCTTCATGAGGTCAACCACACCCGCACGTGCCGTCCCCGGAGGCAGGACGCACTGATACTGGTAGAAACCCTTTGCGCCGTAGAGCCTGTTCCAGTTCGCAATCCCGTCGAGCGGATAAAGAAATGGCTCGTAATGCGTGCGGTAGGGCCCGCTTCGCATCGATTTCAATTCGTGTCGCATGCTGTTGAAGGCCCGCACAGTCATGGCGTTCAGTGTGAAGCCGGGCGCATCCAGCGATACGGCCTTGCCAGGCTGCTCGCGGTGCGGTGTCAGGTCGCCATAGGCATACCAGTTTGCGGCCGAGAGGATTCCGCGTCCAAGCTGAGCGCCGCTGACGGAGCAGTCGACCCACGCCATGGTGTGCTCGAAGCTGTTCTTCTTCTCCGCCGCGATGTCGAAATAGTCCTCGACGCGAGCGAAGGCGGTGTCTTCTGCATCAAGCCAGGACGAAGGCACGCGCACGGACTGAAACTCGACCCAGGCAATCACGCCCGTCAGCCCGAGCCCGCCGACCGTGGCGTGAAAAAGTGGATCGCCCGGTCCGATCTCTTGCGCGCCGCCATCCGTGCGCAGCAGTTTCAGCCGCGTCACCGATGCGCCAAATGTTCCCGCGGCATGATGGTTCTTGCCGTGAACATCATTGGCGACCGCGCCGCCCAGCGTGACGAAGCGCGAACCCGGCGTTGTGGGCAGGAACCAGCCCGCAGGCACAAGGATTCGCAAGGCCTGGCTGAGGGACAGGCCGGCCTCGGCGCGCATCACGCCCGTCTCGCGATCGAAGGCGATCACGCGATCCAGCGAGGTCATGTCGATGACACGTCCATCGGGATTGAGGTTGCTGTCGCCATAGGACCGGCGCAGGCCGACGGCGAGGCCGGGCCGATCCGCCGACAGGCTATCGAGCAGCCCATCTAGCTCGTCGCCAAAACGCGGACGCGCGACGAAGTGGTTCGCCCGGACCACGCGCCCCCAGGACGTCAGAGTGCTGGTTGGAAGGAACTTCCCTGTCATGGTCGGGGATCGTGTCATGGCCTGATTAGAGAAGCTTCTACGCTCTCCAATCTCCAGGATTACGCGACTTTTCGATCACTTTCGTGGTCGACTGGCCCTCGACCAGCCCGACTCGGACAACCCGTCCGCCGCGCGCTTTCACGATATCCGCTCCAACGATCTGGTCTTCGGCATAGTCCGCGCCCTTTATTAGCACGTCAGGCTGCAGCGCCTGGATCGCCTCCAGCGGCGTCTGCTCGCCGAACAGGATCACCGCATCCACCCCCTTCACCGCCGCCATCACCGCCGCCCTCACCCCCTCCGCCTGCACCGGCCGCGACGCCCCCTTCAACTTGGACACCGATGCGTCTGTGTTCAGCGCCACGACCAGCCGGTCGCAGGCTTTCGCCGCATCGCGGAGCAGGGCGACATGGCCAGCATGGAGAATGTCGAAACAGCCATTGGTGAAACCGACGCTCAAGCCTTCGCGAGCCCACGTCTCGCGCAGAGCCTTGGCATCGTCGAGGCCGATCGCACCGGGCGCCCCACCCAGGAAGCGCTGTCCCGCTTCAATCTCGGCAATGAGTTCCGCCGGGCTCGCTGTCGCGGTGCCGCGCTTGGCGACCACGATGCCCGCCGCGATGTTGGCGATGTGCATCACCATTTCCGGCGCAAGGCCTGCAGAAATGCCAAGCGCAATCGTCGCCGCGACCGTGTCGCCAGCGCCTGAGACATCGAATACTTCGCGCGCCTTCGCGGACAGGTGTACCGGCGGCTGTCCCTGCATGAACAGCGACATGCCCTGTTCGGATCGGGTCAACAGGATTGCCGCCCCTGTTGTCGCGATCGCGATTTCCGCTGCAGCCGCACATTCGGCGTCATCGCCGCAAGGTGCGTGTGTCGCGAGATGAAGTTCCTTCCGGTTTGGCGTGATCAAGGTCGCGCCGCGGTAAGCGCTCCAGTCCGTGCGCTTGGGATCGACAATGATCGGTCGCCCCGCCTTGGCGCCTTCGGCTATCGCCGCTGCGAGCACGCGATCTGTCAGTGCTCCCTTGGAATAGTCGGAAACCATGATGGCTTCGCATTCGTCCGCGAGGTCGCAGATGATCGCAATGAGACGGTCCTCGGTTCCCCTCGAAACCGACGCGCCCTGTTCGCGATCGACACGCACGATCTGGTGCTGGCCACCCATATAGCGTGTCTTCGTGGTCGTCGGTCGCGACGTGTCGGCGACCAGGTGTGCTTCCACCGCGCCAGACATCGCGCCGAGAATTCCCGCCAGCATCGAGGCGGCTGGATCCGATCCAGTAACGCCAATGAGCGTCGCTCGCCCTCCAAGCGCTGCGATGTTGGCGGCGACGTTGGCCGCGCCGCCCGCCGTCCAGCGTTCATCGCTGACATGCACGATCGGCACCGGCGCCTCCTCCGACACACGCGAGACCCTGCCGGACACGTAATGGTCGATCATGACGTCGCCGATCACCAGCACGCGGCCTTTTGCAAGTTGCCGGATCTCATCCTGGGTGGGGGTCAAGGCGTGTCCTTCGCGATCACGAGCCCGGAATGTCTACCCAATTCGGGGCCCGGCGTCAGGCCCGGTGAGCACGGTCTGGAGGCACATTCCGCACCCATAGAGGGAATTCCGGTTTGGAGAATAGTTCAGGTCCTCAGCAAATATTCAACCTGCCTTACCTTACCAACAATGGGCCTTGTCTTGTCGTGCGAACCGTCTAGACCCTGCGCCGAAATAAAAGCGTCTTCAGTCGCTAGATTGGGAACGCGCCTGCTTGGGGAAGTAGGGCTCCGTCCGCGTGCGACGGTGAGGGACATCGCGTGCATGGCTCTTGAAAACGTATCCGCCCTTATCCTCGACGATAATGCGCATATGCGTGGCCTTGTCCGGGTGATCCTGACGAGTTTTGGCGTCCGTGAAATCGATGAAGCGGGCGACAGCAATGAAGCCTTCGCGATGGTCGTTGGCGGTAATTACGACATCGCCTTCGTCGACTTCAAGCTCGGTGAGATTGACGGCGCCGCCTTCTGCAGGCGCGTACGCCGCGACCCCGCAAGCCCGAACCGCTACCTGCCGCTGGTGATGATCACTGCGTACTCGGAACGCAGCCGCGTCCTCGATGCGATCAATGCCGGGGTGGATGAGTTCCTTATGAAGCCCGTCCGCGCCATCGACGTCGCGAACAGGGTCAATGCGGTGATCGAGCGCCGCCGCCCGTTTGTCTCCGCTGCCGAGTATTTCGGTCCGGACCGCCGCCGCCGCGACGACCCGCGCCACCAGGGTCCATGGCGCCGCGCGAGCGACCCCGGCACGGTCGATATCTGAGCAACAACCTGTCGCCGGCGCCCCCCTCGGCGAATTTCGCTCCCTTACTTCCTCTCATTTGCGCACAGTTGCGGCCGCGCATGGGTCTGGCTAACGTCCCGCACACAATAGGCAGGTCCCGGGGGCTCTGCCGCGGAGGGTAATTCATGGCTAATCGGGGCATCGGGCAGCTATTCGCCCGAAAATCGGTAGAGCAGATGCACGCGGAGCATCAGGCCGGCGAGCTCAAGAAGTCGCTGGGCGCGCTCAATCTCGTTCTGCTCGGGATCGGCTGCATCATCGGTACGGGGATCTTTGTGCTGACCGGGCAGGCGGCCGCCAAGTATGCCGGACCGGGCATCATGATCTCGTTCGTGATCACCGGCGCCCTCTGCGCGTGTGTCGCTCTCGCGTATTCCGAACTCGCTGCCGCCATCCCTGTATCCGGTTCGGCCTATTCATACTCGTACGCATCGATGGGCGAGTTCATGGCCTGGATCATGGGCGTGTTGTTGCTGCTGGAGTATGGTGTTGCGGCGTCGACGGTGGCGGTCGGCTGGTCCGGCTACACAGTCAGTCTGTTGCATGATCTAGGTATGAACATACCTGCAGCCCTTACGGCGGCGCCGGGCGTGGAAGTCATTGATCCCGTCACCGGCGCGACCGTCATGGGTGTGGTCAACCTGCCTGCGTTGATCGGCATTCTCGCGGTCGCCAGCCTCCTGACGCTGGGCGTTTCGGAATCCGCGACGATCAACAACGTTATCGTGGCCATCAAGGTGACGGTGGTGATCGCCTTCATCGTGATCGGCTTCTTCTACGTGAACCCTGAAAACTGGACGCCGCTTGTTCCTGAACAGGTGCCCGCACCGCCGCCTGGGTCCGATACATCGCTTGGGGGCCAGATTCTGGAAGCCCTCGGCAATGTCATAACGGGTCAGAATACGGCCCAGTACGGGATTGGCGGCCTGATCGCGGGCGCCTCCGTGATCTTCTTCGCCTATATTGGCTTCGAGGCAGTTTCGACTGCCGGCGCCGAATCCAAAAACCCGGCCCGGGACATGCCGATCGGCATCATCGGCTCGCTGATCGTATGCACGATCCTCTACATCCTCACCTGCGCAGTACTGGTGGGCGTCGTGCCCTACACCGAACTCAACGTTCCGGCGCCGATCGCGGTGGCCGTGGACAAGATGGGCCTCCCCTGGTTCGCCCTACTGGTGAAGGTTGGGGCGTTCGCCGGCCTGACTTCGGTGATGCTGGTGCTGCTCTACGGCCAGACGCGCATCTTCTACACCATGGCGCGCGACGGCCTGCTGCCCAAGGTGTTTGCCGTGGTCCATCCGAAATTCAAGACGCCGGTGGCTAACACCATTCTGGTGGGCATCATTGCCGCCGGCTTTGCTGGCTTCACCGGTCTCGACTTCCTCGGCAACACCACCAATGTCGGGACGCTGGTGGCGTTCATGTTCATCTGCATAACCGTGATCTATCTCCGTTTTGCACGGCCCGATCTCAACCGGCCGTTCAAGATGCCGACCTGGGCGATTGTGCTCATTGCCGGGATTGGCGCGGTCATGTGCTTCATGCTGTTCATGTCGCTGATGTCGCACGAGCCGACCCGCAATTTCTTCATCCCCTACATCGCGGTCGGCGTGCTGGTGTACTTCGTCTACGGCATGTGGAACTCGAAGCTCGCCAAGGGCGAAATCGTGCTGGGACACGAGGCCAATCCCGACCTCGAGTCGAAGGGGCTTACCGACGTCGAGCCACCCTTCGACAAGCGTTGATCTCCGTGACTGAGCTGATCAGACCTGAGCTGATCAGATCTGGGAAGACTTCCGGCGCCCTCCCCAATCGGGAGGGCGTCGTTGCGTTCGGGAGTTCGCCTCGCTATCCCGGCCGGGTTCGGGCACGGCCCTGTTCAGGAAAGGCGTAAAGATGGCCATCGAAGCTGTGCTGTGGGATTTCGGTGGCGTGTTCACAACCTCGCCGTTTGACGCCTTCAATCGCTATGAACGCGAGCGCGGCCTGCCGACTGACATCATCCGCAAGATTAACTCGATCAATCCCGACACCAACGCCTGGGCTCGCATCGAGCGCTCGGACGTGGATGCCGCCACGTTCGACCGACTCTTTGCGGATGAAGCGAAGGCCCTCGGCTTCGATATTGGCGGGGCCGATGTTCTCGCCTTGCTGTCAGGCGACCTGCGCCCGCGCGTGATCGACGCGTTCAAGAGCTGCAAAGCGCAATTCAAAGTTGGCTGCATCACCAACAACGCACCGACCGGCAAGGGCGCGGGTATGTCATCGTCGAGCGACAAGGCCGCGGCTATCGCCGAGGTGTTCTCGCTGTTCGACCATGTGATCGAAAGCTCGAAGGCCGGCGTGCGAAAACCTGATCCACGTATCTATCGGATGATGTGCGACGCCATCGGCGTCGAGCCGCGTGCGTGCGTTTATCTCGATGATCTTGGCATCAACCTGAAGCCGGCGCGCGAGATGGGCATGATGACGATCAAGGTAACGTCCGAAGATCAGCTATTGGCTGACCTGTCGCTAGCCGTCGGTATGATGTTCTAAGTCCGATCAGGCCGCCTCGGTCTTGCCGATGCGCGGCAGTCCACCTTGTGCGGCCTGCGAGGGACCGAACGAACGGTCCAGAACGCGCGTCGAATCGAGGGCCAGGGTGATCGCCTCGCTCAGATGAGCCAGCACTTTCACATTGTTGGCCATCACTTGCAGCGCTTCGGGTCGCGTGTCGTCAGCAATGACTTCGCAACGATGCAGCACGTCCGCCCGAAGCTGCATCAGGAGCTCTTCGAGTTTGTGTCCGCCCGGGTTCTTTTCGGAGCGCAAAAAATGGGTCACGACGTCCTCCCGGTGACTTCGCGGCCAACATGACGCAAACTTGCTGACGGACAGTTGAAATGCCGGGATAGATTCAAGGCATCGCGCGTTAATACTTGCGAAAGGTGGAACGGATGACCGGCTTGATCGGCGCGAAAGAGGCTCTGACCCGACTCACGGGCTGGAAAGCGGTGGACGGGCGCGATGCGATTTCCAAAGCCTACAAGTTTGCAGACTTCAACAGCGCGTTCGGTTTCATGACGCGTGTCGCCCTGAAAGCCGACAAGATGGACCATCATCCCGAATGGTCGAACGTCTACAACAAGGTCGATGTGGTGCTGACGACGCACGATGCGGGCGGTGTCACCGACAAGGACGTTGAGCTTGCTGGGTTCATGGACGAAGCAGCCGGAAGCAAGAAGGCAGGCTAGGCGTCGAACACGATGACACTGGCCATCGCCACGCGCGCTTCGCCTTTGCCCAGCACGCCATCCACGGCCTTTTGCAGCCGCGCCGCGAGGATATCAACATCAGGCCTTTCGCCGACCACGTATGACAGTGAGGCATAGTTCAGGATCGCATCGCGCATCGAACTGATCAGGCGCGGCCGGATGGCTTCGCACATTTTGCGTGTCTGCTCTTTCGGAACGTCGAGGCCGGCATCCACCGCCAGCACGCCATAGACCTTGAAGCCGCGCGCGATCGAGGCGCGCAGGCCGAAGGTCGGCACGTACTGGTCCGAACCGGTGATCCGCTTTGCCTGCGGGTCCATCTCCGCGCTGGGAGCGGTCGGAGGCGCTGCAAAAGCGCGCCCGGACAGGGCTGAAACAAGAAGAAGGGCGAGGGCCTTGCGCATGTCCGGAACACTGCTCCGCAAGCCTTAACGGCGGCTTTAGAACGATGACCGCCGATCCTTGACGGCGGGGCCCGACAGGACTAGCAAACGCGCTCCCAAATACCCGGTTTCGGGGCCGTAGCTCAGTTGGGAGAGCGCGTCGTTCGCAATGACGAGGTCAGCGGTTCGATCCCGCTCGGCTCCACCATCCCTTCCTGATCACTGGTTTCTAGCGGCGCCGTTGCCCGGCGCGGGATTTGCTGGGATGTTTTCTGGTCCGATTCCAAACACTAGGGAGATCAGGTCTGATGCGCATTCACCTGTTCGTCTTGTCTGCCGCTTTTGGGCTCGCAGGATGCGATGCGCCGGCGCCCGCGCCTGTCGTTGATCCCAACCTTGCCGCCCAGACCCAGACCTCCGTTGTCACAGTTCCGGATCCCAACTCTGGCCCAGCCGTATCACCGCCAGCTGAATCGCCAGAACAGCGGGTCAGCAGCGCGGCCGAGCCGCAAGCCAAGGATCTCAAAGTCATCCAGTTCGCGGTCGGCAGTGACGCCATCAGCGACGCCGCGATCCAGCAGCTGTCTCGATTTGGCCGCTACCTCACAAAATTCCGCAAGGCGGTGGTGTTGACCGGATACACCCGCCGCATGTCGGACCTTGCGGCCGCCAACGACCTGTCGGTCCGCCGGGTCCAGGCGGTGCGCCGCTACCTCATCCTGCGCGATGTCAGCGCCGCCTCGATCAAGGCGGTCGGGCTCGGCGACGCCCATCCTGTCGATCAGGGGACGACTGAGGAGGCCATGGCGCGCAACGACCGGGTGGAGTTCGAACTCATGGATGCCAAGCCCGCTGACACGCAATAGGCCGCCCGAGGGTCGGGCGGCGATCGCCCTTGCTGCCAAAGGGATTCTGTCGTTTTCCTTTGTTTAGGCCCTGCAGATCATAACAGTCAGGCATAACAGGTTGTCGTCGCCCCGCGCCGCCGCTAGAGCGGTTGCGCCCCGCCAGCTGGGACCAAGGTCGCCTCATGAGTCTTTTAATCGCCCTCTACCAGTACTTCCTGAACCCGCTGCTGACGCTGCTGTTCTTCATCGTCTTCGCCTACGTGATCGCGAGCTGGCTGGTCTCGTTCGGCGTGATCAACATGCGCAATGCGAATGTACGCGCGATCGTTGGTTTTCTTGGCGCCGTCGTCGAGCCTATGTGCCGGCCGATCCGCCGCATCATTCCGCCGATCAATGGCGTGCTCGACCTCTCGGTCATGATTGTTCTTTTGATCATCGTGTTCGTTCGCGACTGGGCGCTGCCGCAATTGCTCTACCTGCTGGCCGGCGTGCCAGGTGCGGTCTGAACTCCTGGAAGCTTGTCGCCGGCGGCGCTGAGCTGCGCGTCCGGGCCCAACCCCGTGCCTCCAAAGACGCGATAGAGGGCCCGGGCGAAGACGCCTCCGGCAAGGCATTCCTCAAGGTGCGCGTCCGCTCCGCGCCCCAGAAGGGCAAGGCCAACGCCGCCATCGAACAGCTGCTCGCCAGGGCGCTCGGTGTGCCGAAATCTTCTGTTTCGGTGGAGAAGGGCGAAACCCAGCGCATCAAGACCGTGCGAATCTCGGCCGATCCGTCTATAGCGGGCGCGCTTGAGGCCCTGACGGGAGCTACAGATGACGGCTGACCTGATCGACGGAAAGATTGTTTCGGAGAAAGTACGCGTCGCTGCTGCCGCCGCCGTTGCGAAACTTCCCGGCAAGCCGTGTCTCGCCGTTGTGCTGGTTGGCGATGATCCAGCCTCCGCCCTTTACGTCAAATCCAAGGGCGAGAAGACCGAAGGCGCCGGCATGCGATCGATCACGAAGCGCTTCCCCGCCTCTGCAACACAAGCCGAGATCGAAGCCGAACTCACCGCGCTGAACGCCGATCCCGAAGTCGATGGCATCCTGCTGCAACTGCCGCTGCCCAAGGGGCTGGACGAAGCCCGCGCGCTCGCCTGCATCGATCCGCTAAAAGACGTCGACGGCCTTACCGAACTGTCGGCCGGCCGTCTGCTGCTGGGCAAGCCTGGCCTGCGGCCCTGCACGCCAGCTGGATGTGTGATCATGGCGAAGCATGCGTTGGGCAATGATCTTTCCGGCAAGCATGTCGTCGTCATCGGTCGGTCGATCCTCGTCGGCAAGCCGGCCGCGATCCTGTTCCTCGCCGAAAGCTGCACCGTCACGATCGCGCATTCGAAGACGGTCGACCTGCCCGCGCTGTGCCGCACCGCTGACATTCTCGTGCCTGCGGTTGGTCGGCCCGAAATGGTGCGCGGCGATTGGGTGAAGCCTGGCGCGGTCGTCATCGACGTCGGCATCAACCGGATTCCGGCGCCGGAAAAGGGAGAAGGCAAAACGCGCGTGGTCGGCGATGCGCACTTCGCCGAATGCCGCGAAGTCGCCAGCCACATCACGCCGGTTCCCGGCGGCGTCGGCCTCATGACCGTTGCCTGCCTGCTACGCAACACTGTGCTCGCCGCTTGCGCGCGCCGTGGCTGGGCCGTGCCGAAGGAACTCTACGCCTGAAGCTGTTCGAAGATCTCTGGCTGAACCAGGCAGGCCGTTGCGCCATCTGCGGCGAGCCGATGCCGCGAAGCCGGTTCGAGGTTCCGCACGCGACCGTGTGGAAAAAGAAGCGCCCGACCGTCGATCACATTCGTCCGCGAATCAAAGGCGGAAACGATGATCCCGCGAACCTCCAGCTCGCGCATGCGGCGTGCAACTGGACCAAGGGCGATAGCTGGAAGCCGAACCGTTAGGCCGTTGCAACCGCCGGTTTCAACTTACCCACGATCCAGCGTACCAGCCGCCAGCCGAGCAGACCTGCGAGGATGATCGCGTGTACCGTCGGGGCGCCATCCATTGATTTCACCATCAGGAGATTGTGCGCCACGGCGATGATCGCGAGGGGATAGATCAACCAGTGCAGCCGGTCCCATGCCTTGCGGCCGAGGCGTTTGATCGCAGCGTTGTTGGAGGTGATCGCCAGCGGGATCATCAGTGACAGCGCCGCCATACCGAGCATGATGTAGGTGCGCAGCATCACGTCTTCGATGAGGCCGGAGATCGACCAGTTCCGGTCGAGCCAGAAATAGGCGAGCAGGTGAAGCGCCGCATAGAAGAAGGCGCCGAGGCCGACGCGGCGACGGATCAGGACGATCGGGCTCCAGCCCGAGATGTCGCGAAGCGGGCTTACCACCAGCGTCAGCAACAGGATGCGGATCGCCGTGTCTCCAAGATAGCGGTGCGTCCACTGACCGACATTCCAGCCCATCGCGTGTGCTTGGCCCGACAGCATCAGGCTCCATTGAAGCGCGAGGTAGGCAAAGGGCGCGAGCAGGGCGATGAGCACCAGGGGTTTCAGCCAGTGCTTCGCGAACGCACGCAACGCCGCAGCTTCATTGGACGGCGTGCGGATCAGCGCGATGAGCACAAGACCGCCCATGGGTGACAGCAGAAGCGACGCGCCGAAGTAGATCCGCGGGTTCAGCTTTAACAGCCGGGCGATGAGCGCGGGCAGGCCTGCCGCTGCGATCCAGCCTGCCATCCATAGCAGGATCATCAGCAGGTCTGAGTCCGAGGAAATGTCGGCTGCGGCGCCGGGGAACGCGCTGTTCTCCATCGCCCTAGTAGTTCTTCTTGAGGTCCATGCCGGCGTAAAGCGCGCCGACCTGCTTCTCATAGCCGTTATAAATGTCGGTGTTGCGGCGCTCGTTGAAGCCGCCCTTGCCGCCGATCACCCGCTCGCTCGCCTGGCTCCAGCGCGGATGCGAGACGTTTGGGTTCACGTTGGAATAAAAACCGTACTCGTTCGCGTTGGCCTTGTTCCAGGCAGTGTCGGGCTCGGTAGACATGAAGCGGATCTTCACGACAGACTTGGTGGCCTTGAAGCCGTACTTCCACGGGATCACTGTACGCAGAGGCGCCCCGTTCTGTTTTTGCAGCGCCTTGCCGTAGGCGCCGACAGCGAACAGCGGCAATTCGTTCATCGCCTCGTCCATGCGAAGAGCTTCCGTGTAGGGCCACTGCAGCACCGGACGATTGACGCCGATCATCTCTTTTGCGTTCAGGTAGGTCACGAACTGAACATACTTGGCCGTCGATTTCGGCTTGAGCTTCGTCAGCACTGAACTCATGGACACGCCAACCCACGGGATCACCATCGACCAGGCCTCGACGCAGCGATGGCGATAGACGCGCTCTTCCAGTTTCGAATAGTCGATCAGGTCCTTCAGCGCATACGCGCCAGGCGCATCCGTCTCACCTTCGACTGTCACCTGCCACGGCGACGTCTTCATGAGGTTGGCATAGCGCGGCGGGTCATCCTTGCTGGTGCCGAACTCGTAGTAATTGCAGTATCCCGCAAACGCCTCTTCGACGGTCGCCTGATCCGCAACTGCGTAAGCCGTCTTCGAAGCTGTCAGCTTGGCGCCGGGAGCGGCATGGCCCGATGCAGTGGCAGGAGCGGCCGGGGTCTGCTGCGGTTCGGAGCAGGCTGGCAGCGCCCCAAGGATAGATCCGGCGCCGAGGAAGCCTGCGGCCGACAGGACGTGGCGGCGGTCCATGAACATCCTCTCGGGCGTCACCTCGTCGCGCAAGGTCTGGTAGTCCGGGTTGCGGCGGAACTTCAGTTCCATCTCACTGTCCTCTTCGTTCGTGTTCGTGTCCTGCCTGTACGCAGATACTAGCGCGCCCGATCAGGCTGGGCGACCCTGTGGCCGCACATCGACAAGGGTCAAACGCGCTTTGGGTTTCAAACTTGCGAGAGATATGGCCCCAAATCCTCGCTAATCCATCGTTCAGCCCGCTGCGTGCTAGGCTCCGGAGATGTGATTCGGAGGTGTTTCCGGTGATGAAACTCGCAGTCTGGCTAGCCATCGGAGGGTTCACTCTCAGCGCATGCGCCACGCCGGCGCCGGCTCAAGATCCGTCCGCGCCTGCAACCACCGGTCAGGCGCTCGCCCAGATTGCCTGCCCACATCGCATCGCCGAGGCGTATGCGTGGGTGAACCACATGCCGGGGCCCAACCGGACGGCGCAGACACTGAGTGTCGATATCCGGCTGGTCGAAGCGACAGATACGGCGATCGTGCTGAAATCGACAGCGAGCACGGGCGACACGCTGATCCTCGAAATCCGCAACGCACCGACCGCGCCCGTGCCGGGGCATCTGTCGTTCCGCGAGCCGGTTCCCGATCCGCTGCCGAAGAAGATAAGCTTCTTCTGTCGGGGCGCCGAAATCTCGGCACTAACCAAGATCGACCAGGTCTACTGAGGCCTGCGCCTGTTTCGAGGCGTGCGCTGATGCGCCGATTTGCCCTTGTTCCCCGCCTCCTGTAGACCCTGCCGCTCATCAGGGAGCAGGTATGCGTCTGGCATTTTTCGGTGACGTCGTTGGCCGCGCAGGGCGCGCCGCTGTCTCCGAATATCTCCCGCGGGTGAAGTCGGAGCTGGCGCTCGACTTCGTGGTCGTCAATGGCGAGAACGCTGCAGGCGGGTTCGGCATCACGTCGGCGACCGCGCAGGAAATTTTCGACGCCGGCGCTGACTGCATCACGCTGGGCAATCATTCGTGGGATCAGTCGGAAGCCCTCGTCTATATTGAACGCGAGCCGCGGCTGCTGCGTCCCTACAACTATCCCAAAACGCTGCAGATCCCTGGACGTGGCTCGCAGCTGTTCACGACACCGAAGGGACAGCGTGTGTTCGTTGTGCAGATTCACGGCGCGGCCTTCATGGAAGCACTGGATGATCCGATCCAGGGCGTGCAAGCGGCGCTCGAGGAATGTCCGCTTGGTCAGGTCTCCGATGCGGTGATCGTCGAGATCCATGCGGAGGCGACCGCCGAGAAATACATCATGGGTCACTTCTGCGATGGCCGCGTGACCGCCGTGATCGGGGCTCATACGCATGTGCCGACGGGGGATGCGCACATCATGGCGAACGGAACGGCCTACATGTCGGATGCAGGCATGTGCGGGGATTATGACAGTGTCATAGGGATGAAGAAGGGGCCACTTGTTCAGAGGGCCGCGACCCGCTTGCCGGTGGAACGAAAGTCTACGGCGGAAGGCCCAGCGACACTGTGCGGCGTTTATATCGAATCCGACGACAATACCGGCCTTGCCGTGCGCGTCGAGCCGATCCGCATTGGCGGGCGCCTGCAACGGACGATGCCGATTCTCGATCACTGTTGATCACTCCAATGATCGCTCTGCTGATCACGCGGGGCTGAATTGTGATGCCGCTCTCATTCCGCTAGTCCTGTCCTGTCGTCGGCGCCCTGATGCCGGCCAATGTCTGGGAGGACACATATGCCCAACACCCTGATGCGCGGAATCGCCCTTGCGGCCCTGATCGGCCTTGGCGCCTGCCAGACCATGGCCGAAGCGCCGACCGCCATGTCGCCCTGGATCGTTTCGGCTGTTGCCGACCCGGCCCGTCCGGCTGCCGACACGGCGCGCGATGCGGATCGCAAGCCCGCCGAGATGATCGCCTTTGGCGAGGTTCACCCCGGCGAGAAAATCGGCGAGCTGATCCCCGGCGGCGGCTACATGACCCGCATTCTGTCGAAAGCGGTTGGACCGACCGGCAAGGTCTATGTCTTCGCCAGCCAACCCGTAGCCCGTGAAGGCCAGCCGCCGCCAGCCGCGCCTGTCGCCGCGATTGTCGCGGACACGGCCAACTATGGCAACGTGAAGGTCGTCATCTCGAACTTCGCGACCATCGCGAACCCCGAGCCGCTCGACCTAGTGTGGACGTCGCAGAACTATCACGACATGCACAACCCTGGCCGCAACCTCGATATCAACGCGGCGAACAAGGCGATCTATGGCGCGCTCAAGCCGGGCGGCATCTACATCGTGCTCGATCACCAGTCGGCAAAGGGCGTGGATTTTGCGGCCGACCTGCACCGCATCGACATGAAGAAGGTGAAGGACGAAGTTGTAGCCGCAGGCTTCCAGTTCGTTGAGGAGTCCTTCGTGCTCGACAACCCGAATGACGACGGCGCCAAGGGTGTGTTTGATGCCTCTATTCGCGGCAAGACGGACCAGTTCATCCTGAAGTTCCGCAAGCCGGGCTAATCTGGATCCGACAAGACCTATACTTCAAATAGACACGAGGCCGCGCTTCCGCAGGAGATGATCCTGCAGGGCGCGGCCTTTGATTTGCGGATTTGAGGTGTGGAGTGGCGGTCCGCGTGAGCTGTGGCTGCCCCCTCCCGCCTTCGCTGCGCTTCGGCGCGGCATGCCGTCATGCGGTGAGTTTCCTCCCCTGGCGACATGTCGGTCGAAGCTCGAAGATCGCAGGGGGAAGCTGGGGCAGCAGTTGTTGCGCGCATCGCGCTGGCTGACGCCATAGCGCTCGTAGAGCGCGTGCACGTAGGCGCGGGCGCAGGCTTCGAGGTTGCCGAATGGGCGTTGGTAGGATTGGAAGCGGCGCGTGGTCTCGTCCCAGTCATCGGAGGCCGGGTCGAGAGTGAACTCAACGACGCGGTGATCCCAGCCGACCCGCCGGTAGGCTTCGCGCCAGAGTGCGAAATCCAGTCGGGCTTCGGCGTGGGCGAGGAGGATCGGGAAGTCGGCGGACGCCGATCAAGAGACCTTCTTGCCGCGCATGGCTTTGAAGAGGTTGGTGATCACGAGGATCGTCAACAGCCAGAAGCTGATCAGGACACCCAGCAGGGCCGGATATCGCGCAACAGCCAGATGGGCAGGCGGCGAGACTTCATGAGGGAAGTATCTCATGGGCGCGAGGCGTAGGATCAAGAGATCGAATTTGGCGACCTTCGTGCGCGCAACGCGCTGTATTCGTTGGGTTCAGATCTAGAGTCGCATGCGCAGACCTAGCTGTTTCGGGTGGGTATGGGACGCCAACGCTGAAAGGCTTAATCTGCTTTCGGCCGACGGAAGTCGGCGCTCGAACCGCGGACGGTCTTGGTGTTGCCGTGATCTCGGGTTCGAACGGGAAAACTGCCATTGGGGGCGTCATGAAGCCGTCGAAGACACTCTGGACGGGGATCGCGCTGGTGTCGCTTTGCGGATGCCAGAGCCTCACGGTACTGGCCCTCAAATCATTCGATCCAAAGCCTTACGCAATGCCAATTGCCGCCCAGCAGCTGGCTGTAAATCCTGTCGCTGCCGATATGGGCACAACGGTGCCGATCCTCGCGGAAGCCGATACCGCCGTCAGTCCCGCCGCGTCAGAAGCAGGCGACGACCTGAACGCCGCCGAGGCTGATCCAGGGACTGAACCGGAGCGGGCAGATATACGCGGACTCGGCGATGGGCTCATGATGAACGATCGGGTTGTGGTGACCGGGCGGAAGGAAGTCGCTCACCGCGTTCCCGACTATTCACGCGAGCAGGTCGCTGCCATGGTATGCGATCGCCGCAACGGAAATTCTCCTGAGCGCCTGAAGGCTGCTCAGCGCGCGTATGAGATGACGCTCGCCGCATATGAGATCCGGAGCGGCTATCTCGCCGGACAACGTACCCCCAAGGAGTTAGACAACGCGGAGCGCAAGCGCCAAGACGCGGTCGCCGCCATGACGAACAACAATCTGCTGTTCAATCTTTTCGGCGGGCGCTCCAAGAAGGGTGATCTGCCCAAGCCGGAACTTGATGGCGTCGTTCTGGAGAATGTCGATCTCTACACATTCACCGAGAACGGGCGACCGGTCATGGCGGTGTCGGGTTCGGTGCGCAACACGACGACCAAGCGCGCGGAGCCGCCGCCGTTGACGCTGGCCGCCATCGACGAATGGGAATTCATTCTCGCCGGCCAGACATCACTTTTGCCGTTCGAATCTCTTGAGCCCGGTGAGTCGAAGCCCTTTGAAATTCGCTTCATCAATTCGCCTGATACGACCTACGAGGTCTACGTCCATTTCGTCCCGCCGTTCGAGTATCGACTGCGCCGCGAATGTGATCCGCTGGACCTTGCCTCCGGCAATGCGGCCCCCGCGCCGCGCTCGGCCGCTGCGGCGACAACAGTCGTCTCGCCGACGCACGCTGCCTCGGAATTGAACCTCCTCGCCAGTATCTATCGCACTGAAGCTGAATCGGCGTGGACCCAGCGAGCGTGCGGAACCCCGGGGGGCGATCCCGCCAATGATCCAAACAAACCCCGAGACGCTTTTCAGATCGCCCCGGGGGGCGGAGGGGAGCGGCGCGGCGTCAGCGTTTCGATCAATCTTGGAAAGTTCAATCGCAAGGGTCTGTGCGCGGCGTGGTCGCGTCGCCTGCCGTGGCGCGAGAGTTTTGCATTGGGAGAGGCGGCAGGAGAAGCTTGGGGCGCCATGCTCGCAGTTGAAGAGATGAGGCGGCTCCAATCGAGCGGGCTTGCCAGTCAGGCGGAGGTCGCCAACGCCGATATCGGTTTCCACCGTGAGTACGCGACTTTCCGCGCCCTCGGGGCAAAGGCCCTCGCTCGCGCCGGTATGAACGTGGAGGATGTCGAGGTCGCGATCACGTCCTCGTCCTTTGGCTATGACCAGTTGTCCAAGGCCTTCGACGGCGTCGATATCTCCAAGGTTGGCTTTTATGTTGATGTCGCGGGCAGCGTGCGCAATACGGCTGCTTCGCCTCGCGGGATCGAGGCGCTGATGCTTGCGTTGGTTGACCGGCTGGATCAGCCCTTGCTCACCTTCCGGCTCGACGAGGAAATCGTACTCGGCGCGGGCGAAGTGCGGCAGTTCGCCCATCGCGTTTATTTCAGCGACCCCGTGCGCCGCAAGGACGCGAAAGATGCGCCGCCCTGGCAAGTTCGCATTGGCGCGGTGGGGAAACACGGGCAACGCGGGCCCGACCCGACATCCTTACCCGAGACAGACGGCGCCACTCTGCTGCAATAGACTGCCCGCTGCCTGTTACGCAACGAATGCCGGGTCGGGTGCAAAGCGACCTTGGCCAGAAGCGCGTCCGGATATCGCATTCCGGCCGGCGCGACCGTTGAGATCTTGAGGATCGTGCTTTGCGTGTGCGGGGGTTTCATTCCATGGTTACGCAGAAATTGAGGTAAGGAATTTTCGATGACAGCCAGCCGTGAAATCCATCTCGTCAGGCGCCCCAAGGGCGTGCCCTTGGCGGCGGACTTTGCCGTCGTTCCTGTTGACGTTGCAGCGACGGGCGAGGACGAGGTGCGGGTACAGACGCTTATCATGTCGGTCGATCCCTACATGCGGCCGCGGCTCAATGCAGATCAGGCGCTCGATGCGCCGCTGCTGGGCGGGGGGATTGGCCGGGTGGTGCAATCGCGCAACCCGAAATTCGCGGAAGGCCAGCTGGTGAAACACTGGGTGGGCTTTCGCGAGACGTTCCTCAGCAATGGTCAGGGGCTGATGCCGTTTGAACGCGATCCCGCCTTGTCGTTGTCGGTCTACATGCATGCGCTCGGCGGCACGGGAATCACCGCGTATGGCGGTCTGCTGGATATTGGCAAGCTGAAGGAAGGCGAGCAGGTGTTCGTCTCGACCGCGGGCGGTGCGGTGGGATCTGTCGTGGCGCAGATCGCGAAGATCAAAGGTTGCTATGTGGTGGGCTCGACCGGCACGGACGAGAAAGCGCAGTGGCTGCGCGATGAGGCCGGGCTCGACGCCGTGATCAACTACAAGACGCAGAATCTCGCGAAGGCTCTGGAAGCTGCAACGCCGAAGGGCATCGATATCTATTTCGAGAATGTTGGCGGGGCGCATCTCGACGCTGCCTTGCTGCGCATGAACGTGCACGGGCGGATTCCGGTGTGCGGCATGATCTCGACCTACAATGGCGGCGGCGAGGGTGTGAACGGGCTGTTCAACATGATCTATAAACGCATCCGCATGGAAGGGTTCGTCGCGACGGACTTCGCGCATCTCAATGCGGCGTTCGTGTCAGACATGACCGGCTGGCTGAAGAGCGGGCAGATCAAATACCAGGAGACGATCCTGAACGGCTTCGAGCGCGCACCGGAGGGGCTGATCGGCCTGTTTGAGGGACGCAATAGCGGGAAGATGCTGATCCACGTTGGGGATTGAGGGCCCGGATTGAGGGGCGCTACGGCTTCGGCGCTGTTGTGGGCGACGCAGAGTCTGTCGCTTTCGACTTCTCTTCCTGCCGGCCCATGCGCGCGGCAGTGAGGATGCCGCGGAGGGACTGGTTGCCTTCATGGCAGGCGTATTCGTAGATGCCGCGTGGTATGCGCTGCATTGTGTATTCCGCGAGCCAGGGTTTCCTGTAGAGCGATGGATCGTCGATGGTGAACTGGTAAAGAATTTCGTCCGGCGTGATCAGGCGGAAGCGTTCGATGACATGGCTGTCTCCCGTGATCGGCGCATCGCCGTGGAAGATCATCCCTTCATGATCGGCGAATCCGAAATGGTCAGTTTCAACAACCAGCGTGTCGCCCTCCCACCGGCCTCGAGAATAACCGGCACGTGACCTCATGGCGTCAGGCGGCGCAACGCCGGTAAGCGCGACAACGCGAACGGGCTCGACATCCTCGGCCACGATGACGACATGTTGCGGCGTCTGCATCATCTGGAACGGGATCACGAAGGAGGTGGCCCCGATCGGCGCCTGGACCAGACCGCCAAGGCAGCGCTCGCCGCTGGGACGGGCCTCAGGGTTGTCGTAAGACGGCTTGAAATTGTCGAGGATCGCCTTGGCCAGCGCGGTAAGCGGAAGCTTCCCGTCGGCCGGTTCGACAAGTTGCGAGGAGCGCAGCTCGCCATTGATCTCCAGCAGGTTGTCCGTGAAGCCGGCATAGTCGAACTCGGGATCGTAGACCTCGCCGATCTTGGGCTTGATCTTGGCTATGGTTTCTGCCTGCTTTTCGCGGGGTACAACGAGATCAGGGACGCCGTCGGGCCGTTCCATAGGCGTCATGTTGCGCGCGGCCCAGTTCCCGGTGAAATCCGGACGACCATCCGGAGCGCGCTGGATCGGGGCAGGTTGGGATGTTTGGGCGAGGGCGGAAGAGCACGCGGCAAGGAGCGCAAAGCCGGCGAGTAATGCGCGCATGGATAACCCCCATCCTGCCGATAACCTCATACAGATTGGAGAGCAGCGTGCATGTTTCGGGCCGCAAGGCCAGTCCCGGGTCGTTGCTACTGCACGCATTCCGGGTTGATGCCCTTGACGTAGTTCTTGATCACCTCGATGCCGGATGCGGCGTCGGAGCCGAGGAAGCCGGTGATGTGATCATAGCCAACGTCCACCGGGTATTGCTTCAGATACCAGCCGGCGACGGGCAGGTAGGACCAGTGCCACTTTTCCTCTTCGTAGCCGGTGGTACGTTCGCCCGGATTGCCCTTGTGCGAGTAGACTTGGCAGAAGCCGTATTGCGGCGCGTGGGCGACGAGCCAGTCATAGATGTGCTTGCCGTCCTTGGTGTTGAAAAATTTCGGATCGACGCTGTTGATGTCGAAGTCGGTGCCCCAGTGGTGGCGCGAGGTGGCGGGCATCGAGGAGTAGGTGAGAATTTTCAGCGCGCGCGCTTTCGGGTCGGGGAGGGAGACGTTAAGCTTCTTGCCGCCGACCAGCGTCTTGCCGGTCCACTTGTCTTCCCAGATCTGCTTCTGGTCGGAGAAGGAACGGAAGGCGGAGACGATCTTGAGCTTATAGCCATTGGCCGCGGCGTCATCGGCCATGCGCACAAAAGCTGCGACGGCGTCCTTGTGGCCCCAGACGCGGCTGCCGCCCTGGAATTTGTCGGGGATTTTCGCGAACATCGGATCCTTCGACGGATCGATGTCGCCGATGAGGTATTTGACGGCGACATGCGAGGTGGTCGGTTCGGGCGGTGTGCCGGGGTCGGCGGGCGGCGTCTCCGTGCCAGGCGCGGGATCGGCGCCATTCGTGGGGTCGGCGGGCGGTTGGTCGGCGGATGCGGTTTCGCTTATTCCTGCGGACGTTGGCGTGACCAAGGCGGCCTGCGCGGCGGCTTCGTCAGTGGAGGGATTGGCGCTGCATGCTATGAGCAGCAGAAGCCCAAGGGAGAGGAGCGATGTCGCTCGACCAGTTTTCATCACGGTCTCCGAACCCCCAAGACGACTCAAACCACGCGCGGGGCGCGACGCCAAGGATTCATGGCGCCGCATTTAGAAATGGTTGCAGTGCGGGAATGAAGACGACCGCCGGGCTCCTGCCCAGCATCCTTGTGGCGCGATGTTGCCTGCGTTGCAGCGATTGCTCGGCAGGAGCCCGGCGGTCCGCGTCAGTTCTTGAATTTGGTATCGCGTGGCCGCATCAGGCCTTCCTGTGCGACCGACGCGACCAGCTTTCCGGCCTCGGTGTAAATTTCGCCCCGGTTGAAGCCGCGCGCGCCAGAGGCTGACGGGCTATCCATCGTGTAGAGCAGCCAGTCGGAGATATCAAAGGGCTCGTGGAACCACATCGAGTGGTCGAGCGAGGCCATTTGCACGCCGCCGGTAAACCAGTTGACGCCGTGTGGCTTGGTCGAGGTGTCGAGGATGCCCATGTCGGAAGCGTAAGCGAGCAGGCACTGCTGCAGCGAAATGTTCGTCGGGTCGACCTTGCCGCGCATGCGGAGCCACATCTCCTTTTTCGGGTCGGTCTTGGCGGGCGAGATCATCTGGCGCGGATCGACCGGCTTGAGTTCGATAGGCCTGGGCCGCGCGAACTGCTTCTGCAGCTCCTTCGGCACATGATCCTTCGCGATCGCGCGGAGTTCGTCTTCGCTCATCAGATCGGCGGGGTGCTTGGTCGTCGGCATTGGCGACTGGTGGACATAGCCTTGCTCGGGAACCTGGAAAGAAGCCGCGAGGTTGAAGATCTGTTCGCCATGCTGGACGGCGGTGACGCGGCGGGTGGTGAAGCTCTTGCCATCGCGCGAACGGTCAACCTCGTAGAGGATCGGCACGGAAGGGTCGCCCGGGCGGATGAAGTAGGCGTGCAGCGAGTGACAAATGCGGGCGTCGATGGTGCGATAGGCGGCGACAAGCGCCTGCGCGATCACCTGGCCGCCAAACACGCGCTTCATGCCATCGTCGGGGGACTGGCCGCGAAACAGGTTCACCTCGATGCGTTCGATGTCGAGCAGGTCGATCAGCTCGGCGACGGGGTCGGAGGTGAAGGGCGCCGCGTCAGTCATGGTCGAAATTCCCGTCAGTCGTTCAAGAGGAGGGACGTTCAAATAGAGAGGCGGGCGCCCGGTCTGAAGCCGGTTCGCCGAAATGCAAAGACGGCGGCAGGTATAGACCCGCCGCCGCGATTTTGCGAACTGCCTGAAATGCCGCGCTGTTACGGCGTTGTCGGGGGCGTGCAATCGCCCAGGCGCTCCATCTTGATCGTGGTGACGGAGGGAGAAGGCATGCCCGGCGGAGACGGGTCCATGGTCGAGGTCATCTGCATCGCGTAGGTCGTGGCGAAATCGCCGGTGATGGCGTAGTCGGTGGTCACGGTCATGCTCTGCATGGCGCAGACCGTGTGACCGGTCTTGCCATCGGGCGAGAAGGTCTGTTCGGTGCAGGTGACGCCGGACTGCTGCTGCATTTTTTGCGCTTCCTCCAGGCTCATCTGTTTGGCGTAGCAGACCTCGGTGGGGGGCATTTCCATGCCGCTGGAGGAGACCGATACCTTCCAGTTGCCGGCAGCCGGGCCGGTGGGTCCGGAGGGCATGGACGGGGCGGCGGCCGTTTCCATCGGGGCTGTGGCCGAGGGGGCGCCGTCGAGCGTAGGCTCGGTTTTCTCGCCGCAGGCGGCAAGCAGCAGGGCGGCGGATGCCGCAGCCAGAGCAAATTTCATGGATGTCTCCCTTGTGTCCTGATCGGAAAGCTAGTCCGGGCCGGGGCGAAGGCTACTGAACAAGCTGTCACCATCCAAGACCTCTGGCAGAGACATCTTGCCCGGCCGGCCACTTGCCCGCCAGGGGAATCGCCTCAGGTTAACGGCGTTGGGTAACGAAGCAGTCCTTCGAGGTATTCGGAGTTTAGACAGGCGAGTTTTCGCCGGGATTTGAGGCTGTGACGGTCCTTCGGGTTTCGCAGCAGGTTCATGGCCATATGTTTGACGACGGCCATGTTTTCGGGCCCGAAGCCGGAGCGCAGCCTGGCGAGATCATCGTGGAAGATGACATCGAGCACCCAATGCAGCCGGTTCTCGACGCCCCAATGAGCGCGCACGGCTCGCGCGAAGAGCTCGGCGCTGAGCGACTTTGAACAGAGATAGTAACGCCGCTGTTGCTCGATCTTGCCGTTTCGCTGGGTGTTGGACTGGACCATGCCGATCATGGCCAGATGCGGGAAGCGAGGCTCGTCGGCATAGCGGCGATCAGAGAATAGCCAATCGACCTGATGGTGAACGACGTGGTGGCGTTGCTCGATGCGTCCATGATCGGCGTCGGTGGTCGTGAAGCACTCAGAGGTCTTTGCTGCAGGATCGGCGAAGAATGTTTCGACATCGGCGTAGAGAGCCGGCCAGTTTTCCTTGAGCGCGAGCAGATAATCGCCGCCGCGGCGCACGATGGTTTCCGCGATCCTGGTCTGAGTTCCCATCGCGTCGATGGTGACCAGCGCCCCGGTCAGCTCCAGCCGCTCCAACAGCAGCGGAATGGCGATGATCTCATTGGACTTGTCTTCGACAGCCTCCTGGCCAAGCACGATGCGCTGACGGCTGGCCCAGGCGGACACCATGTGCAGCGGCGCGCGACCCCTGGATCGATCGTGGCTGCGGCGCGTGGTCTTGCCGTCGATGGCGATCAGGTCGGGCTCGTTTTCGCGTAGCCCCGCGACCCAAGCGCTGAAGCAGGCCTTGAACACCTCGGGGTCCAGGGCTTTGACCAGATCGTTCAGCGTGTCGTGTGAGGGAACGCCACGCTCATAAGGATAAAATCGGCGCAGAAAGTCGAGCCGCTGCTCGCCCCAAAGCTTGATCTCGACGAAATCCTCCATCCCCGCCAGCGTCGCGCTGAGCACAAGCAGCAACAATTCCCGCAAGGGATAAAGCACCCGCCAGCGTTCTCGCGGGTCCTCCAATGCCGAAAAATGATCCATCAACGTGTGAGAGTGTCTCAGCTCGGACATGCCTGACCTCGCGAATCGGCGAAGCCTGCTATGAATCACATTCCGCCCAACCACGCCAAAGCCGTTAACCCGAAGCGATCGCCCTGACTTGCCCGCCCACACCACTTGCCCGCAATGGGGGCTGTAGGCTATCCGGACTTCTACCCCACCGATCCCAGAAGAAAGGCCCATAATGGCCGGTCACAGCAAATGGGCCAATATTCAGCACCGCAAGGGCAAGGCCGACAAGGCCAGGGCCAAGCTGTTCTCGAAACTGGCAAAAGAGATCACCGTCGCGGCCAAGGCCGGCATGGCGGACGTGAACTTCAATCCGCGCCTGCGCCTCGCGGTGAACAACGCCAAGTCTGTCTCGATGCCGAAGGACAATATCCAGCGCGCCATCGACAAGGGCGCGGGCTCCGATGGCGCCAACTATGAAGCGATCCGCTATGAAGGCTTTGCGCCGGGCGGTGTTGGGCTGATCGTCGAGTGTTCGACCGACAACAAGAACCGCGCCGCGACGGACGTACGCACCAGCTTCACGCACCATGGCGGCAATCTTGGCCAGACCGGCGCTGTCTCGTCGGGCTTCGAGAATGTCGGCGAGATCGTCTATCCGCTTGAGGCGGGCTCCGAGGACGCGATCATGGAAGCGGCGCTTGATGCAGGCGCCGCCGACGTGAAGACGGACGCCGATGGGCACTACATCTACACGGAACGCGCCGCCCTCGCCGAAGTCGCCTCGGCGCTGGAAGGCAAGATCAAGGTTGCAGCGACGTCGACGTCGCTGATCTGGAAGCCGCTCAACACGGTGCAGGTCGAAGGCGAGAACGCCGACAAGCTGATGAAGATGCTCGAGGAACTCGAGGATTGCGACGACGTGCAGAACGTCTACGGCAATTACGAGCTGAGCGACGCCGAGATGGCGCGGCTGGCGGGCTGAGGGCACTAAATTGCACTGACCGTCGCTAAGTTCTCTTATCCGCTCGCCTGCAGTCTTGCGCCATGAAGCGCGTCGATTTTGCGAACGATCCGACGGGTCCGGACTGGGTCATGATCCATCAGATCTTGGGCCGGAAGGGTTCCCGGTCCTATCTCATGCTCGTCTTTGGTCTGGGTTTCGTGATTGCAAGCCTTGCGGTCGATCCGGCGACCAACTGCCATGGGAGCAGCGAGTGCGCGCCGTGGCTCGCGCCGCTCGCGTTTGGAATGGGTGTTTGGTTCGCTCTTGGCGGATTGTTGGGGCTTCTCCGCAATCCACGACGCGGCAGTCGCATCAACGCGCGGACAGGCGAGCTGATGTGGTGGAAAGAGATTCATGCTTCGGCGTCGGGCAGCCTGATGCTGGCAGATGTCGCTGTGATCCACATCGACACGACGTCCGACACCTACACGGTGAAACTGTTCGACGCGCTCGGCGCGTTGATGCCGCTCGGCGGGGCGGAGACAATCACATGGCGACTGCAGCAGTGGGCGCGCGATGTGAAGCAACGCTATTCGCACATCGCGGTTCAGGCGGCATCCTGATCTTGCATTGCGCCGGGCTGCGCTGCGGCGCTCCCTATTCGGTTCTGGGTGGATAGTTCGGTGATTTGTAGAGACCCATTGTCGGCAGGTCGGGCTTGAAGGCCTTGTGGCAACTTTCGCACACGGTCACGAGCCGGTCGCCGGCCTTGTCGAGTGCGCCGACGTCCTTGCCTTGTGCGGCGGCGAGGGCGTCCATGCCAGCGGCGCTCATCTCTTCTGCGTTCGCTATCCACGTCGGATCCTTGATCCACGTGGCATCCTTGGGACCGGTCCCTTCAAGCTGGACCAACTTGCCGGCCACGGCGATCTGATAGGCGTTGTATTCAGCCTCTTTCCAGCGATCCTCCGTCGTTGGCGGCACATAAGCATCGACCCACAGAGGTTCGGATGCGTGATCGACAAGCGCGACCATGGCAGCGTTGATGCTGACCGGCAGCTTGATTTCCGGTGCGGATGCGACCGGGGCGGGTGGAGCAGCGGGACTCTCGGCTGCATTTGGAGCGCACGCGGTAGCCATGAACAGCGCCGCGCAGGCCGTGGTGACTATACGTTGCATGTCTGCCTCCCCTGTTGTCGGTCAGGCGTGAGGCTAGTCTATCGGGCCCGTAGCCATTTGATCCCGATCAAGTCGGGGTCTGGTGCGAACGTCGCGTTGTTCGCAGAACGCCGGGCAAGAGGAACTTAACATATGACCAATCGTTTGTTCTGTCGGATGCAATTGCGCACCCCATTTTTTCTTCATCAAGGATGATGCGGAGCGCCTCGACTAAGGTGGACGCCAGCTCCTGTCACTATACGGGAGCCTCGATGCCTGCGCCCACGCCTGATACGTGCGCCTTATTCGACAGCTTGAATCAACGAGTGAGCTTTCGGCGGATGACCGTGCAGCGACCTTGCGCCGCTGCCCTTTCGCGTCAAGGCGGTGGCGGAGAAACGCGACATCATCCGTGAGGGTGGGAAGCCGACCGAGAGGTGTCTGACCCGCGATGGCTTTGCCTGCCGATACAAGATGCTGTCGAATGGCCGCCGGCAGATTCTGTCCTTCCACTATCCGGGCGACATGCCCGTGCATCTCAAGGTGAGGGACCATGCGCTGCTGAGTGTGACGCCTGTGCGTACAGCCTTCATTCCTCATGACGCGGTGCGCGCCATCATGCGGGAGCGTCCAGGCGTTGGAAATGCGCTGGGCAGACATCAGATGATCAACGCGGCGATCTATCGTGAGTGGATCTGCAATATCGGACGTCGTGCAGCGATCGGGCGAGTGGCGCATCTCGTCTGTGAGCGTTTGGTTCGCATGCGGTTGGTGGGACTTGCGAATGCCGAGGGCTTTGAACTTCCGCTGACGCAGACCGAGATAGGCGACGCGACCGGGCTGTCAAACGTTCACGTCAATCGGACGATGAAGGAGTTGGGGACGCTTGGACTGGTGAAGACGAACACCAAGGTCCACGGCATTCTGAACTGGGAGGCGTTGCAGGAGGTCGGCGACTTCGATCCGACCTATCTTCAGCTGCGCCCCTCCGAATAGGCTTGAGACAGTTGAGCAGCCGCTCAGACCCCTGCGCGCGGGCGTCAGCCGCCAGATGGCGCCGAGCGAAAGACGCTGAGTACGCAGATCGAGGTCAGGCCGACCAAGGCGATCAAAACCGCAGTCCCGATGGCTATGCGCGCCAAAGAATCCGATCCTGCAAACGCCTACCCCCGCGCACGCTCGCATGCGCCATTTCCGACTATTTCAACAAACGATCCGGGGCGACAGTTTGCGGTCGAATGTCGGGCGCCTGTGCCGTGGTGACACGCAGGTGGGCATTCGTGCGCCATACACGCGTGGTATTTCATGCGGCGCGAGAGATACCGCGCAGTCCGCCTATGACATGTGCTGAACGGCTTCGCGCTGCGGGCGGGCGTGCATGCGGCCGCCGAGCTTCGAGCCACTCAGCGTCTTGCAGAACTGCGGATCATAGAGGTTGGCGGCGGCGAGGAAGCGGACGGCCCTCGCTTCGAGGTCTTTCGCGCGGGTGAGTTCGGCGTCGTCGCGGACGCGGGTGTCGCGGACGGCCGCAAGCAATTGCGCCATCGCGCCGGCGGCCGAGACAGCTTCGACTTGCGCGAGCCGGTCGCGGGCTTCGTCGGCGGCGAGGAGAAGCTCGTCGGAGATCTGTTCAAGGTGTTGAAGCAGGTCGCTCGCGCGGGTTGTCTGCGCTTCCTCACGCAGACGGGCGACGTGGTCGATGAAGCCTTCGAGGCGGACGATGGCGGCGGCGCAGGCGGCGGCGGGGCAGAACTCGATGGGGTCGTTGATGATGTCAGTCATGGGCGTGTCCTCCTCGCCGGTGGCTGCCTTGAGCTGCTTTCGGCATCTCGTGGCGTCTGAGAGGTACGGTTGGATCCAAATAGTTAACGGATAATTGCCAATGTCTTAACGCGGAGCGTCCGACGCTCATAAAGAGGCCGGTTTGCAACGGTTTGTCTGTGTATGGCGGGTGGATGGACAGTATGTTCCGGCTTAACCGGGCAGCTTGCCGGACTTCCAGAGCTCCTGCAGGTGCTGAAGGATGATCATCTTCGCGACCTCAGCCCGGCTTGACCCGTAAAGCCCTGTTTCGACAAGAATTTCAAGACGTTCGGCAGCCTTCGCGGGAAGGACAACCGTGAACGGCTTGGTCTCGGCGCTGGCAGGTGGCTTAGCCATGCATTGCTATTGCAATGTCATTGCAATGCCTGCAAGCTGATTCTCGCGATGGGAGACCGGGGGCTGCCAATCGCTGCTGATGGAATCCGACATGACCAAAACAGCCAACCGCCAGCCGCTGACCGTCAGGCTCGATCCTGACTCGAAGAAGCTCTTCTCCGAAGAGGCCGAGAAGTGCGGTCTCGAGGCCGGGGTCGCTGCGCGGCAGATCCTAGAGCTGTACGTGCAGCGCCTGCGGGAGAGCGGCGATTATATCCAGACGCTCGCGGACTTCTCCGCCGCACTGAAGCCGCGCCCGCTGTAGGCGATAGGTCGCTTCCCTCTGCCGTCATGACCCCATAGGAAGGCGCCTCGCGACGCGGAGCGCTTTCATGAAACTCATCGATTCGATCTCCTTCCCCGGCTCGAAGCTCGGCGGCGGTATGAAGACCGGCACCGGCGACGATCGCTATGCGTTTGATGAGGCTGCGGGCTGGGCGTGCGTGATCGATGGCGCGACGGATGTCGGCCCGGTGCGCATCTTCAAGGCGGCCGAGAGCGATGCGGCGCGCTATGCGGAAATCTTCGCGGCCGAGATCGTGAGAGGCCCGGCTGACGCGCGCGAGATTCCGCAAGCCTGGTTCGGGCGATTGATGCCGCGCATTCGGGCGGCGGTGGAGCGCGAGGTGAAGATCCCGCTGAAGGATGCGCCGCTGGCGAGCTATCCGACGGCGGCGGCCACGTGGGTGCGTGTCCGCAAGGGCGTGCTGGAAGGCGCGACGCTGGGCGACACGATCGCCATCGTGAAGACGCCCGATGGTAGAGTCAGTGCTTTGGGCGGAACGACCAAGGCCGCCGACGAGCAGGGCCGCGCGAAGACCGTGATGGCGATGACGCCGGAAGACCGGCTGAAATGGCTGCAGGACGTGCGGGCGATCCACAATACGGCGAAGGGCTACTGGGTATTTGGCGTTCAGCCCGAAGCAGTCGATCACATTGTCTATCAGTCTGCGCCGGCGCCTGCGGGCACCAAGGTGCTGGTGATGTCGGACGGGTTCTACCGGCTGGTTTCACCCTATGGGAAATACACCGACGAACAACTGATCGACGCTGTGCAGGCGCGGGGCCTGGGCGAGTTGATGCGCGAGCTGCGCGGCATGGAGACGTCGTCGGCCGACGACGCCGCGATCGGGCGGTTCAAGACGAGCGACGATGCGACGGCGTTGTTGCTGGAGGTCTGATCCGCCCCTGTTTGAGGTCTGAGCGCCCTTCTTCCCAGCTCGGGAGGGCCGTTGTGTTTTCCAGGGATCGCGCGCTATTCCTCTAAGCCGGACAGGAGTGGGACACATGGTATCCGTCCGGGTCACGTTGATGGCCGCAGCTGCGGTCGCGGTGCTGGGGCTGATGCCGGCTGGGTGCAGCGCGCCGGTGCAGGGGGTAGCCGGAACGGCCAACGCCCAGACCCAGGTGGCCGAAGCCGAGGACGCGCAAGTGCGGGACGGGTGGGTCGAGGTCAAGCCGGAGCCGAACCTGTCGCTTCAGATGCGCGACGGGTGGAGCGCGAAGCGCATAGAAGACGGCAAGGGGCCGATCCTCTTCACGGGGCCGGACAATGCCCGCGTCGTGGTGTGGCCGATGTTCGTGGTTAGCACCGCGAAAATGCCCAAGCCCGAAGCCGTGCTAATCGACTTCGCCAACAAGGAAGGCAGCAAGATCACGTGGGGTAAGGCGGCGGCGCTGAACGACAATGGCGTGCGCATGTTCGGTGAGGCAGGCGACACGGCGGCGCAAGCTAGCTTCGTCTATACGAAGACCAAAGTCGGGATGGTGGGGTACTGGTATCTGACGTCCGCGCCGCGCGCGAAGTATGCAGGGCTGCGCCCCGTGTTTTCCGGTCTCATGAAGGGTGTACGGATTTCAGGTACAGCGGGCGTCGCAGCGCTAGCTCCCATCACCTACACACCATGGCAGGAGCCGAACGAGGCGGCGTACACGGCGGAGGTTCCCAAGAGCTGGCGTGTGACGGGCGGCATCATCCGTCCGGCGACGCTGCGGCTGCTCGATATTGTCGAGATGACCTCGCCGGACGGTAAGGTCTATGCGTTTTCGGGTGATCCGAAGCTGGAGCTCTACAAGACACCGACGCAGATGGAGGCGCAGCTGGGCATGGTCGAAGGCATGCGCAATGGCGAGGCCATCCTCAGGCGCTATCGCACGGCGCTGGAGCTGATCCCGGGCTATGTGCAGCAGCGTTTTGGCCGCACGTGCGCAGGGCTGAAGCTTGGCAAGGTCGGGTCGGACGACACGGTGGCGGCTGAAGCGAACCGGGCGCTGCAGGCTAGCACGATGCCCGGCCAGTTTCAGCATGTGGACGTGGCGACGGCGGAGTTCAGTTGCGGCGACGACACGGTGGGGCTGGTGCAGATGGGGACATACATTTCCGGCATGTCGCCACAATACGGCACTGAAGGTTTTGGTGTGTGGAGTGTGTCCGGGGTTGTTGGCTTCATTGCTCCGAAGACGCGGGCCGAACAAGCTGGGCAGGTCCTGATCCATGCGCTGCAGTCGCGGAAGGTCGATCCGAAATGGACGCGCGGGAACCAGGAAATGCTGGCGCAGATCAACACGATCTCCCAGCAGGCAGCAGCAGACATGTCGGCGCGGATCTCGGCACGTTATTCGGTGTCGTCGAGCACAAGCCCGACATCCGGTGCGATGTCGGATGATCTCAGCCGTCGCTGGCAGAACAACACGATGGATCAGACAGATGTGATCGATCAGGCAACGGGACAGAGCTACAAAGTCGATTCAGGATCGAGCTATTACTGGATCAACGGGCAAGGCACGACTATTGCGGGCACCAACGCGCCATCGCAGCCCAGCGTTGACTTCAATGTCATGACGCAGTTGCCGTAAAGCGGCGCTAGCCACCCGCGCGCTTCGGCCCTACTCCCCTCCCTTGTACGTCACGCCGCCCTTCATCACGAATGTGGGGTGTTCAAGCAGTGTGACGTCTTTCGTAGGGTCGCCCATGAAGCCAACGAGGTCGCCGAAGGCGCCGGTCTTGATTGCGCCGACCTTGTCCTTCCAGCCGAGAGCCTCGGCGGAATTGATCGTGGCGATCTGGATCGCCTGCAGTGGCGTTGCGCCATAGCGAACCATGACGGCGAACTGCTTTGCATTGTCGCCGTGCGGATAAACGCCCGCATCCGTCCCGTAGATCATCTTCACACCGGCCTTGAGCGCCTTGCCGAAATTCAGGCGCTGGATTTCGGCGATCTCGCGGTCCTTGCGGAGATTGTCTTCCTGCACGCCGTTCCTGGCACCTTCGGTCTGCGTATAGTCCGTGTTGTAAATGTCCATCGAGAAATACGTGCCCATCTTTTTCGCGGCGGCAATGCCCGCGTCGTCGACAAGGCTGGCGTGCTCGATCGTGTCTATGCCGGCGAGGGCGGCGTCGCGGATGCCCGAGGCGCCGTGGGCATGAGCCGCGACTTTCAGGCCCCACATGTGGGCTTCATCGGCGATGGCCTTCATCTCGGCGAATGTGAGCTGTTGCTGGCCCGGTTCGGTGTTGTGCGAGAAGACGCCGCCGGTGGCGCAGATCTTGATGACCTCGGCGCCGTATTTGCGAATCTCGCGCACGCGCTTGCGGGCTTCGTCCGGGCTGTCGGCGTTGTAAGGGCTGGCGAGATTGAAGGATGCGGCGAACCCGGTCGTGTCGCAGTGTCCGCCCGTGGCGCCGAAGGAATAGCCGGCGGGTACGATGCGCGGGCCTTCCACCTTGCCGGCCTCGATCGCGGCCTTGAGGGCGACATCGTCCCAGTTGGCGGAGCCGACATTGCGGATGGTGGTGAAGCCAGCTTCGAGCGTCGCTTTGGCGTTCGGGACAGCGATGATCGAGGAATAAGCGTCGGGCAGGCCGATGCCGGTGAAGCCGCCGAGCGTCGGATCCGAGTCGATGTGGACGTGCATGTCGATCAGGCCGGGCAGGAGCGTGACGCCCGGCAGGTCGACGATCTCGGCGGCGGAAGGGACCTGCAGCGTGTCGCGGGGGCCGAAGCTGGTGATCACGCCATCCTGGATAATGATGGCCGGGTTTGCGATCATGCGGCCAGTGGCAACATCGAGCATGCGGTCGGCGGTGACGTAGACGTTTTGTGCGAACGCCTCGGGAGCCCCGCTTGTGACAGCCAGGGCAAGAATGAATGCACGCATGATTATCTCCCGAACGAGGGTGTTTGATGCGCCAGCGTGGCGTATGCGTAAAGCTCGCTATGCCTGCCCATGAGAAAATCGCCGTAGTTGCCGGGGACAGAGCTGGATAGAAGAGGCGCGCCACGGTGATCGAGGAGGATCTGCGATGAAGACGCAAGGCCAGAAGGCCGCCGAGTTTGAGGCGCTGCACACTGCGCCGGGCGCGTTCGTGATTCCCAATCCGTGGGATCCGGGTTCGGCGCGCCTGATGGCGGGACTGGGGTTCAAGGCGCTGACCACGACGAGCGCGGGCTATGCGCGGTCGATAGGGTTTCCGGACTACAATGCGGGGCGCGAGAACGTGATGGCGCACATCCGGGCGATGGCGCCGATGGTGGATGTGCCGCTGGCGGCGGACCTCGAGGATGGCTTTGGGCCGAAGCCGGAGGATTGCGCCGAGACGATCCGGCAGGGCGCAGCGGCGGGGCTGGTCGGCGGATCGATCGAGGATTTCACGGGCGATCGCAGCAATCCGATTTATCCGATCGAGGTTGCAGCTGAGCGGATCAGGGCTGCGGCGGAGGCTGCGCGGAAGCTGCCGTTCAAGTTCATGCTATGCGCTCGGACGGAGAATTATCTCCATGGCCGCGCTGAGCTCGCCGAAACGATCGAGCGCATGCAGGCCTATCAGGAAGCGGGCGCCGATGTGCTGTTCGCACCGGGGCTGAACACGTCGGAGGAAGTGCGCGAGATGTGCCGCTCAATCGATCGGCCTTTCAACGTCGTGAAGGGGCCGCGCAAGGAGACGCTGACCGTCGCGCAAGTGGGTGAACTCGGCGTCAAGCGCATCTCGACGGGCGGCATGATGCATGCCGCGGCGACCAGCGCGATGATCGGAGCGGCGAAGGAGATCCTCGAGCAGGGCACGTTCGACTTCACAACGTCGATGACGTTTGCCGGCGAGATCGATGCGCTGCTGGGCAAGGGCGCAGGGTAGGGCGCGTCACATCAAATGCCTGGTGGCGCGTCGTAGAAGTCTACCTGCATGCGCATGCGTCCGACCGGTTCGACAAAGTGAGGCTGGTCGGGCAACAGGAGCCCAGGCGTTTCGGGGCTGAGGAGTTTTTCGTCGGGCGGGTCAAGCAGTATCAGTTTCAACTGCCCCTCAAGCACGCGGATCACGCCCCATACGCCCGGCTTTGTCCGGTGTTCACGGCGCAGGCCTGCTGGCAGGCTGGTCTCATCGAACACTGGCGTCGAACGATAGGGCTGCGGCGATGCGGTAGTCATGGGCGCTTCCTTGGCAGACCGGGGAAACCGAACATGGCGAGTTGAAGGCTCTCTGCGATACGTTCGGCGCGTTCCATGAAGTAGTCGACGGCTTCTGGCGACGGGGCCGTATCTGCCAGCGTCTGCCGGAACAGCGCGAGCCATGTCTGGAAATGATGGGGCTCCACCACCGTCAGCTTCTGGTGCACTGGAACCGGCTTTCCTGAATATGTTCCTGAGTTGAGTGCGACCGACGCCCAGAACTGCTTCATGCGCGGCAGGTGTAAATGCCAGTTGTCGCCGATCGCGTCGTTGAAGATCGGACCAAGCTGGGCATCGCTGCGAATGCGCTGATAGAATTGTTCGACCAGACGCGAGATATAGCGCTCGTTGATGCCTATCGCGGCAGCGCGCGCCTGTATTTTGGCGCGCCGCTCACGGGCGCTGGCAACGGCGTCGGTCATCCTGTCGCCTCAACGCCGAGAAGGGTCCGAAGCCCTCGGTTGTTCGCTGTCAGGTCGCCGATCGTGTAGCTGTCGAGAACGGTAAGAAACGCTTCCAGCGCTTCGTGGAGAACGCCCTTCAACCTGCAGGCGCGAACGATGAGGCACGTCCCCGCAGCCTGAAAACACTCCACAAGTGCAAGGTCTCCCTCCATGTGTCGAACGACGTCGCCGATGCGTATCGCGCTGGCCTTCCGCGCCAGCCGAAGACCGCCAGACCGTCCACGCACGGTCTCGATGAAGCCCTCGCGGCCAAGCAGGTAGGCTACCTTCATCAGGTGGTTCTGCGAGATGCGGAACCGTTCGGCGACCTGACTAATCGTTATCAGTTCGCCATCGCTGGCCGCCAGATGCATCAGCAGTCTTAGTGCGTAGTCAGATTGGACGTTCAGGCGCATATGTCGCTCATAAAGATGTATCTGAGATATTGCTTATAGCGCGCTGAGGTGCAAGACTTTTGATGGCGGCAAAATGCGCCAGCCCCGTCCGGGGCACCAACAAGGGAGTCGAAAATGCTTCGCCTGCTGATGACGCCTGCGAACGCTGTTTGCGACGCCTTGAAATTGAAGGACGAGAGCGAGCGCGGCATGATCCGCATGCTGGTCAACATGATGCTGTTGACCCTGATCTCCGTGATGGTCTTTATTGTCGTCATCGAGGCGATGTAGCGCGCGCAAAATGCGCTGAAGTCGGCCCGAGGACGCTAGTCCTCACCATCCCAATAGTCCCGCTGGGCGGTGCGGTCATAGCGTTCACCGAGCCAGCGGTTCGAGATTTTGTTGCTGTCGGGATAGACGCAGCTTTCGTTTGCGTTGTTCTCGCCGATGACGATGTAGCGGCAGTCCTTGTCGGTCTCGTTGACGAGGCAGTGCCCTGTCTTGGCGCCAGCGGGGAAGACGACGTAGTCGCCGGCTTTGAAGAGGATCCGATCCTCGCCAAGGCGCAGGGTGCATTCACCATCGAGCATGAGGACATGTTCCTCCTCCAGCATGTGGAAGTGGAAGGGGCAGGACTGTTTGCCGGCGGGCAGGATCTCGATTGCGACGCCGACATGCCATTTGCGCTCCTTGCCCATCGCGGCGTCGGTGAGGTGTCTGGTACGGCAACCGAACTTGCCCCGGTCGAACGGCGCCCAGGCGATGGTTTCGGAAGAGATCGGGCGCAGGGGCGTATCGGACATGGGCCGAGCTTAGCTGCGCCTGCGGCTGCATGTCATGCCTTGGCGCGGCATGAAGGGGTTCCCTTGGTCGCTGCGAGCGGGTCAATTGCCGCGATGCTAATCTGGACCCTGGAATTCACCACCGACAAATTCCGGCCCTTCTTGCCGGAGCCCTGCCAGGTCAACGAGGACCTGTATGGCTTTGAGCTGGCCGCGTGGCTGGCGCAGGCGTTGGCCGAGGCCGATGTGGTGACGGGGTATCCCCATGCTGAGGAATGGGGCTGGTTCGTCGAATACATGTCCGAGTCCCAGCAGGAGGTGATGATCGGGTGCGCGAGCCACGGTCCGACGCAAGGATTTCCCACGCAGTGGCGGATATTTGCCCGGCAACGACGCAAACCTCTCAAGGGCGGGGCAGATGCAGCTGAACTTCTCGCTGCTGCGACCTTGTCAGTGCTCGCGGCTGCGGGCATCGAAGCGCGCAGGCTAGAGTGAGTACCGCATTGTCTGATCCGACCATACGCCAGCCCATCCTGAATGTCAGCGATCTGTCGGTGTCTTTCGAGACCCCCGACGGCCGCGTCGAGGCTGTAAAGAAGCTGTCGTTCGATGTGGCGCGGGGCGAGTGTCTCGGGCTGGTCGGCGAGAGCGGTTCTGGCAAGAGCCAGACGGTGCTGGCGGCGATGGGGCTGACGGCCGGAAACGGCGCCGTCGAAGGGTCGATCAAGTTCGACGGCCAGGAACTGGCCAGCATGTCGCGCAGGCAGCTGAACGACATTCGCGGCGCCAAGATTGGCATGATCTTCCAGGACCCGCTCACATCCCTGACGCCGCACATGACGGTCGGCGCGCAGATGGCTGAGGTATTGGCGCGTCACAAGAATCTCAAGGGACGCGATGCGGACGAGCGTATCATAGAATGGCTGGAGCGCGTGCGCATTCCCGAAGCGCGGCGCCGGCTGGACCAGTTTCCGCACGAACTGTCGGGCGGCATGCGCCAGCGCGTGATGATTGCCTCGGCCATGCTGTGCGAGCCGGAAGTGCTGCTGGCAGACGAGCCGACGACAGCGCTCGACGTCACGGTACAGGCGCAGGTGCTCGACCTGATGGACGAGCTGAAGCGCGAGACAGGCGCGGGGCTGGTGCTGATCACGCACGACATGGGTGTGATTGCGCGCATGGCGGACCGTGTGGTGGTGATGCGCCATGGCGAGGCGGTGGAGCGCGGCAATGCCAGCGAACTCTTCACGGCGCCGAAGCATCCCTATACGCGCATGCTGCTGGAAGCGATGCCGCGGCTAGATCGCAAAGATCGTGGTGACCGGCCGATGATCGGTCCGCCGCCGCCAGCCGAAACGACGCCTCTGCTGGAGGTGAAGGATCTGCATGTGACGTTCCCGGTGCAGGTTCCGGGCGGCTTCTTCGGCAAGCGCATTCCACTGCGCGCTGTCGATGGCGTCAGTTTTTCGTTGCGGCCGGGTGAGACGATGGGCGTCGTCGGCGAGAGCGGTTGTGGGAAGTCGACCCTCGCGCGCGGCGTGTTGCGCCTGCTTGATCCGAGTGCGGGATCGGTGGCGTGGCTTGGGCGCGATATCGCGAAGGCCTCGCGCAAGGAGGTCCAGCCGCTGCGCCAGGAATTGCAGGTGGTGTTCCAGGATCCACTGGCGAGCCTCGATCCTCGTACCACCATCGGTCAGTCGATTGCCGAGCCGCTGACCGTGTTCCGTCCTGATGTGGACGCGAAGGGGCGTGAGGCGGCGGCGCGCGTGATGATGGAGCGCATGGGGCTCGATCCCTCGCTGGTGAACCGGTATCCGCACGAGCTGTCGGGCGGGCAGAACCAGCGGGTCGGCATTGCGCGGGCGATGATCCTGCGGCCCAAGCTGGTGGTGTGCGACGAGGCGGTGTCGGCGCTGGACGTTTCGGTGCAGGCGCAGATTCTCGATCTGTTGATCGACCTACAGAAGGAGTTCGGGCTGGCGATGATGTTCATCAGCCACGACCTCTCGGTGATCCGCGAGATCTGCCATCGTGTGATGGTGCTCTATCTCGGCCGCGTGGTGGAGATGGCGCCGCGCGACGTGCTGTTCGAGCGGCCGCAGCATCCCTACACGCGGGCGCTGCTGTCTGCGGTGCCGTCGCCCGATCCGGCGCGCGAGCGGAGCAAGGCGCGCGTCAAGCTGGTGGGCGACCTGCCATCGCCGCTCGATCCCAAGGCCAGCCTGCGCTTCATGAAGTCGAAGCTGACCGAGGATGCGCCGTTCTATCGTCCGCAGCTGATCGAAGTCGCAGCGGGCCACTGGGTGGCGGAGCATGATCCGGCTGAGGTTATGGAGCAGGTAGCATAAGCGCACATTGCCGAGCCGCTTTATCCCTTCCTTTGGCGCCCGTTTGGCGATGAGCTGATTGAGGTATTCCAGCTCGTGCTTCGAGATGTCGTCTTCGTCGCTGGCTTCAAGCGCCTCCTGATAGGCTGTGCGCTTCATCTAGACGATCCAGCTCGATGAGGGCGTAACCGCGTTTTCGCAACAGCGCGTCGCGATGCATGCTGATTATCGGGCCGTCGCTGGGGAGGCCCTTGTCGGCGACGCTGAGCGCCTCCTGCCATTTCTTCTGCCCGATCTAGGCCGACGCTCTTTCGGCGAGCGCCGACCAGGGTTCGGGCTGTATTGCGAGATCGCGATCGAGAGATGAGTGCAGTATCTCACGGGGGTAAAAGTGGAGGATCGAGATAGCGCTGATTCATCGATCCATGGTTGCAAGTCGTTGGAATTGTGGGAGTCCGTCTTTGGATCCGGTGTACACATTCGGCGGATAAGCGGGGTTTAGGGAGAGGATGGAAACGTGTCGGAGACCCGCGTTCCCGGCGCAGGGCGGCCAGCCAGCGTGCGTCAACGCGCTTGTGGCTCTGCCGGTTGCGGGTTCGCACTGTCTGCGAAAACTGGATCCCGTCCGGTGTCGGGAACGCGTGCAAAAGGGCACGCGAAAAGTTTGCGGCTTGATAGCGCGTGTGGCTGTGCAGTGAGGGGGCCGTTGGCGCCCTGGTCGGCGGCTATCCGGTCACTTTTGGCCCACGTGTGTACCAGCAATTAACAAATCTCGGTGAGAACGGCTGCCTGACGCTTGACGCTGTCTGGCTGTCGTATGATGGGTTAAGCGCATAAATAGAACACTTGGAGGACCTCCCCGCATGAATCGCCCTCTCACCATGACTGCCGTGGGCCTTGTGCTCGCTCTTGGCCTGGCCAGCTGCGCCCAGCCGGGTGAAATGGCTGGAACGACCTCCGGTACTGCGGTTTCGGTGGCCGAGCCGATGGCGCAGGTCGCCTCGCGCGTCGACAACTTCCGCCTCGTGACGGCCGACGGCCACGCCCGCGAGCTTTATCGCTACAAGGACGCATCGGCCATCGTGCTGGTGATGCACGCTGCTGGTTCCGCCGACAGCGCCAAGGCCGCCGCTGAGCTGGCCACGCTGCAGACCCAGTTCGCGCCGAAGGGCGTCGAGTTCATGCTGGTGAACTCCACCATGGACACGCGCGACGCCATGATCGCCGACGCCGAGAAGAACCACATCACTGCTCCGATCCTGCAGGACGACTTGCAGCTCGTCGGCGGCCAGCTCGGCGCTTCGCGCGTCGGCCAGGCTTTCGTGATCGATCCCAAATCGTGGAAGGTCGCTTACAGCGGCCCGCTCGCTGCCGATCCGATCTCGGCCATTATTGAAGGCAGGCCGGTCAGCGTCGCTTCGGCGGCTGTTGACGGCCAGTCGATCAGCTTCCCGGGCCGCACGGCTGCTGCTAAAGCGGGTTACGCCAAGATCTCGTACGCCGAGACGATCGCTCCGATGATCGAACAGAAGTGCGTCGCCTGCCACCAGGAAGGCGGCATCGCGCCGTTCGGTTTCGATGGCTATGAGAAGGTGAAGCAGTTCTCGGGCATGATCCGCGAAGCGGTGCGCACCGATCGCATGCCGCCGTGGGATGTCGATCCGCATCTCGGCAAGTTCGCTGACGACAAGTCGCTTTCGGGCGATCAGATCAAGACGCTGGTAAACTGGATCGAAGCTGGCTCGCCGCGCGGCGATGGACCCGACCGTCTGTCGGCCGTGAAGCATGTCGCGCAGGAATGGCCGCTCGGCAAACCGGACCTGATCGTCGACATTCCGAAGTTCACGATCCCGGCGACGGGTTATGTTGACTACCAGTATCCGACGGTCCCTAACCCGCTGACCGAAGGCAAATGGCTCAAAGCTGCGACGGCGCAAGTCTCGCAACGCCAGGGCGTGCACCACATCCTCTCGGGCGTGATCCCGGAAGGCTCCAAGACCAAAGGCATGCAAGCCTGGGGTGGCGGCGTCGGCGGCTACACCGTCGGCATGGAATCGACCGTTGCACCCAAAGGTATCGGCTCGTGGGTCCCCGCTGGCGGCCAGTTCGGCTACCAGATGCACTACACGCCGTTCGGCAAGGAAGCCGTCTCGGCCGAGAAGATCGGTCTCTACTTCTACAAAGATGGCGAGAAGCCTGAGCTGATCATGCGCGAAACACCGCTGGTCGATCAGTTCATCAAGATTCCGGCCAACGACCCGGCGCACAAGGAAATCGCGTACTTCAACTTCCCGCACGATGCGATCCTGCACACCGCGGTCGTTCACGCGCACTATCGTGGCACGTACTCGAAGCTTGAAGTGCTGTCGCCGGATGGCAAGCGTGAGACGATCCTCAACGTGCCGTTCTACGACTTCAACTGGCAGCGCATGTACGAGTTCGCCAAGCCGATCAACATCAAGGCCGGCTCGAAAGTGATCGCGACCTACGTCTACGACAATTCGAAGCGGAACCCGGCGAACCCGGATCCGTCGAAAGAGATCGTGTGGGGCGACCAGTCGTTCGAGGAAATGTTCTACACCTCGCTGCGCTATCGCTGGGCCGACGAGACGGTCGCTCACCCGACCAAGTATGATGAAGAAATGAACAAGACCCGCCTGATCGGCATGCTGGACGACAACCTGGATGACAAAGTCCAGATGTCGGAACTGCGTGGCCAGTTCAAGGACATGATCGGCAACCCGATGGCGTTCGCGATGGTCGACAAGAACAAGGACGGCGGCATCGACATGGACGAGTTCGGCGCCGCGATGAGCATGATGCGCAAGCCGGCTGCGGCAGCGCCTTCTGCCTCAGCTGATCCGAAGCCGGGCAATGGCGGCGGTCAGTAGTCTGAACGTCTCTGAGTGATTGCAGCGCCCCGGCCCAAAAGGTCGGGGCGTTTGCTTTTGGGCGCATGACGCAGCGTTGTGGCCGTGCCGCGCTGGCTGGCGTCTTTGGGTCATGCCGATAAGCTCCCTGAAAAGAAACGTTGGGGAGATGACGATGATCCGGATGCTTTGCGCTGTGTCGATGCTTGCGCTGGTTGGCTGCGGCGCTGAACCGGTAAAGCCTGTGGTGTGGGAGGTGTCGGAGTTCATCGGGTCATCGCCGTTTCATGGCTTGCATGGTCTTGCGATCGAGCCGGACGGGACGATCTTGGCGGGCAGCGTGGTGGGTCAGGCGATCTATGCGGTGAACCCGAAGACGGGCGAGGTTACGACACGCCTGGGGCCGCCGGATGGCATGGCGGACGACATTGCGTTCGGGCCGGACGGGGTGATGGCGTGGACGGGATACCTCACCGGCAAAGTGTTCGTGCAGGAGAAGGGCGGCGAGCCGCGCATGATCTCGTCGGGCTTGCCGGGGTCGAACTCGCTGGCGTTCAACAAAGAGGGCAAGCTCTACTTCACGCAGGTGTTTCTGGGTGATGCACTCTATGAGGCGGACTGGAAGGGCGGAACGGCGCCGAAGTTGATCCGCAAGGATCTGGGAGGGCTCAACGGTTTCGAGGTCGGGTCGGACGGCATGATCTACGGGCCGCTGTGGTTCAAGCATGCAATCGTGAAGGTCGATCCGAAGACGGGCAAGGACACGGTGGTTGCCGATGGTTTCGAGATTCCGGCGGCGGCGAATTTCGGACCTGACGGCAATCTCTATGCGATCGACACCAAGAACGGTCAGGTGAAGCGTATCGACATGAAAACGAAAGCGGTGAGCATGGTGGCGACGCTGCCTCCAGCGCTCGACAATCTCGCGATTGCGCCGGACGGGACGATTTACGTGTCCAACATGGCGGAGGCGTCGATCTTCGAGGTGAACCCCACGACGGGCGCCGTCCGGACCGTCGTGCGCGGACCGCTGGCGACGCCGACTGACCTGGCGATCACAGACGGACCCGAAGGCGAGAAGCTGCATGTGGCGGATACGTTTGCGTATCGCGTCATTGATACGGCCACGAAGACCATCACTGATCCGCTGCGAATGTATCGCGACGAGACCGACAACCAGCTGGGCATCGGCGCGGGCAAAACGAAAGTGCTGATCACCAGCTGGGCGGCGGGCATGGTGCAGGTAGTGGATCGCGCGACGGGCGCGTCCGTTATCCATCATGGGTTTGCGGCGCCGAGCGATGCGATCGAGCTGGCAAATGGCCGGATGATCGCGCTTGAGGCGGCGACTGGGAATATCCGGCTGGTGGGCGAAGGCGAGGCGCCGGGCGACGTGCTGATGAGCGGACTGAAGTTCCCGGTGTCGATGGTCGAGGCGGCGGATGGCAAGGTCTATGTGACGGAGACCGGCGGGGCGTTGGTCGAGGTTGATCTTGCGGCCAAGACGATGAAGCCGGTTCTTGAAGGCCTTGCCGGGCCGGAGGGCGTCGATGTTGGCGCCGATGGCAAGGTCTATCTGGCTGAGGCTGGCGCGGGTCGTGTGATCGCGTTCGATCCGAAGGACGGGACGAAGGCTGTGATCGCAGAAGGGCTCAAGACTGGCCTTCCTGCGGCGGAGGGAACGCTGCCGGCATTCACGACGACGGGCGTTGCGGTGTCGAAGAAGGACGGGTCGGTCTATGTCGCGTCTGACATCACCAATGCGATCTACCGGATCACGCCTTCTAGGAAATAGGCGCGGCCAGAAAATGGTTTCTCTTTGAAAAGTCGGACGGGTCTGGCTTGCTGCGTCCTCCGGGCGACAGAAGGAGAAACCCCATGCGGTTTGTAATGCTGATGTATCCCGGCCCGGCCGCTGAAACCGAGATGTCGCCAGTTCCCGAGGGGCCTGAAGGCCAGAAGCTGCTTGAGGACATGATGGCGTTCAACCAGCGGATGGTTGATGCGGGCATCATGCGCGGCGGAGAAGGGCTGAAGCCGACCCGCTACGCCGCCCGCGTCAAATACGGTGCGCGGGGGTCCATCGATGTTGTCGATGGCCCGTTCACCGAGACCAAGGAAGTGCTCGGCGGCTACTGGATCATCGAAGCGGCGTCGCTTGAGGAAGCGGTTGGCTGGGCGCGGCAGGCGCCGTGTCCCGCAGGCGAGTTCGTCGAGATCCGGCCGGTGTGGACGCCGCAAGATTTCGGCGAGGAAGCAGCAGCCATGGAGCGCGCACAGATCGTGCAGATGGAAGTGCAGAAGCGAAGCTGATCAGAGAAAGTCGCGCGGGATGGATTGGTCGCTGGTGCGCCGGAAAATCTCGCCGCCGTTCTCGCGGGCGATCAGCGTCTCGGTGATGTGGAAGGATTTCGCGTCGGACGTGAGGTCGTAGCTGGTTTCGACGGTACAGGCCCAGTCGCCCCGTCGCCAGGATGAGCGCGTTGTCTGGCGCCAGCGGGCGGACAAGGGGGCGCCGGCAGTGATCTCGCTTGTCTCCTCGCTGGAGGAAGAGAGTTCGATGTTTGGGCCGGCGATGGTGTCGGCCTCAGCAGGTTGGGTGTGGGAGATCACGAGGCGGCCTGATGCGTCTGGCGTCGCGGATGCATAGATGGGCGCCGGATCGGCGCCGCTTGTTTGCGGGATGGGGAATTCGCCGTCCGACCTGCTTGGGGAGCGGACAGGCAGGGTCAGGGTCGAGACGCCCATGGGCAATGTCAGCGACGGCGTATCGGGCGAGGGCCACAGCATTGGCCAGAAGCCTTCCGACAGCGCGAGGCGAATGCGGGAGCCGACCCTGAAGGCGTAGGCGGCGGAACGGAGTTTTAACGTGACGTCGTAGACATGGCCGGGTTCGAGCGGTGCAGGCGTACTCATGGAGTAGCAGCGAGTCAGGTTGAGGGCGGCCCAGCTGACAGGCCAGCTCTTGCCATCAGCGCGCACATCGCAGAGGCGCACGAATATCTTCGCGACGGGTTTGTCGGAGGCGATGCGGAGACGCAGTTCGGCTTCGCCGGCGATCTCGACTAAGGCGGTGAGCGGAGCGGTGTCGAAGACGGTACCGAGATTGTCGTCGTGAGATTGCTCGATGGGGAGGCGGTCGAGCCATTCGGGTTTCGTGGTCCCGACGATGCCCTTGTCACGGTGGATGAGGGCGGGGACAGGCATGGGCGTGGCGCCTAGTTCGCCGGGGTTGAGATAAAAGACCAGCGATCGACCGCGCGGTGGCCAGTGTTCGCTCGCGATCCAACGGCCCGGGATGGGACCTCCCTCGGAGGCGGTGGCTTCCGGCAGGAAAACGCGCACACGCGGCTCGGCCATGATGCCCGTGTCTTCGCGCATCAGCCAGTGACGCCACCAGCGCACTTCCTCATGAGCCCAGTCGAGACCTTGCGCGGCGGTGTAGGGGTAGGTGTGACCCCATGGGCCGATCACTATTTTGGCGGGTGATTTGAGGCTTGAGAACAGGCGCAGGCTCGGCGTCGCGTAAGTGTCGCTCCAGCCTGAAACGAGGTAGGCGGGGACGTTGATATCGCCTGGCATCTCGAAGACAGAGCCGCGTTTCCAGTAGGTGTCTTCGCGCTGGTGCCGCAGCCATGTGGCGAGGATGGGCGGCGTTGCCTCGAGGCGCTCGCGCCAGAGTTCGCGCCAGCCTTCGCCATGGATCAGCGGATCGGGCGGGCCCGCCATCACTTTCTTGAACAGAACGCCCCACTGGAAATTGGTGTGGCCGAGACCGCCGCCGATATAGTGCGCGTCGTCGGTGTAGCGGCGGTCGCATGATCCCATCGGCATGATGGCTTTCAGGGCAGGCGGACGGCGGGCAGCGACCTGCAGCGTGTTGATGCCGCCCCACGAGATGCCGCGCATGCCGACGGCGCCGTTGCACCAGTCCTGTCGGCTGAGCCAGGCGATGGTTTCCTCGCAATCGGAGAGTTCAGCTTCGGAATATTCGTCGGTGATCGCACCTTCGGATTCGCCCGAGCCGCGGACGTCGAGCCGCACGAAAGCGATGCCGGACGCAGCGAGCTTCGCGCCCC
>JBBQJV010000021.1:0-48852 GCA_038326205.1 Caulobacterales bacterium | reverse complement strand
CACGACCGTAGACCAGCGTCTGCGCGATTTTGTAATGGGCGCGCAAAGACGACGCGGCCGACCTCCGAAGTTACTCGATCCCGACAGACAGAAAGCAGCCGATGAGCGGAGGCTGCTTGACGTTCGTGAAGCGGCGATACGCTTAGGTCTGTCCAAGTCGACTCTCGACAAGATGCGCTGTTCTGGTCGAGGGCCACGTTTCATTCGCGCGACTGACCGCGCGATCAGGTACGACCCTGAAGATCTGCGAGCGTTCGCTGATGAGCGCCGCCTGCGCTCGACGTCTCAAATCATAGAAGCGCTCAACGCGTAGGTCAGGCGCTGAAGCGCGTGCTCCGGACAGCCCAAATCAATTGCGGCAACGACCGACAACGCGGGGCATCGCGCGGATATCTTGTGAACAATTGCGTGAGGCGGTGCTTACCAGGTGCTTACCAGCGCACTTCGTTGCCGGTCGATGTTGAGCTAAGTGCTTGAAAAAATGGTGCTGCCTAGGTGACTTGAACACCTGACCCCCGCATTACGAATGCGGTGCTCTACCAGCTGAGCTAAGGCAGCGTCCGGCTTTGGGGCCAGAGGCGGGCCTATAACCCGGACGGGGTTAAAAAAGCAAGTTCTGAGGGTGGTGGCTGGGCGAGGGAGATTTTCCCCTTGCCGGTCATGGGTCTGTATGGCGGTCAGCCAGGGGTGGGAACGGGGGTGGCGGAGGCGGCGGCGCCGAGGAGGCGGGAGTTTAGGGTTTCGAGGGCGTCGTCGAGATCGGCGCGTTTCCGGGCTTTTTCCTGCCAGCGCGCGAAATCCGAGCCGGCCCGGCCGGGCAGGCCGGAGACGGCTGTCACGGCGTCCCGGATATCGCCGATGTCGAGCTGCCGGCGGGCGGTGCGCAGGGTTCCGGCCGTCTGGATTGCGAGGGAGCTCGGCGCGAAGGTCACAACGCCCTCGAAAGCCTGACGCATCCAGTTCCAGCCATCGTCGCTGTCTTCCCCGGCGTGACGCATCGCGCGCGTTGCGCTGGAGTCGAACATGGCGCGCAGGGTCGTCAGCGAGGGCGCGCCGGATTCGGCCGTCAGCGCGATCTCGCTCAGGCTAGCGTCGCCGGGTAGAAGCGCTACGAGCGAACGGTGAGCTGTTGTAAAGGCGTCGTCCGTCCGTGCTTCCGCTTCCAACACAGAAAGCGCCCGTATTGTCTGCGCCCGCATGGTGGCGTCCATCACGGGCAGCGGTGTTTCGCTTGCCGCGACCGACATCAGAGACGACCCGGTCTTGCCCGTCCCCGGCCTGTCTGTTGCCGGTTGGCCAGCCAGTTGCGCGGCCATCTGCTGCATTCCCGTTTCAAGGGCTGCAAGCGCGGCTTCGCGCCGGTCGAACGCACTGGTTATCGTCGTGTTGGCGAGCGAAAGCTCGCTCACCTGAAGCGACAGGTCGGCGACCGCACGCTGAACTTCGCGCGTCGTTTCAGGTGAGGAGGTCGCATCGGCGACGATCCGTTCTAGCTTGTTGATGCGCGCCAGCAGAATGCCCAGCGGCGTGTTGCTTGGCGCAGAGCCGGCCGGCAGGGCGCCATCGCCCGCGCCGCTGATGGCCGCAACCTGGCTGGTCAGCGTAGACAACTCGGTGCGCAGGGCGGCTTCGGCGTCGTCCGACCGGCTCAGGCGATCGCCATGGGAGTCGAGTCGAGACCGCAACGAAACCACGTCGATCCCCGCCTGCCGGGTCTGCGCTTCCAGCGCGCTCACGGTCTGCGTCAGGCTGTCGATCTCACGCGCGAGCGTTCCGGTCGGCGCATTGGAGCTGTTGTTGCTGACTATGATCGCGACGGTTGCGCCAAAAACCGCCGAGAGCACGCTCGCCGTTATCAGGTGCCGCCAAGTGACAGAGCGGCTGCGCAGGCGCGGCGGCCCCAGCCGACGCGACGCCTGTCGCGTTGCCTGGACGTCCGGCGCGTTCTCAGCCGGTTCGAATTCTGCATCGATTGGTTCAGGTTCGATGCGCGCGGAATCCGTCATCGACCAACACCCTCGTTGTGTCGCAAGTTCAGCCCCACGATCGGAAGCCCAACGATCAGAGGATAGTCGCGACCGCCACCATTCCTCAACCGAAAAGCAGGCGCGCGAGCGCGGAAAACAAGGCGGGGCCGTCCGGTGTGGCGGCAATCTCGATCCTGTCTGCAAGACCGCTCAACGGTTCGGCGGCGGCGGTCGAGATTGCCGCCACGGCGAGATGGCCATGGCTGGTCGTACCGGCGGCGAAACCAGCAAGTATACCGGCAGCGCGCGGCGAATGGATCATGACGACGTCGAACCTTACGTCGCCCGCGAGGTGCGCCGCCAGCAGCGGACCGGGCGCTTCAACGGGAACGGCCCTGAAGATCGGCAGGAAGCTGGCCTGAAACCCCGCCTCGGTCATGCGGCCTGCAAGGTTGCCGCGCGTATCTTCGTTACCGGCGTGCAACAGGCGCGTTTTTGTCGTGAGATTACGCTGGATCAGGTTGGCCAATGCGCCGACTTCGGCGCCCGCAGACGAGACGGTCCGATACCCCAGTGAACGCGCCTCCTGTGCGGTGCGCTCACCGACACAGAACACCGGCACGTCACGGCGCGGCGACAGCATCGCGAAGCGGCGGACACCGTTGGCGCTGGTGAAGGCGAGGGCGTCATAGTTCGGGATTTCGACATCGAGGGGCGCAATAGCGAAAAGCGACTCGACGACCGGCTCAAAACCAGCCTGACGCAAGCGGATCGCAGTTTCGGATGCGCCGGGCTCGCTTCGCGTAACGAGCACACGAGAAGCGGTTTGGGTCACTGGTCGTACTCGGGCCAGGGCGATGCAGACTCGCCGAGATCGAACGCCCGTTCTGCCGCGACATCATCCGCCAGCGCGTTGCCAAGCAATTCCGCGTCGAACGCCGTCGGCCTACCTTCGATGATGCCTTCGGCGCGCCAGCGTTTGCCGCCGTCGTCGGCCAGCACTTCACCGGCCATCGCAGCGCCCTCCTCGGTGAGACGGAAGTGCGCCGCGATCGGCGTGCGGCAAGAGCCATCGAGCTTACGCAGGAATGCGCGCTCCGCCAGCGCGGCAAGGCGGGCGTCCTCAATATCGAGTTTCGCGGCAAGCTCCTTCATCCAGTCCGGAGCATCCTTGCGAAGCGTCACGCCGATAATGCCCTGTCCACTTGCAGGTAGCATCTCGTCGATGGAGAGAATGCCCGCCGCCTTGTCGATCATGCCGAGCCGGCGCAGGCCGGCGGCCGCAAGTATCGTCGCCTGCGCTTCGCCCTCGGCCAGCTTGCGCAGGCGCGTCTGCACATTGCCGCGGAACATCACCACTTTCAGATCCGGTCGCGCCGCCAGAAGCTGCGCCTGCCGTCTGAGGCTGGACGAGCCCACCACGGCGCCGTGCGGAAGTTCAGCAATCGTTCCCACCGGTCCAATCAGGCAGTCGCGCGGATCCTCGCGCTGCAGAAAGATCGCAAGATAGAGATGTTCGGGCAGGGTGACGGTCACGTCCTTGAGCGAGTGGACAGCGATGTCGATCTCGTTCAACTCCTGCGCCCGGTCGAGCTCCTTGGTGAAAAGGCCCTTGCCACCGGCGTCCTGCAGCGGTTTGTCGAGGATCTTATCGCCCATGGTGGTGAACGTGTGGAGCGTGGTCGCGACGGCGCCGCCCGAAGCCTCGGCGACCAGGGCTGCGAACAGGTTGGCCTGCGCCAGCGCGAGCGGCGAACCGCGCGTGCCCATCCTCAGTACTCGCTGATCCGTCATCGTTGCTTTGGCAGGCGTGGGGTTGGCTTATTCATTGCTCGCGGCGTACAAGCGCCGCCGCAATGATGCAAGGCGCTGTCACTGTCCTGGGGATCGAAACCAGCTGCGATGAAACCGCGGCGGCTGTCGTGCGCCTCGAGAAGGGGCGCGCCGAGGTCCTCTCCGAGCATGTCGCCAGCCAGACCGAGGAGCACGCCCTCTATGGCGGGGTGGTGCCCGAAATTGCGGCGCGGGCCCATGTCGAGCGGCTGGATTCGCTGGTCCGCATGGCGATGGACGATGCGGGCATCGGCTGGGCGGGCCTGTCCGGGGTAGCGGCGACGGCTGGTCCCGGCCTGATCGGCGGCGTCATGGCGGGGCTTTCGACGGCCAAAGCCATCGCGCTGGCGCGCGGCTTGCCGTTGATCGCGGTGAACCATCTTGAAGGCCACGCGCTCAGCCCCCGTCTCGGCCTCAGTCCCGGCGAGGAGGTGGCTTTCCCCTATCTGCTGCTGCTGGTGTCGGGTGGACATTGCCAGTTTGTGCTGGTCGAGGGCGTCGGGCGATATCATCGCATGGGATCGACCATCGACGACGCGGTTGGCGAAGCCTTCGACAAGACCGCCAAACTGCTCGGCCTCTCAGGACAGGGCGGACCTGCCGTCGAGCGCGAAGCAGGTTCTGGTGATCCGCGCGCCGTCGACTTGCCGCGACCGCTGCTGGATCGCGCGGGTCTCGACATGAGTTTCTCGGGCCTCAAGACCGCCGTGCGCCGCGCCGCCGAGGAACAACCGCTCACCGCGCAGCGCCGCGCTGATATCTGCGCCTGCTTTCAGACTGCCGTGGCCGACATTCTTTCTGCGAAGTCGGCGCGGGCGATGGAGCTGGCATCCGAGAGATCCGCCACGTCCACCTTCGTTGTGGCAGGCGGCGTCGCCGCCAACAGCATGCTGCGCACGCGGCTGGAGGCTGAAGCGCATCGCACCGGCTATCGTTTCGCCGCGCCGCCGCTGCGCTGGTGCACCGACAATGGCGCGATGATCGCGCTGGCCGGGGCCGAGCGCCTGCGTCTCGGCCTGATCGATCCGATCGACACGCCCGCCCGCGCCCGCTGGCCACTGGATGAAGCCTCGGCTTCTACGGCACCCATTTATGGTGGCGGCAAGAAGGGCGTGAAAGCTTAGGCCATTCCGCATGACGCCACCAGCGCCGTCTTAGGCAGCTGCTCACCATCAGGCCTCATTCCGTAGCGTCTGATCAGCTTCAGCTAAAACCTCGCGATGACGCATCCGAGCATATCATCTGCTCGATGCATGCGTAACCGCCACGGCGCATGCACTGGCGCCTGCCACAACCAAGTCTCGCAACACGAGACCTAAATCCCACAACGATGGGCCAAGCCTTGGCTCCGACCTCTGCCAAATACGGCGAGCGCTCTCCGCAACGCGAAAACAAATAGGAAGAAGGCGCCAAACACAATGTTTGAATTTGCATTTGGGAACAGTCCTCTCTCATCTCGTTTTGGTCGCAAGCGCTGCTCCTCCATCCAAATGCCCACTGGCCGTGTCATGCTCTGTCGAACGGAATTGAAACAGCGTTTAGAGCGGAATTACGAGGTGGCGTGAGGATCAGTTCGGCGCAGGCGCCGGCTGCACCAGCGGAGCATCGCCGGGCTGGCGCGGATCTGCAGGCAGGCGCGGAGCTGCGGGTTGCGGCTGATAAGGCGGCGGAGGCTTGCCGCCGATGCTCAGCACCTTGCGCACAGAATACGCGCCGCCCATCTGGCCCGCTGCATAGCCGGTCGCTTCATCGAGCGGATACTCCTGTCCCAGCAACAGTTTCACCCGCGGTGAGATGGCTTCGCCGTGACAGGCAAGACAGCTGTCTGTCATCAGGATCGGGCGCATCCAGCGGAAGACTTGTGCGTCGCCCTCGGTGACAATCTCGGCGATCTCCATCGTCTCGGGGTCGAGGCCGGCATCGAGCATGAAGCTCATCTGCTCCATCTGCTGCCGCTCCCACTCATCAGGCACATCAGCCGGGGTGCGCACGTCGAGCGCGGTGCGGCTGAAATGCATCTGCGCCGCGTCGCTCAGTTCCCTGCCCCAGCCGGGCACGTTGTCGGCATAGGCCAGATAGACCGCGACAGGGTCTTCGTCGCGATCAAGACGCGCGATGATGGCGCGGTTCATGCGCTGGTCGAATGTCAGCGCCGCCTGACGCGCCGCGCGTATGTCTGCAGCGTCCGGCGTCTCCGGCTTGGGCGCGCAGGCTGTGCAGAGCGCGATGAGGGAGAGCCCCACAAGGCACAGAGCCGCCAGACGTGATGCCATCAGGCGCGTCGCTATCAGCTGGCCTTCAGCGTGAACTTGAAGGTTGCTGCGTCGGGCTCGGCCTCGGGTTCCCACGGACGGCGCTGGGCCAACACGATCTCGCCTTCGCCCGCGGCGGTCGCTTTGAAGATCACGACCTCCCAGTGATTGCCGCCGGCAAAACCAGGCAGGAATTGTGCCGAGGATGTCGCGCCACCGGGTCCATCGCTGGCCTTGACCCAGGCCGGTGGGGCTGATGCCGCCCAGACATAGCCGGCAGTCGGCACGCCGGAGAGTGCAACCGCGATATTCTCGCCGACTTTCACGTCGAAGGATTTGCCGGCGTCTTCGGCGCCGAGCGTTTTGACCACGCCGTCCACCTTTGGCGGTGGCAGGGAGCGCGATTCAAAAGAGCAGGGCTTGGCCGCGCCGCCCATCGTCCACGTCGCGCCGGGGCCGTCGAGCACCAGCGTTGCTGCTTCGCTCTTCCATGTCGGGCCGTTCTTGCCGCCCAGATCCATCGGCAGGATCATTGTGGCGCCGCCATCGAGCCGGGCGAGGACGCTGTCATTGCCGCTGAACACGATGTCGAGCTTTTCGCCGCCCTCGCAGGTGAAATTGGCCGCATAGTCAAAGCGAGCATCAGCCACGGGTTTTGCCTCTTCGGTCACTGGGGCCGCGCAGGCCACAAGGCCCAGCCCGGCCACGGCTGTAGCCGCGATCATCGAAAATCTCATCTGCGTCCCCTGAAAAGCCTTTGGCCCGTGGCAAGTTTATGGCCCACAGTCGGGCTGACCCGCATGGCTGGCAATAGCTGGTGCTGCGGGTGGCGGGAAGGCGGCGGCGCTGTTGCGGCGGCCGAATCTCTCTAGACCCGTCTCGTTGCAACCCCCGGAGATGCCGCCATGGCGGAATTCAGTTCGATCCTGCAGGCGGTCGCAGCCCTATCGGCGGGCGGTGCGGCGGCGTGCGGATGGACGGCGGCGGTGATCGTGCCGAACACGGCGTTCGACGGGCTCGATCATGGCCGGGCCGACCGAATGATCCGGCGCGTGATCTCGGCGACTGCGGGGCTGCAGGCGATGCTCCTGGGTATCGCCACGGGCGCGGCGTTGCTCGGTGGCGCGCGCGCGGCAGCGATCGTGGCAGCGGTATCGGCGGTGGGTTTCCTGTCGAACGTGTGGACGCTTGCACCGCGCAAGGAGAAGGCGGCGCCGGGCGCGCGGAAGCGCACATCGACCCAGCGCGTTGTCGCCGTCGCGCTGACCCTGATCATGACCATAGCTGCACTGACTGCAGGCGTACTGGCCGCCATCGGCGTCTAGCTACACGTCGGATCGCACCACCTTAAGCGGCGCAGCTTGCCTGCGCCTGCATGATGGTGGCGCCGATACTGGGGTCATCGCCCAGTGTAACCGGAAGGAAGCCGGAAAAGCGCCTATTCTCCTCAATCGCCTTTGCGACTCTCGCGAACTGGTCCGCCGGCAGCTCCGTCTGCAACTTGTCTGTGAAGCATGAACAGTTCAGCCCCTTTCCAGCTTTTTCGCCGCAGATCGTCGCCAGCTGGTCCTTGCCGACAGACACTTCACTGCAGGCCGAAACTGAAAATGTCCCGAGCATCAAGACAAGGGACACCACAAGTGAAACTGGACGTTTCATCAACACTCCCTCTTTCATGCGGCTCTAAGTCGTCCGATGAGCAAAAGGAGCGCCCCATCCGGCACAGTTGTCAAACAGTGTTTGAGCGTATCCGCCGTGTCGATTACTTGCCGTAAACGGAATGCCGCAACGTTTTCGACTTGGTTGCTGAGCGCGTTCGCTCACCGCTCCAAACCGTGTAAGCAAAAACGGGAAACCGGCGGACGGAGACACAGCGCTTGGACATAGCCATTCAGTCATTCGTGGGGGGCTTCCCGCAATTCCTGCTGCAGGCCGGGGTGACCCTTGGCCTCTTGATCACGGGCTGCATCGTCCATGTGCTTCTGACGCCCATGAAAGAGATGAAGTTGATCAGGGAGGGAAATGTTTCTGCGGGTATCAGCGTTGCCGCCGTGATCGTGGGCCTCGCGATTCCCATGGCGGCCTGCCTTGAGACTGCGGCCTCCGTCTACGATATCCTGATCTGGGGCGTGGTCGCCATTCTCCTGCAATTGCTGGCCTTTCGGGTGGCCGACCTGGTGTTGCGCGACCTGCCCAAGCGGATCGAGCAGGACGAAACCGGGGCGGCGCTCGTCCTGGCGGGCGTGAAGATTGCTGCTGCATTGGTAATGGCGGCGGCCTTGTGAGTTGGGCTTGGGTCACAAATATTAGCCGCACGCGGAGACGTGCATGAGAATCCCCGACTGGGTGGTCTATGCGGTCGTATTGGCCGTCATCGTCGGGACGCTGTTTTCCAGCGGCTCCAGCGAACGCGATGACCCTTTCCGTCCTGCCAGCGAAATAGCCGATGCGCGAAGTGTTCCACCGCCGGCCTTCCGTCGTCCAGACATCGACAAGCCCAGAACGACAGAAGAAGGCGACGCTCTGCCAGATTCGCGAGCATTCGATGAGCGTGTGCTTGTGCAGGTGGGCGACGCCGAGGACGGCATTGGCACGGCCTTCGCCATCAACGAGGCGGGCGCATGGCTGACCGCACGCCACGTCGTCGACGGCTGCAGCCGCGTTGGTCTCGCCGTCGGCAATGGCCGCATGGTTCGCGTCAACGAGGTTCGCACCTCGGACAACACGGACCTCGCCCTCTTGATCACCGACCGTGCCCCGGTGGCGCTGAAGCTCGACCTTGATCGCGAACTGCACCTTGGTGAGGCCGGCTTTCATGTCGGCTTCCCGCAGGGGTTGTCGGGCGAAGCATATTCCGCCCTTGAATCGCGCTCCAACCTCGTGACGCGCGGCCGCTACGCGATGGAAGAACCCGTGCTGGCGTGGGCCGAACAGGGCCGTTCCGATGGGTTGGAAGGGACGCTTTCGGGGATGAGCGGCGGCCCGGTGTTCGACCGCGACGGCGCGGTCATTGGCGTCACTGTGGCGGAGAGCCCGCGCCGGGGCCGCATCTATTCCGCCTCGCCCGACTCGATCCGCCGTTTCCTCGACACGCAGGGGCTGATCACGCCGGGCATTGATGCGCGCCCGATCTCCTCCTCCTCCTATGCAGCCGAGGCGGACCGGCTTAGGGATTCGCGCGCTGTCGTCAAAGTCCTTTGCCGCGTGAATAATCCCTGATGTCTCCTTTCGCTGCCCCCTTTGCTGACCGCCTGATGGATCGTGTGCGCGCCCATGGGCCGCTATGCGTCGGCATTGATCCGCATCCCGCCCTGCTGCCCGGCCTGTTCGGTACGGGGCCTGAGGCCGCCGCGAAGTGGGGCGTCGCTTTGGTCGAGCGCTGCGCGGGCCGCGTTGCCGTTATCAAGCCGCAGGCCGGCCTGTTCGAGCGCTGGGGTTCGAAAGGCCTCGCGGCTCTGGAGCAGGTCTGCGAAGCGGCGCGCGCGGCGGACCTGCTGGTTATCCTCGACGCCAAGCGCGGCGACATCGGATCGACTGCTGAAGGCTATGCCGAAGGCTATCTGGGCGAAGCGTCATCCTGCCCGTGCGATGCGATCACGGTGAACCCATATATGGGGGTCGATACGATAGAGCCTTTCGTTGCCGTCGCCGCGCGTCAGAGCAAGGGCGTGGTTGTTCTCGCGCGCACATCCAATCCCGGCTCGAAGGATTTTCAGGCGAAGCTGGTCGAAGGCGAACCGCTCTATCTGCATGTCGCGCGCGCGCTGCAACCGCTAATCGTGCGACTACGCGGCGAGGGCGGATGGTCGGGCCTGATGCTGGTTGCCGGCGCGACTGGACCCGAAGATGCACGCCGCCTGCGCGAGGCTGCGGGCGATGCGCTGTTCCTTGTTCCGGGCTATGGCGCACAGGGCGCTGGCGCCAGCGACGCGGTCGCAGGATTTGTCCGCCGGGGCGCGCTGCTCGAAGGCGGGGTCGTTAATGCTTCACGCTCGGTCGCATCGCCGGCAGTCGCAACGGACAGCGCCAGTGTAGCCGCATGGGAATCCGCCATCGACACAGCGCTCGCGAGGGCCCAGGCCGATCTGGTTGCGGCCGTCAGGCGCTAGTCGCCGCGCGGTGCTGATCCGGTCAAGCGGGAGACGGCGAGCGCCTGGATGCGCGCCCAGCGCGCGGTCACTGCGATGCCCGGCGTCGCCTGACATAGCATCTCGATCTGCGCACCAACAGCAACTGTGGATGTGGCCGCACCCATCATGAAATATTCGCGGCGGCTGTTCGGCGGCAGGGTGTTCGACACATAGTCTATTTCTGTTGCGCCCATGCGCGGGCGACAATTGGCGGCGCCGTCCTCTTTAACGGTCATTCGCGATCACAGCGCGGGCGATGACTTGATAGGAGCCACGCTGAACGGGAAGGCTGGCTACAAGCGTTTCACCTGTCGCGCTGAGTTCGCCGCGATCACGGCCAGCGGTATAGAGGCCGTCGCCGAGCTCGCCTTGCGGTGTCGGAAGCTGCGGAGCGGCCGGTTGGGTGAGCGGGACCTTGGCGCCGCCTTCATTGGCTGGCTTCTGTTGAGGCTTCTGCAACGGTGGTTGTGGCGTGAGCTTCGGCGGCTGAGCGAGTCCGGCCGGCGCCAGCGCAATAAACGCCATCGCGATCAGAATGCGTCTCATCGGCATTGGCTCCTCACGGGTTCGGTGCAAGTACGCACATTCCCGGTTCGAAAGAGAGAGCGCGGTGATCCGGTTCCTGACATTGTTGGTCGTGATGCTGGCCCTGGCGGGAGCGTCCGTCTTTCCCGATGGGCCGGCCGAAGCGTAGCTCGACAGTTCGCCGGTCATTCCTCATATATGCTCGCGCGACAGCGACAGCGACTGCGGCGATCTGAGAGCGTGCCGCAACAATCGTTGCATCTCCGAGTGCAGGGAAAATCGTGACCGCAATGCTGGCAGCCATTGCGTGACCGTCGGGCCCAGTGTCGGGCGGTGTAAGCTCGACGTGCCAGACTACATGCCGCCAGAAGCGGTATATTGCGTTGCAACACGCGATTGCACGGCGGGCGACTGCTCCGCCAACAAGATGTGTCCACGCTAGGCTTCCGCTGTTCGCTGCTGGGACGGACAATGACGGGCGGCGCGACTGAGAAATCCTGGTCCGACGGTCCATGCTTCCAATGCCGTCGGAGTCGATCGCCTACCTCCGCGCACCCGGTTTTCGTACAACGCATCATGCTCGGTCGCCTCGCCAGCAGGAGCGCTTGAGGCTCGGCCTATATCGGAATGGGGCGCTGCAATCGACCGCGCGCTGGCGGCTGCGCAACCGGAATTGATCGACGCAATTCGGGCATGAGCCGGCTGCCTAACGATTAATGAACCGCCGTCCGCGAGTCCTTCACCAATTTGTGTCATGTCTCGTCCCTCGAACGGGACCAACCCATGCTTGCCGTGCAGATCCGCAGAACCGCTTTTATTTCGCTGATCCTTGTCGGCGTGTGCCTGCTCGCCGATTTCCTGATGAATGGCGTCCTGTTCCCTGTGCCGGGTCAAACCTATTCACCGCTGATCACCATCGTGATCGCGTTAGGCATAGCGCCGCCCTCCGTCTATTATCTGGTCCGTCAGACAGTCCGTGTGGAGGCGGCCCAGACGCTGCTGGCGAGCGAGCGCATCGCACGCCTTGCCGAGGCTGAATCCGCGCGCGACGCCGCCGAAGCGGCAACCCGCGCCAAGAGCGAATTCCTTGCCAACATGAGCCACGAAATCCGCACCCCCCTCAATGGCGTGCTTGGCATGGCGCAGGCTCTGGAGGCGTGTGACCTTGATCCGGAAATCCGCGGCATGGTCGGCGTCATCCGTGACAGCGGCGCCAACCTGATGTCTATCCTCAACGACGTGCTCGACCTGTCCAAGATCGAAGCCGGCAAGCTCGAGATCGCGCCGATCGACGCCAGCCTCCTGCACACGGTCGGGCAGGTGCAGGCGCTGTTCATGCCCGCCGCCGCCGAGAAAGGCCTGCAGGTCGGATTGACCAGCACGCTGCCGGCTAACCTGCTGCTCCGCTACGATCCTGTACGCGTGCGCCAGTGCGTCACCAACCTCGTCTCCAACGCCGTGAAGTTCACCACCACCGGCCGCGTCCAAATCACCCTCTCCCACACCGACGCAGGCGAGGGGCGCAGCCGGGTCAGCATCGAGATTGCTGATACGGGCATCGGCATAGATGCGTCTGCATCGCAGCGTTTGTTCGAGACCTTCAGTCAGGCTGATGCCTCCACAACGCGCAGCTTTGGCGGCACCGGTCTCGGCCTCGCCATCTCGCGGCGGCTGGCGCGGATGATGGGCGGCGACATCGTGGTTCGTTCCACGCCCGGTCGCGGCTCCATCTTCACGCTCACCTTTCTGGCCGATCCGGCATCCCATTCCGAGGCTGTTATGACATCGGCTAAGCGCGAGGTGTCACCTGTTCGGCTGCGTGGCGCGCGCGTCTTGCTGACCGACGACAATGCCATCAACCGTCAGGTCGTGCGCCTGTTCCTGCAGCCGCAGGGTGCTGTCATTACCGAGGCGTCGAATGGCCGCGAAGCGCTGGATGCGCTCGGCCGCCAGCCTTTCGATCTCGTCCTGCTCGACGTCCACATGCCGGTGATGGACGGCGTCGAGGCCATCGGCCATATCCGCAAATCGCCGGAAGCCTGGCGCGACATACCCGTAGTCGCCCTCACCGCCGACGCCATGACCGGCGACCGCGAGCGTCTGATGAGCCTTGGCCTGAATGGCTATGTGTCCAAGCCGATCGACCAGAGCGACCTGCTGACGGTCATCGGCCGCGTCCTTGGCGGAGCTATTTCCACTGCGGTGATTGCCCCGACAAGCGCCGCGTCCACCGTCGATCTCGATGACGTCCTTGCTGACCTTGATCGCCTGACGGGCTGACCGCTTGTCGGTTATGGACCGGGTAGGGTAATTCCGTGCGCCGCGCGCTAGAACGATCGCCATGACCCGAGGCCGTCCTCCTCACGACGATATCCTGACGCCCGCCGAATGGCGTGTTGTCGAGTTGGTCCGGCATGGGCTCGGCAATCGCGATATCGCCGAACGGCAGGGCGTCAGCATCGACGCTGCTAAATTCCACGTCGCCAACGCGCTCGCAAAGCTCGGCTTCGAGAGCCGCGCCGATTTGCGCCGATGGACGGGCGCCCGTCACGACAGCCAGCTTGCAGGACAGGAGATCCGCATGGACGCTAATATCTCGCTCGGAACTATCGGTCAGATTGCGCGCTTGGTCACAGACATAGCCGCCGCCCGCTTGTGGTATGGTGACTTGCTGGGTCTGCCGCATCTCTATTCGTTCGGAAATCTCGCCTTCTTCGATTGTGGTGGCGTGCAGCTGTTCCCGTCCGCGGGCGATGGATCGCCGTAGGAATCGATCCTCTACTTTCGCGTCGCAGATGTGCGGACCGCGCATGAGGCGATGGCTGCTCGCGGCGTCACCTTCACCCACGCTCCTCACATGATCCACCGGCATGATGACGGTACGGAAGAGTGGATGGCTTTCTTTACCGACAACGAGGAACGCCCACTGGCAATCATGGCTCAGGTGAAGGCAGCGTAGGCGAGTCTCACTTGCTCGCAGATCGGTCTTCCCACGCACATGACGCCGCGAATAAATCTCATCGCAGGTGCGGCATCGCCTGTCCGGAGCGACGGAGGGCTTTGCAAAACCGCTCAACAGTGCTGAAAAGTCGGTACGCCCGATTACAGGGCGTGAGGGAGATTTGCATGAAACGGTTTGGCGCTTTGCTGGGCAGTGTTGCGCTGCTGGCTCTGGCCGCATGCGGCGACGAGACGAAAGCGCCGCTCAATGCGATCACGGCTGCCGAAGTCGATGGCGCGGCGATCATTGCGGCAGACCAGAGGCCGGATATCTGGATCAGCCATGGTCGAACTTATTCGGAACAGCGCTACTCCCCGCTGAAGATGATCTCGACCGAGAACGTGAAAGACCTCGGCCTCGCCTGGACCGCGGAACTCGACACCAATCGCGGCATGGAAGCGACGCCGATCGTGGTCGATGGCGTGATGTATCTCACGTCTTCTTGGTCGACGGTCTACGCCTACAACGCCAAGACCGGCGAGCGCCTGTGGAAGTTCGATCCGGAAGTCGACAAGGCGCGCGGCGTTGAAGCCTGCTGCGATGTCGTCAACCGGGGTGTTGCCATCTGGCAGGGCAAGATCTTCGTCGGCACGATTGACGGCCGCCTCATCGCGCTCGATGCAAAAACGGGCGAGAAAAAATGGGACGTGGTCACCGTCGACCAGTCCAAGCCCTACACGATCACTGGCGCTCCCCGCGTCATCAAGGGCAAGGTCATCATCGGCAATGGCGGGGCCGAATTCGGCGTGCGTGGCTACGTCACAGCTTACGATGCCGAGGATGGCAAGCAGGCGTGGCGTTTCTACACCGCCCCCAATCCGACCAAGCAGCCCGATGGCGCAGCCTCCGACAAGTTCTTCGCGGACATCGGCAACGCCACGTGGGGCGATGATGGGGATTGGACTGAAGTCGGCGGCGGCGGCACGGCGTGGGACGGCATGGCCTATGATCCGGATCTCGACATCATGTATGTCGGCATCGGCAACGGCACGCCCTGGAACCAGCACCTGCGCGATCCGTCGGGCAAGGACAACCTGCTGCTGTCCTCGATTCTCGCGGTGAAACCAGAGACCGGCGAATACGTCTGGCACTACCAGACCACGCCGGGCGAATCCTGGGACTACACGGCGACGCAGCCGCTGATTCTCGCCGAGCTCAAGGTTGATGGGAAAGACCGCAAGGTTATCATGCAGGCGCCGAAGAACGGCTTTTTCTACGTGGTCGACCGCGCCACCGGCGAGCTGATTTCGGCTGACAAGTATCAGGACAACGTCAACTGGGCGACACATGTCGATCTCAAGACCGGCCGCCCCGTCGAAGCGCCAAACGCGCGCTATGACACGCCGCAAACCGCGCTGCAGATCCCCGGACCGCTGGGCTCGCACAACTGGCACCCGATGGCTTTCAGCCCGGACACGGGACTAGTCTACATTCCGGCTCACACCCTGCCGACCATCTATGCCGACATGGACAATTTCCGTTTCCGCCCCAACGGGTGGAACACCGGCACGAACTTCGCCGCAGCAGCACTGCCGACAGAGATGGCCGCACGCATTGCTGCCGGCGCTGCCTCCAAGGGGCAGCTGGTCGCGTGGGACCCGGTCGCCAAGAAGGCGCGCTGGACGGTTGATTATCCCAACGCCTGGAATGGCGGCGTGCTCGCCACGGCCGGTAATCTCGTCTTCCAGGGCGCGCTCGATGGACGCTTCCGCGCATATGACGCAGCCAAGGGCGGCGAGGCGCTCTGGCAGTTCGACACGCAATACCCGGCGCTCTCGGGCCCGATCTCCTTCGCGATCGACGGCGAGCAATATATCGCCGTCACTGCCGGATGGGGCACAGCGCTTCCGCTTGCCGGCGGCACAGGAAGCCGTGATGGCGCAGCGCGTATGGGCGCATCGGTGATGGGCCGGGTGCTGGTCTACAAGATCGGTGGCGCCGTGAAGCTCGAGCCGAACTTCCCCTTCGTCCCGGATCCGGTTCCGACCGCTGAAGACTTCGGCAGCGCGGCCGTCGTCGCGCACGGCATGGAGCTGTACTTCAACAACTGCATGGTGTGCCACGGCGATAGCGTGCAGTCGGGCGGCATCGTGACCGACCTGCGCTGGTCGGGCGTGCCCGCTTCGAAGGAGGGCTTCGCCGAGGTTGTCACCGACGGCAAGTATGCCTCCAGCGGCATGGCCAGTTTCAAGGGCAAGTTGCAGCCCCAGGACGTCGAGGACATCCGCGCCTACATTGTTAATCGCGCCAACGAAGACGCGGCTGCGATCAAGGCAGCGGTTCAACCGCCGAAATAGGCGCCGCGAGCAGGATACGCGAATAGAACGTGCGCCGGTCGCCCAGAAGCGGCCGGCGCATTTTTCCGATTGTCTGTGTCCCTGGTCCCGCCTAGCTTTCGCTCGTTCCTGTTGGGGGGATTGCAATGCTTCAGACTATCCACATCTTTACTGCGATTGCCTGCGTGACCGCCCTTGTTGGCGCTGCTGATGCGCAACCTGCAGGTCCGGCCGCCGAGTCTGCGCTGGAGTCTTAAGCTGCGGGCGACGCGCTTGCGCCTGCGCCACTCACCGACGACGAGATGAAAGCGGCCCGCGCTGAATTCGAGACCTCTCTCCATCATCAGGTCGGCAGGATCCGCTGTCGGGAAGCAGCATTGCGCTGAATGTGCCTGACTCATTCTACTTCCTGAATGCCATCGACGGTGCAAAGGTGGTGGAGGAGGCGTGGGGTAACCCGCCAGACAGGACGTCTCCGGCATGCTGTTCCCTGCTGGCATGTCGCCGCTCGACGAGGGCGCCTGGGGCGTTGTCCTTATCACCGACAAGTCGGGCTATGTTTCCGACGACGATGCAGCTGGTCTCGACTACGACATGCTGATCGATGGCGTGCGGGACGGTCTCGACCAGCAGAACGCCGAACGCACATAGCAGGGTTATGCGTCAATCGACATCATCGGCTGGGCGACCCAGTCACGCTATGACGGCAAGACGCACAAGCTCTACTGGGCCAAGGAGATCGCATTCTTCGGCGAACCCAATCACACGTTGAACTACGACATGCGCGTCCTCGGCTGCAATGGTGTTCTGTCGCTCAACTTCGTTGCGTCGATTGATCAGCTCGCCGCCGTCGAGCAGGCCGCGCCGAGCGTCCTCAAAATCGCCGAGCTCGATGCGGGTTCGCGCTATGAAGATTTCAATGCGTCGACTGACGTGGAGGCTGACTACGGGGGTGCTGGATTGATTGGCGGCATGGCCGCGGCCGCTTTTCTCGCCAAGAACGGTGGCATCCTCGCCGCTGTTCTTTTGTTCCCAAAAAAGGAATTGTCCTGGTCATTGCGGCCTTCGGGGAGATCGCTGCAGGCATACGCGGCTTCCTCGGCCGCAAGTCGAAAGCTGCAGGGAAGGCACAACAGCGCAGCACGACGGCCCGGCCGTCGACGCCGGCGCGCCGGACGCTTCCCACGAGGAATTGCCGCCGTCCGCCTGAGCGCCTTTCGTCTGAGCAACGGCATAAAACAAAAGGCCCGGAGCATCGCTCGGAGCCTTGTCGTTTAAGGCTATGATCGCTTCCAGTGGTAACCGCAACGCTATTTCGGGTTGCAGTAGTTCAGGAAGTCTTGCGCCGCTGGGGAGAAATTCTTCAGCGAGCCGATATACTTGGCTTGCGGCGTCGCGGTCGGAGACTTCACCAGAGCCCACTGCACTTCGCCCTGGTCGCTCACCAGCGAGATCATGTCGAGTTGCCCCATCGCCAACAGGTCGGCCGAAGTGATCGGGAACACGAAGTCCGCATCCGGCGAGCGGCGGTTTGCCTCGAACTTGCCCTCGATGTCACGCGCTCCCGCGCCTGCGCGCAGTTTGAAAGTCGCAGCCTGGCCCACACGGGTCGCTGCCTGCTTGCCGAGGTGGAAGAACATGTTCCCGTTCGCCGCCTTGCAGATCACGGCGATGCCTGCCGTCGTGTCGGTATTACGAGCGCCAGCGTTGACCAGCGCAAGCACCGGATCATCGGGAATCAGATTTTCCTGTGCTAGCCAGGATGTTGTCGCGGCCATATTCGCCACCGTAACCGTGCCGGCCGGCATCGCCGGTCCCGGCGTGACAGCAGCGTTCGGCATCGCGGGAGCATTTGGCGCTGCCGTAGGATTTGAGGCGCAAGCTGCCGCCAACAGGCTGGTGGCAGCAAGCAGAGTGATACGTTTGAACATCAAATTTCCCCTTGAGTGAGGTGGGTGGGGCGTCTCGGACCTGCCCCCGCTTTTTGGCACTGTCTTGGCTTAGATTGTGACGACGACTTTGCCCATAGCGCGGCGCTCAGACAGCTCTTTGATGGCGTCGGCGGCCCGTTCCAGCGGATAACGGTTGGAAATGTGCGGTTTGATCTTGCCGTCTTTGTAGAGCCGGAACAGGTCGGCGAGATTGTCTGCGTGGCCTTTCGGGTCGCGCGCCACGAAGGCGCCCCAGAACACGCCGACAATCTGGCAGGATTTTAACAAGGTAAGGTTCAAGGGTAGCTTGGGAATCCCCGCCGGGAAACCGATCACCAGGAAACGACCGTCCCAGTTCAGTGCGCGCACCGCTGGCTCGGCATAATCGCCGCCGACGCCGTCATAGACCACGTCGACGCCGCCGCCAGAAATGTCCTTGATCGTCTCCGACAGCGCTTTCTGCTGGTTCCGGTCCAGCGGGTTCTGCGGGTAGACGAAGCCTTTCGATGCGCCCTTCGAGATCGCGAAGTCGACCTTCTCTTGTGTCGACGCCGCCGCGATCACTTCTGCGCCCATCGCTACGCCCAGCTCGACAGCTGCGAGCCCAACGCCACCTGCCGCGCCCAGCACCAGAAGCTTTTCACCCTTCTGAATCTTGCCGCGATCTTTCAGCGCATAGTGCGACGTGCCATAGGTCATCAGCAGGGCCGCGGCTTCTTCGAACGGCATGAAGTCAGGCAGGGCGTTCATGCGGCTCTCGTGCACGACGATCTCTTCGGCCATGCCGCCCGCGCCGGTCGAGCCGAACACCTTGTCGCCAACCTTGAACAGCGTGACGCCATCGCCGACCGCCTTCACCACGCCGGAAATCTCTCCACCCGGCGAGAACGGACGCTGCGGCTTGTACTGGTACATGTCCTGAATGATCAGGAAGTCGGGAAAGTTTACCCCGACCGCCTTCACCGAGATCAGGATCTCTCCTGCCTTAGGGGTAGGCGAGGGCACATCCTCCAGCACCAGCGTGTCCGGCAATCCGGGGGCCTTGGAAAGGATGGCTCGCATTGTCTCTGTCTCCGGCGGTCGATGTCTGTTGGCTGGATTAGCGGACCTGTCAGGCGATGTCATCCCGGCGAGTTGTTCGGGCTGTTCCTTTCAATGCCTTGCCGTCATCGCCGACGTCTGAAACCTTGCCATGCGCGCCCGCTCCATCGCAGTGTGCCGCACAAGGGAGGGATTCGGATGACAGGCCTCACCAGAAGGTTCGCCACCGGCCTTATCGCAGGCGCCATCGGATTGGCTGGTCTCGCGCTCGCCTCGTGTGCCACGGTTCCCGAAACGACCCCCAGCCCTATCGCCGGCATCCATTTCCGCATGGTGGAAACCAACGGCGTCACCCTGCGCGTGGCCGAAGCAGGCTCAGGCCCGCTCGTGGTGCTCGTGCACGGCTGGCCGGAAAGCTGGTACTCCTGGCGGCATCAGATCCCGGCCATCGCCGCCGCCGGCTATCACGTCATCGCGCCGGACATGCGCGGCTTCGGCAAGTCCGACAAACCGCCCTCCGTCGAAGACTACGACATCGTGCATCTATCGGGCGACATTGTCGGCCTCGTCGATGCGATGGGCGAGAAGCAGGCAATCCTCATCGGACACGACTGGGGCGCGGTCACAACATGGAACACCGTGCTGCTACACCCTGATCGGTTCTCCGCGATGCTCGCGATGAGCGTGCCCAACGGCGGGCGTGGCGCCACTCAGCCGATGGATGCGATGCGGAAGGGCTACGGCGAGAATTTCTACTACATACTGTACCATCAGGAGCCCGGCGTCGCGGAGGCGGAGTACGACGCTGATCCGCGCGGGCTGCTCTCGCGCCTCTATGCCTCGGTCGATGCGCCGCGCGATCCGCCGACCATCACTGATCCCAAGCGTTCAGCCGGCGGATGGATCGGCCGTCTCGGCAACCCGAAGGCGCGCTCGTCCTGGTTCACCGAACAGGATCTCGACTATGTGGTCGGCGAATTCAAGCAAGCAGGCTTCCGCGGCGGCGTGAACTACTACCGCAATATCGGCCGCAATTGGGAGATCACGCCCCAGCTTACAGGCACGCGCATCAAGATGCCGGTCGCCTTCATCGCGGGCGAGCAGGACATCGTCATCAATGGCGCGAAAGAGCCCGCCCTGCGCACCACCATCTCGCGCGTGGCAGACGACATTCGCGCTCTCAAACTCATCCCGGGCGCCGGTCACTGGATCCAGCAGGAGAAGCCCGAGGAGGTGAACGCCTTCGTGCTCGATTTCCTGAAGGGGTTGAAATAGCGGAGCGCGATTGACTTGGCCCTCGCCACTGCGCCATCCATCCGTACCATGAAACCCCTCCGCGGATATTTCGGGATCGGGGTAGAGTCGCTCTCCAAGCCCATGAACCTCGGCGCGCTCCAGCGCACGGCGCATGCGTTCGGGGCCGCCTTCACCTTCACCGTGTCTGCAGCCCCCAAGATTCGCGTGATGCACAATGCGGATACGTCCAAGTCAGATCTGCATGTGCCGTGGTATCTTTGGGACTCGATCAAGGAAATGCAGCTGCCGCGTGGTTGTACGCTTGTGGGCATCGAGCTGACGGACGACGCGATCGACTTACCGGCCTTCCGCCATCCGCTGCGGGCGGCCTATGTGATGGGCGGGGAGGCGAGGGACCTGTCGCCCGAGTTGCAGGCCCGCTGCGCCTTCATCGTGAAGATCCCGACGCGCTTCTGCATCAATGTCGGCCTTGCTGGCGCACTGGTGATGTATGACCGCGTGCTCTCGATGGGTGGCTGGCCGCCGCGTCCCGTGGCGGCAGGCGGTCCGCCAGAATAGGTCTAGTCGAGATAGCCGCGTCCGCGCAGGTTGTCTCCGAACTGCGCCACCCACAGACCGAACACCACACCGATGGCCAGAGCCGCCGCCGCCGGTGTGTCCTCGTACTTGAAGCCGGTCGCCAGCAGCAACACCAGCATTACGCCCAACAGGATCGCAGATACCAGTCCCACCGTGCGCGCGATCTCGCCTGTCGTGTTGACCACGGGGGCCGCCGTCCGCCAGTGACCATAGATCGCGCGGCCCACAATCATCGTAACAAAACCCGCCAGTAGAGGCCATGGGCCAACAGCCCAGGCCGCAGTCAGAAAGTCGAACATGCTGACGCGCGCCTGTAGCTCTCCCGCGACCACAATCGTGATCCACGCAATGGTCGCCACGATCACGGCCACGCCCACAAGCATGGTGCCAGCGCCGATTGCTCGCCGCAACTTCACGATAAATTCCCCTTGAGTCCCCCTTGGACTCAGAGGGAACCAAGCAGGCACGGCGCCGCCGAGCGCGTTTACTGACGACTGGCTGATGTCGCTCCAGAGACGCGATTTTCGCACCGTATTGGGCCAAAAATCTCCGAATCCGGCGTGATCGATGAAATTGCGCAGACCCCTTTAAACCGGTTTTCAAACCCGCGTGCCAGATTGGGTCGTAACAGGAAGACCGTCGAACGAGTCTTCCGTCTACTGATGGTGTAGCACATGGCGAAGACCGTTCTGATCGTTGATGACGATCCTACCCAGCGTCGTCTGATGCAGGCTGCGGCCGAGAAACAGGGCTTCCGCGCCCGCGTCGTCGAGAACGGCGATCGCGCGCTGGAGGAAGCCTCTGACCCGCGCCAGGGCGTCGACGTCGTGCTGCTCGACCTCATCATGCCCGGCCTGTCCGGCATGGACACGCTTGAGCGTCTCATCGAGCGCCGCCCCGATCTTCCTATCATCGTGGTTACCGCCACCGGCGGCATTGATACAGTCGTGCAGGCCATGCGCGCCGGCGCCGTCGACTTCTTCGTGAAGCCGGCCAGCCCCGAACGCATCGCCATCTCGATCCGCAACGCTCTCAAGATTTCCGACCTGCGCGGCGAAGTGAAACGCCTGGTCAAGAAAACCGAAGGCCGCATGGGCTTCGAGGACATGATCGCCGCCGCCCCCACCATGCGCGGCGTCGTGCGCCTCGGCCAGCGTGCAGCCTCGTCCTCGATCCCGATCCTCATCCTCGGTGAGTCCGGCGTCGGCAAGGAAGTGATCGCTCGATGCATCCAGGGCGCATCCGAACGCGCCGGCAAGCCGTTCATCTCGGTCAACTGCGGCGCCATTCCGGAGAACCTCGTCGAGTCGATCCTGTTCGGCCACGAGAAAGGCTCGTTCACCGGCGCCACCGACAAGAAGCTTGGCAAGTTCGTTGAAGCTGACGGAGGCACACTGTTCCTCGACGAAGTCGGCGAGCTGCCGCTCGACATGCAGGTCAAGCTTCTGCGAGTGCTTCAGGAAGGCGAAGTTGACGCCGTCGGTTCGCGCCGTCCGACCAAGATCGATGTCCGCATCATCTCGGCCACCAACCGCGATCTCGCACAACAGGTCAAAGAGGGCCGCTTCCGCGAAGACCTCTACTATCGCCTCAACGTGTTCCCCATAGAGATCCCCTCGCTCAAGGAGCGCCGTGAAGACCTCCCTGCAATGGTCGAGCACTTCATCGGCCGGTTCAACGCTGAAGAGGGCAAGGCCGTGCCGGGCGCTTCGAGCGAAGCCGTGTCTATGCTGATGAACTTTGACTGGCCGGGCAATGTCCGCCAGCTTGAGAACGCCGTGTTCCGCGCCGTGGTGTTGTCGGATGGCGGCGCACTGAAACCGGAAGACTTTCCGCAGATCAGCGGCATGGCCCCGTCGGCGTCGGTCTCTGCGCACATTCACGCGCAACCTGCCAACGACGTCGCCGACCAGCCTGTCTCGATCACGGATCCGACCGGCGAGCTGCGCACGCTGGAGGCCATCGAGCGCGATCTCATCCAGTTCGCCATCGATCACTATTCCGGTCACATGTCGGAAGTCGCCCGCCGCCTCGGCATCGGTCGCTCTACACTCTACCGCAAAGTCCGCGAGTACGACCTCAAAGTCCGTGACGGCGACGATCTGGATCAGGTGGGTTGATCATGAAACGCAGCATCTCAAACGGCGCCGACATCGCGCTCACGGTCAGCCAGGCCGAAGCCTGGTTCAGCCTCGCTATCATCGCCTGCGCCGTGCTTATGACGATCGGTACGTTCGGTGGCGCTGTCTGGTACGCAGCGTCGAGCATCTGATCGCGCACTTGCACAAACCCTAAGGTGCATTGAGCGCGGCGAAATGCACACTTGGTGTGCCGCGCGCCTACGCGCCGTCCCACGCGAACCACACCAGCGCGCCGCCAATCGCCGCCATCGCAAATCCGACCAGCCGCAGGCGCAGCGCCAACCGTCCGACGCCGTTGCGTGCTGCATGGCCGAAGGTCACCGGGTGAACAGCGGTCAGTTCGCGAATGACAAGTCGCGCTCCAAAGAGGAACAGCGCACCCTTTGCGATCAGGATCAAGCCCACGACGCCCATTGCTTACCCTCGGGCGCTGAAACTGCCTTCACCCCTGCTTCGCTTCAACCTTGTAACGCAGCTCCGAAAAGCAAAAAGCCGGAGACGCGTGGGGCGGCTCCGGCTTGCGATCATCTTTGCCGGATGTCGGCCGTCCTGTCTGACGGGTCTATACTTTAGGCAGGAGGCCTTCGCGCTGGGCGCGTTTGCGAGCCAGTTTCCGCGCACGGCGGACGGCTTCGGCCTTCCGGCGAGCCTTGGCCTCGGACGGCTTCTCGAAAGCAGTGCGGGCCTTCATTTCCCGAAAGACGCCCTCGCGTTGCATCTTCTTCTTGAGCGCTTTCAACGCCTGATCGACGTTGTTATCGCGGACCACGATCTGAACTATTTGAAACTCTCCATCGGTTTCCCGGCCGGCCCCGGGATCAGGTCTTGAATTAATAAAACGCCGAAAGGGCCGCAGCCGCTCCCTTTGGGGGGGCGAATGGCCCGCTCGACGGGTGATTTGTGGCCACCCACACGGGAACCGTGACGGGCAGGCGCGGGTCCGATATCATATGACCCTGGCCGTGCCTACTGCCCAAAAGCCCCGGAAATCGACCTATGGACGCCAAATCCGCCGAGAATCTTTACGCCCCCAGCGACCGTTTTCTCATCGCCTTGCTGGATGCGGTGCTGGAACTCGCACCCGACGCGGGCTGGACCCGCTCGACGCTGGAGCGGGCCGCCGAGAAGGCCAGCCTAACGCAGGGCCAGGCCCTGCTGGCCGCTCCCCACGGCGTATCCGACGTGCTGGAAGCCTTCGGCAAGCGCGCCGCCCGCGCCGCCGGCGAAGCTCTCTCCCAGCCCGACATCGCCGCCCTGAAAGTCCGCGAAAAAGTCAGGGCAGGGGTCAAAGCCTGGCTCGCCGCCCTCGAACACCACAAGCTCGCGGTCAAACGCGCCGCCTCAACTCCCGCCAACCTGCTGACCGGCCCCAAAGGCCTCTGGGCCGCCGCCGACGCGATCTGGGCCGCGCTGGGCGACAAGTCGACCGACTACAACTGGTACACCAAACGGATGACGCTCTCGGCGCTGCTCGGCTCCACGCTCGCCGCCTGGATGGGCACGGACGACGAGGAAGCAATCGACGCCTTCATCGACCGCCGCATCGAAAACGTCATGCAGTTCGAAAAGCTCAAGGCGCAGGCCAAGGACGCCTTCGCGAAGATGCCCGATCCGATGGACCTGTTCGGCTCGCGGAAGGGCTGAGCGCGACGAGCGGGCAAATTTGGCGGAAAGCCCAAAAAGTTCTCGCAGCATTTTCAAAAGCTTGTCAGAAAGAAACTGTAGGACGGCGCTACTGCAAAAATAGATACTCGCCCGTCGCCCGCCGCCCGCCGCCCGCCGCCTACGCCCCAGCAGCCGTATATTCCTCCACATAACTGGAACACAAACCCGCGCATACGGAGTAGTGACCCCATCAACCCGCCAGACCTTGCTGGAGGCCATGCTGCGCGTGTTTGCCTATCTCGTGTTCCACGTCGGATCGATGCTCGCGACGATCTTCAACCGTTGCCGCCGTGATTGGCACACGGATGCAGCCCAAGAAGATCAGCTCCCGACCTCGAACGACATCACACAGAAAGGAACCGCTCTCTTTTCTCCATCAGTCCGAAGGACTGGGGGGTGGATCGCCGCGTCTTCGCGGCGAGACGGGGGTAGCCGCCACCCTCACCTCATCGTCTCTGTCATTCCGGGTCTTCGGCGCAGAGCGCCTTCGCCCGGAATGACGGTGTTGGAGTGCGCACTCTCGGCCTGACTTAACTCAGGCCCAACTCACACTCATAACCCCGTCCCCCACGCCGCAAGGATCGCGTCCGCGCGCCTAGCGCCCCAGCTCCTTTGTCGCTTCCTCGACGCCGTTCACCGTAAGCGGGAACATGCGATGGCCGCCGACAATCTGGCGGATGAGATCGGTCGAGCCGGAATATTCCCATCCCGAAGGATGCGTCGGGTTCAGCCACACCAGATGCGGATAGACGTCGACGAATCGTTGCAGCCAGACCGCGCCCGGCTCTTCATTCCAGTGCTCCACCGAGCCGCCCGGATAGGTGATTTCGTACGGGCTCATAGCAGCGTCGCCCACGACGATGACTTTGTAATCCGCCGGAAACTTGTGAAGCACATCCCAGGTCGGTATTTTCGATACGCCCCGGCGACGGTTGTCCTTCCACACGCCTTCATAGATGCAGTTGTGGAAATAAAAGAATTCGAGATTCTTGAACTCGGTCCGCGCTGCCGAGAACAATTCCTCGCAGGCCTTCACGTGCGGATCCATCGACCCGCCAATGTCCAGGAACATCAGCACCTTCACGGCATTACGCCGCTCCGGCCGCATGACGATATCGATATAGCCTTCCTTTGCGGTCTTCCTGATCGTACCGTCGAGATCAAGCTCCTCCTGCGCGCCATCGCGCGCCCACTTGCGCAACCGACGCATCGCAACTTTCAGGTTACGCGTGCCGAGCTCCACCTGATCGTCGAGATTCTTGAACTCACGCTTGTCCCACACTTTCACCGCGCGCTGATGCCGCGATTCCTTCTGTCCGATACGCACGCCCTCGGGATTATAACCGTACGCGCCATACGGCGACGTCCCCGCCGTGCCTATCATCTTGTTGCCGCCCTCGTGGCGCTTCTTCTGTTCTTCCATCCGCTGCTTCAGCGTTTCCATGAGCTTGTCCCAGCCGCCCATGGCTTCGATCATCTTCTTCTCTTCCTCGGAGAGATATTTCTCCGAGAGCTTCTTCAGCCACTCATCCGGAAACTGGTGAACGTCGACGCCTTCGGAGAAACTGTCGAGCCCCTTGAAGACGTGACCGAACACCTTGTCGAAGCGATCGAGATGCTTCTCGTCTTTCACGAGGGCCGCCCGCGAAAGATAGTAAAAGTCCATCACCTCATTGCCGCCGTCGCCACCGACAACGCCCTTGTCCATGGCTTCGAGCAGGGTGAGGAATTCCTTGAGCGTCACCGGCACCTTGGCGGAACGCAGCTCGTGGAAGAAATGCTGGAACATAAGGGTCTCTGGCAATTTCCGGGGGCGGCTTCCGGCGGGCAGGGCGTCAGCCTAACCGGAACCCGCCCTCAGAGCAAAGGGGCCAGATATCGGACCAAATATCAGCCCGCGTCGGCCGCGCCCGGCACGACTTTCTTCTGGTCGTACTGGAGTGACTGCTCCATCGGACGGATCACTTTTGTCGGTGATGCCTCGAACTTGGTGATGTCGACCTCATAGAACGGCGCGCCGTTCTGGGTGATCGCGATGTGTTGTGGCCACTTCACACCATTGCTGGTGACTTCGCCCGAGAACGTCGCAACCTGCTCGATGTCTGCGCCGCCTTTGGGATCAGCCACGGATCCGGCGGCGCGCACCAGTTTGCCGCTGGCGTTGAATTCCATCTCGACCGCCTGGCCGTGATACGTGACCTGGATCGCGCGGCTGCCATCCTTGCCGGCGGGATGTTCTATCACCTTTGCGTCGGCAGACTTCAGCGGCGCGAGCAGCATGAGGCTGTAGAGGCCCATCTGCTCGTTCTCGTTCTTGGCCTGCGGGTCCGGCATTGGTATCCAGGTGGTCCTGTTAATGTCCCACGCCTTGCCCTGTTCCACCTGGATCGTGCGGGCCTTCTTGGGACCATCCGCCACCGGCCAGCTGGCGAAGCGCGCATTCAGGAAAGGACGCACGATCGTGGCGACGCCGAGAACCGTGACTTTGTCCGCAGCGGTTAACTTGGCCGTACCGGTCCAGTACAGCTCCTGCACTTTCGAGAGAGCAGCTTCCCCTCCGGCAGCCTCGATCGCGGCATCCAGAACGTTCTTGCCAGCATAGACGCCGCTCGTCGCCTGCGCCATTGCGCCGGGGCCGCTGGCCTCCATGGTCGTGCACGCGCCGAGCGCGGCAAACGCGGCGGCAGACATCAGCCAGATTTTCGAAAAAGCCATATGGTCACTCCCAGTAAGGTTCGATCTGCCGGCATATTTCGCCGATCGCTCCCGGCCCTTAGCGCAATCCGCTGCTCCCTGCGAAGCGGGCGGAAGTCGCAGGCTGCACAAAGAGCCGTGATCGGGCCAATCCGCTCAAATGACTTTGAGCTCGATCAAGGATTGCGCTGAGGCAATAAGCGCTTCTTCCGCCGTCCTGAACTTCACACCCAGAACCCGCGATGCCTTGGCATTGCTGGCTTTCCGCGTCCGGCCCAGCTCGGTCACGGTCTGCCGGTAGACCGGTTGGAACACCGCCATCAGCTTCAGCGCAAAGTCAGGCACCTTCCGCTTCGGTATCTTTGCGTCATAGGCTGGAAATTTCCTGCGCAGAACGTCGGCCGCCTCTGCGAACCACATGAAGTTGTGCGTCGCGAGGAAGCGTTCCCCGGCCGCCTCGGGCAGCTCCATCGCTTTCACATGACATTCGGCCACGTCGCGGACATCGACAAAGGAAAACCCGATGCGCGGCAGGCCGGGCGTCTTGCCGTTCATCAGTCGGATAGGAATCTCCAGCGACGTTGAAACGTCAGTCGAAAGAGCAGGACCCAGAATCCCGGTCGGATTGATCGTGACCAGTTCGAGGCCCTTGCCTTCATCATTCACATAGTCCCAGGCCGCGCGCTCAGCGATCGTCTTGGATCTTGTGTAGGGCGTGTTGTCCGCTCCGCTCGGGTCCGACCACATCGTTTCGTCGGAAATTTCCGCGCGCTTGTCGCCGTGACCGTAAGCTATCGCCGCCATCGACGAGGTCATCACGACGCGCTTCACGCCTGCGGCCTTCGCAGCCTTGAGCACGCGCAGAGCCCCATCGCGTGCAGGGCGTATCAGCTCCATTTCGTCTTTGGGATGCACGGCAGGGAAGGGCGAAGCGATGTGTTGGACAAAGGTGCAGTCCTTCGCTGCGCCGGCCCAGCCCTTGTCCGACGATAAGTCAGCTTCCACGAACTCGATTTCTTGTGCGCGTGGATCAAGTTGGGCGAGGACGTTCCTTACTTCCGCAGCGCGTTTCAACGAGCGCAGCGTGCCGCGAACCTTGTAGCCCTTGGCGAGCAACTGGACGACGATGTGTTGCGCGAGAAAGCCCGTGATGCCGGTGACCAGTACGCGTGCTGACATGAAGCCCTCCAGATGCGTCGCGTGAACGTGCGCTCCACACCTGACAGCGTCAACACATTCGCAGGGCTAGGAGCGTCTCCCGGTAATCGTCTTTTTCTCGACGTTTGAAGAGAATGCTGATTCAGTTTTGGCATGAGCAAGACATTGCTTTCGCCAATTTCTGCTGAGAGGCTTAGAAGCCGTCCAGGGAGAGTGGGCGATGATCGCCGCAGCCGACAACCTTCTCAAACTCCACCGGGCCGGCGCATGATCCAGCCGCGCCTCATTGAACCGGATCTCACGTCGCGCTTACGAGCCCTCCCAAAGCGCGTTACCGGGACACACTCTTAGCCGATCTTGCCTTTCAACGAGGCCAGCGTTTGCTTGGCGTCATATTGTTTCGGACCACCGGCGAGGGACTCGCCCTTGCCCATCTGGATCACCAGCGTCTGGGTGCGCTTGCCGTCTGTCTTGCCGTCAACCTTGCTCGAGATCTCGAACCACTCATTGCCCTTGTCGAGCGTAATCTGCGCGGCGCGCGCCAGCGTGCGATCCGCAACGGTCTTCGCGGTTGTCTCATCCGCCGGCGCTGTGTAGGCGATGCGATATCCGCCGCCTTTCCTGGCCTCTTCGGTAAAGCCGGAAGGTTCGCTGAAGGGCAGTGTCGGCATTGACCCACACGCCGAGAGCGCCAGCACGGCAAATGCGACGAAGAATTTTTTCATCGGAAATCTCCCACGTCCATCGGCCCATGACCGCAAACAACGCTTGAATTCTGCGGTTTGGTTTCGACCCTATCAGGGTCGGCCCGATAAGAGAAAGCCGCCGGAACATAGCCCTTGCGCAAAAGCTTGTCTGCAGTCGATGACTCAGGGCGAATGCGGCAGGAAGGCTGGCGTCTTTCGCGCGTGGGTCCGCTGCTCATACGCATAGGCAAGACCGATGAGAGTCGACTCGGACCATGCCGGTCCGAAGAACGACAGGCCAATCGGGAGATCGCGTATCTCTCCCATCGGCACCGTTATGTGCGGATAGCCCGCGACCGCAGCGAGGCCGGACGACGACCCGAGGAAATGATCGCCAGTGATCAGATCTGTCGTCCATGCTGGCCCGCCTGTCGGCGCGACGATGGCGACAATCCCGTTCTCGGCCAGCATCCTGTCGATACCTTCGGCGCGAGACAGTCGCGCAGCTTTTGCCTTTGCCTCGAGATACGCCTTGTCGGTCAGGGCAGGGGCCTTGGCTGCCAGTTCGAAAATGTCCTGGTTGAAAAATGTGAGTTCGGCCGGTGTCGCCGCGTTGAAGGCTATGAGTTGGTCCAGCGAGCGCACTGTTACGGCAGGTGGCGTCGCCGCAAGGTAGTCATTCAGTCCCGCTTTGAACTCCGTCAGCAGGACGGTGAACTCGGCGGCGCCCATGGCCTCCCGGCTCGGAAACGTCTTGATGTCGACCAACTCTGCGCCTGCCTCTTTCAGTTCGGCCAGTGCTTCTTCAAAAAGGGTGTCGGTCGGGCCGTGATAGCCGGTCAGCCAGCGCGCCACGCCTATGCGCTTACCCTGCAGGGCATTCGCGTCGAGTGCCTTGGTATAGTCCGCCTTGTGCGCGTCGGCTTCCTGTGAGGCCGGATCGCTTGCGTCCGAGCCCGCCATCACCGTCAGCAACAGGGCCGCATCGGCAACGGTCAGCGTCATCGGCCCCGCCGTGTCCTGTGTTGCACTGATCGGAACGATATGGGTTCGCGGGATCAGACCTACGGTTGGCTTGAGGCCCACAATCCCGTTGTTTGACGCCGGGCACACGATCGAGCCGTCCGTCTCGGTCCCGATTGCCGCCGGCGCCTGACCCGCCGCAACAGCGGCGCCCGAGCCGGACGAGGATCCGCACGGGTTGCGGTCCAGCACGTGCGGGTTCTTTGTCTGCCCGCCCACCGCGCTCCACCCCGACGACGAGGCATTCGACCTGAAATTGGCCCATTCGCTGAGATTGGTCTTGCCGAGGATCACCGCCCCTGCCGCCCGCAACCGAGCAACCAGCGGCGAATCCCGGTCCGCCAGATTGTCCTGCAGCGCCAGCGATCCTGCGGTGGTCGCCATCGCGTCCCGCGTCTCGATATTGTCCTTCAGGAGGATCGGAATGCCGTAAAGCGGGCCCCTGGTTTCTGCTGCATCCAGCGCTTTCGCTGCTTCGAGCGCGCCGGGATTGGTGAGGATCACCGCATTAAGTGTCGGGCCAGCATCATCAACGGCTGCAATCCGGTCGAGAAAGCCCTGCGTCAGCGCAACCACTGTTGTCTTCTTGCTCTGCAGGTCACTCGCCAGGTCCGAAATCGTACGCGGTTCGATGACCAATGATGGCACGGCTGCCTCGGGTGTCGTCGCTGCGGGCTGACACGCAGCCGTGACAAAAATCATCACAAGCAGCGAAAATGTTTTTGGCATAGACCCCTCCGGTGACCGTGCATGACCACATCATTCGCGCCCCAACGTGTCGAGTCGCGCTCGGCAAAAACTGCCCGCTACCTGATCAGGTAACACTTCTCCGAAGCAGGCGCCGGCGCGGCTCGATAATTTCGCGAACGCTTGTTGCGATCGCCAAAAACCTCATTTCAAATGCTTGCTGCTCGCAAGGCGCACATTAGTTTCAGACGCGCGACACTGTCATTTCGAGCCGCCGCGAACTGACCCCGTTAACGTGTGCAAGCTGTTGGGACTCAAGCTGAATCGGCAAAATATGCCGGAAACTAGATGGAAACCATTCAGTGTAAGAAGTGGCGACGTGAAGATCGGCCAATGGCCTTCCATCACGCCGCGTCGACCGAATGTCGACTTAGAACGATGACCAGGATGGTCCGGCCATGTCGATTTCCGCCCTGTCGGTCGCGCAAATTCGCGCACTGTCCACCACCGCCATCCAAAGCCTCTCGCAAACGTCGATCAATTCGCTGACGACGACGCAGGTCGCGGCTTTCACGACGACGGGCATCGGAGCGCTTTCCTCCACCCAGTTCTCGGATTTCTCCACCACGCAGGTGAGGGCGCTGCAGACGACGCAGATCCCCTCTATCAATTCAAGCGTGGCTCTCACGTCCAACCAACTTCTCGTTCTCAGCGCTCAGCAGCTCGGCGCGCTCGCATCAGCGCAGGTCGGCGCAATCGACACCACGGCCATTGCGGGCTTCAGCACATCGCAGATTCTGGGCTTTTCCTCGACCAACCTGTCGGCTCTCGACGCCACGCAGGCCGGCGCCCTTACGACAACCCAAATCGGATCGTTCTCGACCACGCAGGTTAGCGGATTCAATGCGACGGACATCAGCGAACTCAGCAGCGCACAGGTTGGCGCGGTGAACCGCACGCAGATCGTTCGCCTCAGCACCGACGCCGTCGCCGCGCTCGACACCACGCAGATTGCCGCGATCGCCACGTCTGTCCTGCAGGCCCTCAGCTCCACGCAGCTCGGCGCGCTCGAAGCCGCCGACGTCGCCGAATTCACGACCACCCAGCTTGCCTCGCTCACGACCACGCAGGTCCGCGGTCTCAACACCACATTCGTCGGCGGTCTCAGCGATTCGCAGGTTGCCGCGCTTACGACGACCCAACTCGGCTCGCTCACGACCACCAGCCTTTCCGCGCTCGAAGCTACGCAGACCGCCGCCCTGACGACGACGCAGGTCCGCTCGCTGTCGACGACGCAATTGTTGTCGCTCAACGCGACCGATATCGGCGAACTGACGACAACCCAGGTCGGCGCGCTCACGAACACGCAAGCCCAGTCACTGACCTCGACACAGCTTGGCGGCCTTGCCGATACGCAGATCCAGGCCTTCACGACCACGCAGCTGTCCTCGCTATCGACCACGCAAGTCCGCAATCTCTCCAGCGACATCCTGGCGGCCCTCGACACCACGCAGGTGGCGGCTTTCACCGCGACGCAGGTTGCGTCGATTTCGACCACCAACCTCAATTCGCTCGACGCCGCCAAGCTCAACACGTTCACCGCGACCCAGGTTCGCGGCCTGACCTCGACCCAGCTGGCAGCGTTCGACACAACCGCCCTGTCGGCGCTCGATTCCACGCGTTATGGCGCGCTCACGGCGACGCAGGTCAAGTCGTTCACGACCACGCAGGTCGGCGCACTCGAATCATCCGACGTCGCCAAGCTCGGCACGACTCAGATCAACGCCCTGACGCTGCAGCAGATCGGCGCCCTGTCGTCGACCGGCATCGCTGATCTCGTCGCCACGCAGATCCAGGCTCTCGCGACGACACAGCTCAATTCGCTGTCGAGCACCAATCTCAACGCCCTCAGTGACACGCAGATCGCCGCGCTTAGCACCACGCAGGTTGCCGGGCTCTCGACGACGCAAGCCGGCGCCCTGTCCGGCACCAACATCGGCGCCTTCACCACGACGCAAACGGCGGCTCTCACTGTTGCGCAGATCGGCCGCCTCTCCAGCGAAGCGCTCATCGCGTTCGATACCACGCAGTTCGCCGCCTTCAGCGCCACGCAGGTCCGTGCACTGACCACAACGCAGCTTGGAAACCTCGAAGCCGCTGACGTCTCTGAATTCACGACGACGCAGATTTCTGGCCTAGCCACCACGCAGATCCGCGGCCTGACCGACACCGCGATCGGTGCTCTTGCCGCTACGCAGGTCGCCGCGCTCACAACGGCTCAGGTCCAGTCGCTGACCACGACCGCGATCACCGCCTTCGCCGACACGCAGATCGGTGCGCTGACCACCGGCCAGGTCGCCTCGCTGACCGCAACGCAGGTTGGCTCGCTCAACGCCACCAATGTCGCCGCGCTTGCCGGCACGCAGGTCGCGGCCCTGACGGCGGCGCAAGTCACCGCGCTTGGCTCAGCCAACTTCGCCCTCCTGGACTCAACGCAGATCGGCGCGCTGACGACCACGCAGGTCCGTTCGCTGTCGACGACCCAGGTTGCCAACATCGACGCAGCGCAGGTTTCGTCCTTCTCCACCTCCCAGCTGACGCAGCTCAACGCGACGCAGATCAAAGCGCTATCCACGACGAACCTGTCGGCGCTCGATACGACGCAGACGTCGGCCCTGACATCGACCCAGATCGCGGCCCTGACGACGACGCAGATAGGCGGCCTTGTGGCCGGCGACATCGGTGAACTGACGACGACGCAAGTGCAGGCGCTGCTCACGACGCAAGTGGCAAGCCTCGCGACGGAAGCAGTCGCCGCTCTCACGTCGACGCAGGTTGCCGCACTCCGCACCACACAGATCCAGGGCCTCACATCGACACAATTCGGCGCGCTCGACGCCTCGGATATCGCCGAGTTCACGACGACCCAGATCGCCTCGCTGTCGACCGCGCAGGTCGCCGGCCTGTCGTCCACGAACGTCGCCTCACTGACCAACACGCAAGTCACTGCGCTCACGACCACGCAGGTTGCCTCGCTGACGGCCGCCAACGTCTCGGCGCTCGATGCAACGCAGCTTGGCGCGCTGACCACGACGCAGGTCAGGTCGCTGACGGCCACTCAGCTTGGCAGCCTCGACGCTGCTGATGTCGCCGAATTCACGACGACGCAGATTGGCGCGCTGCAGAACACACAGCTGGTCGCGCTGACATCGACGAACCTGACAAACCTGGCCGAAACCCAGATCGCCGCGATTTCGGCTACCGGCGTCAAGGCGCTGACGACCACCAACTTCGCTTCGCTCGCCGAAACGCAGCTCGCGGCACTCACCACGACACACATCGCTTCGCTGACGACGTCGCAGCTCTCCGCGCTGACCTCCACGAAGTTTGCGTCCTTCACGGGCACGCAGCTCGGCGCGCTGACAACCACGCAGGTTGGCTCCATCGCCGAGACCAACCTGTCGGCGCTAGAAGCGACGCAGGTCAACAGCTTCTCGACCACCCAGCTGCAGCGCCTGAGCGCGACCCAGCTGAACGGCCTGTCCACCACGGACATCGGCGAGTTCACGACAACGCAGGCGGCGGCCCTCACCACCACGCAGGTGCGCGCCCTGTCGACCACCAATATCGGCGCCCTTGCCGATACGCAGGTCAGCGCGCTCACGACCACGCAGCTTTCGTCGCTGACGACCACCAACCTGTCAGCTCTCGACCTCACGCAGGTCGGTGCGCTGTCGACGACGCAGGTCAAGTCGCTCACCGCGACGCAGCTGACCGGCCTCACGGCCGCCGATGTCGCCGAGTTCACTACGGATCACATCGCCGCGCTTTCCGGCACGCAGGCCCAGGGTCTGACGGCGACCAACGTCGCTGACCTTGTCGACACGCAGATCCAGGCCTTCAGCACCTCTTCGCTGCGCGCCCTGACCAGCACCAACTTCGCCTCGCTGAGTGAGACGCAGGTCGCGGCGCTGACGACGACGCAAACCGCTGCGCTGACTAACACACAGCTCAACGCTCTGAACTCGACGAAGTTTGGCGCACTCCTTGATACACAGATCGCCGCCCTGACGACGACGCAGGTCTCCGGCCTCTCGACGACCAACCTCACGTCGCTCGATGCGACCCAGCTGTCCTCGTTCACCACAAGCCAGGTGACTGCGCTGTCGGCCACGCAAGTGGGCGCGCTGAACACGACCAACGTGGCGGCGCTGACGGAAACGCAGATCGGCGCACTCACCACGTCGCAGATCAAGTCGCTGTCGACCACCAACCTGTCGGCGCTTGACGCCACACAGGCTGCCGCGCTGACCACGACGCAAATCGGCCAGCTTACGACCACGCAGGCCAGCGTGCTGACGTCGACCGATATCGGTGAACTCTCGTCCACGCAGATCGGCGCTCTTTCGGGCACGTTGATCGGCCGCCTGACGACCAGCGCGGTCGTGGCGCTCGACGCCACGCAGATCGGCGCACTCAACTCGACCCAGCTGCAGTCAATCACAACCACGCAGCTTGCCGCGTTTGATGCCCCCGATATAGCCGAGTTAAACGAAACCCAGCTTGCCGCCCTGACGGGCACGCAGGTCCGCGCGCTGACCACGACTGCGACCAACGCTCTGGTCGAAACGCAGGTCGCGGCTCTCACCAACACGCAGGTCCAGTCGCTTTCGACCACGGCCCTGTCCGGTTTCGACGCAACGCAAGTTGGCGCCCTGACCACCACGCAGGTCCGCGCCATCACCACCGTACAGATCGCAGCTTTGTCGACCACGGATGTCCAGGAGTTCTCGACCGATCAGATCGCGGCGCTCACGGTCACCCAGCTCGGCAGCTTCTCTTCGACGAAGTATGCGGCGCTCACCGACGCGCAAGTCGCGTCGCTGACACTCTCGCAGGTCCAGGCCATCTCGGCGGCTAACCTTTCAGCCCTGTCCCTGACCCAGATCGCGGCGCTGTCGACGACCCAGGTCACTGGCCTCACCACGACGCAGTTGTCGGGCCTCTCGGTTACCAACCTGTCGGGTCTCGACCAGACGCAGGTCGCCGACCTCACAACGACGCAGGTCAAGGCGCTGACGACGACGCAAATCGGCGGCCTCAACGCCACCGACATCGCGGAGTTCACCAACACGCAGCTTACGGCGCTGAACACGACGCAGGTCGCAGCATTCACCTCGACCAACGTCGCCTCGCTGACAGACACGCAGGTTTCAGCCCTGACGGCCGCACAGCTCGCCAAGCTGTCGAACACCGTGATCAAAGCGCTGGACACCACCCAGCTCAGCAGCCTCAACAGCACGCAGGTGCAGTCGTTCACGACCTCGCAGATCGCCGCGCTTGACGCGACCGACCTCGACGAGTTTTCGGCTACCCAACTCGGCGCGCTGAACACGACGCAGGTCCGTGCGATCACCACCACGGTGCTCGACGGGATCTCCTCCGCCTCGTTCGCGGCGTTTGGTGTGACCCAGCTTTCGCAGCTGCAGGTCACCCAGCTCGACCGCCTCTCCACCACCAACCTCTCGGCGCTGTCGTCGACCCAGCTGCAGGGCTTCACCAGCACGCAGGTTGCCTCGTTCGACGACCCGCAGCTCGAGGCCTACCTGATTGGCCTCAACTAAGAGGCGGAAAAGATTGGGTAATCGCCGGTGGGCGGGCCTTAACGTGTTCCGCCCGCCGGTTTACCTTTTGTTGAGCAACGAACTCCAATCCTGACAGGTACGGGCGCGCCCCGCCGGCAGAGGCCGGCGTCGGGGTCATTGCGCCTGCTGATCGGGCTGTGCGCCATGTCGCAATCGACGTTCCTTGGCGCCATCCAGAAGATCACGGCCGGGGGGATGGCACTGGAGGAGGTGTTGGCGGCGGCGGGTGCGGTGGCGGCGGAAGAAGGCCGTCAGCTCTACCAGGTCTGGATCTCCTTCAACAAGGATCATCCGCTTCTGTTCATTGCACTTTTCAACTGCTCGACCCTGCAGCAGCAACTGGGCGACGACCAGGGGGGAGAAGTGTCTCTGCGGGCGGCATTGGCCCTCAAGCCGGATTTTGCGCCAGCCTGCATCAATTTGGGGTCTTCGCTGGAACGGCGCGGGCTCGTCAAGGAAGCAGTCGAGCAGTGGCGCGACGGGCTCGACAAGATGGCGGGCGTGACGGCCGATACCATCAACTACAAGGTTACCTTACTGAAACAGATCAGCCGGTTGCTGTCAGACGGACAGGCGATGGCGGCGGCAGAAATTACGCTGACGCAATGCCTAGAGGTTGCGCCCGAAGCGCGCGACGTGGCTGAACAATTCGTGGCCGCACGGCTGTCACAGTGCAAATGGCCGATGACGCCCGAAAACGGCAAGTTCACGCGGCGCGGACTGGTCTCGCGCCTGCACCCGCTGTCCGTGTGCGCCTACACCGACGATCCGCTGTTCCAGCTGGCGGCGTCCGACAAGTATGTGCGAACGATGTCGCCCATCGAGGACCGTTCCACACGCTTTGATCGTCGTAGCGCACCGATCGAGACCAACCGCCGGCTGCGCATCGGCTATGTCTCGTCCGACCTGCGCCATCACGCTGTCGGCTATCTGATGGTAAACTTCTTCGAGGAACATGACCGCAAGGATTTCGAGGTGTTTGCCTACTACACCGGCATCAAGGCGGACGACCCGATCCAGGCGCGCATCAAGGCGAGCGTTGATCACTGGCGCGACATTCGCGGCATCACCGACGACGAAGCTGCAGGCAAGATCGCTGAAGACGGCATCGACATCCTCGTCGACGTCAACGGCCACACGCGGGACGCGCGCCTTGGCGTATTTGCGCGCCGCGCCGCGCCGATCCAAGTCAACTGGCTTGGCTATCCCGGAACGATGGGCTCGTCCTTCCACCAGTATATCGTGGCCGACGACTGGACGATTCCTGTACACGCCGAAGCCTGGTATTCCGAGCGCGTCTTGCGCCTGCCGTGCTACCAGCCGAATGACCGCAAGCGTATCATCGACGAGACTGTGCCGACGCGCGCGGATTTCGGCCTGCCTGACGATGCGTTCGTGTTCTGCTGCTTCAACGCGAGCCACAAGTTCACGCGCTTCAACTTCGACCGCTGGATGAACATCCTCAAGCAGTCCGACAATAGCGTGCTCTGGCTGCTTGACTATACGCCGGAGACAAACCAGCGCCTTCGCGAGCAGGCCGAGGAGCGCGGCGTTGCAGGCGACCGCCTGATCTTCGCACCGAAACTGCCCAACCCACGACACCTCGCTCGCTATCCTCTGGCTGATCTCTTCCTCGACAGCGTTCCCTATGGCGCACACACGACCGCCTCGGATGCGCTATGGATGGGCGTGCCTGTACTCACCTGGTCGGGTCGCTGCTTTTCCAGCCGCGTTTGCGGTAGCCTGCTGCGCTCTGCTGGCTTGCCGGAAATGGTCACCGAAACACCGGAGGACTTTGTGTCGCGCGCTATCCATTTTGCCGGGTCGGGCAGGGGCGAACTTGAAATCTTGCATGCGCGCCTTCTGGCTGGCCGTGAAACTTGCACGCTGTTTGATGTCGCCAAGCTCTCGCGCAATCTCGAAGATCTCTATCGGCAAATGCGCAGCGACTACGTTTCAGGCGCGCTGCCGCAGCCACGCCTCAGCAACCTCGACTCGTATTTCGAGATCGGCGTCGCGCAGGACCATGAGGTCCGCGAGATGGGGGCGCTGACTGACTATGAGGGCTTTTACCACGCGCAACTCGCGCGCCGTCACTATCATCACCCGATGGATGCTGACGGCCGGCTGTGGACTGGCGGCGAGTTGATCGAGCCGAACGTTGCCTCGAACAAGCGATCCAAGGCCGCGTGATCAGGCGCGGTCGGACAGGCGTCTGACTAGCCAGTTTGGCGCCAGCAGGCGCAGCGCTTCGCGCGGGCTATCGAACGCTCCGGCGTGCTGAATCTTCAACCATGCGCTTAGCCGCTGTTCCAGAGGCATGAGGCCGAGATACCAGCGCAACATGCGCACCGGGCTCTCGCGGTTGAAGCCGAAGACTTCGTACATGCTGCGATCCGGCTCGCCATGCGAGAAAACTTCGACTTCGCCCGGCGCGAAGTGCGCGACAGGGTCGGTTGGCGGCAGCTGTTCGGCAAGGCTGTAGGCGCGCTCGATGAAGTTGAGCCAGCTCGGCGGTGTGTGATAGTAGAGCACGGCGTCGCGCGCTTCCTTGCCCTTGGCTTCACGAAGCACAGGGTCTGAAATCAACCGATCCAGATGCGCCACATATTCCTGCTCACTTGCGCCATGCAGTGTCGGCTTGTCGATGCCGGGATGGTTGATCGCGAAGATTCGCGCCTCGGGCTCGCCATAGAAGCGCGAGACGAGCGGGACCCCGAGGCCTGCGGCTTCCATCATTGATGTTGAGGATACGAATGGGAAGCTGTCGACATAGATATCGGCCGCTTCGAAGTAGGTGCGCGTTTCAGATGTCTCGGGCAGGGGCTTGATGCGACCTTCAACGGCGGCGCAATCCGTTTGCCAATCCGGCCGCTCACCAGCGCCGACCACCAGCAGCTGCGCCTTCGGGTATTTCTTCAACAGGCAGACATGGGGCGCAGCGAAGGTCACGCCATTCACGGTGCGATATTTCATGGCGCGCGCTGCAGATATCATGAGGATTGTATCGGCCGTCATGCCCAGCTCTTGCTTGGCGTCCTCACGGCTGCGCGTGCGCACGGCGGGCGATACCAGTGTAGGCACCATCACATTGCGGCGCGGCTCTATCGTGCGACGCGCTATCGACAGAACCTGGGCTTCATCACGCAGGTTGATGACGACGTCTGCGATCGAGGCGCCGAGCCAGAACAGATGATCGCCATGGTTGAGATAAATGATCGGGGGCAGCTTGTCCGGCTCGGCGAATGCCATGATCGCGACGGGATCCTGACCATAGATATGCAGGATGATTGCGTCGTGCTGGCGCGCCAGCTGGCGCAGCTCTTCTGCCCATGCGAGTTGAAAGCCGCGCGTTCGGTTGATGCGGTGGGTCTTGCCGCCGGCTTTAGCGACGGCTTCGCGCGTCGCGGGAGGCAAATCGCCGCGATGATGGATGGCGGCGATGGAATGCGTGCGGGTGCTGTCTTCGCCGATCCAGCGCGTGATCATGTTGGTGAGACCGCCGACCGGCAGCACCTCCGTGACGACGTGCAGCACGTGGCGGATCGGCCTGCCTTGCTGGCGGCGATAGGTCGTCGGTTTTGCCGTGCGGCGCCCGATGTCGACCAGCATACGCTCAAGACGGGGGCTGACGTAGAATCCGGCATGAGGAGAGACTGCAATCATGGCGGAAATGGCCGCATGAACCGACGCCTGTTCGAGCTTGCCGCGTTCATGGAATGCTTCGGCTTTGGCGACCGCGGCATTGAACTCGGCGAAGCGCGTCTGCGCAGTCGCCAGCGTCACCGCGCCTTCAGTTGGCGTCGGTTGTTTTGGGAGGAGGCGGTTGGCTGCGGTGGGCACCGTGTTCACCTGGTCAGGAGCCGACGACGCGCAACGTGGGCGTGACAGCGGGAGCTGAAGCGGGCTCGTGCTTCCATTCTGCGGCCTCATGCAGTACGCCATACTGGGTCGATGAGTAGACAGCATCACGCACATGGAAGTGGCCGACAATCTGGGCGACCAGAAGCTTGCCGGTTCCATGTTCGCGAACGGCGACATTGGCTAGGAAGAAATCCGATGTCAGGCGGATTGGCGGGCTGGTGATGATGATTTCGCCTTCGCCATCGAGACACAGAATTTCCGCGCCATCTGTATGTGTCGAGAACGTCATCGTGTGCAGATCATCCTCGCGATCGATGCTGAGACGCACGTCGGGATTTTCGATGCGGCGCGTGGCCTTGTAGCGCAGACGGAAAGTGACCTGCTCGCCGTGATCGACCACACCGGCATCGACGCCGGCGGCCGAGACGATCGACGCGTCGGTGAAGGTGATCGGCGGCGCGCCCTCATCACGATAGAACCAGTGCGCTTCCTTGAGGCGACTGTCTTTCTCGTAGAGTTTCAACCCTTCATTGGTTGGACCGTCGAAAACAATCTTGCCCTTTTGCAGATAGATCACGCGCTGGCACATCGTCTTGATCGAGAACATGTTGTGCGAAACGAAAAGAATGGTCGAGCCCTTCTTCTCCAGCGAGCGGGCGAAGTTCATGCACTTGCGCTGGAACGCCGCGTCTCCGACGGCGAGCACTTCGTCTAGCAACAGGATATCGGGATCGAGGTGCGCCGCGACGGAGAAGGCGAGGCGAACATACATGCCCGAGGAATAGCGCTTCACCGGCGTGTCGATGAATTCACCGATCTCGGCGAACTCAACGATCGCGTCGAATTTCTGTTCGACTTCAGTGCGCGTCATCCCGAGGATTGCGCCATAAAGAAAAGTGTTCTCGCGGCCAGTGAGCTCCTGGTGAAAGCCGGTACCGACTTCAAGGAGCGCGCCGAGCCGACCATTGACGACGGCCTCGCCCGCCGTTGGCGTGACAATGCGCGACAGAACTTTCAACAGCGTCGACTTGCCGGCGCCGTTGAGGCCGATGATGCCGACATTCTCGCCCTTGCGGATGTCGAAGTTGGCGTCGGTGAGCGCCCAGAAGTAGTCTTTTTTCTTGCGGCGCAGGCCGAGTGTCAGCAGCGTGGTGAGCTTGTCCTGCAGCATGTCGCGCAAGGAGTCGTGCTTCGGTCCGCCATTGCGGAGATACCGTTTGCCGAGTCCGCGGGCTGAGATGGCGATGTCGTTTGTCATGTCAGATCACGTCCGCGAAGCTGAGTTCCTGGTTCTTGAAGTAGACCAGACCCATGAGGAGCATGAAGATGATCACCGCAAGGCCGATGCTGAGGGCGCCGAAATCCGGATTGCCGCGATCGAACACCGCCCAGCGGAAGCCCTCGATGACGCCGACCATGGGATTGAGGCTGTAAAACGCCTTCCATTCTGCCGGCACCTGGCTGAGCGGATAGACGATCGGCGAGGCGTACATGCCGATCTGGAGCATGAAGGGGACGGTGTGCTTCACATCGCGGAAGCGCACGTTGATGGGGCCGAGCCACAGGCCGATAGACAGCGCCAACAGGCCGGCGACCAGAATAAGGGGCACGACTGCGATCAGTTTTATGCTTGGCATCACACCGTAGAACGCCATCAGGACGAGGAGAACGCAGAAGGCGATCGCGAAGTCGAGCAGCGGTGCTGAGACTTTGGCGAGCGGAATGATCAGACGCGGGAAATAGACTTTGCGCACGAGGTCTGCATCATCGACGAGGCCGGTAGAGGCGCGGCGGGTGGCCTCTGCGAAATAGGTCCAGGGTAGGACGGCGGCGAACGCGAAGATCGGGTAGGGGATGCCGTCCGAAGGCATCTTGGCGAAATTGCCGAACACGATGGTGAAAACGGATACGGCAAAAATCGGCTGGATGATCGCCCAGGCGGCGCCGAGTGCGGCTTGTTTGTACAGCACCTGGATGTCCCGCATCATCAGCGTATGCAGGAGCTCGCGGTACTGCCAGACACCTGCGAGGTCGAGGTCGAAAAGGCCGCGGCTCGGGCGGATGATGACCTGGCGCTGGGCGCCAGCAGTTAGTGCGCGTTCGACGGAGGCGTTCATTACTTTGGCTCCGTCGCGCGTTTTAGGATCGACACCACGAGCTCGATGTCATCCGTCGTCATCTGTGGATAGAGTGGAAGCACGATCGTGCGATCCTGACACCATTCCGAATGCGGCAGTGGCGCGTGAATGCTGTCGCGATAGCTGTCCTCACGATGCGAGCACATGATGCCGCGACGGGTCGCGATACCTGCATCCAGCATCGCCTGCATAACGGCGCGCTGATCGCAATGATCAGGCAGGCGCACGGCAAAGGACTGCCAGTTGGAGCGGGCCCAGGCCGGCTCATGCGGCAGGCCGAGCCATGGTGCGGCGGATAGTAGCTGCTTGTAGCTTTCACCGATCTCGCGGCGGCGCGCGACGATACCAGCGAGACGGCGCAGCTGCTCACGGCCGACAGCGGCCTGGATGTCCGTCATGCGGTAGTTGTAGCCGAGCACCGGGTGGCTTTCGAAAATCACCTGGTTGGATCCGTGTCGAACCGTGTCGGGAACCGACATGCCGTGCTGGCGAAGCAGCTTGAACCTGGCGTTCCATTCAGCGTGAGGCGTGGTCAGCATGCCGCCGTCGCCTGTCGACATGATCTTGCGCGGGTGGAAGGAGAACGCGGCGACATCGCCACGCACGCGACCGACCTTTTCCCACTTCCCTTCCCAAAGGATTTCCGAACCAGCAGCACAGGCCGCGTCTTCGACGACTTTTAGGTTATGCCTGCGTGCAATTGCAACGATGGCTTCCAGATCCGCCGGCATGCCCATCTGGTGAACCAGCAACACGGCCTTGGTCTTCGGCGTGATCACAGATTCAATCAGCGCTGGATCCATGTTGTGGGTCGCGCGATCGACATCGATGAAGACCGGCTCGGCGCCGCAATAGCGCACGACATTTGCCGTAGCGATGTAGGAATGGCTGACCGTGATGACTTGATCACCCGGCCCAACACCCGCGACGAGCAAGGCGAGATGTAGACCAGTCGTGCAGTTGGAAACGGCGGTTGCGTATTCTGCACCGACGAACTCCGCGAACTCCCTTTCGAATGCGGCGACTTCGGACCCCTGGGTGATCCAACCCGACAGGATGACGCGCGAGGCGGCTTCGGCTTCGCGTTCGTCCATCACTGGTTTGATGATCGGAATCATTGCGCAAACCGGTCTTTGTTGGTTTCCCACCACGTCACGAAGCGAGAGACGCCTTCTTCCAGCGAAACCTGTGCCTTGAAACCGAGCAAGCGCTCCGCTTTTTCAATTGAGGACAGGCGGCGCGAAACGGCGTTCACTTTGCGCTCCGGGCCGTATTCTGGAACCATATCGCCCGGCGCGCCCATGACTTTCATCGTGGTGGCGGCCAACTCGTTGAGCGATGTCTCGACGCCAGACGCGATGTGGAAGACTTCATCCGAAATATCGGATTTGAGCGCGAGCACGTTCGCGCGCGCGAGGTCTTCGATGTATATGAAGTCCATCGACGTCTTGCCGTCGCCTAGGATCAGCGGCGGAACGCCTTGGCTGATGCGCTGCACCCAACGGACCAGCACTTCGGTGTATTTGCCCTCGACGTCCATGCGAGGGCCATAGACGTTGAAATACCGCATCGCGACATAGTTCAGGCCGTACATGTCGTTGTAAGAGCGCAGCAGGCCTTCGAGCATGATTTTCGACGCGCCATACCAGGTGCGGTTATTGTAGGGATGATGATCTTCCGTCGTCGGGAAGCTGTCTGCGAGGCCGAGGACCGAGGCCGAAGATGCGGCAAGAACCCTCTTCAGGCCCTGCCGATGAGCCGCGTCGATAACGTTGAAGGTTCCCTCATTCATCACTTCCATCGCTTCGCGCGGATCGGCGGCACAGGCGGTAATGCGAATAGCTGCCATGTGAACCACGGCGTCCATGCCTTCGGTGACTTTCATCACCGCGTCACGATCACGAATGTCGCCCTTGATCAGTTTCACGCGCTCGTCTTTCAGCGCATTCTCCAGATTGCGCGTCGTGCCGCGCGTCATGTTGTCGAAGATCACGATCTCGGCCGGATTCTCGTTGGCAAGCAGTTGGTCGATCGTGGTCGAGCCGATGAGGCCGGCCCCGCCGGTCACCAATATTTTTGAGTCTTCGAGCTTCATCGTGAGATAACCCGCATTGCGCGTCGCCCTGCGGCGACCTGGATTGTTGACCCGCCGCGGGGAGCGCGGCGTACCCGGTAGGCAAGATCACGCGGGCTGCATCGTATCTGCCTGGAGGGCGGCGACCGCTGCGACGACTTCTTCTTGCTGCAGGGCATTGAGTTCTGGGTACATCGGCAACGACAGTACTTCGGCCGCGGCTTTTTCCGAATGCGGGAACTGGCCCGGCTTGTAGCCGAGGAAGTCGAACGCCTTCAGGGTGTGTAGCGGGAACGGGTAGTGAATGCCGGTCTGGATACCCTTCTTGCTGAGTTCCTCGATCCAGCGCGCGCGGTCCTGCGTGCGAACTGCGTAGATATGATAGACGTGTCGGCGGTTAGCCAGCGCGACCGGCGTCACCACGCCGGTGCCTTCAAACATCGTGCGGTAACGCTCTGCGGCCTCGCGGCGCATCTCCGTCCACTTCTCGATGTATTTCAGCTTCACGCGCAGCACCGCGCCCTGGATACCTTCCAGGCGCATGTTGTAGCCGATGATCTCGTGGTGATATTTTTTCTGTGCGCCCCAGTCGCGCAGCATGCGAACCTTGCGGTTGATTTCGGCGTGCGGGGTCACGGTCATGCCGCCTTCGCCAGCCGCGCCCATATTCTTGCCCGGGTAGAACGAGAAGCCTGTCGCGTCGCCAAACGATCCTGCGCGCTTGCCGTTCAATTCAGCGCCATGCGCCTGGGCAGCGTCTTCCAGAACGAACAGGTTGTGTTTCTTCGCAATCGCCATGATCGCGCCCATGTCGGCCATCTGGCCGAACAGGTGAACCGGAACGATCGCCTTCGTGCGCGGCGTGATTGCGGCTTCGATCGCTGCCGGGTCCATCGTGAAGGTCACCGGATCTATGTCCACGAACACGGGCTTGGCGCCAGTGTAGTGGATAGCGGAGGCCGAAGCGATGAAGGTGAAGGGAACGGTTATGACTTCATCGCCGGAGCTGACGCCGGCTGCGAGCAGCGCCAGGTGCAGAGCCGACGTGCCGTTGTTCACGCCAGCGGCGTAGGTTGTGCCCGCGTATACGGCAAAGTCTTTTTCCAGCTGGGCGACTTCTGGCCCAAGCGTGAAGGCGCACGATTCCATCGTGCCGATCAGAGCGGCGTCAATCTCCGCCTTGATCGAGTGGTATTGGGCTTTCAGGTCAACAAACGGGACGGCCATGGCTGTTTCAGCTCACTCGCTCTTGGAAGTGTTTTTCGGGGGGAGGTGGATGGTTTCGCCGCGGCCGCGCATCGAGCCGGTCGCGGCTTCGATCAGTTCAACCATGCGGAAGCCGAACTCGCCATCGGAGACAGGCTTGTGGCCGGTGCGAATGCATTCGACAAAGTGTCTGCTTTCGACCAGTAGCGCTTCCGAATTGTCGACCTTCGGCGCCCACATATCGCCGGTGCGATAGCCGACGCGCATTTCATGGATTTTCGCCGGATCATCGGTGAACGATACGCCCTTGTCGTAGATTTTGAGTTTCTCGGAAGGTTGAAGTTCATCGAAAGTGATCATCTTCTCTGTGCCGCCGATCATGATCGAGCGCAGTTTTACCGGCGCAAGCCACGACACGTTCACGTGGGCGATGAAGCCGCTTGCGTAGAACAGCGTGATGAAGGCCAGGTTTTCCGGCGTGCCGGGATAGTGGTTGATCCCAGCGGCCGATACGGCCGTCGGATGCTGGCCGAAAACGTAGTCGAGGATCGAGAAGTCGTGGACGGCGAGGTCCCCGATCACGTTCACATCACGCTGGAACAGGCCCAGGTTCACCCGGCTCGAGTCGAAATACAGCACCTTGCCGAGCTCGCCGCCCTGGACCAGTTCGCGCATTTTCCGCACCGGACCGGTGTAAACGAAGGTATGGTCGACGTGCAGCGTGAGCCCACGTTTTTCGGCTTCCTCGATCAGTGCGCGCGCCTGCATGGAGGTTTCCGTCATGGGCTTTTCGAGCCAGACGTGCTTGCCGGCGCGCAGGGCGGCCATGGCGAGCGAGAAGTGTGTGGACACGGGCGTTGCGATCGCCACGGCGTCAATTTCCGGGTCGCGGATCAGCGCCTGCGCGTCCGTGGTCACTTTCGTGGCCGGGTAGCGGCGGGCGACGATTTCGAGAGCCTTCGGATTTAGGTCGGCGACTGTGTGGACACGTGCGTCAGTGAGTTCCGCAAAGTTGCGGACCAGGTTCGGCCCCCAATAGCCATAGCCGATGACGCCGATGTTCAGGATTTCGCGCTTGGCCTCGGCGCGCGGTCCGGCAAGGACCGCAACCGCCGGGCCGTTCTCGGCGATGACTTTCTTGCGGGACTTCGCCGCCGGGTTGGCTTTCTTCGCGGTCACGATCCCACTTTCTCTTCTGTAACGTCGTTTATGGTCAGTTTCTTGTGCGACGCCGCCATTGTGCGCACGTCGCCGACCACCTTGGCTGGGCAACCCGCAACAACGGCGAAATCAGGAACATCACGGGTCACCACGGCGCCCGCTGCAATCAGCGCGCCTTCTCCAATGGTGATACCGCAGACAATGGTAGCGCCCGAACCGATGGAAACTTGGCGCTTCACGCGGGTGAGTTCGAGAGACCAATCTGTATAACTCTGGGGTGTGCCATCCGGGTTCGTCGCGCGCGGGAAGCGGTCATTCGTGAACATGACGCCGTGACCGATGAAACACTCGTCTTCGATCGTGACGCCCTCGCAGATGAAGGTGTGTGAGGAGATCTTGCAGCGTTCACCAATGAAGGCGCCCTTCTGAATCTCGACAAACGCGCCGATACGCGAGCCGTCGCCGACCTCGCAGCCGTAAAGGTTCACAAGTGTCGGATGGAAAATGGTTACCTGGCCGTTCAGCTTCACGCTGTCCGAAATTGGCATCTGGGCTGCTCCCATGCGTCCGTCTGCTGTAAGGTCAGCAAGGATGGGGCCGAACTCAGGTGGCGGTGCGTGAGCTGCGGCGCCGCAATTCGCCACTGACGCGATCGGCAAAAATTAACGGCCCTTAACCTCAGCCAGCCTCCTGGTTACACAAGATTCCCTAATTACGCGAATTTCCTGCGCAGACGATCGCTTTTGGTGTTTCCGTAGGGACTACTGGAGCCGCTCGCTTGCGAGCCCGAGGTGCTGGAGGTGGACCAGCAGACTGTCCTTGCCCGAGAAGTGAGCAGCGCCCACCGCCACAAAGAAGTGTCCCGGTTCGCCTTCGAGCAATGACTTGATCCGGGCGGCCCATTCCGCGTTCCGTCTGGCGAGCAGCGCGTCCTGAAGTTCCGGTAGGCGCGCCATGTCTTCGTCGATCAGCAGTCGGGACAACGCCGCCACATCGCCACTGCGCCAGGCATCTACCATTCGCTTCAGCGCGGGTCCCACCGTTTCGATGTCGGAGACTGAATAAGCCAGGTAGCTGACCTGCACCGCCTCGGGCAGGTCGGACAGCGCGGAAAGCTGCCCTTCCATGGTTTCGAGGAAACGGACTTCCTTGCCCGCCGCCACAGCTTCCCGGCGCAACACGTTTTCGACCCCATCGTCAGTGGAATAGCCTGCCGCACGGATTGCGGCATCGCTGAGGGTCACCGCAGCAAGCCACGGCCGCTGCGTCTCCAGCACGGTCAGCGGATAACCCACCCTAGCCGCGGCTGCCGCCAGCGTCGACTTCTGGTTCGGGGTCAGCGCATCTGACAGGCGTTTTGATGGATCGAGAACGCCGAGCCGCTGCACCAGCTCCGTCCGCGCGCGGGGATCGCCCTCGACGTCGGTTTCGAAATAGGCGGCCGTAGAGCTGGCCAGCGCATCATCCACGGCCGACGACCGCCACGTCGCTCCCGACCGCAGCATGTGGATCGTGCCGAACAGGTAGACGGTCGTGTCTGCATCGGAGATTTGCCACAGAGCGGGATGTGCAGGTTCAAGCGATGCCGACAGGCCGCCGCTCTCGTCGCCACATGAGGCCGCCAGCCCTGACCCAAGCAAGATCAGGCAGGCCGCCATCGCCTTCAGCATGTTCGAAAAACCGGAATATGAGCGCTCCGAACCGGCGCTCAGTCGTCTCGCGACGCGAGACGGGAGCGTTAGTGGCGCACTCGACAGGAGTCGAACCTGTGACCTCTGCCTTCGGAGGGCAGCGCTCTATCCAGCTGAGCTACGAGTGCAAGTTGGCCCCTCATGTATCAGGGGGGGGGAAAAGGCAAGGTTTGGAGGCTGTCAGGCCTCCAGACCGAGTTGGGCCTTCAGCCGGGCAATGTCGTCCA
>JBBQJV010000020.1:0-51320 GCA_038326205.1 Caulobacterales bacterium | reverse complement strand
GAAGGCCAGGGTGATGAGCAAGAAGCTCGCACCGATCGACAGGATGAACACCGTGTTGCGCACAATGGTCTCGAGCGGGAGAGCTGCGGCTGCGAGCAGCCACGGGATGATTGCTGCGAGGATCAGCTGGGCGAAGGTCGCCAGCTGAAGCCCAAAGAAGCTGAGGCGCTCGTTCCCCTGGGCGGGTGCGGGCGTTGCGGTCTCGGCGGGCGCTTCGGGTTGCGCCAGCGTGGGGCCTGAAAGCGCGCGGTTGGCGAGGTCACGGGTTTCCTGCTGCTGCTCGATGATCTGCTCGCGGACAACCGAGAGCGTCATCTCCATGATCGAAAAGAGGCTCAGGAAGGTGAAGGACACGACCAGCATCACGCGCTTGCCGTTCCGCGACATGGAATGGAAGGCGGGGATCAGCTTGGTGAAGCCGGCCGAGTCCATCAGGATCACGCCGGTCACAAACTCGAGGAAGATCACGATGATGGCGGCGAAGGCGGGCAGGCCGACGCCGGCGATCTTTGCGCCTTCGCCGACAATTTCTGCCATCGGGCGTTCGATCAGGAAGAAGTTCAGAAATACGCCGGCCAGCGCGATCGTGGTGATCAGCAGGGCAATGAACCACGGGATCACGATTGAGGCGCGCGAGGCGATCATCTTGCGATCTTCGGAACGCACGATCTCCTCGAACTCAGTGAAGGCCTTGTTGACGTCGTCGGTGTTCTTGGTGTGCTCGTGATGGATCCGCTGGAGCTTCTCAGCCACTTCCTTCAGGCGCGGCGCATCATTGCGGATCGTGGTGAGGGCGGGACGTAGCGGCGCCAGCCGCTCGTTCATGGCGCGCGCCGTGTTCTGCGCGATGTTTTTCTCGATCTTGCTGAGGCCGCGCGTCGACTCCATTGACGGCAGGGCGGCGCGGAAGGCGCGTTCAGCTGCGTCCTCGAGATTGATGTCGGCCAGTTCGTTGGCGCTGGTGGCGAGGCCGTGCGTCGCCTTGTCCAGTTTCTTGAGCATCGGCCCGGTTTCCTGGGCGAGCTTCTGAGCGCGATGGCCCATACGCTCCTCGAGATGGAGCATGCGGTCCTGCAGTTCGTCGGCGCGGTGCGAGGCGATCTTTTCGTTGGTGACAGCACGCGCACGGCGGCCATGGTCGAGCAGAAAAACGCCCCAGCGTCCGAAGAGCCGACCGGTGATGAAGAAGACCTGCCAAAGCACATCGCGCAACGGCTTGCGCGCGACCCACATCAGCAGGATGACGCCGATGATCGCCAGGGTGAGCGGCCAGCCGTAGGGGATGCCGAGGAAATTTCCGCCGTCTACAACAGCCGCGTTCGACGGGAGGCCCGTCGTCTCGTCAATTGGTTGTTCCACAGCAAGCCCTTCTGCTGCGCGCCTGACCCACCGCCGACACCAGTAACATATATCGCCGACCCGATAGGGCGGTTATGTGGCGAAGATGTTACATCCCTGAAATGATCATGATGATCTGGCGGCGCGGTCGAACATCCCGGCCGGTCTAGGGTCGTGTCTGACCCGTGCCGCGAACAACATATTTGAAGATGGTCAGTTGTTCCGCGCCGACAGGACCACGCGCGTGCAGCCTGCCCGTCGCGATGCCGATTTCGCCGCCCATGCCGAACTCGCCGCCGTCAGCGAACTGCGTCGAGGCGTTGTGCATGACGATGGCGCTGTCGACTTCGGCAAGGAATCGTTCCGCCGCCGCAGCATCTTCGGTAATGATGCTCTCTGTATGTTGCGAGCCGTAGCGCACGATGTGGGCGATCGCGCCGTCGATGTCATCGACAACGGCAATGGAAAGAATCGGTGCGAGATATTCGGTGGTCCAGTCTTCGATGGAGGCAGCCGTCATCGGATAGATGGCGCGGGCGTGATCATCGCCGCGCAGTTCGCAACCAGCGGCTTCGAGCGCCTTGGCGAGGCGGGGCAGGAGGGTCGGGGCGATGGAGGCGTCGATCAGCATGGTCTCGGTCGAGCCGCAGACGCCGACGCGGCGCAGCTTGGCGTTGACGATGATGGCCTCGGCTTTCGCCGGATCCGCCTTTTCGTGGATGTAGGTGTGGCAGATCCCTTCGAGGTGGCCGATGACGGGTACGCGGGCCTCGTCCTGAACGCGCGCGACGAGACTTTTGCCGCCTCGCGGGATGACCACATCGAGGCAGCCATTGAGGCCGGACAGCATGTGCCCCACGGCGGCGCGATCAGACGTCTGCACGAGCTGGATCGCGTCGGGCGGCAGGCCGGCATCGGCGAGTCCCGCGCGCAGGGCATCCGCGATAATGCGCGAGGAGTTGAGGCTTTCCGATCCGCCACGCAGGATCACAGCGTTGGCCGCGCGCAGGCAGAGCGCACCGGCATCCGCCGTCACGTTGGGGCGGCTCTCATAGATGATGCCGATGACGCCGATGGGCACGCGCACGCGCGAAAAGGCGAGGCCGTTGGGTTGGGTCCAGTCCGCCAGTACGGCGCCGATGGGATCGGCAATGCCCGCAACATCAGCCACGCCCTGCGCCATCGCTTCGATGCGCGCGGTGGTAAGTTCGAGGCGGTCAAGCATCGCGCCGGTGAGGCCCTTGGTGCGGCCGGCTTCCATGTCGCGCGCGTTGGCTGCGAGGATCTCTGGCGCGGCGGCGCGGATGCGGGCGGCCATGGCCTTGAGCGCGGCGGTGCGCTTTTCCGGCCCGGCCTTCGCCACGCCGGCAGACGCCGCACGGGCCGCAACGCCCATCGCGAGCATCGTTCCGGCAACGGCGGCGTCATGCGCGGCGAGGGGAAGCTGGATTGTCATACGCGTTCTAGTATCAACGCGTGGGCTTGCGGGAAAGCCCTCTGGCTTTTTCCAAACCGTCGATGGGATAGTGCCAGACGACAGCCGGAGCTTTCGATGGACCATCTTCACGATAACACCGCCGACAGCCAGTACGAATTGGAGATTGATGGGCAGATCGTGTTTGCGCGCTATCACAAGAGCGAGGGCGTGCTGACAATACTATGGGTCGAGGCGCCTCAGTCGTTGCGCGGGACTGGCGCTGCCGGGCGGTTGATGAAGCTGGTCGCGGCCGAAGCGCGTAGTCGGGGATGGAGCGTTGTGCCGGTTTGTGGTTATGCCGCCAGGTGGCTGCGGCGCAGCCCGGAATATCGGAACCTTGTCGTAGCCTAGCCTACGAGCACCATGTCGTCGACGTGGATCAGCGCTGGACGGCCGCGATAGCCGAGGATTGCTTCAAAGGCCTCAGATTTCTGGCCGATGAGACGCGTGGCGTCTTCCGATGAATAGGCCGAGACGCCGCGCGCGATGGTTGCGCCTTCCGGGCCGATGACATCGACAGCGTCGCCACGTTCGAAACGTCCCGCCACGGCGGTCACGCCAGCAGCAAGAAGGGACTTGCCCGATTTCAGCGCGCGCTCGGCGCCAGCGTCGACACGCACGGAGCCGGTGGGGCGCAGCGCACCCGCAAGCCATTGGCGGCGGGCTTTTTCCGGCGTCAGGCTGGCGATGAACCAAGTGCCCTTTGCGCCGCTGGTGACTGCCTCGATCGGGCCGGCGCAGGTGGTGGTGTTGGCGCCCAGCGTGATGAGCGTGGAGCAACCGGCCGTCATGGCGATGCGCGCGGCGTCGATCTTGGTCGCCATGCCGCCGGAGCCGACGCCCGCGCTGGTGTTGACGCCGCCGGCCATCGCCACGATCTCGGGCGTCAGCTTGTGCACTTCTGGAATGTGCTTTGCGTTCGGATTGGAACGCGGATCGGCGTCATAGAGACCATCGATGTCAGAGAGTAACACGAGCACATCTGCGCCCAGCATCTGCGCCACGCGGGCGGCGAGGCGGTCATTATCGCCATAGCGGATTTCTTCGGTGGCGACCGTGTCGTTCTCGTTCACGATGGGAATGGCGCCGCGCTCAAGGAGTGTTTCCAGCGTAGCGCGCGCATTTAGCCAGCGGCGGCGCTGTTCGGTGTCGTAGAAGGTCAGCAGAGCCTGCGCAGCGGGCGCGCCGTGACTGCTGAGAGCATCCTCCCACGCGCGCATCAGGCGGGGTTGGCCGGCGGCGGCGGCGGCCTGTTTTTCTTCGAGACGCAGCTTGCCTGCTTTCATCGCGAGCGCACGGCGACCGAGCGCGACGGCGCCGGACGACACAATCACGATCGACTTACCTTCGGAGCGCAGTTTTGCGGCGTCAGCTGCGATGGCTGCGAAGCGCGCGGTGTGCGGCAGGCCGCTCTCCTGATCGATCAGGAGCGAGGAGCCGACCTTGATCACGACGCGGCGCGCGGAGGCGAGGGGGGAGGTCATCGGCCAAACACGTAGCTGCATTCGCCGCCGTTCTCGCGCGGCGCCGACAGGAAAAAATCATCCAGCACCAGTTTCGTGGTGCTCTCAAAAAGCGCTTTGCCAGCGAGGTCCACGAAGGTCGGAATGCGATTGCCGCCCTTGATGGCGAGTACGAATGCGCCCGTCGTCGTATCGAATGACACATCGCCCCAGAAGTCGTGATAATTTTCGAACGGCTGGTAGGTGACCAGGAACTCGCCGTCATTAAGGAATTCCAGCTCGCGGACCGGCTCCACCGGTGTCTCGCCGGAGCAGCTGATGCTTTCCTGTTTCCAGATGCCGCGATAGGCGCTGGGCACGTCCTGTGCGCTGGCCGACAGGGTGGAGGCCAGTATCGACGCAAGCGGGACGATCAGGGAAGCAATCCGCTTCAAGGCTTCCAGCCTTCTGCCTTTTCCTCAGGCGTCATCGTTTGCTCGATCTCGACGGCGCGGCGTTCGGCGCGGTCCTCCTGGATGATCGCGAAGAGTTTCTGCACAGTCTCGGGGACGCCCTTCTGCGAGGCGCCGGAGATGCGCAGCGGCGTCGACTTGCAGGCCTTCTTGAGCGCGGCCGCCTTCTCGGTGATCTCTTCCTTGGTCATCGCGTCGATCTTGTTGAGCGCCACGATCTCCGGTTTGTCGGCAAGGCCGCCGCCGTACTTCTCCAGCTCGGCTCGGATCACGCGGTAAGCTTCAGCGACGTCGTCCTGCGTGCCGTCGACGAGGTGCAGCAGCACAGAGCAACGCTCGACGTGTCCGAGGAAGCGCGTGCCGACGCCCGCGCCTTCAGCGGCGCCTTCGATCAGGCCGGGAATGTCGGCGAGCACGAAGCTGGAACCGATGCCGAGCGAGACGACGCCAAGGTTGGGCACAAGCGTGGTGAAGGGATAGTCGGCGACTTTCGGCTTCGCTGCGCTAACTCCGGCGAGGAAGGTGGACTTGCCCGCATTGGGCATGCCGAGCAGGCCGGCGTCGGCGATCAGCTTCAGACGAAGCCAGATCCAGCGCTCTTCGCCGTCATGGCCGGGGTTGAAGCGGCGTGGCGCCTGGTTGGTTGAGGATTTGAACTTGGTGTTGCCCCAGCCGCCCGATCCGCCCTTGGCGAGCAGGACCTGGTCGCCGAGTTTATCCAGATCGGCGATGAGCGTTTCCTGGTCTTCCTCGAACACCTGCGTGCCGACCGGCACTTTCAGCACGAGTGTCGGCGAGTCAGCGCCGGTGCGGTTCGCGCCCATGCCGTGGATGCCGCGCTGCGCCTTGTGGTGTTGCAAGTAGCGGTAGTCGATCAGCGTGTTGAGACCGTCGACGGCCTCGACGATCACATCGCCGCCGCGACCGCCATCGCCGCCGTCCGGCCCGCCGAACGGAATGAACTTCTCGCGACGGAACGAGACGCAGCCATCCCCGCCGCCGCCGGATTTCACATAGACCTTGCACTGGTCGAGGAACTTCATCGTGTCTGGCCTAGTGCGGCGGGTGAGCGCCGTGGTTATTGTTCAGATTAGCGGGCATCGCGCCTTCCGGCCACACATAACGCTCAGCGGGAGACATGGCCTTGCGGGCCGCTCCGTAGAGGTCCTGGTTGCCGGTGGACACGAAACCGAGCTTGCGAAGCACGTTTCCCGATGCCGGGTTATCGAGATAATGGCCGGCCGCGAAGACGTGCGCGCCGACTTGTTCACGCGCCCAGTCCATCACGCCCTGAGCGGCTTCCGAAGCGTAGCCGAGGCCCCAATAGGGCTGGCCGAGCCAGTAGCCGAGCTCGAACGCGCTAGCGCCCTCTACGCGCCAGACGCCGCACGAGCCGATGAGCCCGTCGATCGGCGCGGTGATGGCGAAGGAGAATTCGCGCGAGGAATCCCAGCCCTGCGACGTATGGCCGAGAAAGTCATACGCGTCGGCAATGGTATAAGGGTGAGGCACGCGCCCGCACATTTTTGCGACATCATACTCGCCAGCCAGGTAGGCAATCCGGCGCACGTCCTCTTCAGTGAAGGGGCGCAGGATCAATCTCTTCGTTCGTATCTTGGTCTGCATGTCCATCCCCTGGCGACCACTCTCCGTGTCGCCGGTCTTCGTCGTCAATCAGGGGAGGAGATATGAAGAAGGGGAGGCGGTCCGCCTCCCCTGATCATGTTTCAGGTTCAGACCGCTGCCCTTTTCGGGAGGCGATCCGGCTGCAAACGGGATCGCGCTATTCTGATTTTTCCGACGGGACGATCGAGATGAACTTTTTGCCATCAGCGCGTTCGCGGAACTGTACCGTGCCGGTTTCAGTTGCGTAGATGGTGTGATCGCGCCCGAGGCCGACATTCTTGCCCGGGTGGAACTGCGTGCCACGCTGGCGGACGATGATGTTGCCAGCCAGCACTTGCTCGCCTCCGAAACGCTTCACGCCGAGGCGCTTGGAGTTCGAATCGCGACCGTTGCGGGTAGAGCCGCCTGCTTTTTTATGGGCCATGAAGGGCTCCTTCCAGTCTGCGGCCGCAGCCGCACGTTCATCCTAGCAGCCGTGAGGCCGAAACTTACTTGGCGACGATCTCGGTGATCTTAACAACCGTCTGGTGCTGACGGTGGCCAAGCTTGCGACGATACGTGTTGCGGGGCTTTTTCTTGTACGAAATCACCTTTGCGGAGCGGTTGTGCTCGACAACTTCGCACATCACCTTCGCGCCCGAGATCATCGGGGCGCCGATGCTGATGTTGTCGCCGTCGCCGATCATCAGCACTTCAGCGAATTCCAGCTTAGCGCCAGCGTCGCCGACGAGCTTCTCGACGGTGATTTCCTGGCCACCAGTGACCCGGTACTGCTTCCCGCCTGTCTTGATGACTGCGAACATCGAAATTCTCGTTTGTTTTCAGGGGGCCTTGCGGCCAAATAGCTTACTACCCACAGAAGGCTGCGGGCAGGAAGCGGGCATATAGACGTGAGGCCCCCACCCTGTCAAACGCCGATGACGCGAATCCGGCGGGATTCTGCGGCCCCTAAAATTAACGTCCCGAAGGGCCAGGAGGAAGGTCGGCGAGTATGTCCCGAGTTATCTCCGAAAGCCTGCGCACGCCCGTCAGCGCCATGGCCACCCGCATTTCAGCCGCGATGAGGTCGATGGCATGAGTGACCCCGGCTTCGCCCCGGGCAGCCAGAGCATAGACCCACGCCCGACCCAGCAGCACGCCCCGCGCACCGAGGGCCAGCATGCGCACCACGTCCAGCCCAGAGCGGACCCCGCCGTCCGCCAAGACCACGGTATCGGCGCCAACCGCATCGGCGACTGCCGGAAGGGCGCGGGCAGTGGACAGGGCGCCGTCGAGCTGGCGGCCGCCATGGTTGGAGACGATCACGCCGTCTGCCCCATGGCGCACCGCTTCGCGGGCGTCCTCGGGATCGAGAATGCCCTTGATGATGATCGGTCCCGGCCACTGGCTGCGGACCCAGGCAAGGTCGTCCCATTTGATGGAAGGGTCGAAATTCTCGTGCATCCAGCGGAAGAAGTCCTCGAGGCCGGTCTTTCCCTTCAACACGGGGGCGACGTTGCCGAGATGGTGGGGGCGGCCGTTGATGCCGACATCCCAGGCCCAACCCGGCCGCTGCATGGCCTGTCCGATGCGGCGCAGGTCGCCCATAATCCCGCTCGCGCCGGCAAGGCCAGAACGCACATCGCGATAGCGCGAGCCCGGCACGGGCATATCGACCGTGAACACGAGAACGGGGCATGCAGCGGCGCGCGTTTGTGCCAGAAGGTCAGACATGAAAGCGCGGTCACGGATCATGTAGAGCTGGAACCAGACCGGCGCGCCAACACCGCTGGTGACTTCGGAAAGGCTGCAGGCCGAGACGGTCGACAGTGTAAACGGAATGCCTGCCTTGTGAGCTGCCTTGGCTGCCTGCACCTCGCCACGGCGGGCCATCATCCCAGCGAGGCCGATCGGGGCGAGGGCCAAGGGCAATGGGTGGCGCGCGCCGAAGAGTTCCGTCGAGAGATCGAGGGTGGAAACATCGCGCATAACGCGCTGGCGGACAGCAATCGCCTTCAGGTCCGTGCTGTTCCGGCTTAGGGTGACTTCGTCGTAGGAGCCGCCGTCGACGTACTCAAACAGGAAACGCGGCAGGCGCCTGCGGGCGGCCTCGCGGTAGTCTGAAACGCACGCAATCCTCAACCCCTACCTCCAAGGCCAATGGGCCTCCCCGCGCAACACTCTCAGCGTGCACGAAAGCCCGTCCGGGTTCCACGACAATGCTTGCCCCACGGCAAGATCTGCCGGGTCGGAGCTGCGCAAAGCGCGTCCAGTCACCACGAATACAAGGCTTCCGATGGTTAATTCGGTGGCCCAGATGTTGCGTTGTCTCGCGTGTGCGCGCGCAGGCGCGCATCCAGAGTGGCGACACATCGGTCTGCCGGCAGGGAGAACAGACGGCGGCATGGTGTCTTTCATTGCCTCATACAGCATCGCGCAGATCGCGAGCCTGTCGCAGGCGACGATCCAGTCGCTGACCCGCGCGGATATCGCGGCGCTTGCCAACACGCAGGTCGCGGCCATCACCACCAGCGGCATTAAGGACTTTTCCGCGACCCAGCTGTCGCAGCTCTCGACGAAGCAGGTGACATCGTTGAACCGCGCCCAGATTGCGGCGCTTGCCCCCTCGCAGATCGCCTTCAGCTCGGCCCAGCTCCTGGCCTTCAGCGCATCGCAGTTTGCAGCGCTCGACCCCGAGGACATCGCTGTTCTCACGACGACGCAGTTGCGCGGTGTGACGGCGGCGGACATCACCGCGCTAGGATCAACCCAGCTGGCAGTTCTTTCGGCAACGCAGATGAGGGCGCTGGCGGTCACGCAGCTGCGCGGCTTCACCCCGCAGGACATGGGCGCGTTGAGCGAGGCGCAGCTTGAGGCTTTGTCGGGTTCGCAAATGGGGGCGCTCTCGGCGCAGCAGGTCCGGGCATTCACTACAACGCAGGTCTCGTCCCTGTCTGTGACACAGATCGGGGGGCTCGCCGCAACCGCGCTGGGTTCGCTGACACTCCCGCAAGTGCAGACGCTGTCGGCGACACAGGTCGGCGCGTTGTCGTCGGTACAGCTGCGCGGCCTCTCCGGTCCAACGATCGCAGCTTTCAACACGACACAATGGGACGCGCTGTCCTCGCAGAAGATCGCAACGTTGCAGGCGCCTCAAATGCGCGCCCTGACCGCCACGCAGATCCAGTCACTTGATGAAACCACACTTGCAGCGCTCGGCGGCGCTCAGTTGAACGCTCTTGGCGCCAGCCAACTCGCTTCCTTCACCATCGACCAGTTGCCGCGCCTGACCGCCACACAGCTAAAGATGCTCGCCCCTGCACAGCTTGGCGCGTTGACCACAACGCAGCTTGGCTCGCTGACGACCACCCAGGTCCGTGGTTTTACGAACGCACAGGTGGCGGGACTCACACCGCGTCAGGTGTCGTCGCTGACGGGTGAGCAACTCGGCGCGTTCGCGTCGGCGCAGATCGCGTCCCTCGGCGTGGCGCAGTTGCGGCTCATGTCAAGCGATCAGATCGGTTCGCTCTCCGCGACCCAGACCGCAAGCCTCACTGCGATGCAATTGAAGTCACTCGCGCCTGCGCAGGTCGTCGGCTTTTCGACCGAGCAAATTGGCGCGCTGTCGAACATCAACATTGCTGCGCTGTTGCCCAAACAGGTGTCGTCGCTCTCGACCAACCAGATTGCGGCCTTCAGTCCCGCGCAGATCTCCGTGCTTCTGCCGCAAGTGGTCAGCGCACTTACGGGCGACCAGCTTAATGCCCTCGACGCCAACCAGCTTGATGCGCTCGGCGAGACGCAGGTAAGGGCGCTCAACAAGGTGCAGATCGGCGCACTAAATGCAGCGCAACTCTCGCACTTCGCCGCGAACCAGGTAGCGGCGCTCACTTCGGGACAAACGGCGGCGCTGACGGCGGATCAGATTTCAGGTCTGTCAGCGGAGCAGTTCGCCGTTCTCAGCATCGCCGGCATTGGCGGCTTCAGTCGTACGCAGGTTGCAGCGCTTTCTTTATCCCAGGTTGCAAGCCTGACAGCGACGCAGATCGCAGCGCTGACGGCGGTGGCTGTCTCGGCCTTGGCAGGAACGCAGCTTGGCGCACTCTCTGACGGGCAGGTTGCGGCGCTCACGCAAGCGCAAATCAAAGGGTTGACCGGCACGCAGATCGTCGGCCTGTCGGAAGGACAGCTGGGCAGTCTTTCCATCACGGCGATGGGCGCCTTTAACGCCATGCAGGTCAGCGCCCTGACGCCGACCCAGATGGCGTCGCTAACGGCGACGCAGATCAGCAGTCTGTCGGCGCCAAGCCTGGCAGGTCTCACTTCGGACCAGTTGGGCGCCGTCTCGGCTACGCAGTTGTCGGCGATGACGGCCTCGCAGCTGCGAGGCCTGACGCCGACGCAGATCACCTCGCTCACCGATGCGCAGGTGGCGAGCCTTTCTGCGACCCAGCTGTCGCGTCTCACCGCTGCCGCTATTGCCGGCTTCGAGTCGCAGGACATCTCCGGGTTCAGCGCAGGACAGCTTGCGGGTTTCAGCGCAGCTCAACTTGACGCCCTGACATCGACGCAGCTTAGGGCGCTGAGCAGCACGCAGCTTGGCGGCCTGACGACAACGCAACTGCTCGGCTTCACCGCTGCGGACATCGGTGTGCTCGAGGCGGCGCAGCTAGCGGGGCTCGGGGCTTCGCAGGTTGTCGCACTTTCGATGACTCAGATCGCCGGGATTGCGACGACACAGATATCAAGCCTGGGCGCCGAACAGCTTGCAGCGTTGAGCTCGACCCAGGTCGCCGCGATGACGATGACACAGCTCGGCGCTCTGTCGCTGGAACAGATCCCCACGCTTTCCGTCACGCAGCTGAAGGGCATCAGCTCAACCGGGATTGCCCGCCTTGCCTCCGACCAGATTGCGGCCTTCACGACGACGCAGCTTGCATCGCTATCTGGCATGCAGTTTCGCGGCTTCACAGCCGAAGACATAACGCTGCTATCCTCCGACCAGCGCGGCGTGCTGACGCCCGGCCAGTTGTCGCAACTCTCGGTCGCGGCGATCGGCGGCTTCGAACCGGCAGCCCTTGCAACTCTGACCTCCACCCAGTGGAGCGGGATATCCAACATCCAGCTTCGCGCCTTCAATGAAAGCCAGCTCGGCGCCATTAGCACGACGCAGCTTCCCGCTCTTACGACAACGCAGGTGCGCGGCTTTACGGCGACTGCAATCAGCCAGTTCTCGCTGGACCAGCTTGGCGCGCTCTCGACGACGCAGGTGGCGAGCCTATCGGCGGCGCAGGCGGCCGGCCTTTCGACCACACAGATTGCTTCGCTCGATCTCGTGCAGTTCGAAGCCCTGAGTTCGACGGCAATCGGCGGCTTCACAACGACCCAGATCAGCGCCTTCACCATCTTCCAGATGGCGGACCTCAGCCCGACGCAGGTGCAGGGTCTTTCTTCTACGGCTGTATCGATCCTGTCGATCGAACAGGTCGGCGCACTGACAATCGCGCAGGTCGGCGCGTTTTCGGCGACGCAGGTTGCGGCCCTGTCCTCGACACAAGCAGCGACACTTTCGCCCGAACAGATCGGCGGCATGTCGGCGACCCAGTTGGGCGCCTTCACGGCCAGCGCGATTTCTGGCCTTGAGGCCGACGACATCGCTAGCCTCTCGGCGACGCAGCTCGCGGGCCTGACATCCAGCCAGGTCGGAGGCCTCGCTGCAACGCAGATCCCAGCGTTCAGCAGGACGCAGCTGTCGACCTTCTCTTCGACGCAGGCTTCAGGCCTGAAGGCAGCTCAGGTTGCAGCGCTGTCTGCGGATCAGCTGTTCGTTGTGACATCGACGCAGGTCGCGGCGCTCAGCACATCGGCCATCGCAGGACTGACGACAACTCATGTCGCCGCACTGTCCACGACTCAGATTTCAGCTCTCACATCGACGCAGTTCGGCGCGCTATCGGCCGATCAATCCGCCGCGTTCAGCGGGACGCAGGTTTTGGGTTTCACTGCAGCGCAACTGTCGAAGCTCAGCTCGACGCCGCTGGCAGCGTTTGGATCGACCGTGATCGGCGCCCTGACGACGACGCAGATCAAGGGCCTGACCGCGACGCAGGTTTCGGGTCTCACGATCAGCGAGGTTCTGGCGTTTTCGGCAACGCAGTTCTCGGCTCTGCCGAGCGGCGCTCTTTCCGGCCTCACCGCAACACACGTCGGCGCGCTCGACCTCGACCGAATCGTGACGCTGACGACGACGGGTCTGGCTGCGTTGTCGACGAGCGGCATATCCGGTCTCAATGTCGATCAGCTTGGCGTTCTCGAGACCACTCAGGTTGGAGCGTTTTCAGCAACACAGATCGGCGCCATCTCCACGACGATTCTCGGCGCCATGTCCGGTGACAAGCTGGCCGCGTTGACGAGCACGCAGATGAGCGGGTTCACATCTTCTCAGATACTCGCGCTGAGCGTGACAGACATTGCTGCGTTGTCGACCACGCAGCTGCGCAATCTCAGCTCGACCGCTGCGGCTGGGCTGGAGGGCGAGGATATTGTCGCCCTGTCCACGACACAGGTGCAGGCGATGATGACGGCTCATATCGCGGCGCTCTCGACAACAGCTGTGCGGAGCCTCACCTCGGTCGAGCTCGAAAAGCTGTCGACAGCACAGTTCGTCAGCCTCACTGCAACCCAGATCGGCGCGCTGGGCACGACGCAGTTGGCGAGCTTTCCGGCCACGACGCTGAATGGCTTCAGCACGACGCAAGTCTCTGGCCTTGCGGCGACGCAGGTGCAGGCGATTTCTACCACCGCATTCGGCGCGCTGCTCACGACGACCCTGTCTGCGATGTCGTCCACGGCGGTTCAGGGGGTCACAGCTGAACAGGCGGGCGCGCTGACTAGCAGCCAGTTCAACGCGCTTGCGCCGACAGGCGTTGCAGCGCTTTCGACCACCGCGGTTGCAGCGCTGTCGGTGACGAATCTTTCGCAGCTGACCACCACGCAGCTATCGGGCTCAGTGTTGACGTCGACCTGGGCGTCGGGGCTGACGACGGATCAGGTAGCCAGTTTTTCAACCACCAGTCTGGTGGCGTTCTCGTCAACACTAGTGTCCGGGTTCAATGCGCAGCAGGTCAGCGCACTGGCGCTCGACACGATCGCGGCGTTCTCGGCGACGCAGGTTGGAGCTCTGAGTTCGACAGCGATCGGCGGGCTGTCCACGGCGGCGGTGGAAGCGCTGACCATCACACAGATCGCTGGGCTCAGCGCCGCACAAGTCGGGGCATTCAGTGCGACGGGTATCACGCAATTCTCAGCGACAGAAATCGCGGGCATGACATCGACGCAGCTGGTGGGCCTCGTGCGGGTTCAGCTGCGCGCCCTGAGCGCGGCCCAAATCGGCGCGCTCACGCCGACGCAGGTCAATGGTCTCCACCCTGAGCAGATCGGCAACCTGACATCGACCGAGCTGAACGCCTTCACGGTGACGCAGTTCGCGGCGATCACGGGACCGCAACTCGGGGCGCTCACAGCCTCGCAACTCAACAATTTCGCGGATACCCGTATCGGCGCCCTGACCCCGGCGCAGCTCTCGGGTGTAACATCGACGCAGCTCAACGGCCTATCGACCACGTCGATCGCGCCGCTGACAGTTGAGCAGATTGATGCGCTGACGCCGCTGCAGATCTCGGGGTTCACGTCGACCCAGATCGGCAGCATGACGCCCGAGCAGCAAGAAGCGCTGATCAACGCCGTCAGCTGATCCCAGCGATAAAATGGGTAATTTCAGGGATATGTGCGCCGTGAGGCTCTGTGCCTGGTGGGTGCTGCGTCACCTGCCATGTCTTTTTACAAATGCGAATGGGTCGCAAGAATCTTCTTGCCCTGAGCGTAACCGGCCTATACGAACGCGACGCATTCGCAAAAATGGCAGCGCATGGATCTAAATTCGGGGGCACAAGTCGGCGGCAGGCGTTCGCTCATTCGCCAAAGGCATACTGCAGACGGCAACCCTTGCCAGCGTCAGCAGCCCGGCTTTCGCGGCCCTGGCGCAGACCGGACCGAACGAGGCCGACAAGAAGAACGACACAGTTCTTGTCGAAGGCATCAAGGAACGCGAGGTCCAGACGTCAACGATCACAGCGCCGCTGGCCGATACGCCTAGATCGATCACCGTTATCCCGTCCGAAATCATCGAAGCCACCGGCGCGGTGACGCTGACCGACACCCTGCGCACCATTCCCGGCATCACGCCGGATTCGGGTGAAGGCGGTACCAGCGCCGGCGACCGTGCTTTCATTCGCGGCGTGGACAGCACCAACGATGTGTTCGTCGACGGCGTCCGCGATGCGGGCGTCACCTCGCGCGAAGTCTTCAACATGGAGCAGGTTGAAGTCTCGCGCGGGCCGAGCGGCGCATTCGCGGGCCGTGGCTCCCCGGGCGGCAGCATCAACCTCGTCTCCAAGCAGCCGCGCCTTTCCAAGCAGCCGCGCCTTGAAAATTTTGCGGCAGCCAGCGGCGGCTTGGGCGCCGACAAGACGCAGCGCTTCACGGCAGACGCCAACTATGTGCTGGGCGGCACGGCCGCGTTCCGCATCAACGCCATGCACCACGACGCCAATGTCGACGGCCGTGATGCCGTCACGCTCAGCCGCTGGGTCGTTGCGCCGTCGGTCGCGTTGGGGCTTGGCACACGGCTATGCGCGACAGTCAGCTAGTATCACCTCGAATCTGACGATATGCCGGACTACGGCATCCCCTACCTGCGCCAGCCAGCCGTGATCGATCCTGTCTACGGCAGCATCGTGTTCGCAGCGCCGTTCACCGGGCATGACGACGATTTCTGCGGCCTTCTCAACCGCGACTTCCGCGGCGCCAAGAGCGACATCGGTACGGGGCGCGTCGACTCTGACCTGTCGCAGGGCCTCACCCTGTCGAACGTCACCCGCTAAGGCCGTGGAGGGACCCAGCAGGTTGTCACCAATCCCGATGATAGCCGTGGCTACGTGGTAAACGGATACCTGTTCCGCGGCAGCAAGAACCGCAGCGAAGACCTGACGACAACTGCCAACATCACCGACCTGCGCGGCGCGCGCGTGGCGAGCTTCTTCTGGGTCCAGTCGATGGTGAGCGTCGACAACAAGTGCACGGTGTTGTTCGACATGGACATGGCGATACACGCGCCCGCGTGCGACGTCGGCCAGGGCCATGATCAGATCGTGGCTCTGACCGGCGCCAATGATAATCTCCTACGCATTTGGATCGATGTCTAGGCTGGCGTCTCCCGGACGCTCCACACCGGCCTGCCAGATGTGTCGATCGAAACTTGCCCCTGCAGCCCAACAGCGTTTCTGGTCGCTGACGTGAGAAGCGCAATCGTCTCCGTGTCACTGACAGGCGCACACGCCATGACTCGCGCGCCGTCCGGCGTGCGGGCGATGATGATGCCTTCGACCGGCTCACCATCACGCGAATAGGCGACTGTGTAGGTCTCGATCTTCGCCGGCCCGGCGTAGTTGTCCAGCAGCGCCGGTGTTGGCCCGCGCGCAGCATCCGCCGCCGCCTGCACCGAATAGTCCGCCGGCATGGGCGTGGGCGCAGGCGCAGTGCTCACCACCATTGTGTGATGCTTGTTCACATAACCGCCTTGTCCATAGAGCATACCCAGCTCCCCCGGCGTTGCGCGCAGCGCATGCACCATAGCTGCGATAGCGTGGCTCATGTAATTGTTCAGCGGTCCGCCAAAGAAGGTGAGGCCGCCCGCAACCGTCGGCGCATGCTCGGCGGCATCAAGCTTCAGCGTGCGCAGCGCCATCTTCGGCACCACGGGGAAACAGCTGTAGAGCTCGAGATGCCTGAACCGCTTTGCATCGCCCCCCGCGATTTTGACCGCTGTCTCTAGCACAGCCGTCTGCGCGCTTGAGCGGTCGTAGCGGTCGCGCTGCAGATAGTCTTCCGGCTCGACGGCTTTCGCGCCGCCCCAGATATGAACCAACCTGTCCTCGGCAATGCCCAGCTTGCGCGCGCGTGCAAGGCTCATCACGATCACCGCCGCCGACTGGTTCACTGACGGGTTGGCGACCATGAATTTCGGATACGGCCAGTTGATCAGGCGATTGTCCGGCGTCACCGTGCCGATGGCGTCCGCGTCGGGTGCGGCCCTGATCCAGGCGGAGGGATTGGTCGCGGCGACGGCCGCATAGCGCGCCCACAGATCTGCCGATTCCCGCGACGCTTCCGCCGGCGTCTGGCCCCACGCTGCCTGCGACGCGACTTCGTAGAAGGGATAGATCTGCGCCGGGCTCATCACGCCAAGCTGTTTCGCAACCGGGCTCATCGCAAAGCGACTTGAAGGAAACTTCACAGCGTCTTCGCGCGATGCTGGCGGCGTCCAGGCGAGCTTGGCTCCGGTCTTCTGGGCTTGGCTGACAGCATTCACCGCCTCGCCGCCGACAATCGCAGCGACAATGTCTTCGCCATTCACGATGCGCGCAGCTGCCTCGTGCGCGAGCCGCACGGGCGTCTCACCTCCCATGCTGGCGTTCACCTGCTCGGCGGGCGCAATGCCAAGCTCGCTCGCAAGTTGCCGCACGGGATCGCGATAGGGCCAGCTGACAAGCCCGATCAGGCTTATCAAGCTAACCTGATCAAGCAGGTTGGCGCCTGCGTCCGTCTCGCAGGCGCGCAGGGCGGCAGCCATCAGCTTCACCGGCTCCAGCGCCAGCTCAGGCGATGATGGCCGATCGACGAACTCGCCCACCGCTGCGATCACCGGCGTGGTTTCGGGGTTCATGATCGTCATCAGCTTTTCGTCCTTCGCCCACACCACGCCGCGCCATTCTGGAATCGGGTATGCGCGGCCCCAATAAGCTTTGGCAAGCAAGGTGCGTCCGCAATCGCACGCGCCCGCCAATTGACCCGGATACCCCAAATGCCGCCATTACCCTTCGGTCGGCCGAAGGGAGAGCCCTCGTCAATAGCTGTCATGGGCCCAAGCATAGTACGTTCGACCTGGTCGGCTTCAAGCCTGCGAAAGGGCATGGGCGCCAATAACTCACCAGACCAAGGGGATGAAGCGCTTGACGCGTCGCGAATAGTGATCGAACGCTTGTCCGAACATCTCACGCAGCATTTTCTCCTCAATACTGACGCGCATCAACGTGCCGATCATATAGATCGGGATGGCATGTGTGAGGTTGAGGGTGTGGCCAAGCGCCGTCGCCAAGGCGCACATCATGCCGAACAGCGCGACATAAATCGGATTGCGGACTACAGCGAAGGGCCCCGTCTGCACCAGGCTGTGGTCCTCGCGCGTGCGACCCAGAAGGCTCCAGTTCGCACCCATCGTCCGCGTCGCCCATGCGAACAGGCTGACAGAACCAAGCGCGATCGCTGCAGGAAAAATGGCCGATACCCATTCCGTCAGATTGACCGGCCGGGTGAACTTGAAAGGTCCAGCCCAAGCAAGGGCGATACCGACGCCCTGCAGAGCGATGCCGAAGACTGACCGGAAATCGCGCTTGGTCAGGGATTTCTCGCGAGAGACCATCCGCGAGAACAGCATCACGCCGCCAAAACCCATCCAGCAGAGGAAAACTGCAGCCGTCGCGACCGGGTTGGCTGGGCTGTAAGACGGCATGTCGACCCCCGTGTGATTTCGCGCGAACAGGAACAGCCTGCCGCATCGCCCTGACAACCCACAAGATGCAGCGAGCGCACCCTACGATCGGCGTTAGCAGCGCCGGAACCACCAGGCTATCGCTGCAAGGCTCAAGGTGAGGAAGACGAAGATCCGGATCATGTCTCACATATCGTGTTATACCGTTCGCACCGAGCGACTTATAGAATGACCATTCCGGGCCACTTGGCCCCTTCGTTCAAACGTGACGAACTGCCGGGTAGAACGCGATCTGCGGCTTCGTCTGGTGCGCAGGTGTGTCGCTTGTTTCAAAGCCGGCCGAGCGCAATCGATTTCCGCCAGGGAACTTGCGCCACGGCACGTGACACGCAGGCCATTCGTCGCCGATGATGCTGCCTCGCCAGAGGAGCACCGCCATGACCTACGAAACGATCCGCTACGATGTGAAGGATGGCGTCGCCGTTATGACGTTGTCGCGGCCAGAGAAGCTCAATGCTTTCACTGGCAGGATGATGCACGAGATGATCGAGGTGCTGGACCGCGTCGATGCGGATGACGCGGTGCGCGCGCTGATCGTGACGGGCGATGGGCGGGCATTCTGTGCGGGGGCGGATCTCTCGGCGGGCGCTGCGACGTTCGATTTTGCAAAGCATGGTGACGGCAAGGCGATCGACTACTCCGACGATGCGGCGCGGGATGGCGGTGGACGCGTGACGCTGCGCATTTTCAAGCTGCTGAAGCCGGTGATCGCGGCCATCAATGGCCCTGCGGTAGGCATCGGCGCGACCATGACATTGCCGATGGATATCCGGCTCGCTTCGGACAATGCGCGCATTGGTTTCGTGTTCTCGCGACGCGGCATCGTACCCGAGGCGGCGTCGTCTTTCTTCCTGCCACGCATTGTTGGCATCTCACAGGCGCTGCAATGGTGTTATAGTGGCCGAGTGTTCGATGCGCAGGAAGCGCTGCGCGGCGGGCTGGTCAGCGCGGTGCATCCCGGCGACCAGTTGTTGGGTGCAGCGATGACGATCGCACGTGAGATCGCGGACAACACGGCGCCGGTCTCGGTGGCGCTTATCCGGCAGATGATGTGGCGTGGCGCGGGCATGACGGACCCGATGCAGGCGCATCGTGTCGATAGCCGGGGTATCCTCTCGCGCGGCGCCAGCGCCGACGTGAAGGAGGGCGTCGTCTCCTTCCTCGAGAAACGTCCACCAGTTTTTCCGAACAGCGTATCAGCCGACATGCCTGACTATTTCCCGTGGTGGGAAGAGCAGCTCTACGAGTAGGGCAGGTTAAATGCTCCGCGCAGTGGTGCGGGCAGGTCAGATCGCGGCGAGGCGGAGTGTGTGGTCGAACGACTTGGTCAGCACAAGATCGGCTCCATCGCGCGCGTGGCGGATGCTGTCGCGGAGGTTCGGCAAATTGATCTGTGTCCAGATGGTTTTTGCAAAAGTCGCCGCTTGTTCTTCCGTCATCGCGCGAAAGCGGAAGTAGAACGAAGTTTCATCCACTTCGGCTGCGTGCCAGAATTTCATGAAGCGGTTGACGAACCAGGTTTCGATATCGCTCTCGCTGGCGTCGACATAGATAAGCATGTCCAGCAGCAGGCGGGGATTTCGACCCGCTGGCGTTGGCGACAGGCCCAATCCTTCGACCAGGAGAATATCGGGTCGCGCAATGGTCCGGTCGAGCTCTGGCGCCAGATCATACGTCCGATGCGAATAGCCGGGAAAGCAGACAGGGCCGAGTCGCACGCGCTGTAGCGCGCCGGACACGCGATCGAGATCATAGGTCTCAGGATAACCCTTGCGCATCGAGAGGTCGCGCGCGGCTAGAACCTCGTTCGAGAACAGGAACCCGTCGGTCGAAACGATCTCGATCTGCAACATCGATTGCAGATGTTGTGCAAGCGCGCTGCACAGCGTCGTCTTGCCGACCGCGACGGAACCGGTGACGCCGACGATCAGCGTGTTGCCAGGAGTGGCGCACTCCGCGAGCAGATCCGCTAGCGTGTTCGCCTCGATGCTGGGAGACTCTGCGCCAGCAACGCGAGGCCTTTCGGATCTGCGCTGTAGGGGCCGCAAGGGTTCGACATTGAGTCGGGACGCGTGATCTAGACCCATCATCGATACCGTCGGCTTGCTGATGTTAGGTCGATTAGAGCACGACGCGGTTCGCGAGGGGAGGGGGAGATGTCTCGGAACAAGGATCGAAGGCATGGCCCCATCTTCCGCTTTGGCGCGTTTTCCAACCCACGAGATCTGAGGCCAGCCTGCCGAAAGAGGAGCGGACTTGGCCGGGATACTGAACGTTGGCAGTAACGTTCGCTACGCTAGCGGGCTTTTGCGCGCTCTGCTGGGCGCCATGATTTTCGCCCTGCCACCGACCGTGACCAGCGAGATGTGGGACCTTGGCGTCACGATGGAGCCGCTGCGGTCTGCCTTGCTGCTCGCGGCGACGTTTCCGATGCTTGGCGCGCTGTCGTTCGACGCAGGCTTCGAAGCGAGGTTCACCCTTCTGGACAATGTGCTCGACACCTTCGCTGCGATGGCGGTGCCGGCAATCGCCTGTGCCGCCGTACTTAGACTGTTCGGAATCTTCGGCTCCCAAGCAACGTCGGATGAAGTGATCGGCAAGCTGGCCGTGCATTCATTTGGCGCCAGCGTCGGCGCGCTTCTTGCCGGCAAGCAATTCAACGACGCTGAGACCTAAGATGAAGACAAGGCGGGGCCGGGGTTTGGCGGACGGATGTTCGTCATTGCCGTCGGAGCAATCTTTCTGTCGCTTAAAGTGGCCCCGACCAACGACGTCGAGATCATCGCCTCCAGCATCGGTCCGTTGCAGGCTTTGGCGCTTTCGAGTGTGTCACTTCTGGCGCTTGGTCTCGTTATGGCGATTGCCGATCCGGGAAATGGCAACACTTCCTGGGTCTGCAAGGTGCGGCGTGCGTTCGCGGGTTACGGCATGTGCCTCCTTCTTGCGGGGTTCCTCCTTTGGTGCTTCCGCCGTTACGACGGGCTAGCAGTGGGCGAGGCCGTCGAGTGCGCCATCGTGCTCGGTTTACCGGCGGCGCTGGGCGCGGGCGCGGCGCGGCTGATACTTGGTAGCAGTGGAGAGGAGCAGGATGCCTGAACGCGCACTCCGGAAAGACAAAAACAAAGGCGTCGATGACATGGCGCTGCCGAAGTTGATCTTTGGCGGCATCGGCCTTGTGCTTTTCGCGGGCGCCTTGACGGACAGCGTGGTCAAAGGATTGGGAAAGCAGGCGCCGCCGTCGATCACGACCCGCATCGAGCCGGCCGAACAGGTCGGTGGCCGCTTCCGTGTCGAGTTCGAAGCGGCGAATGCAGGCGATCAGACCGCCTCTACGGTCGAGCTGATCGCTACTTTGCGGGAGGGTGGAGCTGTCGTGGAAATTCGCACCGTTGAAATTGAATTCCTGCCGCCACACTCATCGCGGCGGGCGGGTGTGTTTCGCGATCACGACCCCAACGGACGAACGCTGGAGGTTACTGCTACCTCCTATCAGCACCCCTAGTTCCAACACACGTGGCAGGGTGATTGTGGAGCCAGTTCGCTCAGAAATCGCTCAATACGACCCGATCTGGCAGGAAACCACTGTATGATCGTCCAAGTTGAGCGCCGCCTGCAACCGTCTGGCGTCGGAAGCGTTGGGTGGCTGGATACCTATCGTATCGGAGTTCGCCATGACCGCAGCACACTGGAAAGCCTCCCACATTGTCAGCATAGCGGCGATGGCGGCGCTTGTAATGTTCCTCGTGTTGTCGGCCGTCGCCGGTGAAAGCTCGTCGCTGCTCTCTTCGACGACCGTGCATCCGTCTGTCGCGGAACAGACTGCCACTGAGGTCTATTCCGCTGATCGCTCGAGCTGAGCTCTAACCGCGCGAACAATTCCGGATTATTGAAAGCCAATCAAAGCAAGTCTGACACCGGCAAGTGTCAGCGTCGCCCGACAGGGCGCTGAAGCGCTGCTGCGTCGGTCGACCCAACGTTTCGATTTCGCAGGAGGCGAAGCGAATATTTTCCTTCAACGCTCGCCGGCAACTCTCGCCAGCTTCTGCGTGTTGGCCTGGATGTGCGGCACGAGAACCGGCGCCTGGATACCCGCTTCCGCAAACGCCCGAAGAACTCTCAGGTTCACATCCGTTTCGAATGCCTTCTCGTATTTGGCGTCAAGCACGTAGGCCTTCAACCGGAGTCTCACTGCGAGCAGGTTCTGCAGAACCTCCTGCGTAACAAGTACGACCGACGGTTTGGCGAGGAAAACGTAGCGGCTGGAAAGGCTGGCCTCGCGCACGATGTTTCGCGCGAGATCGAAATCCTGATCGCAGGCGATGCGGAAATCCATGACCACCTGCATGTCCAGTGCGCCATAGTTGCCCGAAGAGCTGATATCGCTGAGGAACTTGCTGTTCGGGATCGTGACCGTGTTGTCGTCCAGCGTTTGGAGACGAACTGAACGCAGGCCAATGGCGGTGATGTCGCCGTAGTATCCACCAAACTCCACACGGTCGCCCACCTGGAACGGCCGGTCGATGACAATGATGATACCAGCGATGAACGATGCCACGAGATCTTTCACGGCAAAGCCAACGGCAACCGCCAAGCTGCCGCCGATGATCGCAAGAACAGTGGGGTCGATCTCCAGCGATAGCGTGACCACGGCAATGGTCGTCGCGATGAAAACGACGAACTGGAGGATCGTCTCCATCTTCTTAAGCGCCAGTCTCCGCACCGAGAACCGTGCGCTGAAAGCGTTCACGAACCCGGATGCGACCCGCAGCAGAGCCCACGCGCCGCCCACGACGAAGATTGAAGTTACGACACCGCTCCAGCGCACCATCGTGGCGAGTCGCGAGAGTGAGTCGGCGTTGGTGGGGGCCTGCGCGAATGCCGGCGTCCCGGCGATTGCGCAAGCAAGTAGTAGCATGAGCAATTTGGCCGAACGGGTCATTCCGCGCTCCGTACCAGAAGATTCTGCCGTTCCAGAACGCGGCCTGCTTCCCGATACCAGTACAGGGTCACGCGATAGCCATCGCCGCTGGGTGTAATCACGCCGATGCGTTCCAGCTGGCGCAGCATCTCTCCGACGATGACGGGCTCGAACGCCGTACACCGCTCGATGGTACGTTGGTCGGCAACGTCCATCTGCAGAATCGTGCGCAATACGAAAAGGGCCGATTGCGGCAAAGCGTCAACCGCATCAACGGGCGGCCGTGTGAAGGTGCGAACCTCAACCTGACCGGTTTCGAGATTCCGGAACAGGGAGCGACGCCAGAATTCTAGCGCGACAGCCGGGTTGCCTCCACAGTAGTCAGTGAGGCGCGCATAGAACAGACGCCTGGCCCGTTCCTCGGGTTTTTCCTCTCCCCCGAAAGCAACAGCTGCATGATCGACAAGGTGGTCGAAGCTGATCGTTACGCCGATCTGGCTTGTGCGGCGTTCAAGCAGCGCTCGCAAGTCTGATGCGACCCAGCGCGGTAGGGTCGATATCGTGTCAAACGTCGCGTAGTCGGAACGCGCTCGCATGAGATAGGCGAGCGAAAACTCACCTATCCCGAAAGCCCACGCGCACCCGGCGCCCGTCGACCGCGCAAGTGAAACCAGCATATCAAACTCGCGCAACCCGCCAATCGTCGGGGCGATCATTCTCTGGACGTCGTCGACTACCACGACTTTGATGTCGGACTTTGACAGCGCGGCAGCAACATCGACCTGTTCGCCGGCGCCGATCAGTTTTGCAAGATCGGCGCACAAATGTTTGAAGCCGCCTCCGCATGCCCGCAGACGCAACACCTGTTCTTCTGGGATCGCATGCAGTGCATCCTGGATTGCGGTCGTTTTCCCCAAGCCGCGTTCGCCGGTGAAAGCGACCAACGTGCCCGGCTTAAGTTCGGGGATGATCCGATCGGCCTGGTTTCTGCTCGCAGGGTCGACCTGCAATGGGCGACGGTGTGGCGACAGTACCTCGGACTCCTTCGCAGTGATCGCCTCAAATCGACCACTTGCTTCATCCTCAGCAGCCTTCGCTGCTGCAGCCTTGCGGCTACGCTGGTCCACGATTTCTCGGATGACAGCAATATCGTTCAAACGCTGCGCGACGACCCCCCATAACCCCTGCAGCACGATCACCATTCCAGCCAACACGCGAGTCACCTGCCCGATGACGCCGCGGTTGTTCTTAGCTGCCCATGCGAGAACGACGCTTTTTGATGAGCCGGCCTTTGCGAGCGTCTCGATCCGTTCGCGCCACCAGTTGGCGAGAATGACGACGAGCGGCGGTACGAGCAGCCAGACTGCGCTAACGACCCAGTTGTAGATAGCTCCGGCGCCAACAACGTCCACAGTCAGGGACAAGACAAGCCCCGCCCCGACGCCCACGCCCGTGATCAGCCGCAGTGAGCGCAGACGGAGCATTCCGCGTGGATCAACTCCAGATTTTTTTCGTGCAAGACCGTTCAGCGCGCGGACGACAAGCGCCCCGAGCAGGAACCAGAAAAGCAGTGACCAAATGATCCGGTCGCCAACGAACTGCAAAGTATCGCCAATGATGAAACGAAGTCCGAGTAGTAATATCAACCACTCGGCGGGCTGACGGACTTCGCGATAATATCGAATTGCCGCGCCCAAGGCGGCGGAGCCCATTGTTGGAGGTTGCTTCGCGGCATTCGTGCGTTGCAGACCGACCAGCACGGGGCCGCCATTGCGGCGCCAGAACCGGAAGACCAGCACCAGTATGACGACTTGAAAAAGGATCAGAACCAGACCCGGAGTGGGGTGAACCAGTGGATAGACTGTCTTGGCAAACTGTTCTGGCGCGGATGCGAAGTTGTAGCGCATCGTCAGCACGATCTGATTGAACTCACGTGCAACCTGCTCGATACCCGTTTCACCGAACCCGATGGTTTGCGAGCGCAGCTCACTTGAGAGGTCCGGGATCAGACTCAGACGCGTCTCGTTGATGTTCGTCATCGCGTCGAACAGCGCGGTGCGTTGGGTACGCATCAGGTTCTCGCGCGTCTCGCGCAGAACCCCGGCTTCTGCGACGAGGTCCTCGCGCATGCGCAATACATCCGCACCGCCAGCAATATCGTTTGAGAGGCCCGGGTCGAGTTCGGGCGGATCAAGCGAGGCGTTTGGCGACTGGGCTGTGTCGCCGAGGGCGATGTCCAGCCTGCTGCGGACATCACGTAGCGCGTTCACCAACTGCCCATAGATGCGGTCGGCCTGTTCGGCGCGCCCGGCCGTCATGCCGGGTTTCATTTGTAGTTCGCGAACCTGACGGCGCCACCCTAGTGTGAGCTCTGACATCTCGGACGACGTGCCGCCCTGTCGCGCAAGTTCCGCCTGGAATTCGGCCTGCGCCTGGCGGACGCTCAGCAATCGCCCGCGCTCATAGGCAACGAGCCTTAACGTCTCGCTAGTTGCGCGCTCTGCCTCGAGACGAGCGCTTGCAGCCTGGCGCGCAGCAAGGTCCGCAGCCTCTTGCGCCTGCACCGCTGCCGCGACATCCGGCCCGGGTTCTGTCTGGATCTTGAGAAGTCTTGCGCGTTCCCCTGGAGCAAGCCCGATTATACGCGCGCGCAGAGTATCGACCGTGGTCAGAGCGGTGTTGAGCTGTTCGTCAATGGTGGAGATATCTACCTGCGTTGGGGGCGTTGGGATTTCGGCCGGTTTGTCGTTGCCTGCAGGAGGTTCGGCTGATGGAATCGTCAGCACGATCTCCCGCCGTTTGGCTCGCAATGCGGCTTCCGACGGGTCGAGCAAGTCGATTGTCAGGGTCGAGCCGTCGACGCGTTGGCCCGCCAGAAATCCCTCCAGACCTGCGATGCGCGCCTCTAGGCTGCGCAGCACGCGGCTTTTCTCCTCGCCGGCCGTATTGGCAGCCATCGCGGCGGCGCGTTTGGTGTCGTGAGCCGCCAGAAGTTCAGTCCGCCGCTTGGCGGGCAGGCTTAGAAACTCCGCTTGGGCCACCGCAAGCCCAGCGTCCCCATCCTGCTTTTGAGCTTTCGCCTTCTTGAGCGCGGCCGGGTCATCGATCAGACCCAGCACACGACGCGCCTCATCCGCCTCGGCGCTAGCGATCGAGCGTGTGAAGAGGGAGTGTGCGTCAATCTCGGGAGACAGCTTCCCTGCGATCAGGTCGCGGATGTGTTGTGCAGTTTCGCTGTACGTTTCAGCCGACTGGACTTCGCCTGGAGGATTGTTCCGAGGCTGGGCCGAACTGACAGGAACCAGAAAAAGGCCAACGGCAATCGCAGTAGCAATGCCATGCAGCAGAATCCGTCCAAGGCCATCGGCTTGCGAAGCGATCATCGCAAGTCTTGACGCAGGTAACTCTGCGTGCGGAAGAAATACTGCGGACGACATCGTGCTAGAATGACAGTTTACGGAGTATTTCTGGTTAAGGGGAGTCTCTGAATTTCTTCAGACGGGTGATGGGATCGGCAAGGCAGCAGTTACCAAAACCGAAATCTCACCGGGTCAAAGGATTAATACAGTTGCGCCCGAAACGGCACAGCGGTGCTGTCGGACCACGCTACCTAGTGTTGGGCTAGGTCGTGTTCATCTACTTTTGGAGGAACTCCATTGGAGGCGGCATCGCTTCCCGCCGATGCTCATCCAGTACGCTGTGCGGCTCTACTTCCATTTTACGCAGGCCATGCGCGATGTAGAGGAGTTGCTCATCCAGCTCGGCTTCAATGCTTCCTGCGAGACGCTCCGCGCCCGGACAACAAAGTTCAGTCCGAAGATCGCCGCCAGTCTCCGTCGTCGCAAGCCGCCGCCGGCGTCGCGCTGGCATCTCTATGAGATGGTCTGCAAGATTGGCGGAGAGCATGTGTTCCGGCGGCGCACTGTTGATGATGAAGGCGCGGTTTTCGATCTCGTCGTTCTGAAACGCCGCGACACACGAGCAGCGCTGAACCTGTTGAAACGACTGCGTCGCAGCAGGCTGCATGATCCTGGAAATGAGGCCGATCAACCGCTGAATGCGACATATTGGCGCGCGGGCCCTGCAGACACACTTTGTCACCTTCGGGCAAACGCCAGCAAGATTGGGGATCCACTGATGGTTCATCGGAAACCACTCGCGGAGTCCACCACATGTGCATCAATGGCGGTATCGTGATCGACTTTGACCATTCGCCTGGTGGTTGGCTCGCTTCCGACACCTGCGGCATCCGGCAGATCGGCGCCCATCAGCATCTGTTTTTCGAGGGCGATCCGCGAAGCAATCTCTACGTCATCGAGAGCGGTTGGGCTAAGCTCTACCGCACGCTCGTCGATGGTCAGCGGCAGGTTGTGGGTTTCTGCAACGCGGGATCCATCCTGGGTATCGAAGGTGTTGCCGAGCATGCCAACGGATGTGAGGCCGTCACGCAGCTGCGCGTAAGGACAATTCCCGTGAAGCGTCTCGCTGAACTTTGTACCCGCGACCCGCAACTCGCCGCCCAACTGATCGGGCAGGTTGGTAATCAGCTGGGCGCGGCTCAAGCCCAGCTGACCAGTATCGGTGCTCAATCGGCAGATCAAAAGCTGGCGACATTCCTGCTGGCCCTCGCAGACGTATCGCAGGGTAGAGACGCCGAATTCGATCTGCCCATGCGCCGTAGCGAGATGGCCGAGTTCCTTGGCCTTCGTCTCGAAACGGTGTCTCGCAAGATGTCCGATTTCCAGCGCAGGAAATGGGTGAGGATGATTTCGATGTACCGCTTCCGCCTGATCAATCGCAGCGCGCTTGAATGCCTCGCGGAAGGCGGCGATTTGGAGGAGGCCGGGTTCGCGATGCTGGCTGCATAGCCAGAGCACGAGCCCGACCATTGGGGCGCGGGCTTGACCCGCGCCTCCTTTTTTGCGCGATTGCCGCCAAACTCCGCCAAGCATTTCAGTCGTTTTAGCTGGCAGGAGCCATCATGCGTATCGGAGCACTTGCTTTCTTTGTCCTGTCGCCTTGACTGCTCGTTGGTGCGTGCGTCCTCACAAGCGCGACATCTCCACCAGACCTTCAGTCCGAAAGCGAGCAGAAGGGGTGGGCTGGGACGAGCGGAGTACCCGATCGCGCCCAGATTGCGGATGATCTCAGGATCGCCGAAACGCAGTGCGCCGGTTGCCATGCGATCGATGCCAGGTCATCGAGCCCAAATCCTGCTGCCATGCCGTTTCGTGATGCGATCGCCACAAACGATCCAGACTATCTTGCCTACAGGTTCATTGATGCCATGAAGGTTGGCCATGACGAAATGCCAATCTTCGACTTCGACATTCCTGCCGCCGATGCGCTGATCGCCTACCTGGAATCGATCAACGCGAACTGACAGCCAGCGCGGTCTCCAGCGGCTTCGCTTGTCCCCCCTAAACCGCAATACTGTGTTGAGCAGCGGCGCTCGTAAAGTCACGATCGAAGCAGCTCGCAATGTTGCGTACATAGGGGCGGCCGCGTGCGGTTACAGTGAGATGCGTCCCTGAGAGTTTCAAAAGCCCGTCGGCAATCAGTGGCGCAAGATCAGGACACGCCGCAATCAGGAGGTCACCCGGCACGGTTACTTCGAAGTCGCAGAGAATCCGCTCGATCACGCGGCCAGTACGAATGTCGCCCTCCCTGAGCGCCACACCGCGTACGACGGCAAGGCCGTGTGGAACGGCGGCCCGATAGGCGGCTGTATCCGAGGTGTTCTGATAAATGAGATCCGGCAGCGACGAGATAGCGGACGCGCCGAAACCTATGAGAGCGGTCGCGGTATCGTCTGTGTAGCCTTGAAAGTTTCGCCGGAGGCATCCACTGCGCTCGGCCCGCGCTAGTGGGTCATCCGGCGTTGCGAAATGATCGAAGCCAATGGGGATATAGCCCGCGCTCTCAAGTGTCGCGGCGGCGGTTTCGGCTTGCCAGAAGCGCTCTTCGCCTGCCGGTAGGTCTGCTTCGACGATTCCTTTCTGGTGACGTTTCATCCAAGGCACGTGCGCATAACCGAACGTTGCGACCCTGTCGGCGTTATGTGTGGCTGCGAACATAGCTGTTTCAGTCACATGTTCGCGTGTCTGCCCGGGTAGGCCGTACATGGTGTCGATATTCAGCGCGCGAATGCCAGCGCTCCGAAGCGTTTCGATCGCCGCACTAATCTCCTGACGCGTCTGGATGCGATTGATGCGTGCCTGCACGCCGGGATTCAGGACCTGCACGCCAAGACTGGCGCGGGTGAGTCCTCCGTTTGCAAATGCTCGCGCGGTGTCGGCTTTCACTCCGCGTGGATCCAGCTCTGCTGCGATCTCCGCTGCCGCATCGATACGAAATCCCGCGTGCAACGCATCGAATATTCGCGCAATCTGATCGGTTTGAAGGATATCGGGAGATCCGCCGCCGAAATGAATACGCGTCACATGGGTTGATGCCGGTACTGCACTTGCAACCTGTGCGATCTCGGCAACCAGGGCGTCGACATAGCTCTGCACAGGATCGGCCAACGTCGGAACGCTGGTGTGGCAACCGCAATACCAGCAAAGCTTCTTGCAGAAGGGAATGTGAAGGTAGAGCGACAAGGCGCTACCCGCGGGAAGCGCCCGCAGCGCGTCGTTCGCCCGATCGGAATCAACCTCCGCGCTGAAGCGGTTCGCGGGCGGATAGCTTGTGTAGCGTGGAATCTGGGCGCTGGCGTAAGCGGGGAGGTAGGTCCACGCTCGCGATGTATGTGAGGCATCTTTCATCATCACGACGCGCTCACGTGGCGGCGTTGCGGCCGGAGCCGGAGAAGCAGCGGCAGCGCGACCAGTCCGCCGCCCATGGCCATCAATCCGCAGCCCGCACAATGCTGATGCGCGAGCGAGAGGGATTGCAGCGGAGCGCCACACCAAGCGCTCGCGAGCTGCGAGGATAGTCCCTCGCCGCAAGAGCGAATGAAGGCGCCCGCAAGCATCGCTGCCACGCCGGACAGGAATAGCACAACTGATTTCACGGACGCCTCCACCGCTTGGGCAACCTTTGGTGAGAAGGGCGCCCAGTGGCGAAGTCCTTCCACGAAACGACGTCAGATTCCTTGAGCTGGATCAAAGGTTACCGGGCGCGGGTAGGGCATCTGGGCCCCGCACGGCGCCCTTACGGGCCCTAGCCCCGTGAGAGGACAGGATCATGGCGGACAGTATTTCCCGCGAGCAGGGACCCGATGCCAGTGTCCTGGCTGTCGGCCTGCTCGTGTTCATCGTTCTTGTTCTCGGCCTTGCCGGCGCCGCGAACGCAGTCGATCCTGCATTTGGCGTGCATGCGTGGATGTTTGTCGGGGCCGCAGCACTGGGTCTGGCCGGCTTGCTCAGCTGGCACGAAGCCAAGGAACCGGTCGGCAAGCGCTTCGATCCGACATATTACGAGGATGGCATCGTCAAGGCTGGCGTAGCAGCCACGATGTTCTGGGGGATTGCCGGCTTCCTGGTCGGACTGCTGATAGCCCTTCAGCTCACTTGGCCGAATCTCTTTTATTTCCCCGATTTTGGCTGGACCAATTTCGGACGGCTGCGCCCGCTTCATACATCGGCAGTGATATTCGCGTTCGGCGGCAACGCGCTGATGTCTACGTCCTTCTACGTGGTGCAGCGCACCTGCCGCACGCGCCTCGCGGGCGGTATGTGGCCGTGGTTCGTGTTCTGGGGCTACCAACTCTTCATCGTCATCGCCGCGACCGGATATCTGATGGGCGTGACGCAGTCGAAGGAGTACGCCGAACCCGAGTGGTACGCAGATGTCTGGCTGGCTATCGTGTGGGTCAGCTATCTTTGCGTCTTCGTGGCGACCATCCTCCGTCGCAAGGAAAAGCACATCTATGTGGCGAACTGGTTCTACCTTGCCTTCATCGTCACCATCGCGCTTCTCCACATCATCAACAACATCTCGCTGCCGGCCAGCTTTGCGGGCACAAAATCCTTCTCGGTCTTCAGCGGCGTACAGAGCGCCCTGATCCAGTGGTGGTACGGGCACAACGCTGTCGGCTTCTTCCTCACGGCCGGCTTCCTCGCGATGGTTTATTACTTCATTCCGAAACGCGTTGAGCGGCCGGTGTGGTCCTACCGACTTTCGATCGTCCACTTCTGGTCGCTGATCTTCATCTATATCTGGGCGGGTCCGCACCACCTCCACTATACGGCGTTGCCGCAGTGGGCGCAGACGTTGGGGATGACATTCTCGCTCATGCTTTGGATGCCGAGCTGGGGCGGCATGATCAACGGCCTGATGACGCTGTCCGGCGCATGGGACAAGCTGCGAACCGACCCCGTCGTGCGCATGCTCGTCGTCTCGGTCGCGTTCTACGGCATGGCGACGTTCGAAGGCCCGGTCATGTCTGTGCGCGAGGTTAACGCCTTGTCGCACTACACCGATTGGGGCATCGGCCACGTCCACTCGGGCGCGCTTGGCTGGGTTGGTTTTATCACATTCGGCGCGATGTATTGCCTGACCCAGTGGCTGTGGCATCGCACGAAGCTCTACTCGAACGCGCTCGTCGAGTGGCATTTCTGGATCGCGACCCTCGGCATCGTCCTATATATCTGCGCGATGTGGGTGTCGGGCATCATGGAAGGCTTGATGTGGCGCGCCTACAACCAGTTCGGTTTCCTCCAGTACTCCTTCATCGAGACCGTCAGCGCCAAACACATCGAATATGTCATCCGCTCGATTGGCGGCGGCCTCTACCTTCTGGGCGCGCTGATCATGGTCTACAATCTGGTGCGCACAGCACGCGGCGACGTTCCTGCGGACGAACGCAAGCAGTTGTCCACCTCCACGCTTCAACCGGCAGAGTAGGAGGCAGGCATGGCCGCGCGTCAGAACTGGCTGCTACGCAACCACAAGGTGTTTGAAAAAAACACCTTCGTCCTACTCATCGGAATCCTGATCGTCGTTGCGATCGGCGGGTTGATTGAAATTGTCCCGCTCTTCTATCTTAAAAACACGATCGAAAAAGTCGAAGGCATGCGGCCCTATACACCGCTGGAGCTGGCTGGCCAGCAGATCTACGTGCGGGAAGGCTGCCATGTATGCCACTCGCAAATGATCCGTCCTCTACGTGACGAGGTCGAGCGCTACGGGCATTACTCGCTCGCTGCCGAGAGCATGTATGATCACCCCTTCCTGTGGGGCTCCAAACGAACCGGTCCAGATCTCGCGCGCGTGGGCGGAAAGTACTCGGACGAGTGGCAGAAGCAGCATCTAATCGATCCGCGCTCGCTTGTGCCAGAATCGATTATGCCTCCGTACGCTTTCCTCGCCGACAAGCCTCTCGACCTGTCGCTACTGAAGGACCAGCTGAAGGCGCTGCAAAGCGAAGGCGTGCCATACTCGGAAAAGATGATTGCTTCTGCCGCAGATGACGCGCGGGCCCAGGCCGGCATGGATTTCGATTACCAGACCATGCAGGACGCCTACGGCGCGCTTGCAGGTCGGAAGGGCACTGTCGCAGTCCGGGATTTCGACAGCGAACCCGGTGAACCCTCCGAACTAGACGCGCTCATCTCTTATCTGCAGATGCTCGGCACGCTGGTTGACTTCAAGACCTACCAGGCCGGCGACATCGAGAATCAGAGGTAATGCGATGACATACGAAGACTGGTCACATTTCGCGCAGGACTGGGGCACCGTTTATTTCGCGGTTATTTTCGCCGTCGCCGTAGGTTACGCGCTCTGGCCGCGCAATGGACGCGAGTTCAAACGAGCTGCAGAACTTCCTCTGACCGAGAAGGAACGCGGCGATGACCGACCGCTTGCCTGAAATTGACAGCCACAGCGGCGTCGAAACGACTGGCCACGAGTGGGACGGAATCAAGGAACTCAACAACCCACTTCCGCGCTGGTGGCTCTTCATTTTCTGGGCAAGTGTTGTTGCGGCGGTGGTCTATTGGGTGCTCATGCCGGCATGGCCAGCTCTTCCGGGTATGCAGGGATATACACCCGGCGTGCTACGGCAGTCCGACCGCGCAACCGTTGCGGCCGATGCCGCCAAGATGAAGGCGGAGCACTCCGCGCTCAGCGCCAGGCTCACCTCCGTCGACGCAGCGACCATTCTGAAAGATCAAAATCTGAGTCAGCTCGCGCTTTCGCTCGGCGAAATCACATTCGGCGATAATTGCGCCGCGTGTCATGGGGGAGGCGGGCGCGGCGCCAAGAGCTATCCGCGCCTTGCCGACGACGTCTGGCTGTGGGGCGGCTCACTCAACGATATCGAGCGCACGATTCAATACGGCATTCGATCGGATCACCCCGATACGCGAACCTCCGAAATGCCCGCGTTTGGTCGCGACGAATTTCTCACTGCGAGCCAGATCGGTGACCTTGTCGAATACGTGATGCTCCTGTCGCGCCGGGAGGCCGATCCTACCGCTGTGGAGCGCGCGCGACCCGTGTTCGACGAAAACTGCGCAAGTTGCCATGGTGTTGATGGTCATGGCGATCGCACCAAGGGCGCTCCCAATCTGACCGACGCCGACTGGCTCTATGGGGGAGATCGCGCGACCATCAAGCGGACGATCATTGGCCCTCGCTACGGCGTGATGCCAGCGTGGATCAACCGCTTCGACGAAGCAACTATTCGTGCGCTCGCCATCTATGTGCATTCGCTCGGCGGAGGCGAATAGCGATGGCCGGCACGACGCTGATTGATTATCGAAAGGGGCGGCAACCGTCTTCATCCGGCGGCGAGCCCCCGAACGAAAATGATCGCGTCGTCCTCTACGAGAAGCGCAAGCAGATCTATCCCAAACTTGTCTCGGGTCGTTTCCGCACGATCAAATGGGCTCTTCTGTTCGGTACTCTGGGTATATATTATCTGCTGCCCTTCCTGCGCTGGGACAGAGGGACGGGCGCGCCGGACCAGGCCGTCCTCGCTGACTTCGCGGCTGGACGATTCTATTTCTTCGGTCTCGAGATCTGGCCGCAAGAAGTCTACTATATCACAGGCCTTTTGATCCTCGCCGCTGTCGGCCTTTTCCTTGTAACGGCGCTTTTCGGGCGCGTCTGGTGCGGATATTTTTGTCCACAAACCGTTTGGACAGACCTCTTTCTTGTCGTCGAACGCTTCTTCGAAGGCGATCGCAACGCGCGCATGAAGCTCGATAAAGCGTCGTGGAGTTTCGACAAGCTCTGGCGCAAGAGCGGTAAGCACTCCGTCTGGCTTTTGGTCTCGTTTGCGACTGGCGGCGCCTTCATACTCTACTGGCACGATGCCCGGTCGCTCGTTGAAACGTTCTTCACTGGCCAGGCGCCGATGACGGCCTACGTATTCGCGGGCATCCTGACGATGACGACCTACGCGCTCGCGGGCACGATGCGCGAGCAGGTGTGCACATACATGTGTCCATGGCCACGAATCCAAGCAGCGCTGATCGACAAAAAGACGCTCGCGGTAACCTATCGCGCCGAGCGCGGCGAGCCGCGCAGCCCCCACAAGAAAGGCGAGCCCTGGGAGGACCGGGGCGACTGCATCGATTGCACGCAGTGTGTCGTCGTCTGCCCGATGGGCATCGATATCCGCAATGGGCCCCAGCTTGAGTGCATCCAGTGTGCGCTATGCATCGATGCATGCGATGGTGTTATGAAGAAGGTTGGCCGGCCTTCGGGACTGATTGCCTACGACACCGACGAGAACGAGGCGCTTCGTCACGCCGGTAAACCTTCGAAACGGTTCAACCCGCTGCGGTCGCGGGTCGTCCTCTATGCCGGCGTGTTCGCCTTGACCACCTCGATCATGGCGTTCGGTCTGGCGACGCGGTCGAGCCTGGAGCTTTCAGCGCTCAAGGACCGCACACTCCCCTTCGTGCAGCTCGCGTCAGGTGACATTCGCAATGCGTACACGATCAAGGTCGTGAACAAACAGCATACCCAACGCGATGTTTCTCTTTCCGTCGAGGGATTGCCGGGGGCGACCTTCGAGTTGATCGGCGCGGGCGAAAGCGCCATTGATGGGCGCCTCGTCGCCGAACCAGACGCTGTCGACACCTACCGCCTTCTGGTCACCGCGCCGGCTGTATCGCTTGCCTCTGGCGCGGCAGGCATCCGTTTCGTGCTTTCGAGCGACGATGCGCCGCTGGCAGTTGCCTCAACCCGCTTTCTCGGACCGGAGCGTTGAAGATGCAGACGAAGCCCCTTCGCGGAGTTCACGTCTTCTGGATGGTCTTTGTATTCTTTGCAGTGGTCACCGCCGTGGATGCAGCCTTTATTGTCGGCGCAGTTACCTCGTTCCCAGGTGAGAAAGTAAAGAACTCCTATGTGCTCGGCCTCGACTACAATCGCGAGGTTGAACGCAGCGAGAGACAGGCCCGCCTCGGCTGGACGGCAGAGGCCGGGCTTCAACGACCGGCAGACCTGGCGCTTGTCTTCCGTGTAAAGGATCTGGACGAAGCGCCGGTCACCGGCCTGAGGGTTGTGGCCGTCTGGCATATCAGTGGGCAGGGCAACGACCAGCAGGATCTGGCTCTGCATGAGAGCGCGCCCGGTCAGTACGAAGCCCGGATCGATGCACCTGACAAAGCGCGCATCGAAGTCAGCTTCTCTGCCCAGCGCGAACGGGCCGATGTCGTGGTCTTCGAAGCCAGCAAGACGCTGGTGGTCTCGTGACGGCGCTCGCGTCCGGCTGTCCCAGCGGCCTGTCTCCGGCTAGCGAACCGTCGTTTGCACAGGATCCGTCAGCCTTCGTTGTCGAGCGCGACGGCAAGCGCTCGCTGGACATCCTTGTGCGTGGCGCAAGCTGCGGCGGGTGCCTTGCAAAGATCGAGAACGCGGTTGGTCGTATGCCCGGTGTCGCGGTCGCGCGCCTGAATCTCTCGACCGGACGGCTCCGCGTTGAGTGGGTGGGACCACTTCAGCCAAAATCGGTGATCGAAGCAATTGCCAGACTTGGCTACGACGCCTCGGCTTTCGAACCGGCCGAGTCCGATCTTGCGGGCGCAAAAATAGAGCGCCGGCTTTTCGCGGCGCTTGTGGTCGCTGGCGTCGCGACAACAGCAGTGATGTTCCTGTCGGAGCCGGTCTGGTTCGGCAGCGATTTGGCCGACGAAACCCGTGCCATACTGCGCTGGCTCTCGGCGCTTGTTGCGGTACCTGCAGCCGCCTTCGCGGGACAGCCCTTCTTCAGATCTGCCCTTGCGTCTGTGCGGCGTCGGCGGCTCAACATGGATGTGCCAATTTCGCTGGCGGTTATCCTCGCGCTTGGTCTCAGCATCTTCGAGACAATCACGAACGGTCGTCACGCTTTCTTTGATGCAGCCGTGATGTTGCTGTTCTTCCTACTGATCGGCCGCGTTCTTGATGCACGGTTGCGGCGGCAGGCTTATTCCGCCGCCAATGCGCTTGTCGCGATGCAGTCCGCGACAGCAACGCGACTTCTCTCCGACGGCGTCGCTGAAGTGGTCCGCGCCTCTGACGTTCGCACAGGCGACCGCTTGCTTGTCGCATCGGGTGAACGTCTCGCTGTCGATGTGGAAGTGCTCGAAGGATCAAGCGAAGTGGACCTGCGCCTTGTCACCGGCGAGGTTGAGCCGGTGAGCACATTTCCGGGTAAGGTTCTGCATGCCGGCGCGATCAACCTTTCCGCCTCCCTGACTGTACGGGCGCTCTCGCGCGCCGACCAATCCCTGATGGCGGACGTCGCCCGTCTTCTGGAGGCTGGAGAGCAGAAGAAGTCATCTTATCGCAAACTCGCGGACAAGGCGGCCGAGGCCTACGTGCCGCAGGTTCACGCCATGGCCGCGCTCGGCTTCGTTGGCTGGCTCGTGCTGGGCGCGTCGCCAGCTCAGGCTGCCTATATTGCGATTACCGTTCTCATCATTACCTGCCCCTGTGCCTTGGCTCTGGCGGCTCCGCTGGTGCAGGTGGTGGCTGCGGGTACGCTGTTTCGCAAGGGCATCTATCTCACCTCCGGCGATGCGCTCGAGCGACTGGCGACGGTCGATCATGTCATCTTTGACAAGACGGGCACGCTGACCCTGGGTGATCCGGTGCTCCGCCAGGAATCGCTGCGGCCCGGCCTGCTGTACGATGCTGCCCGACTTGCGCGGGCCAGCCACCATCCCTATTCACGCGCGATCGCGCGCCTCGCTGGCGCAGGGCCAGTCGCGGACGCGGTGAAGGAGTATCCCGGCCAAGGCGTCTCTGGCCGGATCAACGGACGCATGGCGCGGTTAGGATCGGCTAGCTTCGTCGGCGTGGCGCCGGGTGCAGGATCTGAACTCTGGTACGCCGTGGAAGGCGAAAGTCCCGAAGTCATGCACTTCGATGACGTGATCCGCGTCGATGCCAGGGAGACCGTGGCGCGTTTGAAACGCATGGGAATGGAAGTCGAACTCCTGTCTGGCGATTCAAGCGCTCGTGTCAAGCACGCTGCCGCTGCCGCCGGCATCATCGCCTGGCGCGCCGAGGCGACGCCGCTCTCGAAGGCGAGGCGTCTTGAAGATCTGCAGGCCTCCGGGCTAAAGGTTCTGATGGTAGGTGATGGCCTAAATGATGCCGCTGCGCTCGCCGGCGCGCATGCGTCGATTGCGCCAGGTGGCGCGGTGGACGTGTCCCGCCTTGCTAGCGACTGCGTCTTTGCAGGCGACAGCTTATCGGCCGTGACCGAGATCGTGGAAGTCGCGCGGAGCGCCCGGGCGCGGATGCGCGAAAACTTCGGTTTCGCCGCGATCTACAATCTTGTGGCCGTTCCCATCGCACTGGTTGGGTGGGTGACACCTCTGATCGCAGCGATCGCGATGTCAGCTTCCTCGGCGGTAGTCACGCTGAACGCCTTACGGCTGGCGAGAAGGAACCTCAACAGAGAAGGAGGGTCGGCATGAACGCATTCCTTCTTATGTTGCCCACTGTGATTGTCCTGGCCATGACTGGGCTGGCGGCCTTTGTGTGGGCGCTGCGATCCGGCCAGTTCGAAGACCCAAAAGGAGATTCTGCGCGTATTCTAAACGATGACGATAGGCCGGGCTGACCGGGTGCGGCGTGGCATCCGCTTGGCCGAGCCGTATCCTCTGCGCTATGCTATAGTCGTGCGGGGACCGGATTGAACCGCTCTTCCCGAAGAGTACGCAGCAGGGATGAGTGTGGTGTCCGGAGTAGCCAGAAAGCCCAGACTTCTAGTCGTGGACGACGACGGCGGTCTGCGTGAAACGCTGGCCGATTTCTTCGAGCTTGAAGGCTATGATGTCGGCCAGGCCGCCAACGTCGCCGAAGCACAGACGCGGCTGAACGAGGCTGCGCCCGACCTTCTCCTGCTGGACATCAACATGCCCGGCGGCGACGGGCTCACCTTTGCGGCGCAAATGCGCGCCCATTCCGACATTCCCATAATCATCCTCTCAGGCAAGGGCGCGATGATCGATCGCGTCGTAGGTCTGGAAGTTGGCGCCGACGACTATGTCTCCAAGCCATTCGAGTTGCGGGAGCTGCTAGCCCGCGTGCGCGCTGTGCTGCGCCGCGCGAAGCTTGCTACGCCAGCCCTAGAAGCGCCCGCAGTGGAGGAGCGGCAGGCCTTGTTTAACGTGTTTGTGTTCACACCGGGCCGCCGGGATGTCGCGACAACCGCCGGCGAGTCGATTGTTCTGACGGGCGCCGAGTTCAATCTTTTGGCGGCGTTCATCGAACGGGCCAACCGCGTGCTCTCGCGCGATGCGATCGCCGATCTGACCCGCAAGGACGAATGGGAAGGCTTTGACCGAAGCATCGACACGTTGGTGAGCCGCCTTCGTCGCAAACTTTCTGCGCATGCAGATGCCTCACACCTGATCCAGACGGTTCGCGGCGAGGGCTATGTCCTGGCTGCCGACGTCAAGTGGACTGGTCCTGCGGTGCGCTAGCCCAGATTGCCGTCGAGCACGGTTCTGACAAGCTGCGCCATCTGTGAGCGCGTTGCAGGCTTGGCGAGGAAGGGCAGGTTCGGATGCGCTCCCAACGTCGCCATCCGCGGCGAGTAGCCCGATGTCAGTATCAGCTTCACCTGAGGCGCCACTGTCTGGATCGCATCAGCGAGGGCGTGGCCGTCCATGCCGCCCGGCATGACCACGTCCACCAGGGCAAGAACGATGTCCGGATTGGCTCGCACCGACTCCAATGCAGTCCGCCCGTCCGCCGCGATCCTGACGCGGTAGCCAAGTCTTTCCAGGCGCGAGACGGTGATCAGGCGCACGTCCGGATCGTCCTCGACGACCAGGATCGTCTCGCCCCGTCCTGCCGGCGCGGAGATGTCGGCCTCCCGAATATCGACTGCGCCTTCAGTACGCAGACGTGGGAAGAACAGGCTCACGCGTGTGCCGTGGCCTACCTCGCTATAGAGACGTGCGTGGCCGCCGATCTGCTTCATGAAGCCATAGACCATGCTCAGTCCAAGCCCGGTGCCTGAGCCAACATCCTTAGTGGTGAAGAAGGGTTCTATGGCGCGGGCGCAAACTTCCGGCGTCATACCAAGGCCCGTGTCCGACACGGAAACTCTGATATATTCTCCCGGCGGCGCTTCCTGCGCTGTCTGGGCATCGTCGTCGAATCTGATATTTTCGGTCTCGATCGTCAGCGTGCCGCCAGTGGGCATCGCGTCGCGCGCGTTGACCGCAAGGTTGAGGACCGCTGTTTCGAACTGGTCGATGTCCGTTGTGACATCGCCGACATCCGATCCTAGGTGCATGCTTACTTCGATCGATTCTCCGATCGAGTGCCGCAGGATGTCGGACATGTCTTCAAGGACTGTATTCAGTGTGACCGCCTGCTCGCGCAGGGGTTGCCTGCGGGCGAAGGCCAGCAAGCGCTGTGTGATCCGTGCAGCGCGCTTGGCGGCGTCTTCCGCCCGGGCGACCGCACGCCGGGCTGCCGGAGGAAGGTCTACGGCTGCGATCATTTCCAGATTGCCGCCGATCACGCTCAGGATATTGTTAAAGTCGTGGGCGATGCCGCCCGACAGTTGGCCGATCGCATCCATCTTCTGATGGTGGAGGATGATCTCTTCCGACCGCTTCTTCTCGGTAAGATCATGGATGATGCCGACGAAGATGGCGTCATCGCCCGCCCGTGCTTCTCCGACCGAAAGATACATCGGAAACACGGACCCGTCGGACTTCATGCCTTTGAGCTCGCGTCCGATCCCGATGATGCGCTTGACGCCGGTCTCGCGATGCCGGGCCATGTATTCGTCATGGCCCATCTGGAAGGGCGGGGGCATCAACATCTTGACGTTCTGCCCGATCAGTTGCTCGCGCGCGTAATCGAAAAGCCGAACGCAGGCGGGGTTTACGTAGTGAATGAGGCCGTCCGTATCGATGACAATCAAGCCATCGACCATGGTCTCGGGAACGACCAGAAATCGGTTATCCGAGATCAGCGCTTTCAACGTTGCACCGGGTAGCGGGAATACATCGCGCTTGTCTAACGCTTTGGCTGTGAGGGCGCTAGCCGTGCCAGGGGGCGGATGATGTGACGCCGGCTTGCTCACGTGCTGCGTGCCCCAGGATTGTTGCTCTATCAGCTCCATATTTGAAGGCACGGCCTTGACCTGGATCAGTCGTCTTACCGGGGACAAGTGCTAGCAAATGTTTCACGAGAGGAGACTACAATGTCACTTTACCAGATTGTTCTCAGGCTCGCGCGGAACCCAGGCTTCCCGGACGGCGATGAAAGCCAGGGCTACATCCTAGTCGCCCCGCTTGATGCGAACGATCAGCTCGACGCCACTGCATGGCGCAGCCAACGCGATGTCTGCACTGTTGTGAGGTTCAAGCCCGGTGAGGAGAAAGACGCCGACGGTCGGTTATCACACCACGGCGCCAGCTGGTTCTTTCACTACGACGAGCTGCATGAAGGCGCCGACGAGCCCGTCTACCGGTTGGGGGATCATCGCCTTGCCTTGGGCGACTACGTCACCATCCACGAAAGTGACGGCCAATCCCTGACCTACCGGGTGAGCCAACACATGCCGTACCACGTGCCAAAACCGAGCGTTCCGCACGCCAAGGAGGACGCCCGATGAATGCCGCGAGATTTCTGATCGCCGCTCTTCTTGCCGCTGGTTCACTCGCAGCCTGTTCTCCACCTCCCACAGCGGCCGAGATGGAAGCCAAGCTCAGAGCGGCCACGCTCAAGGTGACCAGCAGCGCCGCCAATGCTTCAATCACCGTGACTGACCAAGTCGAGACAGCCTCGCGCTGGATCTGGAACGCGACGGTCAACGGCAAAGCCTTCAAGTGCGACGTCGATACATTTTTCGAGTTGCCGGCCTGCGAGCCAGTCGCTTAACCGGGAGCCTGAAGGTTCTGGACTTGGAAGCGCTTTTCATTCCGACTGTCCTCACCATCAGGTGCTGTCTGGCCAGCGTTACCATGTCCCTCTATAGGTTGAGAGTGTCAGCCTTCGGAGAGCCGCCAATTTGCGCTGAGGCAAACTGCTGCCATAACCACGTAGGTATTTCTATGAAATGGGCTGCCAGATCGGAGGAGGGCGTGAGGTTTTTGGCGCGGTCTCGACGACGAAGGCGATGTTCTCGACATCATGGCGCAGAAACGGCGCGGCACGCTAGCAGCGTTGAAACTGTTGAAGCAGGTGTTCCGCAAGCAACCGGCAAAGCCGGAGAGCATCGTCACTGATGGACTTGACCGTGCTGCTCGGTACTCCGGTCGCTGGGTCGGAAGTAAGTCCATCGTCCACTCCGATTGTGCGAAAACAACGGCGCTGACAACTTGCATCTGCTAGTCCGAAGACGAGCGCGAAGGATGCTCGAATTCGAATCGCGGACGTCGACGGAGCGATTTCTGACGAGGCGCCCGGTGATCGACAACGCTTTCTGTTTCCAGCGTCAGACGATTAGCCGGCCGACGCTCCGCCTGTTTCGTGCAAGGGCTAAGTCCGTCTGAGCAAGGGCGGTGACATCAGCGGAATTCTGAGTTTCGTCAGGGATTTTGACTCTGCGAGTTGTCCTGACTGAACTCGGCACGCTTGGACAGAACGGGAGTTGGCTCAGGCTTGATATCGAGGCGGACTCTTGTCAACGCGAGCAGGATCGAATCTTGAAACGGTGAACGGCGCATAGGCGAGCTGCGAAGGTGGCGGCGGGGAAGCCGCAGACTCGCAGCGTGGGCCGTGAGACAATTGTTCTGGCGTTTTCGCTTTGGAGGTTTGCGCTCATGCGCCGAAACAGAGGCCGCCACAGTGTAGCGGCCTCCTTCGTTCGACCGGCGGCCCCGACGACGGTGGGGGTTTATCGACTGGTTCGCCGGAAGTCAGTCCCTGCACAGCAATGCATCCGGATCCGCGATGCGCCACCTGCGGGGGCCCGTATTTGCTATGCCGGCACGCTTAAATCGCGGTGAATTGCCACTTAACCTTATCTGAAAAATAAAGTTCAGGTTGGTTTCAGTATTGCGGGTTATAAGTATTAGTACGGTTACGGTGGGTCAATAACGTGCACGTGTTGTTAGTAGAGGACGACGATGAGCTGGCTACGCGCATCGTGCGCGGGCTGACGCAGGCGAGCTTCGTCGTCGAGCGAGCAGCCAATGGCGATGATGGCCTTGAACTTGGCTTGCAGCCGCAAATGGACATCATCGTTCTGGACCTTGGCTTGCCGGGCATGCCGGGGCTCGAAGTGCTCCGCCAACTGCGGGCGCGTGGCGTCACGACACCGGTTCTCGTACTGACGGCGCGAGGAACTTGGGTCGATAAAGTCGCCGGGCTCAATGAGGGCGCCGACGACTACCTGACCAAACCATTCCATCTGCCAGAGCTGATTGCGCGTCTCAACGCTCTGCGCCGCAGGAGCTGGGGCCGCGCGTCAAACCTGCTCGAGTATCAGGATGTTTCGGTAAACCTCGCAACAGGCGAGGTGCTCCTTGCCAACGTACCGCTTGAGTTGACAGCTCTTGAATTGCGCATGCTCAAATACTTCATGAACCGGGTTCGGCACGTCATTTCGCAGAACGAACTGGTCGAGCATCTCTACAGCGTTGATGGAATGCGCGAGTCGAATACGATCGAAGTCTACATCAGCCGGCTGCGCCGGAAGATCGGCTCGGACAAGATCAAGACCCTGAGGGGCATGGGTTACAGGTTCGGCTGAGTATGCGTGTGTTCGAGTCCCTTCGGTTCAGATTGATTGCGGCAGCGGCTGTCTGGCTGATCGTCGCGCTCATCGCAGCTTACCTTGCATTGTCCTACATCTTCAGGACGCAGGTGGAGGCAGGCTTTGAGGAAGAACTCCAGATTCACGCCGAAGAAGTCGAGCGCATCACGCGATTCAACCGGCAGGGAGCCGCCGTGCAGCGTCTTCCGTTCAGCGATCCCCGCTATGAAGCGCCGTTTTCGGGGTTCTATTGGGAAGTAGATGCCCCCGAAGGCGTAAGGTTTTCCAGTGGCTCGCTGCAGGGGCGGGTCATCGGCCCTCTGCCGCAAGATGCAGACCCAAAGGCCAAGCCTCACATCGTGCGGGTTAACGGACCGACAGGGCCAATGATCATCAACGCTCGCTATGGGCCCGCAAAGGAAGGCGGCTTGCGATTTGCCGTTGGCACCGACATTCGTCATGTCGAGGATGCTATCAAGGAGTTCGACAGCCTCCTTTTTCTGGCGCTGGGCGGCCTTGGGGCTGTGCTGGTGCTGACAGTGCTCGGTCTTGTGACCTTCGGAATGGCCCCCTTTTCGAAGCTGGCTCAGGCGATGCGTGAGGTCCGCGCGGGCGCAGCGCTATCCGTGGAAGGCAATCATCCCACCGAAGTTCAACCGCTTGTCACGGAACTCAATACGCTGATCAAGGGGCAGCGGGATTCACTGCAACGTGCGAGAGCGCAGGCCGGCAACCTTGCTCACGCCCTCAAAAGCCCGCTCGCGATCGTGGCAGATGAAGCATTTCAACTGGATGAGCGGGGCGACAAAGCGGCCGGGCACATGATCGCGGGCCAATGCAAGGCGATGCAGCTTCATATCGACCATCACATCGCGCGCGCGCGGGCACAGGCCGTGTCACGTTTGCCCGGTACGCAATCGAACGCGGCAGAGACGATAGCGGGCGTCGTGAGTGCGTTGTCGCGCCTGCACGTTAGCAAGGAAATCCAGCTCGACCAAAGCCTCGATCCGACCATCCGCGCTGCCATGGATGGGCAGGATCTCAGCGAGCTGGTCGCCAACCTGATCGACAACGCATTCAAATATGCCAAGTCGCGTATCATTGTTACCGCAGCTGGCGACGACGAAGGACATTTGCGCATCGTTGTGGAGGATGATGGGCCAGGCCTTCAGCCTCAGATGCGCGAAATCGTTTTCTCTCCCGGAATCCGCCTCGATGAGACACGACCAGGCACCGGGCTCGGCTTATCGATTGTGCGCGACCTTGTTGAACTTTATCAAGGAGAGGTCGAACTGGGCACGTCCTCACTGGGCGGCCTGTCGGCCGGCCTGAAGCTCAAACGCCACAAATAAGTTCATCCGTTGTCCTGCGTTGCGCGTAGATGGAATTACAAAGGCGTCTGCCTCATCCGCGAGCTAATCGTAAGATCTGGCGGCAACGTTTGGATGCTTTTTCGGTGAATGTACCGAGATGCTGTCTCCAAGTTGTCGATAGCAATGTGCCCCGCGCAACTGGATCGGCAGGCTCACGCACACTGCCCAGCGAAATTTCTGAAAAGAGCTTATTTTATTGCATTGGCAACAGCCAGGCAGGTTGATCGCCAATCCTATTTCATCTGGCCTGAAGCTGAACATAAAATGACCGCACACTTAAAATAACTTTTAAAATACACCGGAAATCTCGTGTCCCGGGAACATCAGGTTGCGTTCAGGAACTCAAGGAGAAGCGGGTTTTAAATATGAAGTAATAAATCTATCCACCTTCCAGGGCTAGCACTCCGATCCCGAGGGGGGAGCGGGCGCCCGTTATAGGTGGACAGGGCAATGGCTAATCTGAAGAATTTCTCGTTCAATTTCTCCGACCTCGCCTTCATGCGAGACCAGATCGGGTTCAAGCCGCTGTTCGATGCGAATGGCAAGGCGATCGTGAACTGGAACGGCGTCGGAGCGATCTACGATGCGTTCGGCAACGCCATCTGGAATGGCGTGGGGATGAACGCGGCAGATGCCCAAACCACTTATGGGACTTCATTTGTCTCATACACGACGTCCGCGGGCCTTCGGAACATCGTCGGTCTCGCCAACAACCTGTTCAATCCGGAATGGGGCAACACGGACCGGCCCTTCATGCAGCGGACGCAGGTGATCTTCGACAGATACCTGAAGCCGCTCGATGCCAACGACCCCAACGCTTTCTACGCCAAGAAATTTGCAGTTGCTCCGAACCCGGCAGCGGCTGACTACACCAAGACGGAAGCCAATCTCCACGAGGCCAACGTCACCGACTATACGCCTCGCATGATTACCCGCACGGTCACAACCGCTGGCGTGACGTTCGAAACCGAAGTCGGCGGCACGCACCTGGTGAAAGACGCGAACGGTTTCACGGCTGTTGCCGACTACGGGATGCTGCAGAGCCTCGGCCAGCAGGACAACCAGCCCAGCATCAATGCGGATGGCAGCGCTAACACCGAGTGGTTCATCGGCGGCGTCAATCCGGGCGTCGCGCCCGTCAATGGCTGGTTTGTGCTGTTCGGTCAGTTCTTCGACCACGGTCTGGATTTCGTTGGCAAGGGGGGGGACGGCACCAAGATCACGATCACGCTTGCGCCCGACGATCCAATGTACGGCGTCATCGATCCCAATTCGGGAATGCAGGCGACAAAGATCGTCATCTCGCGGGCGGACGTCAGCGGGTTCACGGCTGACGGCACGCCGCAGTGGGTCAACCACACCTCGCCCTTCATCGACCAGAGCCAGACCTACGGATCGCACGCTCAGATCACTGACTTGCTCCGCGAGTGGGTGCTTGATCCGGTCTCCGGCGAATACAAGCCCGGCATGAACATGTTCGATGGCCAGGTCGGCACCGAATGGACGAACGCGTGGGGCGAAACGACCCATGCAACGCTGCCGACGCTGAATGAACTGCGTGCAAACCTTCTCACGACGGGCAGAGCAGATCTCACATGGGAAGACGTGCTCAATCTGCGCGACCGGGACGAGCACGGTCAGGTGATCGACTCAGATCCGCAAACGGCGGGCATCCAGTCCATCAACTCGGGCGGCGCGCTTCTTCTCGACATGAATCCGCGATTTGACTCGATCCGATTCGAAAACCCCTTGAACCCCGATGAAGGCGCAGCCTTCAACACCGACATCGCGACGCTGGCAAGTGCCGCTCAAGCCTTCGGGCCCGATTACGCTTTTGGATACGATGGTTCCACGATCTTCCTGGACGTGCCCGCAGGCGTACTGGGGCAGGGCAGTCCTGCAACAACGCTGACCGGCGCGAGCGCACTCTACTTCTGGGTGGATTTCGGTAACTTCAGCATCAAGTCGTCAAGTCAGGTTGGCCCAAACAGCATTCCGGTTTCGCTAGCGGTCCATGATGCCGTCAGCGATCTGCTGCTCGCAGCGGTTGGCGATCACTACATTGCCGGCGACGGTCGCGTGAACGAGAACATCGGCCTTACAGCGGTGCACCACGTCTTCCACGAGGAGCACAACTACCAGGTTCACAACCTGATCGACGCAATAAACGCACAAGATGCGCGTGAAGTGGCGCTCGACCCGTACTCGTCTGACCCGCACAGCCTCGACCCCGCGAAGGCCTATAAACACGACGTACTGCACGACTGGCAAATTGATACCGGACTACAGGACGGGAACGGCAACTTCATCTATGCCAACAATGTAATTGCCTGGGACCAGGACAAGATCTTCGACGCGGCCAAGATGACCGTCGAGATGGAATACCAACACACAGCGGTGGACCAGTTCGCGCGTACCATTACGCCAAATCTCCACGAATTTGTGGGTTACAACACTGGCCAGGATTCCACTATTTCAGTCGATTTCTCGCAAGTCGCCTATCGTTTCGGTCACAGCACGCTTCGTGAATCTATCGACTTCATGGACCCGAACGGAACACTCTCCGGTTCAGTGATGCGTCTCGCGCTCGAGCAGGCGTTCCTGTCGCCGGAGAAGTTTGGAGAGATCGGTGCCGCTGCTCTTGCGCTCGGCATGACCCACCAGCAGGCCAACGAGGTCGACGAATTCATTACCCCGGCGCTAAACCAAGGTCTGCTCGGACAACCGCTGGACCTTGCCGCGATCAACATCGCGCGCGGCCGAGACATGGGCGTCCCGACTCTGAACGACTTGCGGGCAGCGCTGCAGCTCACCCGCTATGTCAGCTGGGCCGATTTCGGCGCCAACATGATCCATCCGGACAACCTGGTGAATTTCATTGCGGCTTACTCATTCGATGGAGACGTGACGCGTGCGCAGGTGATTCTCGACCTCGCCAACGACGTCACGGTCGATCCACTCGACAACATCTGGAACTATGATGTTCAACAGGCCGTCGACTTCCTGAGCAACACCGACGCATCGCTTTACGGTGTTGACGGCGTCGACAAGATCGACAGCTGGCTTGGTGGCCTTGCCGAAGTCCACGTCACGGGCGGTCTGCTCGGCGAAACGTTCGACACAATCTTCGTCGACCAGATCGGGCGCCTGATGGACGGCGATCGCTTCTACTACCTGCAACGGCTGGCCAACATCAATTACGGCCAGGAAATCATCGACGAGCAATTCAAGGATATCGTGGAGCGCACAACTGGCGCCACACACCTGAATGGCTCGGCATTTGCCTACGCTGACCAATACGTTGAGCTAGCGGCCCAAGCCGTGAGCAACGCGAAATCCGAACACCACTATGCAGACCAACTGGCGGCGAATCCGACGCTGGGGGTTTTCAGCGATGGTGGTACGACCATCGGGTTGAATGGTGGCATCGTCACGATTGGCGGCAAGCAATACATCCGCGATCTGAGAACGCAGAGTGCGGCCACCAAGTCCGGCCAGGCTGCGGGATTCGCTCTCGATGGCGCGCCAAATAGCGGTGCGGAATCCAGCGAGGTGATCGTTGGCACTGATCGCGCGGATCTCATCTACGCACGGGGGGGAGACGACACCGTCTATGGCGAAGACGGCAATGACATCATCTTTGGCGGCAACGGCATCGACCGCCTTTACGGCGGCAACGGTGACGACATTATCTACGGCGGCGACGGACAGGAGTTGATCGATGGCGGAGCTGGCGATGACGTGCTGTTCGGCGAACAGAGCGGCACTGCTGCAGCCGGCGTCGATCAGGTCATTGGCGGCGAGGGCAACGACTACATTGACGGCGGCAGCGGCATCGACAAACTATCGGGGAGCGCGGGTGATGATGTCATCTTCGGCGGCATTGACACGGACCCCTTCACGCACGGTGGCGATGGCAATGACTACATCGACGGCGGCGACACCGGCGATCTGCTGTGGGGTGACGACGGCGACGATCTGATCGTCGGCCAGGCTGACCAGGATATCGTCGCGGGCATGAACGGCGACGATATTCTGCGCCCTGGACCTCTGTCGCAATCAGATACGGGTGGCGGTGATGAAGTCATGGGCGGCGACGGAACCACCGACGCTGGCGCCAATGGAAAGGGCGTCGGATTCGACCTCATCGACCTCAGCGATTGGCAGCAAGCGCCGGTCGGAGCATTGATCGATTTCGAAACACAGCAGAACCCTGCGGCGGCAATCGACACTGTCGGAAATTTCCCTGCGTGGATCGGTATTGAAGGTGCGATCGGCTCGCGCAATGACGACACCTTCCTCGGCGACGCCAACAACAACTGGCTGATTGGCGGCAGCGGCAACGATGTCATGCAAGGCGGCACTGGCAACGACCTACTGATCGGCGATGGCATTCGTCTGGATACACTGATCGGCACGTACAACAGCAATTACGACCAGTTCTTTGATACCGCCTCGCACCGCGCTACCGGTTTCATACAGACCAACGGTCTACTCGATGCCGTCGGCTGGGGAGACCAGAAGCATTTCACCGAAATGCTGAAGTCAGCCATGTTCAAGGATATGGTGCTCGGCGGCAGCGAGATCACGAAGATCTGGCGCAACGGCATGACCCAGACGACTGGAGAATCCGCCGGCCAGATCGGCGACGGCGGCGTTGCTGGATCGGCGGACGTCGCGGTATTCTCGGGCCTGCGATCGGAGTACCAAGTCACCGCGATATTTTTTGACGTCAGCACGCGAGCAGTTGTCGCTGCTCCGACGGCCACGACGATCATTGCGCTCAAGGTCACGGATACCGTGGCTGATCGTGATGGCGAAGATGTCGTCATTGGCGTTGAGACGTTCCGCTTCTCCAATGGCGCAGGCGGCGTTGTGAACTTCGCTGCCAACCAACTGTTCCCGTCTCCGGCGACGGGCGCTGCGATCCTCAGCGACACAACCCCGACCGAAGGTCAGATGCTTTCGGTTGATACGTCGACCATCGCCGACTTCAACGGGCTCGGGCCATTCTCTTACAGTTGGCAAAGTTCGGCCGACGGTACGACGAGCTGGACCAACATCGCGGGAGCCACTTCGTCGACCTTCTCGGTTCCGCCGTTTGCAGCGGGCACGACGCTTGGTCCGCTCGCGAACCGTTACTTGCGTGTGCAGGTTACCTTCACTGACGGCAGCGGCCACAACGAGCTCATTACTTCGGCAGCCTCTGTTCGACCTGTCGGCGCCAACTACAGTGCTGCTGGCTTGGCTGGACCGGTCACCTACACTGGCACGGGCGGCGACAACATCATCGTCGGCAGCAACGGCTCTGATACGCTGAGCGGTCTCGGAGGGGACGACCTCATCAGCGGTGGCACTGGTAATGACACAATCGGTGGCGGGAGTGGCAATGACATCCTGAACGGGAACGCCGGCGCTGATAGCCTCAATGGCAACAACGGTATTGACATCATTACCGGTGGAGCAGGCAACGACACGATCAACGGCGGCGCCGACACCGATACGGCCGTCTACACAGGGCCTGTCGAGAACTACACCTTCGGCGGCACCCCAGCAGCGCTCACTGTAACCGACACCGTCGGCACTGACGGCGTCGACACGCTGAACAGCGTCGAAATCCTGCGATTTGGAGGTATCGATTACGCTGTCGTTCTGGGTGATGGCGCCAACAACAGCGGCGCCGTGTTTACTGGTGGCGTGGGCTCTCAGGCCATCTTCGGGTTTGGCGGCAATGACACCCTCGACGGCGGCGCAGGCGACGACTTGCTGGTTGGTGGCAACAACAACGACACCCTGATCGGCGGCGACGGCAACGATAGACTCGTTGGCGACGGGGGGACCGATACAGCGGTCTACACCGGACCAGTCACAAACTACGTGATCGGCGGCACCCTGGCTTCGCTCTCTGTCGCCGACACCGTCGGTACTGAAGGGGTCGACTCGCTAGTTGGGATCGAAACCCTTCGATTTGGAGCAACGGATTATCGTGTTGTCGCGGGCACCGACGTCGCCAACACGCTGAATGGCAATGCTAATCCCGATGCCATCTTCGGCTTTGGGGGCAACGATACTCTCAACGGCTTGGGCGGGAACGACATCCTGAATGGTGGAGCCGGCAACGACACGATCAATGGGGGCATTGGAGATGACTTCATCTTCCAGAGCTCGACCGAAGGTCGTGACTTCATTGACGGTGGAGCCGGTACGGATACGTATACTCTGACCGGCGACGCCACTGCCGAAGTCTTCACCATCATGACCAAGGCCGAAGCGACGCTGGCAGGCATCACCGGCCTCGCTGGCGCGACAGAGATCGTGATCACGCGCAACGGCACGAGCAACGCGAACGTCATCGCAGAGCTCGACAATATCGAAGAAATACAGATCAACACGCTGCTGACCACCGCCAACACGGCAACGCCCAACGGTGTTCTTGAAAGCGGTTTAACTCAGGGCGACACGGTCAACGTGATCGGAAATTTTGCTTTCCCGAATACTAGCCTCGCCTACAATACGATCCATATCGCAGGCAGCAACGCCAACGACACGGTCAACATCTCCGGGCTCACCTCGGCTCACCGAGTGGTGTTCAACGCCAATGGCGGCACGGATGCGTTCATCGGCGGCGTTCGTCCGCAGGATGTCGTGACCGGCATCCCGGGTTTCAGCGCCAGCGACCTGCATCTCAGCGTCGGCGCAGGCATCGAAAGCGACTTCCAGCTGATGGAACTCGTGAACCAAAATGTGTCAGCCGCCACCGAACTCGTCGATCAGTTTGTGTTGCTACAATCGGGACACGAGATGATTGGTATGAATCTGGCCAATCATAGCGATCTATTCTTCAGCACCCGCGATCTGCTCACCGGCCTGGACACCAACTCGCTGGTCGATCACCAGATCACGACAG
>JBBQJV010000019.1:0-51890 GCA_038326205.1 Caulobacterales bacterium | reverse complement strand
TGCTTCTTGAGGTATTTCATGAAAGGCGTGCCGCCGGTGCCGACGTCGGTGTCGTTGCCGAGCGAATCCTTGCCCTGCTTGTTGATGTAGCTCGCTGCGTATTCGAGGTGGCGGGTACGGAAGCGCGCGAGGCTGCGGATGCAGGTATTGTAGACGTCGCGCAGGTTGGGATTGTCGGCGGCCACAATGTAGGCGCGCAGTTTCGAGCGGGCGCGGACTTCGTCAACAAAAGTGCGGTGTGCCGGCGGGCGATAGATGTGAAGCTCGTCGAGGAAAGTGCGCAGCGGGTCGGCGGCATGGCCCACACCGAGAAGCGCGTCCATCGAGGGGACGATGGTGGATTGCGATCCGGTCTGGCCACGGAAGGCCTGGGGGCGGCCGCCGGTTTCGGTGACGCTTTCGTAAATGAGGCCCGGTCCCAGTGCGGGGTTGTCTTTCCAGCCGTGAATGTAGGGACGCACGCGGTGAAAATAAACGTACGGGTCGCAGCGTTCGGGCATGCGGTCGAAGATGGCGTTGACGTCGTTCCAGACGCCGTTGCAGCGCGCGAGTCCGGCTTCGACTGCGGCGGCGTCGCCAGTGTTGGCGGCGTCGATGATGGCGGGGATCGCCGCGAGCATTTGCCCGGCGCGCGCTTCGATGGCGACGTGGACGAGCACGAACCAGGCTTCGTCCTGTCCGGCGAGGAAACTCTGGATCATCCAGATGTTGTCGAGCGCGATCGGGGCGAAGCGATCGAGCCGGTCCCAGTTGTCGAGCACGTAGGCCGAATAGGGCAGCAAGGGTTGCTGGCCGAGGCGTTTGGCTAGCGCCCAGATCGGGACTGCGAGAGACGCTGGAAGAGACTTCGGCGCTTCGCGCTCGCCCCAGACATAGGCCTGCACCATGAACGAATAGCGGACCATGGCGGTGCGTAGCTGAGCGTCGGGGGCCTCGGCGCAGAAAGCTTTGAGGTCGAGGACGGGCAGGGCTTCGAGATGCTTGCGGACGCGGCCCGTCAAAATCGTACGCGGCAGGTCCCTCGCGGCTTGCTCGGGGGCGGCGAGATCGGAGGGCAGGACGACGTCAGCGGCGTTGTAGGCGCAAAGAAAGCCCCGCTCCGAGCTCATGTCGTGGTCGGAAAGCTTAAGACTGGGGTGCATTTTGGGACGCCCTTCCTGTAATCCGCGCGTTCTGGCAGAAAATACCCATAACGGGAGTGGTTAAAGGGCAATCGCACCTATTTATCCACAGCTGGGCAGACTACCGCTCGGGAAGGGGACCCTCTTTCGCATGACTGTCACAATCCGCCCGTACAGGACTCGCAACAAGTGGCAGCTGGGCGTTTCATGGCCTTCCAGACCGACTCGATGAATTCCGGAGTTATGGCGTTCGCGCTCATGCTTCGGGTTTCCGGACGGTTGCCCTTGCGGAGAGGTCTATGAGCCGAATGGAGCCCGTGCCCCAGCTTCAGACCAGAACCGCTGGCCAACCGGTCGCCAAGCCACCGACGCTCACGTCCAAGGTGAGCGCGCGCTCGGTCTCTGTTTTCTACGGCGAGAAGCAGGCGTTGTTCGATGTCTCGCTGGAAATGCCCGAGCGTTCGGTGACGGCGCTGATTGGTCCCTCTGGCTGCGGCAAGTCGACCTTCCTGCGTTCAATCAACCGGATGAACGACACCATCCCGACATGCCGCGTGACCGGCGAGATCGTGATCGATGGCCAGGACATCAACGCCAGCACGGTCGATCCGGTGCTGTTGCGCGCGCAGGTCGGCATGGTGTTCCAGAAGCCGAACCCGTTCCCGAAATCGATCTTCGACAACGTGGCCTATGGCGTGCGCCTGCATGGCCTCGCGACGTCGCGCGCCGATATGCATGAGATCGTCGAGACCTCGCTGCGGAAGGCCGGTCTCTGGGATGAAGTGAAGGACCGGTTAAATGCGCCCGGCCTGAGCCTGTCGGGCGGCCAGCAGCAGCGTCTGGTCATCGCGCGCGCGATCGCGGTGAACCCAGAGATCATCCTGATGGACGAGCCGTGTTCAGCCCTCGACCCGATTGCAACCGCCAAGGTGGAAGAGCTGATCGACGAGCTGAAGTCGAACTACTGCATCATCATCGTGACGCACTCCATGGCGCAGGCCGCCCGGGTATCGCAGCAGACGGCATTTTTCCACCTCGGCAAGCTGATCGAAACCGGCCCGACCGAGGGGATTTTCACCAACCCCAAGAATTCGCGGACGCAGGACTACATCACTGGAAGATTCGGGTAGGTTAGAGCTTCCGCCTTTGCGGTTGGCCCGTTTTTGCGGTGAGGAGGCACGGACATGACCGAGCATACAGTCAGGTCTTTCTCGCAGGACCTTGAAGAGCTGTCGGGCGACCTTGCCCGCATGGGCGGGCTTGCCGAGGACATGTTGTCAGACGCCATACAGGCGATCGCCTCGCGCGATCTGGCGCTGGCGGAGACCGTGGTGGCGCGTGATCCGCAGGTCGACAACCTGCAGGTCGAAGTCGAGAAGAAAATCCTGCGCCTTCTGGCCTTGCGTCAGCCGCTTGCGCGTGACCTGCGCCAGACGATTTCGGCGCTCAAGATCGCCGCCGAGCTGGAGCGTGTCGGCGACCTTGCGAAGAGCATCGCCAAGCGCGTCAAGCTGGTCGACACGATCGAGCCTTCGACGGCGCTGAAGGGCGTGGCGCGTATGGGTCGTCTGGTGACAGCGCAGCTCAAACGCGTACTCGACGCCTATACGGCGCAGGAGGCGGACGCCGCCGTCAAGGTCTGGGCGCGCGACGAGGAAGTCGACGAGCACTACCAGTCCCTGTTCCGCGAAGTGGTGACGTACATGATCGAGGACCCGCGCACGATTTCTGCCTGCGCGCATCTTCTGTTCGTGGCGAAGAACCTCGAACGGATCGGCGATCACTGCACCAACATCGCGGAAGAAATTCACTTCCTCGTCACCGGCGAACAGCTACCTGTCGAAAGGCCGAAGGTCGATGCCCTCAACCACACTTGAACTCGAACGCAGCGCCATGCGCCCCGCAGCCGCCACGCGACCCTACGCCCTCGTCGTCGAGGACGAGCCGGCGCTGGTTGAGCTGATCCGCTACAACCTGATCAAGGAAGGCTATGAGGTCTCGACCGCCCAGGATGGCGAAGAGGCGTTGCTGCTGATCGAGGAGCGCCAGCCGGACATCGTGTTGCTCGACTGGATGCTGCCCAAGCTGGCTGGCATCGAGGTGGCGCGCCGCCTGCGCTCTAAGTCGGCGACACGCAACCTGCCGATCATCATGCTGACGGCGCGGGCCGAGGAAAGCGACCGCATCCGGGGGCTCGATATCGGGGCCGACGACTACATGACTAAGCCGTTCTCCATGTCGGAACTGACCGCACGCATCCGCGCCGTCATGCGCCGCATCCGTCCGGCGCTGGCCGAAGACGTGGTGTTGGTGGGCGACATTTCGATGGATCGTGCGGCGCATAGAGTGACGCGTGGTGGAACGGACGTGCACCTTGGGCCAACGGAGTTCCGACTGCTCGATTATTTCATCCAACATCCGGGCCGGGTGTTCAGCCGTGAGCAGCTGCTGGATGCGGTGTGGGGATCGGATGTTTACGTCGAAACCCGCACTGTTGACGTGCACATCGGCCGCCTGCGCAAGGCGTTGAGCAAGGGCGGAGGAGATGATCCCATCCGCACGGTGCGTTCAGCGGGATATTCGCTGGACGTCTAGTCCATCGCGAGCGCGTACATTGCGATCTCGTCGAGCGCGAAGCGCTGTGAGGCGTAGAAGCCTTTGGCGCCATCGTTATCGGTTTCAGTCGCGACCCATGCATAGGTGCAGCCCTGCGCCTTGCCCCAGTCGAGCATGGCCGCAATCATCGCCGCCGCAATGCCGCGCCGCTGGTGAGACGGCGCCGTACCGAGATTGTCGATGTAGAGATCGGAGGCGCGATCCGGCTGCAGGTGGACGCTGCCGCGGATCTGACCGACGACGAGGCCATCATCGACCGCGACGAACATCGCGTGGCGTGCATCGGACAGGTATTCTGCGAGCCGGGAGGGCTGAATGGCGTGGTCGAACACGTCTGGATCGACATTGTCGAGAAAGCCAGCGTTGGCGGGTGTGATGTGGTGGATCGAAGCTGTCATGCCGGTTCCCAACGCCGCCAAACCGCAACTATCGGGGCAGATCCGTCAGCATGTCAAAGCTCGGTCCGGCTGGCGGGATGACAAGGCTGTTGCACCGTCCTAAAGGCTCCGCGACACCTGCCGGAGCGCTTCCCCATGATTCCTCGCTATGCCCGACCCGAGATGGTTGCGATCTGGGAGCCTGAGCAGCGCTATGCGATCTGGCTCGAGATCGAGACGCTGGCGGCCGAGGCGATGGCCGAGCTGGGGATGATCCCGAAAGAGGTGCCTGTCGCGGTGCGGGCGCGGGGCGGCTTCAACGTGGAGCGCATTGATACGATCGAGCGCGAAGTAAAACACGATGTGATCGCGTTCCTGACGTCGGTTGCCGAGCATGTGGGCGATGAAGCGCGGTTCCTGCACCTCGGCATGACGTCGTCGGACGTGCTGGACACCTGCCTCGCTGTGCAGATGCAGCGCGCGAGCGATATCCTGATCAAGGGCGTGGATCGTGTTCTGGCGGCTCTCAAAAAGCGCGCGCTTGAGTTCAAGATGACGCCGACGATTGGGCGGTCGCACGGCATCCATGCGGAGCCGACGACGTTTGGTGTGAAGCTCGCGGGCTTTTATGCCGAGATGGCGCGTAACCGGAAACGCATAGAGATGGCGCGCGAGGAAATCTCGACCTGCGCGATCTCTGGCGCGGTGGGGACGTTCGCCAACATCGATCCGCGCATCGAGACGATGGTAGCGGCAAAGCTCGGCCTCGCAGTCGAGCCGGTGTCGACGCAAGTAATCCCGCGCGACCGTCATGCGGCGTTCTTTGCAGCGCTGGGCGTGACGGCATCTTCCATCGAGCGTATCGCGACCGAGATCCGCCATCTGCAGCGCACGGAAGTTCTCGAAGCCGAGGAGTATTTCTCTGAAGGACAGAAGGGCTCGTCCGCCATGCCTCACAAGCGCAATCCTGTGCTGACGGAAAATCTCACGGGGCTCGCGCGTCTGGTGCGCTCGGCGGTCGTGCCGGCGATGGAGAATGTCGCGCTGTGGCATGAGAGGGATATCTCGCACTCGTCGGTCGAGCGCGGCATCGGGCCGGACGCGACCATCCACCTCGACTTTGCATTGAACAGGCTGGCAGGCGTGATCGAGCAGCTGCTGGTCTATCCGGACAACATGCTGGCCAACCTCAACAAACTTGGCGGCTTGCATAATTCGCAGCGCGTGTTGCTGGCGTTGGTAGAGGCGGGCGCCAGCCGTGAGGACGCCTATCGCATGGTTCAGCGCAACGCGATGAAGGTGTGGCGCGATGCGAATCGCAAGGATGGCGACTTCCTCGCCAATCTAGAAGGCGATGCCGATGTGGCGAAGCTGCTGACAGTTGCCGAGCTGAGCGAGATGTTCGATCTTGGCTATCACCTGAAGGCGGTGGACGTGATCTTTCAACGGGTGTTTGGATAAGCCCGAAAAGAAAATGGGCCGGAGCTCCCTCCGAGCTCCGGCCCAAGGCCATGATGGCGGAGCAAACGGGCGCGAGGGGTCGTGCGCCGTTACTCCTGAAACCGGATCTGCGTGCGCTCAGGGGGGACGAGCGCGACCGCCGAGGGGGGCCTTGGCGGAAAAGGCAGGGACCGGCCGGACCAGACCGGCGGGGGCCGATCTTCAGGCATGAACCTGCCAGCCAAACGCTAACGATCAGCGTGCTGCTGCCTTCCTGTTTCGGGGTTGAGGTTCACCATGCGAGTTGTTTGCGATGATCCAAAGCGGCGCTGCGGCATGCAAACGCCAGAGAAACTAGCGGATCGCGCTTGGACGTTCGCGGGTTTGGTGAATCTGCTGCGTTTTCGCTCACCCCAATAGTTGTAAGGCATGTCGGCGGCTGCGTTGCCGGTGCATGCCTTGGTGACCAGCGCACAATCTGAAGGTGTGCCTTCCGCTCAGTTCTTGTAGCTGGGGAGAGTTTTATCGTGTCCGATCTGCCTGAAATTGCTCAGTGCCCATCGACCGGAAAGCCCCTGCATTGGAACAAGGACGGTCAACTCGCTGCAGAAGGGGGGCCATCGTACACGGTCATCGACGGGATTGCGGGGCTCTTGCCACGTGGCGAAGGTGATGGGCTCGGCGCGGCCGTCAACGATGAGGTCCGCGAGTTCTACGATACCAAAGGCTGGGTCGAGGACGAGCAGGGGCTTTTTGCTGAAACCAAAGCCACCAGCGACACGCGTTCCATTGGACGCGATTTTACCAATCGCTGCATTGCCCGGGTGGGAAAATACTTCAGCAAGGGCGGCAAATATCTTCTCGACGCCGGTTGCGGTCCGATCCCGTACCAGGAACTCATGCGTTATGGTGATCGCTTCGAGAAGCGCGTCTGCGTCGATATCTCGGTGAAGGGTCTCTGGGCGGCGCGGCAGAAGCTGGGCGAACGCGGGCTCTATCTGCAAGGCGATCTGGCCAATCTGCCGCTAAAGACCGGATCGATGGATGCTATCACATGCAACCACGTCATCTATCAGCTTCCACCGGAGCATCAGGCGGCCGCGTGGCTGGAGCTGTGGCGCGTGCTGAAGCCCGGCGGTATGGCCGTGGTCGTCTACTTTTCATCGAAGCCGCGACTGGCGTGGAAGCTTGAAGCTGTCTCGAAGGTGCTGTTCGGCGATCTGGCGGTGAAGAATGAAGGGGGCAGTGTGTCTGAGGAACTGCCTCATCATCCGATGCCGCTGTCATGGTTCGAAGGCTGCGAGTGGCCGTTCAGTTACAAGCTCGATTCGTTCAGACCGATTGGACAGAGCTTTCTGCGCGACCGGGTGCCAGGCGACTGGCGCGGGCATATCTTCCTTGAAGCGATCTACGCGCTCCAGTCGATCGCGCCGGGTTTCTGCGGGAAATATGGGTCAGTTCCGGCCTTCGTTATCCGAAAGCCGGCCTGACAGGCCAAAAACTTGCCGAGTGCTTGCTTGAGCGCCATGCATGGATCGCGCTCGAACCTACTTCTTTTCGATTTTCACTTGCTCGATCGCCACGTCCATAAGCTCGCTCATCTGGCGGTGGAGCTGGTGGTCGGAGATATCCACACCTGCGGCGTCGAGATCGCCTTTCACCTTGCGGAAGACGTCTTCGTCGCCCGGCGCCTCGAAATCGGACTTCACGACATCGATCGCATAGGTTGCGGCGGCTTCGCCCGACTTACCGAGCTTTTCGGCCGCCCACAGGCCCAACAGCTTGTTTCGGCGGGCATTTGCCTTGAACCGAAGTTCCTGGTCGAGGGCGAATCTGCCTTCTTCTGCTGCTTCACGTTTGTCGAAACCGCTCAAAATCTGTCTCCCTCAGGTCGCTTGCGTCCTGTGCACGAGATGTCGATATAGCGACAGGCATCGGCCTACAACACCCCCGCGACGATGCCGGACGCGACGTCCATCGCCGGATGGGCTAGGAAGCCTTTTCCTACACGAGTCTGGGGTGGATTTCGGCCCCGGCCCAGGAGACGCGATATGGCGAAGCGCCGGAAGATCTACGAAGGCAAAGCGAAGATCCTTTACGAGGGTCCCGAGCCCGGCACGCTTATCCAGTACTTCAAGGACGACGCGACCGCGTTCAACAACGAAAAGCGCGCCGTGCTGGACGGCAAGGGCGTCCTGAACAACCGCATCAGCGAATTCGTGATGACGCAGCTGAACGGCATCGGCCTGCCGACGCACTTCCTGAAGCGGCTCAACATGCGCGAGCAACTGATCCGCGAAGTGGAGATCATCCCGCTAGAAGTGATCTGTCGCAACATTGCTGCGGGCTCGCTGTCGAAAAAGCTGGGCATCGAGGAGGGCACGGTGCTGCCGCGCTCGATCATCGAGTTCTGCTACAAGAAGGATGAGCTCGGCGACCCTATGGTCACCGAAGAGCACATCACCGCGTTTAACTGGGCGACGCACCAGGAGATCGACGACATCATCACGATGACGCTCCGCATCAATGATTTCCTGACCGGGCTGTTCGCCGGCGCGCGGATCAAGCTGGTGGATTTCAAGGTCGAGTATGGCCGCCTGTATGAAGGCGAGATGGTTCGCACGGTTCTCGCCGACGAGATCAGCCCGGATTCGTGCCGGCTATGGGACATGGATACAGGCGAGAAGATGGACAAGGACCGCTTCCGCCGTGACATGGGCGGCGTCACTGAAGCCTATGCGGAAGTTGCGCGGCGGCTCGGAATCATGAAGGAAGGCGGCGGGGCGGAAATCCTGTCCTTCAGCGGAAAATAGGCCAAGCCATGAAAGCCAAAGTGCATGTCTCGCTGAAAGCTGGCGTGCTAGACCCGCAGGGCAAGGCGGTCGGCGATGCACTGGGCCGTCTGGGCTTTGGCGAGGTTGAGGCTGTGCGCTGTGGCAAGACCATAGAGCTCGAGCTGGCCGACGGTCTTTCGAAGGCCGACGCAGAAAAGCGCGTGAAGGAAATGTGCGAGAAGCTGCTCGCAAACACCGTCGTCGAGCGTTACTCGATCGAGCTCAGCTGACCTGAACAGGGCTGAGCAGCGCCGCTGGCAACGCGATATGCGTCAGCGGACTTTGGCAGTCGTTATTTTGTTTTTTCGGCCGAGTCGGTCATGACGCCGCCGACGGTCGACACGTCCTTACCGATGCCGGCGATGGTGTTGCATGCCGACGCCAGAAGCGGCGCGACGATGACGATGGCGAGCATAAGCTTACGCATGGACGTCCCCTGAACGAGTTCCAGATAAACATGGCGCGCCGGCGGGCGGTGCGCAAGCAGGCCTGCCGTGGCGATCCTTGCGCGCGAAATCCGGCAAAACCGGGACTTTGACTTCTCAATCGCGATGGCGGGAATTTGATGAGCTTTGCCCAATGGTCGCCCATCGCTCTGCTGATCGGCTCAAACATTTTCATGACGATTGCCTGGTATGGGCATCTCAAATTCACCACCACACCTCTGCATTGGGCGATCCTGGCCAGCTGGGGCATCGCCCTGATCGAATACTCCATGGCGGTGCCGGCTAACCGGATCGGTCATGCGGTCTATTCGGCGGCCGAACTGAAGACCATGCAGGAGGTGATCACCCTGGTTGTGTTCGCCGGGTTTTCGACCTGGGTGCTGGGCGAGCCGCTGACTTGGAAACACGCTGCAGGATTTGCGCTGATCGCGCTGGGGGCAGGAGTGATTTTCTACAAGTAGATCGGGGCGGGTCGCCCTCGCGACTCGCTGCGAAACCTGCTAGAGGCCCGGCGCATAGGGAAAAACACATGAAATCCGCTGTCATCGTCTTCCCCGGCTCCAACTGCGATCGTGACGCCCAGACCGCCCTGCGGCAGGTGACCGGCAAGGATCCGGCGATGGTCTGGCACAAGGACGGGCATCTTCCCGACGGGCTGGACCTGATCGTCTTGCCGGGTGGATTTTCGTACGGTGACTATCTCCGGTCCGGCGCCATGGCGGCAGCGTCACCGGTGGGCGATGCGATCCGGAAACACGCCGAGCGGGGCGGCTATGTGCTGGCCATCTGCAACGGCTTCCAGGTGGCGACCGAGATGGGCCTCTTGCCCGGCGCGCTGTTGCGCAATGCGTCGCTGAATTTCTGCTGCCGGCCACAGACGCTTTCCATCGCCAGCAACGCGTCCGTGTTCACGGCGGGCTATGGTGAACAGCGTGAAGTCGTGTTTCCGATTGCGCACCATGACGGCAATTATTTTGCCGACGAGGCGACGCTGGATCGCCTCGAGGGCGAGGGCCGGGTTGCGTTCCGCTATGTCGGCAATCCGAACGGGTCGGCGCGCGACATTGCCGGCATCCTTTCCGATAACCACCGCGTGCTTGGGATGATGCCTCACCCCGAGCGGGCGATGGCGGGGCAGGAAGGCGGCGAGGACGGAACGCGCATGTTCCAGAGCTTGCTCGCGGCGGCCTGAGAAGGTGCATTCAACCCTCGCGGGTTCTGCGTTGAATTGCGAGCCGGACCGGCGTGTTATGGCGTCGGTGCGATGATTGAGAGGCACGGCTCATGCGTGTTCCGAACGGGCGTCTTCTGGCAGGTTCATTTCTGATCGCGATGGCGACAGTGTCGCCAGCTCTGGCGCAGCCGGGAAATCCGGTGGGCCCCAGTTTTGCGATTGGCGCCGTGCAGGAAAATCGCTTTGACGTCGTATTCGAGGTCAAGGTTACGCTGGACCCGATGCCGACGCTTCCGCTGTTGTGGAACCAGGTCGCCGATGCGCGGTGGGACATCGTTATCTGCAACACCGAAAAGGCAGCGCAGGGCGCGGTGAAGGCGGAACCGACGGCGCGCTGGGGCTATCTCAATCCCGGCATGTGCACCATGTTCGCGAACACACAGAAACTCGACTTATCGACGGTGGACGCCGACAAGGACTGGGTTGCGAAGGTTTATATGAGGCCACATCCGTAACGCCGCTGAACCATAAGTCAGTCTCAAGCGTATTGGGTTCCAGTCACCGTGATTGGACCCTCAATGTTTCGTTCGCTGCAGATATTGGCCCCCGTCGGGTTTCTGGCGCTGGCGGCCTGCGCCAGCTACCCAAAGGACGACGTATCTCAAATGAGATTCGTAGAGGCGGCTGGCGTGTCGAGCCATGTTGAAACATGGGGAGATGGCTCGCCCACGCTACTGATCCACGGCGCGTCGTCTCACATCGGCACATGGCGACCGACCATCGTGCCCATGCTGAAGGACAAGTATCTGGTCGCCGCCTATGACCGGCCGGGTATGGGGTACACAACCGATCGCCCGGCGGGGTCTGACACTCTTGAACTGCAGGCCAAAGTCGCGGCCGGCGTCATCGAACAACTGGGACTGAAAAAGCCGATCGTGGTGGCGCATTCATGGGGCGGAGCGGTGGCGCTGCGTCTGGCGCTGGATCGTCCAGATCTTGTCGGCGGCCTCGTCCTGATTGCGCCGGTTGCCTATGAGTGGCCCGGTGGTGTCGACTGGTACAATTACTGGTCGGCCAATCCGCTCTCGGGATGGCTGTTCAACAATCTCGTCGCGCAGCCCTTCGCAGGCGGTTCCGTGAAAAGCGGCATGGAGGCAGCGTTCGCGCCAAGCATCCCTCCGGAGGGGTGGATGGAAGAAGCCGAGGTATCGCTTGCGGCGCGCCCGGATTCGCTGCGTGCGAACGGAGAAGATCTCGTTGCAGCCAAGCGCGAAGTCCTCGCTCAACAGGACCGCTATCCGCAGATTACTGTCCCAGTCGCGATCCTGTTGGGTGGCGGCGACAAGGTGGTGAGCCCGTCCATTCACGGAATGACGCTGGCCAAGATACTGCCTAATGCGCGGGTCGATGTGGTGCAGGACGCAGGGCACCTGCCGCAGGAAGCAGCGCCCGATCGTTTCCTGAAGCTGTTCGACTGGGTGCGCACGACGAAATAGCGCGCCAGTCTGTCGCATCGGGTTGCCTGACCCGGGTCAGATCTCCATTTTAGAATTATTCTAAAAAGGAGACATGAGATGGCATTCGACATCGGGATCGACGGCAAAGCCCGCAAGCAAGTTGTCGGCGCGCTGGAGGTCGTTCTGGCGGATACGTATTCGCTCTACGCCAAGACGCACGGCTATCACTGGAACATCGAGGGGCCGCGCTTCCTGACGCTGCACACATTGTTTGAAACCCAGTACAACGAGCTGTGGCTGTCGCTCGACCTCATCGCGGAGCGTATTCGTTCCCTCGGTCACTATGCGCCATTCGGTAATTCAATTGACGCCAAGTCGACCATCAAGGGCGACACGGGTGTACCGAATGAAGACCAAATGCTCGCCAATCTCTCGGTCGGAAACGAGGCCGTGGTGAAGGCCGCGCGCGCCGCGCTGGAAGTTGCCCAAGAAGCCGGCGACCAAGCTACGGCTGACCTTATGACGCAACGGGTCGCGCTCGGCGAGAAGGCTGCATGGATGCTGCGGGCACACCTCCCGGAATAAGCGTCAGCGTAACATTAATCCCAGCAGAGGGCCGGGGTCAGGGCAGATCGACAGCCAGTGATCGCGCTCGCTGCTTTTGCACACGCCGGGATAGTCACCCTTGGCATTTCCGATAGCGAGGATGATCTGAAAATGCAGGTGCGGCGGCCAGCCGCCATTCTCGCGCTTCGTTCCCAGCCCCGCGATTTTCTCGCCCGCCATGAAAGCTGTGCCGGGTTTGAGACCCTTGAGGCTGTCGCGGTCGAGATGGCCGTAGAGCGTGTGGAAGGTCAGGCCCGACACCGGCTTGTGTTCAAGAATGATGGTGGGGCCATAATCGCCCGCATTGTCGTTGATGCGGGAGGAATGCACGTGGCCGCTGAGCGGCGCGTAGACCGCAGAACCAGCAGGCGCGAAAACATCGACGCCAAGATGAATGCTGCGCGGCTCCTCGCCTTCAGGCGCGAAGAGCGGTTGGGTGTAGATGCTGCGATCTTCGTCATAGCCGCCGGCGCGGATGGGGTCGCCGGGTTTCACCTCAGCGCCGTCGAGCTTGCCGGGCAGGGCGCGGTGAAGGCCATCGATAACCTCGATGCCGGTAGGCCGGAGGCTTGCGATCCAGCGGGCGTAAGCGTCGCTCATTTGATCACCGGGGGATCAGGGCTCCAGCAGGCGTCTAGGGCAGTGAGCGTTTCGCCGAGCCAGTCGCCAAATGGACCGAAAGCGCCACCGTCAAGCGTGAGATCCATCGTGTAGTCCGGATTGGTATGCGGGTAGATCTGTCCGGCGAGCCAGAAGCGTTTTATCGGCTGGTCCGTGATGCTCGTGGACATGTCGCGGTAGGGCCCAACGCCGGTCAGCTTCGGCGCCAGGATCGGCTCGAGCTTTTCCAGCGCGGGCACGAGGGCGGGGCAGCGATCCTGATCGGTCCAGCGCTCGGCAAATGGTGCGCTGCGCTTGTCGTCGACATAGCGTGCCGCGAAGAAGGGTGGCGCAGTCTTGCCGGCGTATTCCTGACGGAGTTTGCGCTGCGCGGCCTGCGTCGTCGCGGCGGGTGGTTTCGCTTCAAGGCGGTAGAACGCGATCACGCGGCAAGCTGCGCCACCGCTTCGCGCGAACGTCGATTTGACACTCGCGCCTGCGAACGGGCCAACCTCATCCAGAGGCACAGAGTGTGAGTCGAACTCCGCATCGGCGCATTTCCGCGATTCCGGTTGCGCCGTTGCGATGGGCGCAAACAGCGCAACCGCCATGAGTATCGCTGCGAACGTGCGCCGAACCATTGCCGTCTCCGATGCTATTCGGCGGCGAGCTTAGCCTGCTGCGGCAGGCCTTCGAGATATTTTTCAGCTTCCAGCGCAGCCATGCAACCGAGGCCTGCTGCTGTCACGGCCTGACGAAAGACATCGTCAGCGACGTCTCCTGCAGCGAAGACGCCGGGGATTGAGGTGGTCGTCGAACCGGCCGTGGTCTTGAGATAGCCGCCGTCTTTCGTCTCAAGCTGTCCGGTGAACAGCCCGGTCTGAGGCGCATGGCCGATGGCGATGAAGATGCCGTGGACAGGCTGTTCGGTGATCGCGCCGGTCTTGAGGTTATGAAGCCGGGCCTTGGTAACGCTAAGCGGGCCTTCCTGGCCGATGACGTCGACAAGTTCCGTGTCCCAGACGACGTTGACCTTCGGGTTCCGAAACAGTCGGTCCTGCAGGATTTTCTCGGCGCGGAAATGGTCACGGCGGTGAACGACGGTGACACTCGAAGCGAAGTGCGTGAGGTGCAGCGCCTCTTCAACAGCGGTGTTGCCGCCGCCGACGACGATGACTTCCTTCTGCTTGTAGAAGAACGCATCACAGGTGGCGCAGGCAGAGACGCCGAAACCCTTGTACTTCGACTCGCTCGCGAGACCCAGCCACTTGGCCTGCGCGCCGGTTGCGATGACCAGCACGTCACAGGTGTAGATCTGGCCGCTGTCGCCCTCCAGTGTGAAGGGCCGGTTCTGCAGGTCGGCCTTGATGATGTGGTCTTCGACCATCTCCGTACCGACATGGATCGCCTGCGCGCGCATCTGGTCCATCAGCCAGGGGCCCTGAATGACGTCAGCGAAGCCCGGATAGTTTTCCACGTCCGTGGTGATGGTGAGTTGCCCGCCCGGCTGGATGCCCGCGATCAGCATCGGCTTGCGCAGCGCGCGCGCGGCGTAGATCGCGGCTGTGTAGCCAGCAGGGCCGGAGCCGAGAATGATGATCTGGGAGTGGCGGGTCGTGGCCGTCTGGGTCGTCATGGATCAGTCCTGTCTTTCCCCCTTCCTAACGGGCCAGCCGGATACGCGAAATGGGGCATGGTGCGTCCGCGATTATATTCTGGGGATGCAGGCCGGAACGAAAAAGGGGTCGGACGGATCCCATTGGGTCAGTTGAGTTTTTCTAGGCCGCCGGGTGGCGTTTCAACACCTGCCTGACTATCTCGTCGGCCGCGCGGGCGGCTTCGCGGAGAGGGGAATAGGTCCATCCGGCAAGGCTGCCGGTGAACCAGGCGGCCGTATGGCGGTCGATAAAACCCTTGTGGAGCTTGTCGAAGCGAGGAGAGCCGCCGTCGACTTTCAGCAGGTGGACCGGCTTACCGAAGAAGGCGGGGTCCGCGATCATGTTCGCGCTTTCGCATGTGACCATCGCGGCGTCGCACATCGAGAGGAAAGCCAAATAGGGGTTGGGGCCGTCGCGGATCTCGTTCTCCCAGAACACCGCATTGATGGTGGAGGCGAGGCGGCGGAGGCGAACGCGGGCGTGTTCGGGCGTGCGACGGGAGACGGTGATCCAGAATGTGCGGCCTTGCGCGAGGCGGTTTATCGCGCCCTCGATGTGGAGAACATTCTGCTCGGTCATCGTGTGGTTCTTTGAATCGCCGCCGATGGAGACGAGAATTTTCTGACCTTGCGCGGACTTCAGCGATGCAAACCGCGCCTGTGCTTCAGCGATGCGTTGCTGGGAGAACCAGACAGGCGGGCCGATGATGGGGAAGACGTTCGGGCCTTTTACGCTGTCATGCTCAGGAGGGATGACGAGGTCGAACGCGGACAGCGGCACGCGCGGATTCTGGGTCTGCACAACGAAGGTCTTGCCGCCTGACAGGCTTCGCATAACGCGTGAATAGGGGATAGAACGACGGCCGGCGGCGAGCCAGATGTCTGGCCATGGCGCGTTCAACTGCGCCGACTGTTCTGCAGGAAGGGCTGCTACCGGCGAAGGCCAGAGATTTGGCGGCAGAGTGAGCCGCCATCCCTTTGGCTGGAGAATGAGCGGCGTGTCGCGATGCGCCTCGGATCGCATGTGAGACAGATCACTTGCACGTTCAGGTTCAGCAAGTGCGGACGCGAGCGCGAGCGTCTGGTTCAGAATGCCCGCGCGGCCGTCCGCTACACACCAGATCGAAGGGCCTGATCTTTCGGCGGACACTTTTGCGCTGACTATTTCCAGGCGATCGAGATGATCTCGTAGGACTTGGAGCCGCCCGGCGCAGAGACGTCCGCGATGTCGCCTTCTTCCTTGCCGATCATGGCGCGGGCGATGGGCGAGGCGATCGAGATTTTCTTCTTCGAGATGTCGGCTTCGTCTTCGCCCACGATCTTGTAGGTGAAGGTGTCGCCAGATTCCTCGTCGGTCAGTTTCACGGTGGCGCCGAATTTCACGGTATTGCCCTTCAGGCGCGACGTATCGATCACCTCGGCGCGCGAGAGCTTGTCCTCGAGTTCCGAGATGCGGCCTTCGATAAAGCTCTGCTTGTCCTTGGCAGCATGATATTCCGCGTTCTCCGAGAGATCGCCATGGCTGCGCGCTTCCGCGATCGCCGCGATGATCGACGGGCGCTCCTCGGATTTCAGGATTTTCAACTCAGCCTGCAGGGCCTCAAAGCCCTGGGACGTCATGGGAATGCGCTGCATCGGTAGCCCTATGGAAAACGCCGCGAATGACACGGAATCAGACTACGGGCAGCCAGCGGCCGCCCGTACACCTGTCAAGAGTAGGTCTGAAGCGCGCCGGCTTCAAGCGGGCGTGTTTTTAGCACCCGAATGGCCTGTGTGGCCGCCCGTGCGCCCGAAATCGTCGTGTAATAGGGAATTCCCTGCGCCAGGGAGGCGCGGCGGATCGAGGCCGAGTCGAGCAGGGACTGCGCCCCTTCGGTTGTGTTGAATACCAGCTGGATCTTGCCGTTAATCAAGGCGTCCACGACGTGGGGCTGGCCTTCGGCGACCTTGTTGACCGGCTGGACGTCTATGCCCTTGGCGGACAGGTACTGGGCGGTTCCGCTGGTCGCGATGATGGTGAACCCCAGCGCGGCGATGTCGCGTGCGGTCTGTTCGATGGCGGCTTTGTCAGATTCGCGGACCGAGATGAAGACGCAGCCTGATGACGGCAGCGACATGCTGGCCGCGATCTGGGCCTTGAGGTAGGCGGCGTCAAACGAGACGTCGATGCCCATGACTTCGCCGGTCGAACGCATCTCGGGCCCCAGCAGCGGATCGACGCCCGGGAAACGCGAGAAGGGAAACACAGCCTCTTTGACGGCGAAGCGCTTGCCTGCGATCGGGCCCGGTCCAAGGTCGAACGACGCCAGCTTTTCGTTGGCCATCACCTTGGCGGCGATGGCGGCGAAGGGCTTGCCGATGGCTTTCGCGACGAAGGGCACTGTGCGCGAGGCGCGCGGATTGGCTTCGAGAACATAGATCTCGTCGCCCTTCACCGCGAACTGCACGTTCATCAGGCCTTTGACATTGAGCGCGAGGGCGAGCTTGCGCGCCTGGTCCGAGAGGCGATCAACGATCTCCTTGCTCAGCGTGTAGGGCGGGATCGAGCAGGCCGAGTCACCCGAGTGGATGCCGGCTTCTTCGATATGTTCCATGATGCCCGCGACATGCGTCGTCTCGCCATCGCACATGGCGTCGACATCGACTTCGATGGCGTCGGCGAGGTAGCGGTCGACCAGGAGCGGGGTATCGCCGGAGACTTGCACGGCCTCACGTACGTAGCGGCGAAGATCCGTCTCGTCGTGGACAATCTCCATCGCACGGCCGCCGAGCACGAAGCTGGGGCGCAGCATGACGGGGTAACCGATCCGGTTGGCTGCAGCGACCGCTTCCTCATCGGTGCGGGCAATGGCGCTCGGCGCCTGTTTCAGGCCGATCCGGTCGAGCAGTTGCGAGAACAGCTCGCGGTCTTCTGCGAGGTCGATTGAATCCGGCGTGGTTCCGAGGATCGGTGCGCCCGAAGCTTTGAGCCCCTGTGCAAGCTTTAGCGGGGTCTGCCCACCGAACTGCACGATCACGCCGAGGAAGTCGCCGGCGGATTGTTCGACATGGATGATCTCGGTGACGTCTTCGAGTGTCAGCGGCTCGAAATAGAGACGGTCCGATGTGTCGTAGTCGGTGGAGACAGTCTCCGGGTTGCAGTTGACCATGATGGATTCGATCTTGAGATCGGCCATGGCAAACGCGGCGTGGCAGCAGCAGTAGTCGAATTCGATGCCCTGGCCGATGCGGTTGGGACCGCCGCCCAGGATCATCGCTTTGCGACGCGTCGAGGGCTCGGCTTCGTTCTGCGCTGGGATCGCCTTGCCATCGGGGCCGATCCAGCCTTGCTCGTAGGTCGAGTAGAGATAGGGCGTACGCGCGGCGAACTCTGCAGCGCATGTGTCGATGCGTTTGAAGACAGGTCGGACGCCATGGCTGTGGCGTGCAGCGCGAACGTCGAGTTCTTTCCTGCTGGTCAGCTTGGCGAGGCGTACGTCGGAAAAACCCATCGCCTTGATCCGCGTCCACTCTTCAGCGTCGCTCGGCAGGCCGTTGGCCTTGATCGCAGCTTCCTCGGCAATGATCTCGGAGATCTGCCGCAGGAACCATTTGTCGATCTTTGAAGCGTTGTGGATCTCATCCACCGTCAGACCTTCGCGGAATGCCTGGCCGACATTGAGCAGGCGCTTCTCGGTCGGACGGGAGATGGATGCGATCAGCGAGTTGCGATCGCCGGCGCTGGCGATTTCCTGCTCGTCGAAGCCGGAAATACCGGTCTCGAGCGAGCGCAGGCATTTCTGCAGCGCTTCCTGGAACGTCCTGCCGATAGCCATGGCTTCGCCGACCGACTTCATCTGCGTCGTCAGCGTCTGGATCTGGTAGTTCAGCGCCAGGTCCGAGCTCTTGTACTTCTCGAAGGCAAAGCGCGGGATTTTCACGACGACATAGTCGATGGTCGGTTCGAACGAGGCAGGCGTCACGCCCGTAATGTCGTTGGTGAGTTCGTCTAGCGTGTAGCCGATGGCCAGCTTCGCTGCGATCTTGGCGATCGGGAAGCCGGTGGCCTTCGAGGCTAACGCCGACGAACGCGATACGCGCGGGTTCATCTCGATAATGACGAGCCGGCCGTTGTCAGGGTTGACGGCGAACTGCACGTTCGATCCGCCGGTCTCGACGCCGATCTCACGCAGGACAGCAATAGAGGCGTTGCGCATCACCTGATATTCGCGATCGGTGAGCGTAAGGGCAGGTGCGACGGTGATCGAATCGCCGGTGTGAACGCCCATCGGATCGATGTTCTCGATCGAGCAGATGATGATGCAGTTATCCGCCTTGTCGCGGACAACCTCCATCTCGAACTCCTTCCAGCCGAGCAGACTCTCGTCGATGAGGATCTGGCTGACCGGCGACATCTGTAGGCCACGCGTGACGATATCCTCGAATTCCTGGCGGTTGTAGGCAACGCCGCCGCCGAGGCCGCCGAGCGTAAACGCAGGCCGCACGATGCAGGGAAGGCCGACGACCTCCATCTGCTTCACGGCCTCGATGAAACCAGCCTTGAGGTCGTAAGTGATCTTGCCGTCGACATTGCTGAGCTCAGGCGAGGCGACGATGACCGAGCGCGGGCTTTCGAGGCCGATCTTGTCCATCGCCTCGCGGAACTTCTTGCGGTCTTCGGCCTTCTCGATTGCTTCGGCCTTGGCGCCAATCATCTCAACGCCATGCTCCTTGAGCACGCCCATCTGTTCAAGCTTTAGCGCGCAGTTGAGCGCGGTCTGGCCGCCCATGGTGGGGAGAAGCGCGTCGGGCTTTTCCTTGGCGATGATCTTGGCGACCATCTCTGGCGTGATCGGCTCGATATAGGTTGCATCCGCCAGCTCGGGATCGGTCATGATCGTGGCGGGGTTCGAGTTGACCAGGATGACCCGGTAGCCCTCGGATTTCAGCGCTTTGATCGCCTGCACGCCGGAATAGTCGAATTCGCACGCCTGTCCGATGACGATCGGCCCCGCGCCGATGACCAGGATGGACTTGATGTCTGTGCGCTTGGGCATGTCACCTGGTTTTGTCTTGCGAGGGCGAGGCCGGCAGACGGCAAATTGGCGGTGGGTTTAGCTACCGCGAGCCCCCCACGCAACCCTTGTTGCAGGCCGTCGGGAAACATGTCGCGCGGGCATGGATTCGGCCTGCAAAGCTGAGCGTTTTGTGCGTGTTTGCCGGCCAGATGGCAGCCCTGTAAAACCGTCACGATCTGGATGGGGCGGCGCGAGGCCCTGGCTTGTCATCCCGGAAGTCGCGGAGCCGCTATCCGGGACCCATCGCGCCAAGGTCGTGGGTTGATGAATGGGTCCCCGCTATTAGCGACTTCGTCGCTATGGCCGGGATGACAAGCGATCGTTTCGCGCCATCGCTTACAGCGTCGCCATGTCGATCGAGAAGCGGTATTTCACATCGCTTTTCAGCATCCTCTCGTAAGCGGCATTGATGTCCTTGATGTCGATTATCTCGATATCCGAGGCGATGTCATGTTCGGCGCAGAAGTCGAGCATCTCTTGTGTCTCGGCGATGCCGCCGATGCCGGAGCCGGCGAGGGTGTGGCGGCCGCCAAGCAGGCTGAAGGCGGCAATGTTGAGCGGCTTCTCGGGCGCGCCGACGAGGCACATCACGCCATCGCGCTTCAAGAGCCTGAGGTAAGCGTTCACGTCGTGGTCGGCCGAGACGCAATCGAGGATGAAGTCGAACGAAGCGCGATGTGGTTTCATCTGCGCGCGGTCTGTCGAGACCACGACCTCGTCCGCGCCGAGGCGCTTGCCGTCCGCGATCTTCGACTGCGAGGTAGTGAAAAGCACGACCCTGGCGCCCAGTGCGTGAGCGAACTTCACGCCCATGTGGCCAAGACCACCGAGGCCCACGACGCCGACCTTCTGGCCGGGTCCAACTTTCCAGTGGCGCAGCGGCGACCATGTCGTGATGCCGGCGCAGAGCAGGGGCGCGGCGGCGGCCGGGTTGATCTTCTCCGATACGCGCAGGACGAACGCTTGGTCGACCGTCACGCTCTTGGAATAGCCGCCATAGGTGAAGCCGCCGGGGATATGCTTGTCGGCGGAGTTGTAGGTGCCGGTGTTTCCCTTCTCGCAATACTGCTCGAGGCCCTCGCTGCAGCTCGCACAGGTGCGGCACGAGTCGACCATGCAGCCGACGCCGACGAGATCGCCTTGTTTGAACTTTGTCACATTGGCGCCGATGCGACCAACACGGCCGACGATCTCGTGACCGGGCACGACCGGATAGACCGTTCCGCCCCATTCGTTGCGCGCCGTGTGCAGGTCCGAGTGGCAGACGCCGCAGAAGAGAATGTCGATCTGGACATCGTCCGGCGTCGGATCGCGACGCGCGATGGTGATGGGGCCGAGTTCCTTGTCGGCTGCGGGTGCGGCGTAGGCTGCGCTGTTGAACACGATGAGTTCCCCGGAAAAGTTGCTGGTTGTGCAATTTGATCGCGGCGCAATCTCGTGCGCTCGCGGTCAGTATGTATGATGTGAGCAAGCGCTCACAAGCCGCCGCGACCGATATTTTTCTTGGACGGCCTCAGGCGCGCTGCTCGCGGGGGTATCTGACGATGTTCAGTATCTGGGGAAGCTGCAGCAAGCCGCAAACGAAGTACGTCCCCACACTAGCCCACGTCGCCGTTGTCGCTTCCAGATCCACAACTCCGGTCAGTCACCGGAAACCAGTCTACGCCGCATAAACCAGTCCTCAGATGCCGATTGGCGTCAGCACGATGAATTTGAGAAAGAGCTTCGCTCTTGGTCCAAGCGGCATGCGGCGCTCTGGTCCGGATAGATCGGCCTGCTCACGTGTATCGTTTGGCCGTCTTCTGGTCGTAGGTCGACGCGCCGGCCTTTTCAGCGCCGCCGTAACCGGTGAGCTGATCGGCGACGAACGGATTGGTGCGGCGTTCCTGACCGAAGGTGGATGTTGGTCCGTGGCCGGGCACGAACTGTATGTCGTCTCCCAGCGGCCACAGCTTCTCTGTGATCGAGTTGATCAGGGCATTGTGATCGCTGCGCGGAAAATCGGTTCGGCCGATCGAGCCCTGGAACAGCACGTCGCCGACGAAGGCGATCCTGGCGTCCGCATTGTGGATAACGACATGGCCGGGTGTGTGGCCGGGTGTATGCGCCACGCCGAATTTCACACCCTCGAGCTCCAGCTCGTCGCCATCCTCAAGGTAGCGGTCAGGCGTGACGTTCTGCAGGCCGGTGAGGCCGTATTTCTCCGCGGAGCTTTCGATCTGGTCGAGCCAGAACTGGTCGTCCTTGTGCGGGCCGATCACAGGAACCCCCAACCGTTCGCGGATCTGGTGGGCGGCGCCGGCGTGATCGAGGTGGCCGTGGGTGAGCCACATCTCCTTGAGCGTCAGACCGAAATGATCGAGGGCGCCGAGCAGCGTGTCGACGTCACCGCCGGGATCGATGAGTACGGCATTTTTCGTCTGCGTGTCCCAGATGAGGGAGCAGTTCTGCTGCAGCGGCGTCACCGGAATGATCCGGATCTGCAGGCGGGTTTCGGGTTGCTGGTCGGCCATGGCTGATAGATGGACGTCATGGCCCTGCTAGGCAAGGCAGCTTGGCGCCTCAATCTTCTGGTTAGTGCGTGCGACGGCGGCGCGCGATGTAGCTGGCGGGGGCAGCAGGGTTCTCCTGCAGGACCTGCGAGCGCAGCGACGTCAGCGTGAGGCGGGTTTCCTCGAGGCGGTCGAGTTTGGCGGCCAGGCTCTCGATGCCGTTGTAGGACAGCCGCTTCATCTCGCGGCGACCGAGGCTGACCGTTTCGAGGATGATGCCGGAAACCAGCGCGATGCTGGAGAGCACAGCAAGTGTGCCGCAAAGGAACGCGGTCGGGAAGCGAGGAACGAGGCCGGTCGACATATATTCAGCGATCACTGGCGCGCCGAGCGCCAGGGCGGTCAGCATGATCGCACCGGAAAGGGCGCCGAAAAACAATAGAGGGCGTTCGTCGCGCATGAGACGGCCAATCGTGCCGAGAATGCGGAACCCGTCGCGGACAGTCGAGAGTTTCGAGATTGATCCTTCAGGACGCGCGCCATAGGGCGTCTGGATTTCGGTGGTGATCATGTCGAGTTCGAGGGCATGGACCGTGAGTTCGGTTTCGGTTTCGAAGCCAGAAGCTAGCGCTGGGAATGACTTCACGAAGCGGCGCGAGAATGCGCGATAGCCTGACAGCATGTCGGTGAAGCGGTCGCCGAAGATTGCCGACACCAGACCGGTGAGCACCCGGTTACCGAGGCGATGGCCAGCGCGATAGGCGGCCTTCTCTTCCGTGATGCGGGCGCCAACGACCATGTCGGCTTGCGTTTCGATCAGGCGTGAGACGAGGCGGGGCGCCGAGGCTGCGTCATAGGTCGCATCGCCGTCGACCATCACATAGACGTCGGCTTCGATGTCGGAGAACATACGACGGACGACATAACCCTTGCCCTGCAACGGTTCACGGCGAACGACGGCGCCGGCGTTTCTAGCGACGGCGGCTGTGTTGTCCCACGAATTATTGTCGTACACATAGATGCGCGCATTCGGCAGGGCCGCGCGGAAAGAGCGCACGACATCGCCGATGGTCGTCGCCTCGTTGAAGGCGGGGATCAGCACTGCAATGTCGACGTGCCGGAGCGCAGGCGAAAGCTGCTGACCGACAGCGTGGAGTGCCGCTTCAGCGGCGGCGAGGCGCTGATGGATATTGGACGTTGAGTCGATCGTCATGATCACTCCGGTGTTCCAGACCGGGACAAGCTGGCACGTCGAAGTAAAAAATTCGGTTGCGGAGTTCCGCGAAACTCACGTGTTTTCTGGAAAGGTCTGATTCAGACTCGTTACGATTTTCGTTCCGCCATCATCTTCGCGAAGCGTTCGAAGAGATAGAACGAGTCCTGCGGGCCGGGGCTGGCCTCGGGGTGGTGCTGGACCGAGATGATCGGTTTGCCAGCGACGCTGAGGCCGCAGTTTGAGCCATCAAAGAGCGAGCGGTGGCTTTCTTCGACGCCAGCGGGAAGCGTGTCGATGTCGACCGTGAAACCGTGATTCATCGAGACGATCTCGACCTTGCCGGTGGTGAAGTCTTTCACGGGGTGGTTCGCGCCGTGATGGCCTTGCGGCATTTTCTTGGTCTTGGCGCCGAGGGCGAGGGCGAGCATCTGGTGGCCAAGGCAGATGCCGAGGATCGGCACGCCGGAGGCAATCAGCTTCTTGATTTCGGGTCCGGCGTAGATGGCAGTCGCCGCCGGATCGCCGGGACCGTTCGACAGCACAACGCCGTCGGGCTTGAGCGCCAGAATGTCTTCGGCTTTCGTCTTCGCGGGAACGACGCTGACCTTCGCGCCTACGGCGGCGAGGTTGCGCAGGATGTTTTTCTTCACGCCGAAGTCCAGCAGCACGACATGGAACTTGCCGCTATTCTTCATCTCGAAACCGCCGTCGATCGACCACAGGCCGGCTGTCGAATCGAAGCTCTGGCCGGACGTGACGTTGATGGCGAGATCGGCGTTCTCGACGCCTTTCCATGCGCGGGCGGCGGCGATGAGAGTGGCGCCGTCGAGCTTGCCGGTCTGATCATGGGCGATGGCCGATTTTGGCATGCCGAGTTCGCGGATGCGACGGGTGAGTGCGCGCGTATCGATGCCGGAGAGTCCGATGATGTTGCGGCGGACGAGCCAATCGCCGAGTTCGTCAGCGGCGCGCCAGCTCGAGGGCATGGTCGGCGGGGCCTTGAACACGGCGCCACGCGCAGCAGCCTTGCCCTGCGTGGATGATTCTTCCTGGTCCTCGGCGTTCGCGCCGACATTGCCGATGTGGGGGAAGGTGAAGAGGACGATCTGTTCGGCGTAGGACGGGTCGGTCAGGATTTCCTGATACCCCGTCATCGCGGTGTTGAAGCAGAGCTCGCCGGCGGCAATTCCCGTGGCGCCGTGACCTTGGCCCCAAAAAATGCTGCCGTCTTCGAGGGCGATGGCGCCGGTGGCGAGTTTGGTCATCCGGGAGGGGCCTCCATCTGGGGCTGCGCGACTTGATCTCCGACTCGGCGGGAGGGCCGTGCAAACGGGCGCTAAGTAGGGTTGTGGGGAGGGGGCGTCAAGCAGCGCGCATGCGGGTGCGAGTTAGAATTGCTGGATTTGGTTGGGGTTGGGAGGGCCGAGCGAGCGGCAGTCCGCGTGTGCAAGTACGCACGCAGGCCCCTTGTCTCTCGCATTTAGGCGAAAGTGGTTGCGGGCGAGACCCCGTGAGCCCGCTGGTCGTGAAGCACCTTACCGAGCAAGGGGCTCCGTCGCGCCGCGAAGACGCCGCGATCCACCGTGCCTGTCGACGAGGGAGGACTTCGAGAGCGTTGCAAGGCGAGCGCGTCCGGGTGCGTGGCCGGTGGCGGACGCTGCTTCGCGCGGGCTCATGCTGTAGCGCTCGCAGAAGGCGTGGACGTAGGCGCGGGGCGCAGGCTTCGAGATTGCCGCAGGCCCGCTGGTAGGGCTGGAAGCGGTGCGTGGTCTCGTTCCAGTCGTTGGAAGCTTCCATGAAGGTGAACTCAACGACGCGGTAGTCCCCGCCGAGGCGGCGGTAGGCTTCACGCCATAAGGCGAAGTCGAGCCTAGCTTCGGCGTGGGCGAGGAGAAACGGAAGTCATCGAAAGCTGACTTCGGGACTTTCTTTCCGCGCATACCTCTGAAGCCGTTGGTGATCACGAGGATCATCAGCGGCCAGAAGCTGATCAGGACACCCAGCAGGGCCAGGATATCGCGCAGCAGCCAGATGGGAGGCCTCCAGCGTTTCATGGGTACGATAATAGGCGCGCTGGAGACCCGACCGATTTGCAGTGCGCCGATCCACCCTTTTTTCGCCGAAGGGTTTGAAACTACACGCGAGATAATTTGCGCTTCCGCGTCGTCTGCACAGACGCTTTCCCACAAGAAGGGGCGCAACTCGCGGCCGCTGTGCTTCAACCCGTCCAGCGGGTTGCTTTGGCGGAGATTGTCGGGCGCTGGCGCTCGACGGGCATGTCTTTGGCTGTGCCAAGATAGATGAAGCCGGCGATCTGTTCGTGGGCGTTGAGGCCCAGCGCGGCGTGCACGTGGCCGTCATAGGCGGCGTCTTCGGTGATCCAGACGCCGGCCCAGCCCATCGCTTGCGCCGCGATGAGGACGTTCTGGCAAAGGGCGCCGGCGCTGAGCTGTTGTTCCCAAATCGGGGTTTTCTTGGGGTCGTGGGTGGGGGAGGAGGTGACGCACAGGATGACCGGCGCGCGCAGCGGCAGGCGCATTTCGGCTGCGAGTTTTTCTTCGCTGACGTCGGGATCGCGCAGGCGGCGGGCGGCGGCGAAGACTTCGCCGAGCTTGATGCGCGCTTCGCCCTCAATGATCAGCACGCGCCACGGCTCCAGCTTGCGATGATCGGGCACGCGCATGGCGAGGCGGAGCATTGCGTCGAGGTCGCCCGCTGAAGGACCTGGCTCGGTCAACGCGGCGACAGGCGTCGAGCGCCGCAAGGCAAGAAGGCGCAGCGTCTCGGTCGAGGGATGAGACGGGTCGAGGGGCGCGCCGAATTCGGGTTCAGGCGGAAGGTCGGGGCGAATCGGCATCGACCTAGTGGGGTTCATCTGGGCCGTGGAGTGGGCCGCCCGAGGGCGCCGGCGTTTCGGTCGGCGCAGCGCCGCCGCCGAGCGCCGCATCGATCGCCGCCTTCACGGTGGGCCAGGTGTTGTCAGCGAGCACAACAGTGTCGACCATGAAGGTCGGCGTTGAGTCGATGCCTTTGGTCTGCGTGTCGGCGCGCACGTCGTTGATGCGGCGGACAATGGTCTTGTCGTTGATGCAGGATTTTACCTGCTCGGCGCTGAGTTGGAATTTTGCGCCCAGCGAATTGAGCTCTTCGATCGGGCTGCCTTTCATGCTGGCCTCCACGATGTCGTTCTGGCGCAGGAAGGCTTCGTCGAGAACCGGGAAGAAGTCCTTCGCGCCGGAGCAGCGCGCGATGGCGAAGATGGCGGCGTCGACGGGGCCGTGGATGGCGAATTCGCGGAACACGAACTTGACCTTGCCGGTGTCCACATAGTCGGCCTTCATGACCGGAAAGTTGGTGTCGTGCCAGGACTTGCAGGCCGGGCAGGTGGGCGAGCCATACTCGACCACGACGACCTTGGCGTCAGCGGGTCCCACGAAAGCGTCGCCCTCGACCGGCAGGAGTTCGGTGCGACCGGTCGGCGTGCAGGCGGCGAACGAAAGGGCGATGAGGGCGCCGGCGAGGGATTTCAGGTACATACTGGGCTCCGCAAGTTTGGCCGGAAACTAGAGCGTTGGGGTTGGCTTGTCATCCCGGCTGAGCTTCGCGCTTCAGGGATGACAAGCTGTGGCCTTCGCCGTATTCGCGAACCATGAAAAATCCTCGCAAACCGTGGCGCATCAAGTCGGTGCGAACGGTCTACACCAACACATGGATCGCGGTGCGGGAGTATCAGGCCGTGGCGCCGACGGGGGCGGATGCGGTCTATGGACTGGTGCATCCGCACAACCTCGCGATCGGCGTGCTGCCGATCGATGCGGAGGGGCACACGTTTCTGGTGGGGCAGGAGCGGTTCACGCTAGGGCGGTATTCGTGGGAGCTGCCGGAGGGTGGTGGGCCTGAGCATTTGCCGCCGCTGGAGAGTGCGCAGCGCGAGTTGGCCGAGGAGTGCAGGCTCAAGGCGGACAACTGGCTGCCGCTGTTCGGCGACGTGCATCTTGGCAACTCGCTGACCGATGAGCGGGCCTATGCTTTCATGGCCTGGAACCTATCGCCCGATACGAATTTTCCGCCTGACAGTTCAGAGGAACTATCGCTTCGCAAAGTTCCGTTCGCAGATGCCGTTAAAATGGCCGTATCCGGCGAGATTACGGACGGGTTCTCCCTTGTGATGCTCCTGAAGGCCGACCATCTCCTCCGCACCGGGGGCTTGCCGAGCGAGCTCTCTGGGTTGATTCAGGCGTAGGCCTGACAAGCCGCCTCAGGGAGAGACACGATGGACACCTCCGCACAGCACTCGAACGGCGCGCCTGCTCCGATCTGGCAGAAGCTTCGTTTCGATGCACGGCAGGCTGCAGAGCAGGAACCGGCGCTGTCGAGCTATCTGGCGGCGACGGTCTTGAACCACGAGAATTTCTCCGAGGCGCTGTGCTATCAGCTGGCGCAGAAGTCGGGCGGGCCTGACATCAGCGCGATGGCGATCCGCGAGATCTTCGAAGAAGCCTACAGGCGCGACCCGACGATCGTCACAGCGGCCGAGCGTGACCTGCAGGCGGTTCTGGATCGCGATCCGGCGACGCGCTCAAGTCTCCAGCCCTTCTTGTTCTTCAAGGGATACCTCGCGCTTCAGACGCATCGCGTGGGTCACTGGCTGTGGGGGCAGGGACGCGAGACGTTGGCGTTCTTCTTCCAGTCGCGCACGTCCGAACTCTATGGCGTCGATATTCATCCCGCTGCGCCGATCGGTTCGGGCGTGTTCATCGACCATGCGACAGGCATCGTCATCGGCGAGACCGCGCGTGTGGGTGATGATGTTTCGATGCTGCATGGCGTGACGTTGGGTGGCACGGGCAAGGTACATACGGATCGCCATCCGAAGATCGGCAACCGCGTGCTGCTCGGGGCCGGATCGAAGGTGCTGGGCAATATCACGATCGGCGACGAAGCGCGTGTCGGCTCCGGCTCGGTGGTTCTGAGCGATGTGCCGCCGCGCTGCTCGGTTGCGGGCGTCCCGGCCAAGCCCGTGGGTGGGGCCTGTATGAATCCCGCGCAGACGATGGATCAGAAATTCGATATGGGTCTCTAGCCAAATTACGACTGGAGCCGTTCGCTACTCGTCGCAGTCACAGCTGTCATCGCAGCGGGGGCTGTCGTAGGTCGAACATAATCGTCCCAAAGATCGTCATCGAGGAGGATGCGCTTCATGGCGATCGTGTCCTGAGCTCAGTGGCTGGGGGCGGACGAGAAATACGCTTCGTCGCAATCGCAGTCCTCGAAACCAATGTCTTCAAGGGCGCAGCCGGCGCACAGCGCCATGGCCGCCAGATAGACGAGTATCGCGCGTTTCATGGTGAATCAGCCCGAAATCTCGTCCGGTCCTGCATAGCAGCGCGGACATGAATTCATAGTTGCCGCGCCCAAAACCGCTGCGGAATAGAGGTAGATCCTGTTGTCGTCCCGGGGTTGGCGCCGACGCAGGGGGCGGCTAAGTCTCCGCCGAAAGCTTCAGGAGCCGCCCGATGAACCCGGAAATCGTCAAACGCATCGAAGCGTACCTCAAGCGCACGCTGAACCCCGGCCTCACGCTTGCCGCGCGCCCGCGCGTGAACGACAGCGTGGAGGTGACCCTGGCGGGTGAGCATCTCGGCCTCGTCTACCTGATCGAGGACGAAGGCGAGACCAGCTATCAGCTGGAAATGACCATACTTCAGGAAGACCTCGAAGACTAGGTTGGGGGGCCTACGCGGTTCACGCTTTCGCGTTGCCCTTCGGAAAAGTCGCGATTGTTACCAGCCTCACGCGGGTCTAGCTTGACGACGTCAAGAAAGAAACTGCGGAGGGACTGCCCATGATGATGCGCGCTGTATTGGGAGCGTCGTTGCTGGCGCTCGGACTGGCTGGCTGCACGACGGCGATGGGGTCTGTGTCAGCGCCGATGGCCGAGATGGCGATGGCGACCAAGGCGGTCGTGCCCGTCGCCGACAAATACGCGACCAGCCCTGACGGGACGAAGATCCACTATCTCTCGTCAGGCAAGGGACCGCTTGTGGTGATGATCCACGGCTTTCCAGATTTCTCCGCATCGTGGGACCAGATGACGCCGGCGCTGAACGACGCTTATCGCACGGTGGCGATCGACACGCGCGGCTACAACCTTTCAGACAAGCCCGTCGGCGTTGAGAACTATGCGATGGCGAAGCTGGTGGAAGACGTGCAGGCCGTGATCAAGGCCGAGGGCTACTCGAAGGCGACCGTGATCGGCCATGACTGGGGCGCGATGATCTCGTGGAACTATGCCTTCGCGCATCCTGAAACGCTGGAGCGGCTGGTAATCATGTCGGTGCCGCATCCGGCCAATTTTGGCCGCCAGCTGAAGGCCGCGCCGCAGAACTCCGCCTATGCGCGCAACTTCCAGAAGGAAGGTTCGGAAAACAACCTGACCGCCGAGGGCCTTGCGGGCTGGGTGCAGGATCCCGCAGAGAAGCCGAAATACATTGAGGCGTTCAAGCGCTCGAGCTTTGCTGCGATGATGAATTACTACCGCGCGAACTATCCCTCCGGCGCGCCTGATCCGGATGCGCCGGCGCAGGTATTTCCGAAGATCAACGTGCCGGTGCTGGTGATCCATGGAATGAAGGACCAGGCGCTGCTGTCGATGGGTCACAACGATACGTGGGATCAGATATCCAAGGATACAACGCTGTTGATGGTGCCGAACGCAAACCACTTCGTGCAGCACGATGCAGCTGACCTGGTCGATGGAACTGTGCGCGCCTGGCTCGACCTGCATCCGGTGAAATAGCCCCAGTATAGTTAGGGACGTGCAGGTCTAGCGATACGCCGCGCGAGGTTTGTCGCGGTTAGGCTTCTGTATGCGGCCACAGTGCCGGGCAGTCATGGATTCGATTCGCTCGCTCAGATGCGCCGCGGGTGGCGACGTGTTGTTGTGGCGGCACAGGTGCGCTGCAGTTTCTGATTTGCGCCGGAGACCCGCGCTCAGCAGCACCTGCACCCCGGGACGATTGCGGCGCGCCCATTGCGCTAGTGCGAAACCATTGTCGTTGCCGGCAAGGCGCGCGTCTGCAAACAGGACTTCGATGGTGGGGCCGTGCATGAGAACTGCTTTCGCTTCCCGGCCGCCAGACGCCTCGACTACGCGATATCCGCAATTGCGAAGGTATTCTGCGACAGCAATGCGCGTGAGAACGTCATCGTCGGCTATAAGGATGGTCGTGCCGGGATGGCAAACTTGTCCTGTGGGCATGGGTCCAATCTCGTCTCAGCTTCGACAGATTGAATGGAACTCAAGATGATACAGTTCCGCCTTTGTCGCGGCGTCACCCTCGTTTCTAACGGATGTCTAACAAACCAGCGATGGGCGGGAACCGAGCATAGGTTCAAGCGTTCTGCGAAATTGCGGCAGGGTACATCGTAATGCAGGCCACGAACGAAGTGATCCCGGAGGGAGAGATCGGCTCGCTGACGATTCTGATCGCAGAGGATGAAGTTCTGCTCCGCATGGCTATGTCCGATCATTTGCGATCAAGTGGTTTCAATGTTCTGGAATGTGCCAGCGGGGAAGAAACCCGCAAGGTGATGGGAGTAGTAGGTCGCGTCGATGTCGTCGTCAGTGATGTGCACATGCAGACGCCATTGGAGGGCCTTGAGCTCGCAGCCTGGTTTGGGGACCGCTATCCCGACATCCCCGTGATCCTCGTGTCGGGCAGCCCCACCATTGCAGCAAACGAGTCCTGGAAGGCTCTGCCCAACGTCACCGACTTCGTGCCCAAACCGTATGAAGTTGAGCGAATCGAAATACTGGCGCGCGCGCGCGCAGGCGCGCGGGGCGCATCGTCCAAATAGGGGCGTTTCTAATGGCGCTGATCAGAAGGTCAGATACTGGCGACAATCGGCAGATCAGGTCGAGATCAGGACAGCGCCTTGGTGACCGCCGCGAGACCTTTGGCAAACTCGGCATCGGCAGCCTTGCCCGTCAGCTGTTCCGACAGGATAACAGCGGCGGCTTTCGCCGCCGTCTGAACAGCCGCCATCTTCACATCGCGGATTGCGTCGGACTCGGCGCGCGAGATGCGCTCTTCGGCGATCTTTTCGCGGCTGGCGATGCGCTCAGCCAGGGCAGCCTGTGCGGCGGCGGCGAGTTGGTCTGCTTCGCGGCGCGCAGCTGCGATGATGCCGGCGGCTTCCACCTCGGCTTCGGCGGCGCGCTTCTGCACTTCGGCGAGCTTGGCCTCGGCTTCCTTGCGGAGCGTTTCTGCAGCGGCGAGTTCGGAGGTGATTTTGGCAGCGCGATCATCCAGCGACTTGGTGAGCGTCCGCGGCACTTTCATGTAGACGACGACGGCGAGGAAGATCACCAGGCCGACGAGCGCCCAGAAAGCGGGGTCGTTCAAGTCCAGCGGGCCGAAGACCGGCAGAGCGCCAGCGGCGGCGTGTTCGGTGGTGGAGGCTGCATGCTCTTCCATATCAGCCTCCCATAACGCCGGACACGGCGGACTTCACCGTGGCGGCTGTGGGCTTGATGCCCGTGAGTTTTTCGGCGATCGCCGCAGCAGCGCCTTCGGCAACAGCCGAAACGCTGGACATGGCCTTCGCGCGATTTTCGGAAATCCGAGCTTCCGCCGCGCCGAGGCGAGTGTTGAGCTCGGCCTCCTTCGCGGCGGTTGCGGCAGCAGTTCTTGCGTCGGCTTCGGCCTTGGCTTTCGACGCTGTGTCACGCGAACGGGCGCGTGCTTCGGCGATCTGGGCTTCGACCTGTTTCACCGACTCATCGGCTTTCGCCGAGAGGGCGGCTGCTTTGGCGACATCAGCTTTGATGGCGCCATCTCGGTCTTCCACGCCTTTCTGGATCTTAGGCAGGTATACGTAGGCCACCGCGATGTAGAGAACAGCAAACGTCACGATCAGCCAGAAGATCTGGGAAACCCCGAAATCTGCAATCTGGTCGAACGGGGGGAAGCCAGAACTGGCTTCATGTCCCGCCGCCGCGCTGTGTGCCGCTTCTTGTTCCACGTGTGGCTCTCCGCAGTCCTGTCAGAAGTCCGATCAGGCGCCGGGGGCGGCGAAGATCAGGATGAGGGCGATGGCGAAGCCGAAGATGCCCAGGGCTTCCGTAACGGCGAAGCCGAAGATCAGGTTGCCGAACTGCGCCGGAGCGGCAGACGGATTGCGCATCGCGCCATCGAGGTACGAGGCGAAGATATTGCCCACGCCGATGGCCGCGCCGAGCATGGCGAGGCAGGCGAGACCGGCGCCGACGAAGTTGAGACCTTGCATGTGTGTTCTCCTTGGAACGTTCGCGGGTTGATCAGTGCGCCTCGCCCAACGCGTCATTGAGATAGACGCATGTGAGCATGGCGAACACGTATGCCTGGAGGAACGCCACCAGGAATTCGAGAGCTGTCACACCAACGATCAAGGGCATCACGAGCACTCCGCCCATCAGCATGCCGATGCCGCCAAGGGCGACAGCGAGCGAAGGGACGAAGCCTGCGAAGACTTTGAGAGCCACGTGGCCGCCCAGCATGTTCGCGAACAAGCGCATGCCGAGACTGATCGGGCGTGAAAGGAAAGAGATGATTTCGATCGGGGTGACGATCAGGAGCAGCACGAACGGCACCCCCGACGGCACGAAAATCTTGAGGAAGCCGAAGCCCTTTTTCATCACGCCAACGACGATTACGAGGCTGATCGTGAAGAGCGCCATGAAGCCGGTGACGACGATGTGGCTCGTGGTCGTCAGGAAATAGGGGAACATGCCAATCAGGTTGGCGATGAAAATGAACGAGAAGAGCGAGAAGACCAGCGGAACGAACGGCTTGCCCGGCGCGTGGTTCACGTCCTTCACGATGCCGGCGATGAAGCCGTACCAGATCTCGGCCAGCGACTGCATGCGGCCTGGGACGGTGCTCGTCTTGGAGGTCGCCAATGCCAGAAAGCCGATCAGCAACAGAACGCCGATCACCATCCACAAAGCGGAGGTGGTGAAGGAGATGTCGAGATCGCCAAGTTTCAGATCGAACAGCTTGCCGATCTTGAACTGGTGCATCGGGTCGGTGGAGACCATCATGCGCTGTCGCCTTCGCCCTTCGTTGCCTTGCCCCGTTCCGGGACCTGGGTTGCCTCGCCCGGTTGAGGGGCCTGGTTGGCCTTGCTTGCGGTCGCCACGACGTTACGAACGCCAGCCACGAACCCGAGCATGAGGCCAGAGATCAGACCCCAGGGTGACCACCCGAAGATCGCATCCAGTCCCCATCCCAGGACGACTCCCACAAGAACGGCGGCCGCGAAGTCCGACGCCATGCGGAAGCCAAGACCCATTCCCTTGCCCGCCGCCATGTATTTGGGGCGTTCCCGTGCATCGATCTCCGCCTGGGCTCTGGCGATCCGTTTATTCAGATCGTCGTGGCTCATCAGAAAAACCCGCAACAGGTGGGGAGAAAAAGTCCGGCCCTGCGTGCGGTAAAGCCCTCGAAAACCTAGAAGAACCCGAGGTTTGACCGCGCGCGAAGCTATATGGGCGCACCTACGTCCAGTCAAGCAAATGTCACGACGATTTTTGCATGTAACACCTTGAAAATACTAATGTATTTATCCGGCCATTAGGTCGCAGCATGAGAGTCGCTCAGGCCGGGGGCGCTGAGCGGTCCCGACCGTTGGGCAGAAGCCGGCTGATTTCCCGCGCCAACTCGTTCTGCGAATAGGGTTTGCCAAGGCGCGGCAGCTCGATGTTCGCACCTTTCGGCATTTCGGCGTAGCCGGTGGCGAGGAGGATGGGGAGGTGGGGGAGAAGGCGGCGGGCTTCTAGGGCGAGTTGGGCGCCGTTCATGCCCGGCATGGCGAAATCGGTGATCATCAGATCGAACGCTTGATTCGCTTGTAGCGCTTCGAGTGCGCTGGCCCCGGAATTGGCTTCGATCACCTCATGGCCGAGGTCCTCGAGCATGCCTGCGGTGCTCATCGCGATCAGCACATCGTCATCCACCAAAAGGATGCGGGCGCGGGAGGTCGGTTCGGGGCTTTCGGCCGTGGATGACATGGCGGGATCGCTGACTTCTGGGGTGTGGGTAGAGACGGGCAGGTAAAGCTTGGCGCGTGTTCCCTGTCCGGGCGTACTGCTGAGGCGGAGCACACCGTTCAGCTGTACCGCCAAACCGTGTATCATGGATGGGCCCAGACCAGCACCCCTGCCCAGCTCCTTGGTCGAGAAAAACGGCTCTATCGCGCGCTGGAGCGTTTCTTCGTCCATGCCAGCGCCGTTGTCGATCACTGACAGCCGCACATAATCGCCAGCGCGCAGATCGACCCTTTCCTCGCACGTCACTTCGTCGGCGGCGATCGTGACGATACGGCCGTTCGGCATCGCATCGCGTGCGTTCGCGACGAGGTTCAAAAAGGCTTTAGCCGTTCAAGCTGTCGATGACGACGGTCGAGTTCCATAATGGGTTGCGTGACAAAACGGCGCTTAAATCAGGCTGCGACGAGACGCTCGGCGGCCTGCAGGTCCACTGACACGAGCCGCGAGACACCCCGTTCCTGCATGGTGACGCCGAACAGCCGGTCCATCCGCGACATCGACACCGCGTTGTGGGTGATGATGACGAAGCGGGTTTCGGTGCGCGTGCGCATTTCTTCGAGCAGGCGGCAGAAGCGATCGACATTGGCGTCGTCGAGCGGGGCGTCGACCTCGTCCAGCACGCAGATGGGAGCGGGGCGGGAAAGGAAAACGGCGAAGATCAGCGCCGTGGCGGTCAGCGCCTGTTCGCCGCCGGACATGAGAGAGAGCTGGCCGAGGCGCTTGCCCGGCGGAGAAGCATAAATTTCGAGGCCGGCGTCGAGCGGGTCTTCGGACTCGGTCAGGCGCAGTTCGGCATGGCCGCCGCCGAACAGGGCCATGAACAGCGAACCGAAATGTGCGTTCACCTGCGTGAACGCATCCAGCAGGCGCTGGCGCCCATCCATGTTCAAGGCGTCGATGCCTTCGCGCAGGCGGGCGATGGCGGCGACGAGATCGTCACGCTCCTCGATCTGGAAGCCCATGCGTTTCGAGATTTCGGTAAGCTGTTCGTCCGCTTCCATATTGACAGCGCCGAGGTGGTCACGTTCGCGGCGCAGCTGGGCGAGGCGGGTATCGAGCATGTGGGCGGCGGCCGGTCCTTCTTCCGCGATGGGAGCATCTTCATCGCCGTGTTCCACGCGTGCGGCTTTTGCGGCGGCGAGGATGGCGGTGACGCGGCCTTCGAGTTCGTCCAGTTCCTGATCGAAGGCGGCGCGGACCTGTTCGCCGATTTCCGTTTCGCGGCGGATGGCGGCTTCGAGACGCGCTTCGGCGCGGACCAGTGTCTCGCGTGCATTGCCGGCGCTGTCGCGTGCGGTACGGGCGCCAAGCTCGGCCTCGCGCAGCATCGCTTCGGCTTCGGCGAGCGTATCGGCAGCGCCGCGGCGGGCGGCTTCTGCAGTTTCAAGATTGGCGGCAAGTTTATCCAGATTGCGCTGGATGACGCCGGGCTGATCCTTCGCCTTTTCGAAAGTGGTGCGCGTGTCCGTGAGCTCGCGACCGATAGCGTCAAGCCGCTTGGAGGCTTCGGCGCCGCGTGCAAGCCATTCTTCCCGATCATGCGCGAGGGCGGCGCGCTGGGCCGACGCTCTTTCGGATTCGCGGCGGAAGGTGTCGAGGGCCGAGGTGGCGGCGCGTTCGGCGCCGCGGGCGGCGCGAACGCGGTCCGAAGCTTCGCTTAGCGCCTTACGGTCGCCGTCGGAGGGAGCGGCGGCAAGCGCCGTGCGGGCAGCGGCGAGCGCTTGTGCGGCGAGGTCGCGTTCGGCGGTGAGGCGGACAGCGATATCCTTGAGAGCGGCGCCTCGCAGAGAGTGGCGTTCCACATCCTGCTCGGCGCGGATGGCAGTTTCGTGTGCCTGAGCGGCGGCGCGTGTGAGTTCGGGCACGCTGCGGCGCGCGGCCATCAGGGTAACTTCGGCGTCGGTGAGCTGCTTGGAGGCTTTCTCGCGCTCCTCGGCTGCAAGGTTGCGGGCGACCTGGGCGACGGAGATTTCGGGGACGAGCGCTGCACGGCGAGCGCGCTGTTCGAGTTTTTCGGCTGAGGTCAGTGGCGCGTCCGCGGTGCGAACGAAGCCGTCCCAACGCCAGAGATCGCCTTGGCGGCTGACGAGGCTCTGCCCGGGCAGGAGTTGTGTGACGAGGGCGGCCCCTTGCGCGCGATCGACCAAGCCGCATTGGGTCAGGCGCGGCATGAGTTCGGCGGGGGCTTCGACCAGACCGCTCAACGGTTCTGCGCCTTCGGGCAAGAGTGCATCGATGTCGCCGTGGCGGCTGGACCAGTGGACGGGCGCTGTTACGTCGACGGGCGCTTCGAGATCGTCGTCGAGGGCTGCGCCGATGGCGCGTTCGAGGCCGGGGGCATAGACGCCATCCAGCACCGGAGGAGAGAGTGTTGCGCTGACTTGGCGCAGAAGGCGGTCGAGGCCTTTGAGTTCGGATTCGAGTTCGCCGACTTTACGTTCAGCGGCAAGGAGTGGCGGGGTCAGTCGCGCTTCGAGGGCGCGGGCATCATCCACGATCCGCAGCGCAGCGTTGAGCGAGGACTGCGCGATTTGCGCTTTCTTCTCGGTATCCGCGTGGCGCGCGCGCGCGTCTTTCAGCGCCGCATCCAGCTTTGACGGATCGCCGATCGACTTGAGTTCGTTCTGCGCGCGCGTAAGGTCAGCAGCGAGGCGGGTGTGGCGTTCGTCTTCGCGCTTCAGGACAGCTTGCGCGGCGGACGCTTCGGCTTCGGCGCGGGCTAGGGCGGTGCGGCGGTGGTCGGCTTCCGCTTCCAGTTTCTGCAGGTGCGCCATGGCGGTGGTGACTTCGGCTGCCAGTTCGGTTTCGCGCGCGGCGTGCGCCTTGGGATCATCCGGTGGCAGGGCTGCAAGAGCTCGTGCGGCGCGGTCGGCACGGGCCGCTGCGTCGTCGCGCTGGACAGTTTCGCGGGTGGTAGCTTCCAGCAGGTGCGTGATGTCGCGCTCGAGGCGGATGACGAAATCGCGTGCGGCGTCGTGTTCAGCTTCGAGGCGGGCGAGTTGAACTTTGATGATGCCCAGCTTGCCGGCGGCTTCGGACTCGGCGGTGCGCAGCGGTACGATGGAAGCGCGCGCTTCGAGTTCGGCGGTCGTCGCGCGGGTGACGGTGGAAACGGTGGTCTGCTCGCCAGCCTTCGCCTGTTCGAGCGCCGTGCGGGCGTCAATGGTTTCGCTCACCGCGCCGCGCCAGCGAGCAGCGCCGAGACGGGCCTCGAGCGCGCCGATCTCGTCGGAGAGGGCGCGGTACTTTCGCGCCTTGCTGACCTGGCGCTTCAGCGCGTTCGCCTGACGTTCGACCTCCGCCATGATGTCGGCGAGCTTGGCGAGGTTTTCGTCCGCGCCTTTCAGCTTCAGTTCGGCTTCGTGGCGGCGCGCGGCGAGACCGCCAATGCCTGCAGCTTCTTCGAGGATGCGGCGACGGTTCTGCGGCTTTGCGCCGATCAGTTCGCTGATCTGACCCTGCCGGACGAGGGCGGGGGAATTGGCGCCGGTGGACGCATCTGCAAAGAGCAGTTGCACGTCCTTGGCCCGCACGGTGCGGCCGTTGATGCGATAGGACGAGCCTGCGCCACGACGCAACATGCGGCGGATCTCGATTGTGTCTTCGTCATTGAACTCGGCCGGCGCCGAGCGGTCGCGATTGTCGAGCAACAGCGTGACTTCGGCCATTTCTCTGGACGGACGGAGGTCGGTGCCGGAAAAAATCAGGTCGTCCATCTCGCCGCCGCGCATGGCGCGAGCGGAGGTTGCGCCCATCGCCCAGCGCAGCGCTTCGAGCAAGTTGGATTTTCCGCAGCCGTTCGGACCGACAATGCCGGTAAGCCCCTCTTCGATCGGCACATCCACCGGATCGACGAAGGACTTGAAGCCCGCGATCTTGAGGCCGATCAGGTGCACAAGCGGTTCCGTTTGGCCCCGGAATCCGGGGGTTTTGCCCCTCTACGGGCGAGGCCGGGCAGGGTCAATGCCTGTCGCCGGTGGGGGGAAGCCGGGCGCTGCGATCTTAGTTGGCCGGGGCAGGCGTTGCTGCTGCTTTCGCCAGTTCGGAGTCGAGTGCGGCGCTGAGGCCTTCAAAGGTTTCAATCTCCAGCTTTTCGCCCTTGATGACAAAGCTGGGCGTGCCGGTGATCGACGCGGGAGCGTCTTTGACACCCGCACGAGTGAGGGCGTCGATTTCCTCGCTGTCGATGCAAGTGCCGACCTGATCGGGCGAGAGGTTGTACTTCGCGCCGATGGCGTTGAGTTCCTGCAGAAGTGCGGGCGGGTTGGAGGCGAGTTCGAACAGCTTGTCCTGCTCGTCGAACAGGGTGTCGATCACGGCGAAGAAGTTCTGCTCGCCAGCGCAACGGGCGATGGCGGCGCCGGCCAGCGAGATGCCAGCCGGCTGGGTCGGCATCACGGCCCAGGCGAATTTCACTTTGCCGGTGTCGATGTAGTTTTGCTTCAGCAGCGGAAACACCTCGTCGTGGAACGCCTTGCAGTGGCTACAGGTCGTCGAGGCGTATTCAGTGAGCTCGATCGGCGCGTTTGCATCTCCCATGACCGGCACGCCCATGAAGGGCGAGATCGGCACGGTCTTGAAGGCGGCAGCTGTCGGATTTGCTTCCTCGCAGGCAGCGAGGAACAGGGTAGCAGACGCCAGAACGATACCGAGCGCTTTCATTCTATTGGACGGGCGGGGTCGTGGTTGCGGGAGCAGGGGCGGCCGAGGCTGCCGGAAGCGACGTGCCGTTCAGCTTGGCGTCGATTACCTTGGAGAGGTTCTCCCAGCTGTGATCCTCGACCTTCTCTTCATCAATGATGATCGTGGGCGTGCCGGATATCTTGTACTTGTCGCCGCCATCATTGCGCGACTTCTTGATGGAGGCGCGCAGCTCCGGCTGGTAGTCGATGCAGGTTCGCATCTCGTCAATCGTCATGCCGTGTTTGGTGGCGATGTCGGCAACCAACTGCAGCGCCTTGCCATCGCGCGCAGCGTCCAATAGGTCGCCCTGATTGCTGAACATGGTGTCGACGATATCGTAGAAATGATCCGCGCCTTTGCAGCGCGCAACCGAGGCGAGCACCACACCGAACCCGTCGCCCGCCTTGCCGTCCGGTCCCGCTTCGAGCGGGTAGTCGCGGTAGATGTATCTGATCTTGCCGGTGTCGATGTAGGTCGCCTTGAGACGCGGGAAGATCTGTTTCGCGAAGTCGCGGCAGACGTGGCAGGTGAGGGCGGCGTATTCCACCAGCTCGACCTTGGCGTCCGGGTTGCCGAGTAGGACGTCGCCGATGATCGGCGTGACAGGCACCGGCGTGAAGTCCGATTTAGGCTTTGCCGCATCGCCGGGGCCGCATGACGCCAGCAAAGACGCCGCGAGGAGGGCGGCTCCCAGTTTGAGGGCGCCTTCTTTCAGGGGGCGAGCGAGCATGGAAGCAAACGCGGAAACTGGGGAGATCATTACGGGAGTTCCTCGGATTTGCGGTGGTTGTGGCCAAACTGGCAGCGCGGGTCAACGTGGCGTTGTTCGCAAACCTGTTCCCGAAAGCGTTATCCCTTGCGGACGCCAGTAAGGATCGCCTCACCCAGCGACGCGAGGGCTGATCTCAGACCGGGGGTGCGGACCGGGATCAGGGCCTTCACAAGGGCTTCGCGCTGCTGGGGTGTCAGCGGCCGGGGGATTATGAGGGACAGCTGTTTGGGTGGGGCGGTCTGGATGATCTTGAGCGACTTGATCTTCGAGCCCGATGCGAGGTTCACCCGTTCGAGAATGTGATCCTTGGAATGCTGGATGATCGGGGCGGCGGCCGAGGGCGCGCGCAGGTGGAGCACGTTGCCGGTCTTGGAACGGGAAACGCGGACCGGCTCAGTGATCTGCGCCAGTTTCAGCCCGACGATCTCCGGCCAGCGGGATTTGAGGGTTTCCGGCGCGGGGCCAGCTTCCTTCAGGATCGGGCGTAGCGCCTTCTGCAGGGCAAAGCCCATGGGCTGGGACGTGCGATAGAGCGGTTTGGCGTGCGTGGTCGCAAGGCGTTCTTCCGCCTCCCGCTCTTTTTCCCACTCGTCCCAATCTGTGGCCATTTCCCTATATTGCCAGACATCGGGTTTCGTCGGAATGGCCTATGTCAGATCGCAATCGGGATAGATGACCGCTCACAGCCTGAAAAAGATGCTCACCGCTGTGGATCGCTGGTATCGGCGTCAGGGCCGGACCTTGCCGTGGCGGGTGGGTGCGAAGCAGCGGGATGAGGGCGTCAGGCCAGATCCATATCTGGTGTGGCTGTCGGAAGTGATGCTGCAGCAGACAACAATTCCTCATGCGACGCCGTACTTTGAGGCGTTCTTGAAGCGTTGGCCGACATTGCAAAAACTCGCGAAGGCGAGTTGGGAGGACGTGTCGGCGGCTTGGGCGGGGCTTGGGTATTACAGCCGGGCCAGGAACCTCCATGCTTGTGCAAAAGCGGTGGCGGAGCTGGGTGGTTTTCCACAGGACGCGAAGGCGCTGCGTCAGCTGCCGGGGATCGGGCCTTATACCAGCGCGGCGATTGCCTCGATTGCGTTCGATGAGCGGATCGCGCCAGTCGACGGGAATATCGAGCGGGTGGTCTCGCGGTTATGGGCGATTGGCTCGGATGGAACAGAAGCAGGCTGGCGCGCGGCGAAGATCGTGATCTCGGGCCGCGCACAGGACCTGACCGATGCGCTGCCGAAGGACGGCCGCGCGGGCGATCTCGCGCAGGCATTGATGGATCTGGGCGCGACGTTATGCACGCCACGCGCGCCGAGCTGCTCGATCTGTCCGATGTTGGACGTCTGCGAGGCGCGGAGGCTGGGTGAGCAGGAACGCTATCCGGTGAAAGCCGAGAAGAAGGCGACACCGACGCGGTTTGGGGCAGCGTTCGTGCTGGTGCGGGGCGACGACGTGTTGCTGGTGCGCCGTCCGCCGAGTGGGTTGCTCGGCGGAATGATGATGCCGCCTTCAAGCGCGTGGAGTGAAGTGAAGGCTGAGGATGGTTTGGCGGAAGCGCCGGGAAATTTTGCGTGGGCGAATATGGGTGAAGTGCGCCACGTGTTCACGCACTTTGCGCTGAAGCTTGATGTGTGGACGGCGGAGGCAGGTGCAAGCGCCAAGGTGGACGGGGAATGGCTTTCGCACGAGGATGCGCTCGCCGCGACGCCAACGGTGGGCCGGAAAGCGCTGGCGCTTGTGCTGAAGTCTACGGCGAAGCGGCGATAGTGGTGCGGTGGAGCACGCGGTCGTGGCCAGCATACCCGCCGGTGGCTGCGTGGAGCACGGAGCGGTTGTCCCACATCAGCAGCATGTTGGGGCGCCATTTGTGGCGATACTGGAATTCCTCGCGGCTTTGCCACTGGTAGAGATCGAGCAGCAGCGGTGTGGAGTCCGCATCGCTCATGCCTTCGATGCCGATGATGTAACCGAAGGCGGAGAAGATTCCCTCGCGGCCGGTCTCTGGATGTTTACGGATGAGGGGATGAACATGCGTTTTCTCCGCTTCGCGCGAGACGCGGATATCCATCGAGCGGCCGGTGTCGCGCTTGCCGTACTGGCCATCGGGCGCGTAGGCCTTCACCGCGGAGTGGATCGCCATGCGGCCCTCGATTTTTGCGCGCATGGATTTCGGCATGGCATCGAGCGCCGCGTGCTGGTTCGCAAACAGCGTGTCGCCGCCGGTGGGGGGAATGGTGATGCCATAGAGACAGGTGCCGGCAGGCGGTCGCGGCTGGAAGCTCCAGTCGCTGTGCCAGTTCTCGGCAAAGAGGGGCGAAGTTTCATCGGCCTTTCGCATCACGGCGATCACATGACTGCGGCCGGGTATGGGGGCGATGAAGGGATCGTGGCCGAAGCCGCCGAACGCAATGGTGTAGCGCTCAAGATCATCGTCGCCCATGTGCTGGTCGGGGAAGGCCAGCACGTGATGCTCGAGCCACGCCTTGCGGATGTCGGCGACGTCTTCCGGCTTCAGTGGCTTCGACAGGTCGATCCCTGTGACGCTGGCGCCGCAGGCCTGGCCGGATGGTTCGACACGGATCATCGCGACGCCTCCAGCCCTCATGGCATGCCAGGGAGTGTAGCAGGTGGCGTTCCGTCCGATAGGGAGGTCGCGTAGCGTGAACGCAGCAGTTTATTGTCGAATTGCTAGCGCGCGAGCCTCAGCAGTGAAATCGACCGCGCGATCGCGCTGAAGGCGGAGCGTAGCTCATCGCCAGTCACTGCCATGTAGGCGTAGGATGGGCTGGTTGCACAGGACTTCAGAAATTTTCCGCCGCCATTGCTGAGGTCGCTGCCAAAGCCGACGGTGTAGATGATGACACCCGCGTTCTTGATGGAGGTGCAAAGGCTTGCCGCCTGCGTGAAGGGATTCCCGTTTGTGGCGTTGCAATTGATGCGATCGCTGGATGAACCGACGCCATAGTTCTTTGACACGACGCTGTTGCAATAGGCCGTGTTGAAGTCGCCATCAGTCATCAGGACCAACACCTTTGCAAGCTTGCCGGCGCCATAGGCGAGAGGCCTGTTCTCGTCCTGTGGCCAGAGATAACCCCAGTCCGGCGCGAGCATGTACCAGCCCCACGCAAGGCCGATATGGCCTGCCGTGGAATCGTCGGTGTCCAGCTTTGTGATCTGTGTCTTGAGCGTGTCGCGTGAAGCAGTCAGCGGTTCGAATGCCCCGTAGGATCGGCAACCTGTATAGCCTCCGCCTGCATAGGCTCGGCCGACTTGCGCAGTCGATGGCGGCGCGTCGTCAGTGGCGTGTCCGCCGATCCGCTCGGAGACACAGTCGCTGATCTCGCTGATCTTCGTGCTGCCGCTGGCGGAGGTGAAACGATAGTACTGGCACCCTTCCTCAAGACACCAGGCTGTGCCGCCACTGCTGTAAGCTCCGTAGGCAGGGCCTGCGCTATCCCGGAGGATGAAGGTGTCGGTCGTTGCATTTTTTACCTGCCACGAATTGTCGCCGCTGGTGTTGATCGACATGCCGCGCACATCAGTGATGTACACCGATGCAGCGTCGGCCAGCCCGTGCCGGACCGATTGCACGCGTACCTCGCAGCTAGCGGTGTAGCACTCGCTGACATAACCGTTGCCGATATAGGTTGAGGTCGATGGTCCCCACGAGTCCTTGAGCACGAAGGTGTTGCTTGTCGCTTCTGCGACTATCCAGCTTTCGTCGTCGTCATTGTTGATCTGCGTCATGCCACTGACGCTTGCGACGTGGGCAAAATCGCCATCGGACAAGCGATGGTTGGCGGCCGTGACGCGGACCTCGCAATCGTCAGCCAGGCATTTCTGGATCGTGCCTTTCGACTTGTATTTGCTGTACCCGGACGAGCTGATGTAGGAGCCCGTATTGCGGTCCTTCAGTTTGAACTTGCCCGATGTTGCGTCTGCGACCCGATAGGCGTTGCCATTCAGCTGCGTCATGCCTTTCACGCTGCTGATGTAGACGACGTCGCCATTCCCGAAGCCGTGGTTGCTCGATGTCACTTCGGCCTGCGAGGCGCGTGAGATGCTGGAGACGGACTTCGGCGCGCCGTCCTTCCAGATGGCTGCAGACATGTAGTGCGAACCGTTGACGCGCCAGTCGGCGCCCGCAATTGCCGTACCGGCGGTTGGCGTTCCGCGGACGGCGTTTGCATAGCCGCCGGCATTCACGTTGTCGCCGTACGAGATCAGCGCCAGTTTTGCGAAGTAGGGCTCCTGAGCATCGGTGACGACAATATCGACGAGATCCTTCGCGGCGGCCTTGAGATCGGTCATGCGCTGGCCGGACATTGAACCGGTTGTGTCAAGCACGAGAGAGACTTCGACGTTCGTGCCGCCGCGGCGCACTTCGGATTCGGCCGAGACATCGATCGATTCCACGCCGACAATTGGCATGAAGAGCGTATCGAGCTTGATCGCGCCCCGAAGCGTCACGGATTCGTCCTGCGTGTCGAGCGCGAGGACGATATCGTTGGGGTCTGCCAGCTGGAAGTTGCGGTTGACGAATTTCCGGGCGACGGCTTCGAGTTCACTCTGCTCCTTCCCTGCCATCGAGCCCACGGCGAGTGCTGCAGCGTCAAGGGCGGCGCTGAGTTCGAATTTCGCCAGGAATGCACGGCCGCCGTCTACTGCGACGCCTGTGCATGCAACGAGTGGAACCACCAACAGCGCGAACTGAATAGCAAACGCCCCACGGCGATCTTTGAAAAAGCGCCGCAAACGACGTTCCATGGCGGATGTCCCTCTGATTTTCCCCCCATGGACGCGCAGGTCGTCGCTGACTGGGGCAGGCGGCCTTGTGCGGCCGACCAGTTCTCCTTGCTGAATATGAAAGCATTAAACCCCGATCAGTTTAACATATCGCTGACCATACGTGCGCGATTGGCCCGACAGGGTTTCCCAAGAAAGTGGCCCTACTGCGCCAGCACATCCGAATAGTGGCTGCGCAGCACTTTCTTGTCGATCTTGCCGGTCGCCGTAAGTGGCACGGTGTCGAAGATCACGCGGTCGGGTTTCCACCATTTGACGATGAGTGGTTCGAGGAAGGCCTGAACCTGAGCTTCGGTCACTTCCGCGCCTTCGTGGCGCTCGATGATGAGGATTGGACGCTCCTCCCACTTCGGATGGGGCACGCCGATGACGGCGGCGATCTTCACACCGGGGCAGGCGACCGCGATGTTTTCGAGATCGATGGAGGAGATCCATTCGCCGCCGGATTTGATGACGTCCTTCTTGCGATCGGTGATCCGCATGAAGCCGTGTGTATCGATGGTGGCGATGTCGCCGGTGTCGAACCAGCCATCGGCGCCGGTCGCGTCTTCGTCTTTGCGGAAATAGCGCTGGATGGTCCACGGGCCGCGCACCAGAAGCGCGCCGGAGGCTTCGCCGTCCCACGGCAGGTCAGCGCCATCGTCGTCGACGATCTTGAGATCGATGCCGAATTGCAGGCGGCCCTGGCGCGTCCAGATCGCATCATCCATCGCCTCTTCGCCGCCTTCCGCCAGCGATGGCGTGGGTGTTGCGACAACTCCGAGCGGGCAGGTTTCCGTCATGCCCCAGATCTGCAGGACGCGGACGCCGTATTGTTTCTTGAACGTTTCGGCCATGGCGCGGGGAACGGCCGAGCCGCCGATGACGACGCGCTGTAGCTTGCCGGGCGTCTGTCCCGTCTTCTCGAGGTAGTCGAGGTACATTGTCCAGATGGTCGGCACGCCGCCGGAAAAGGTGACCCCCTCATTAACGATCAGTTCCTGCAGACTCGCGCCATCCATCTTGTCACACGGCATGACAAGCTTGCAGCCGTTGATTGGCGCCGCGAAGGGAATGCCCCACGCGGTGGCGTGATAGAGCGACGAGCAGGGCAGTACGACATCAAACGCATCGAAGCCAAACGCGCCCGCAAGGCCCGACGCCATCGCATGCAGCACGACGGCGCGGTGTGAATAGAGCACACCCTTGGGGTCGCCCGTGGTGCCAGACGTATAGCAGAGGAAGGCGCCGAGATTTTCATCCACCAGCGGCCAGTCGATCGTGTCTTTCTCCTTGGCGAGCAGCACTTCGTAGCTCTGCGCGTTGACAGAGCCGGGCATCGTGCGTGCTTCGTCAGACAACATGATGCAAATCTTCACGGTCGTGAGTTGCGATGCGATGCGTTCGACGACAGGCAGGAAGTTTCGGTCGAACAGGAGCACGGAACTCCCGGCGTGGTTGATCGTGTAGACGATTTGCTCGTCGAATAGGCGCGGATTGGCCGTATGCAGCACGGCCCCGATGCCGGGGACGGCGTAGAACAGCTCGAAATGGCGATGCGTATTCCAGGCGAGGCTGCTGACGCGATCGCCCTGTTTCACGCCGAGGCGCAGGAGCGCGTTGGCCGCCTGGGCGCTGCGCTTGAATGCGCCAGCATAGTCGTAGCGCCAGATCGGTTCGTCCACGAGACGTGAGACGAACTCGCGACGGGCGTGCGCGGAGGCCGCGAACTTGACGATATCGATAATCTGCAGCGGCGGCGTCTGCATCAGGCCGGCGGTCATGGGCGTTCCCCAGTCTCTTGCCAGGAAGATAGAGCGGCTGGGAGCGAGGTGGAAGCGGTCATGTGACCGGAGAGGAGCACGGTCCCGGAGATAGCGGCATTCGCCGCTTCCTCCAGGACCGATCCCGGCAGGTGGTGATCAGGCGCTCGGAGGGAGGCGCGGATCAGGCCATCGCCGCCTTCACGGCCGCAGCCGTGATCGGAATGTGCCGCAGGCGCGCACCGACAGCATTGAAGATCGCATTGCCGATGGCGGGACCGACGACCGTGGTCGCAGGCTCGCCGAGTCCGACGGGGGCTTCCGTGCTCGGCACGAAGCTGATGTCGAGCTCGGGCACGTCGGCGAGGCGAAGCGGTGTGTAGGCATTGAGGTTCAACGCTTTCACATTGCCGTTCTCGAATTCGGTGCCTTCATGCAGCGCCAGCGAAAGGCCCCAGAGCGTCGCGCCCTGCACCTGCGCGAGGGCGCCATTGGGATCAACAACGGTGCCGGCGTCGGCCACGATGGTGAGCTTCTCGACTTTGACGGCGCCGGTGGTCTTGTCGACACTGACGCGAGCGACGCAGGCCGTCCATGTCGGCATGTCGCGTTCCTGGCCGAACGATGTGGCGAGGCCGAGGCCTGTGCCCGCTGGCAGGGTCTGGCCCCAGCCGGCTTTTTTAGCGGCGAGTTCCACGACGTTGGCCTGACGCGATGCGCCGCCGACGGCGCTGGGTGCGGCGCCGGCATTGGCGCCTTCAGCCTTGAGCAGGTTGATGCGGAACTGCACCGGATCGATCTTCGCCTTGTGGGCGGCCTCGTCCATGAAGCTCTCGAGCGCCCAGTTGGTGAAGCCCGGTCCGACCGAACGGAGCCAGCCGGGGCGGAAAGTGGCGCTAGCAAGATCGTTGGAGATCGCGCGCACCCGGTGGGCGCCGACCGAATACCAGTGATTGGCGCCGTTGATGGCGAAGGGGTCGTAAGGAATGTCTTTTTCGCCCGCCGGCATGAAGAAGGGCGCCATCACTTCGGTAGGCCAGCCGCAGGCGACGTGTTGTTCCATCGCGATGGGGTTGTTGTTCTTGTCGAAGCCCATCCTCATTTTCTGAACCGAAGGCGAGCGCACGCTGTCGAACTTTGAATCGCTCTCTCGATCGAGGATCATCTTTACCGGCTTGCCGACCGCCTTGGATGCGAGCGCCGCGCCGACGGCATAGTCGCCATTGAGACGCCGGCCGAAGCCGCCGCCGAGGCGATAGGTCTTCATCACGACATCTGTCTCGGGGACCTCAAGCGCCTTGGCGAGCCAGGGCAATACAAGACTCTGCCACTGGTTGCCGGTGTGGATCTCCCACTTGCCGTCCTTTTCCAGCGCGAGCGCGTTCACCGGCTCCATCTGGAAATGCAGGGCGGTGGCCGTGGTGTAGGTGGCGTCTATGGTGCTCGCCGCTTTCTTGAATGCGGCGGCGGTATCCGTATTGCCGGTGGGAAGGACTGAACCCTTCTTCGGGTCGGCAATGAGCTTCGTGGCGTGATCCTGAATGTCTTTCTCGGAGACGTTCATTGTCGGCGTGTTTTCATATTCGAGCGTGATCGCCTTGGCGGCCTTTTTCGCGGCGTACCAGCTGTCAGCGATGACGACCGCCCAGCCCGGAACTGTGTTGGAGGGGTCCTTCAGGACGACGGTCTTTATGTAGCCTTTGATGTCCTTGGCGGGCGCGTCCATCACATAGTTGACCTGGCCGCCATTCCGCGTCGGCGGAATGATGGGGTAGCCGTAGACCATGCCATCGACCTTGGCGTCGATGCCGTAGATGGCGGCGCCTGTCGTTTTTTCGACGACATCGAGAGAGGTGACAGGCTTGCCGATGAGCGTGCGCTGCTCGGCGGCCTTGAAGGTGATCTTGGCGAGCTCTTCGGGCGTGTAGGTCTTGGTAAGGCCACCGCGCCGGACGATCTCCTTGAAGGAGATCTTCTTGTCGCCGGAGACGATCTCGCTGTTTGCTGCCGAGCAGGTCGAAGCATCGACGCCAAGCGCTGTTGCGCCTGCCTCGATCATCGCCATGCGGCCGGCGGCGCCAGCCTGGCTGTAGAGCGGATAGCTCTGCCAGACGGACCATGAGCCGCCAGTGACCATGAGGCCCCACTTGGGATCTGAGTCGACGTGGTTGATGCGGACGTCTTCCCACTTCGCTTCGAGTTCGTCGGCGAGGATGCGCGCGAGGGACGTACCGACGTGCTGGCCCATCTCTGCGCGGATGATGTTGACCGTGATGATGCCGGCATTGTCGATCGCGAACCACTGCGTCGGCTCATAGGCCGGTGCGGTCGAGGCCGCTTCGGTCTGACCACACGCGGTGAGGAAGGAGAAGGCGACGCCAGTTCCGGCGGCGGCGACGAGGAAGCCACGGCGGGAGAGGGCGGCCTCGGAAGTTGTGTTGGTTTCAGTGCGATTGCGGAGTTTCATGTGATCAGCCCGCCTTCATTGCGTTCGCAGCCTGACGCATAGCGGCGCGAATGCGCGTGTAGGTCATGCAGCGGCAGAGATTGCCCGTCATCTGTGCGTCGATGTCGGCGTCCGAGATGCTTGGATTATCCTTCAGCACGGCGGCGGCCTGCATGATCTGGCCAGACTGGCAGTAGCCACATTGCGGGACCTGCAAGTCCTGCCAGGCTTTTTGGACCGGGTGCTGGCCCTTGGGGTCGAGGCCTTCGATGGTGACGATATCGGCGCCTTCGATGACGCTGATAGGCGTGACGCACGAACGTGCCGCCTTGCCGCCGATGTGGACGGTGCAGGCGCCACACATGCCGATGCCGCAACCGAACTTGGTGCCAGTCAGACCGGCCTCGTCACGAATGATCCAGAGAAGTGGCGTGTCGGCCTCGGCCTCCACCGTCATCTTCTTTCCATTAAGTGTGAAGCTCGTCATGCCGACTTCCTCCGGGCCATGCTTGCGCGATTGCATGTTTGCCCGTTGTTACGGCCTGTCCAGCGGGTGAAACGAGAGAGTTTGCGCGAGAATACCAGAAGCTTCCGCAAAATACGCAACGGCGATAAGGGTCTGGCGTTAGCGTTATGCGTTGTCGACTATAGCGTAATTTTTTCAGTGCTTACAGCGGCCGCGCAACAGCCGATCGCAACAAGAAGAAGCCGCCGTCAGCATGTGCGGACGGCGGCTTCATTCAGAGTTGGAAATGAAATCATTGCGGGGCGGGCGCCGGCGACGCAGGCGCTGGTGCAGCGCCAGGAGCTGCGGGCACTGCGCCATCGACCGGTGGCGCAACGGCGCCATCAGCTGGCGGCGCAACTGCGCCGTCTGCCGGAGCTGTCGCCGAGGGCGGGAGCGGGGCTGGGATCGGAACGTTTTCGCTGCCATTCGAGCGCAGGAACGCGATCAGGTTGATGCGGTCCTGTTCGCCGGTGAGGCGGCTGTTGATGCCCGCGAAGTTCATCAGCGTGCCGGACGCCATTGATTTGGGGCGGGTCAGGAAGTGATCGAGGTTCTCGTAGGTCCAGTCACCACCATACTCTGTCAGCGAGCCTGGGCCCGTCGAGTATTTGAAACCCGCATGAGAGGCGATCTTGCGGCCCACGATGCCATAAAGATTCGGTCCCTGCAGGTTGGCGCCGCCCTGGTCGAAGTTGTGGCACTGCAGGCATTTCTTGTGCGTCTCTTCGCCCTTAGTGAGGTCGGCAGACGCCAGCAGAAGGCCGTAATCAACCGGTCCCTTGGCGACCTCTGCGGTCTCTGCACCGCCCGCCGAGGCAACTTCGACGAAATATCCTGGCTTCTCATGTTCCGTGTGGCGGAACATGGCGTGCGCGACTTCGTTGAGCCCGATGAAGGCAAGGCCGGTACCGAGGACACAGAAGGCGATCTTGTTGAAGCCCAGATCACTCATGGCTCGGCCCTGCTCCAGTCACGCAACCGCATGAAAATGGCTCGATTCGAGCCCATGCACGCGACGCTTTCTTGCATTTCAGGGCTCTGGCGGCAACTACTGGCGGTCCGACGAAATGACGCACAGCCTATGGGGCAGGCTCTCACCTGAGCCCCTATTTCTGTTGCCCAATTCCTCAGGTGCGGGGCATAGAGGCGGGCATGAACAAGATCGCTTTTCAGGGGGAGTTGGGCGCCAACTCCCATATCGCTTGCCGCGAAGTCCATCCGGACTTCGAGCCCCTGCCGTGCCCGACCTTCGAGGACGTGTTCCAGGCGGCGGCGACGGGGGAGGCGAAACTCGCCATGATCCCTGTGGAAAACTCGATCGCGGGCAGGGTGGCCGACATCCACCACCTCCTCCCCACCTCCCCCCTCCAGATCATCTCAGAACACTTCATGCCGATCCGGTTCCAGCTGATGGGCCTGCCGGGGGCAAAGCTGGCCGACATCAAGGGCGCACACAGCCACATCATGGGGCTGGGCCAGTGCCGCAACTTCCTGCGTGCGCGCGGGATTGTTGCGAAAACCAGTTCAGATACGGCGGGGGCCGCGCGCGAAGTGCGGGACCTCGGCGACCCGACCCAGGCGGCCATCGCGCCACGTCTCGCGGCGGAGGTCTACGGTCTCGACATTCTCGCGGAGAACATCGAGGACGCTGCCCACAACACGACCCGTTTCGTAATCATGAGCCGCGATTGCGCCGTGCCGGACAAGTCCGAAGGCTCGACCTGGGTGACGGCATTTGTCTTTCGCGTGCGCAACGTTCCCTCGGCGCTTTACAAGGCCATGGGGGGCTTCGCGACAAACGGCGTCAACATGACGAAGCTGGAGAGCTACCAGATCGGTGGCTCGTTCTCGGCAACGCAGTTCTATGCCGAGGTCGAGGGCCACCCGGACGATGTGAACCTGCAACGAGCGCTGGAGGAACTCGGTTTCTTCTCGACGCAGGTTCACCACCTGGGTGTATTTCCGGCCCACCCCTATCGCATACGCTCCGCGCAGGTCGGCTGAGGCCTAAAAGTCGCGAACTTCATGAAATTTGTAACGGCCCGAAGCGCGCCGCAGGCTGGCCATGTCTCGAACACATTTGGACAGTGATCTTCGCTGGCCTGTTCAAACAATCAGATGCGATCAAGGTAATATCCGCCCGTCTCCACGGCCGAATTCCGGATAAGCAGTATACGGACTGTATTCGTGTGTGTGGGGCAATGGTCGACACCTTGCGGCCATACATCCTAACGAAATCATTCTAGAATTTACTCAGTGTTGCTCGCCAGTCACCTAACAAGGATTAATCCACATCTTCTGCGGAACTGGTTTGAGTACCACCTATTTAAACAGGCATATCGACCCCAGCTGGGTGGATTAAGGGTCGCGGTGAACGCCTCAGGGCGGGACACGAGATCAGACTATAACCTGAGCGGGTATGACCGTAGGGATCACGCAATCCCTTCGGAACCCGCTCCAGATACAACTGGAGTTTTCCCCATGAAACTGAAACTTGCTCTCGCGGCCGCTTCGATGCTGGTCGCTCCTGCCGTCATGACTGCGCAAGCGCAGACGTCCGGCGTTTACGTCTCCGGCGGTTACACGCAGTTCGACGGCGACGGCGGTGCTGATCTCGGCGCTGTCACAGCTCGCGTCGGCGTCAATCTTACGCCGAACTTTGCAATTGAAGGCGAAGGATCGGTCGGCGTGAATGACGACAGCGGCACCGAACTCGACAGCGAATTCGGCGCATTCGTCGTCGGCAAACTG
>JBBQJV010000018.1:0-55967 GCA_038326205.1 Caulobacterales bacterium | reverse complement strand
GACCGTCTTGGTCGCGCATCCGGCGGCTTTCTCGAGTTGCAGCCGCGTAGACAGGATACCTTCCGATGTGTGCAGCCTTGCGATCTTCGGATCCACGGGTTCGGTGTGAGCGAAATCGCTCCCGGAGAACCTCACGCGGCTGCAGGTGAAGAGGTCTTCATTCTGCATCCATGCGATCATGGCTTGGCACAGATCGCCCGCGCCTTCGGCGATGTGTTCTTCTGCCTGGATAGCCGCCGAGACGGGCGCATCGCACATGGTGTCCGTGATGCCCATCGTGGCGAATGCGTTGGCGCGGTCGAGCACCGACTTGTCCATAAAAGGCTTCATGCGCGCGATGGCCGGCAGCGTCACGTTCACATAACTCGAGACGGCCCACTCCGTTTGGGTCTGCGCCCAAGATAGCGATGCAGTCAGGCCGCCGCCGAGCAACGCCAACCCGATGCAGGCTCGCGCGATCCAACGATTGGGCATGATCGCCTCTGACCCCGTTCGGAAAGCCGGTTGCGGCATGCGGCCGATCCGACGGACCCCAGCGCCGGGTCGCCGTGCAAGGCAGCGTCTGCCAATTTGGTCGCTACAGCTTGCGTGCTCATATTCGGCACAAGCACTTGTCGGCTGCGCTTCCGGATAGACCCGGAACCCTCGCTTCATCAGCCGGTTACTTCGGAAGTAACGCCGCACTAGGCTTCGCAAGCGCTGGAGCCGGGACGCAAGGAGCTGCCATGAACAAGAACACCATCTGCATCTGGTACGACAAGGATGCCGAAGCCGCTGCCCGCTTCTACGCCACGGTTTTCCCGAACACCTCCGTGGGCGCCGTCCATCGCGCGCCCAGCGATTTTCCCGGCGGTAAGAAGGACGATGTGTTGACAGTGGATTTCACCGTCCTTGGCATCCCCTGCATCGGCCTCAATGGCGGACCCGTCTTCAAGCAAAGCGAAGCATTCTCCTTCCAGATCGCTACCGAAGATCAGGAAGAGACCGACCGCTACTGGAACGCCATCGTCGGCAATGGCGGCGTGGAGAGCGAGTGCGGTTGGTGCAAAGACAAATGGGGCCTCAACTGGCAGATTACGCCTCGCGTTCTCACCGAAGCGATGGCCGCCGGCGGCGCCGAAGCCAAGCGCGCCTTCGACGCGATGACAGATATGAAAAAGATCGACGTCGCGAAAATACTAGCCGCCCGCCGAGGCTAATGCACCAAACCACCCGCTACGCGGCCGGATGTCTCCCCACGCCCAGTCACACCACCAACAATTCTGGAGCTCCGCCTCCCACTCTGCTACGTCCCCCTAAATGCTTCCCAAGTCCGACCTGCCAATCGAGGACGTGATCCCGCAGATCATTGCTGAGCTGCGCGAGCGTACACGCCTTGTCATCTCGGCCCCGCCCGGCGCCGGCAAGACGACGCGCGTGCCACTTGCTCTCCTGGAAGAAGGTTGGCGCGGCGATCGCAAGCTGATCCTTGTCGAACCTCGCCGCATCGCTGCTCGCGCCGCCGCCGAGCGGATGGCCAGCACGCTGGGAGAAAAGGTCGGCCGGACCATTGGCATCCGCTCCCGCCTTGATGTCCGCGTGTCGAACGCCACCCGCATCGAAGTCGTCACCGAGGGCGTGTTCAGCCGCATGGTGCTATCTGACCCCGGCCTCGAAGGCATCGCCGCAGTCCTGTTCGACGAATTTCACGAACGTTCGCTGGATGCCGACGAAGGCCTCGCCTTCGCCATGGATGTGCAGGCTGTGATCCGCGAAGACCTTCGCATCGTCCTCATGTCGGCGACCCTGCCCGGCAATCTGACGCGCGACTTCTTCGACGGACCAGTCGTGGAAAGTCTCGGCCGGGCGTGGCCGGTCGAGACCCGCTATCTCGGCTACGAGCTGCGCGAGCGACTGGAGCATCAGGTGGCAGCGGCCATCCGCAAAGCGCTGTTCGAGGAAGTCGGCTCGGTCCTCGCTTTCTTGCCCGGCGTCGCGGAGATCCAGCGCACGGTTGATCGCATCGGGCCGGTGGCCAGCGATGTGATCATCACGCCGCTCTATGGAGCGCTCACCCCGCAGGAACAGACAGCCGCCATCGCGCCTCCGCCGAAAGGCATGCGGAAAGTCGTCGTCGCCACCGACATTGCCGAAAGCGCGATCACCATTGAAGGCGTGCGCGTCGTTGTGGATTGCGGCTTTGCCCGCGTACCGCGCTTCGATCCACAGATCGGCGTCTCGCGCCTCGAAACCATCCGTCTCGCTGTCGCTAACGCCGATCAGCGCCGGGGGCGCGCCGGCCGCACCGGCCCCGGCGTGTGCTACCGCCTCTGGCGCGAGGCCGAGATGCGGGGCTTTGCAGCTTCCCCTTCCCCCGAGATTGAGAACGCCGATCTTACCGGCCTTGCCCTCGATCTTGCCCGCTGGGGCGCAAAGACACCCGGCGATCTCAGCTGGCTCAACCCGCCGCGCGAGACACCGTGGCGATTCGCCCGCGAACGTCTCGTCGCCAGCCAAGCGCTGACGGCGGACGGGGAGATCACAGCACTGGGCAAAAGCCTTAGCGATTTCCCCCTCCCGCCGCGCCTCGCCTTGATGGTGTTACGCGGGGCCGAGATCGGACAGGCGCAGACTGCTGCCGATATCGCGGCGCTTCTGTCCGAGCGCGACCTCGGCGGCCGCTCCACCGATCTCGATCAGCGCCTCTCCCGCTTTCGTGCCGACAGCGGACAGCGCAGCCGCGCCATGCGCGATCTCGCCATTCGCTGGGCCAAGCTCGCGGGGGGAAAGCCAGCCGCGCCCGTCAGCGCCGCCAGCGTGCTCGCCCTCGGCTTCCCCGAACGCATTGGCCGACTGCGCGGGTCAGCTCCGGGGCGCTTTGTTCTTGCGGGCGGTCGCGGCGCAGTGATCGACGAGACCGATCCGATGGCTTCCCAGCAGTGGATCGTCGTCGCCGACATGACCGGCTCAGGCGCCGACCTCCGCATCACGCTCGCCGGTCGCTATACAGAAGAGGAAGCCCTTAGCTCCGATGCGGTCGAGACCCGCGAGGAGGCCCGCTACGACGGCGAAGCCCGCCGCGTCCGCGCCCGCCGTGTAAAAACCCTTGGCGCCATCCAACTCGAAGACACCCCCCTCCCGGCGCCCACAGGCGACCTGGTCCGCCGCGCGCTCCTTGAAGCGATCCGGGAACAGGGCCTTGGCCTACTCCGCCACGGGGACGTTGCCGACACCATCATCCGCCGCGTCGAACTCCTCAGCCGCGCAATCGGGGCGCCCTGGCCCGAGACCTTCCGCGATCTCGCCAATGCCAAACTCAAAGACTGGCTCGGCCCACAGCTCGACAGCCCCGCCGCCTTCGACGCCCTCAACAGCGGCCAGATCAGCGATGCCCTCCTCACCCTCCTCCCCTGGCCCCTCCCCCGCCACCTCTCCCTCCTCGCCCCAAATACCTGGCCCACCCCGGTCGGCCGAGAGGTCGGCATCGACTACACCGCTGAAGGCGCGCCGTCGGTCGAATGCAAGGTCCAGGAGGCGTTTGGACTATCGACTCACCCAACGATTGCGGAGGGGCGAATCGCGTTGACGGTCACTTTGCTTTCCCCAGCGTTCAAGCCGGTTGCCGTGACGCGTGACATCCCCGGTTTCTGGCGCGGTGGCTATCACGACATGAAAAAGGACATGAAAGGCCGCTACCCCAAGCACAATTGGCCGGATGACCCCGCTGCCGCCATTCCGACCAGCCGTGCCCGCCCTCGCGGCACTTGACGTGAACGGCAACAATTCGACACGTAACTTCTTTACAAGCAAATCTGGGGGTTTTCGACCATACCCTCTATTCGAATATGCAGAATTCACCATCCCTAATTCGCGCCCGAGGCAATGCGCCGCTGAGGCATTCGCCGTGTCTTTTAAGTCGAATTCCCCGAAATCCCTGCGTGAACCGCGCGATCGCTGTTGACGGTTCGTAACGCAAACCGCAGGTTCAGACTGCGCTAACCGGGGGCAATTACATCCGGCGGCGCCGGCGTCCGTAGATAAAAAAACGGGACGTTGCGGGAGCACCAACCATCAGGGAGATCGCGCACTATGGCGCATAAATATCGTATTCCGTTCGTGAGCCTGCTTGCCATGAGCGCCGCCATGCCTGCCTTCGCGCAGGAAGGCCCTCAGACCGAGCCGCAAGCGGACAACGGCCGCGACGTCGTCGTCATCACCGCCAACAAGCGTGAAGAGACCGTCCAGGACGTTGCGGTCGCCGTCACGGCCATCACTGCTGAAGACAAGCAGGAACTCGGCATCATTACCGTCACCGACCTGACCAACGTCACGCCGGGCCTGTCCTACACCCCCGGCAACGAGCGCGTCACGCTGCGCGGCATTGGCCGTCTGTCCAACAGCTTCGGCGCCGATCCGGGCGTCGCAAACTACAATGACGGTCTCTACACGCCGTTCGCCGTTCTGGCCGGCAAAGACCCGACACTCATCCAGCGCGTCGAAGTCCTGCGCGGACCGCAAGGCACTTTGTACGGCCGCAACGCCATCGGCGGCGCGATCAACACGATCTCCAAGCGCCCGACCGACGATTTCTCGACTGACTTCAAACTCGGCTTCGGCAGCTATGGCTATACGAACCTCGTCGCGGCCGTGTCCGGCCCGATCACGGACGATGTCCGCTATCGCGTTGCCGGCCAGCGCGAACAGCGCGACGGCATCGATTACAACTACGGCACCGGTCACGATGAAGGCTGGGAAATCGACGATTACTACTATGAGGGCCAACTTGAGGGCGACATTGGCGACCGGTTCAGCTGGTGGCTGAAAGTTGCTGACTCCGGCTACGAGAAGGCCGGTCCTCCGGGTGGTCGCACCGCGACGTTCTCGACTGCGCCTTACCTCGGCACGTTTGCGCCGAACGGCAACGTCAACCCGAACCCGGCCTTCGCCTACACTGATCCTTCGGTGATCTCGTACACCCAGACCGGCACGCGCACGGACAACCCCTTCGCGACCAATGGCGAGCACGCGTACAACTCGAACTATGCCTCGACGGCGAAACTCGACCAGTACGACGAAGCCATTCTTGAAACTGTGTATTCGACCGACTGGTTCGACATCAAATACGTCGGCGGCTACACATTCTACGATTACAAACTGACCAGCGATGGCGACGGTACGCCGATCGACTCGATCACCTACAACGCAGTTGCTTCGAGGAACCCAGCCTGCGCGCCTGGCGTGCCGCCTGTCATTGGATTCCCGTCGTCCACCCTCGCGGCTGCACCGGGTTTCTGCTATACGACTGCTCAGCGCACGATCTATCCGAACGTGCTCAATACCTACGCTGAAAGCCGCTCACTGTTCTCGAACGAGATCAACCTGATCTCGACGACCGAAGGCCCGCTGCAGTGGATCGCGGGCATCTACGCCTATCAGGAAAACTCGAAGCAGCCGGGTCAGGTCCAGACGCTCGACAACGAGCCACTGGCCGACAGCTACTACAACCTCACGACGGGTACGTTCATCGCGAACCCGAACCGCTACCTGCAGTACTTCGCCAACACGAGCCTGTTCAACGCCTACGGCGTCTACGGCCAGGCGGATTACACGCTGAACGACCAGCTGAAGTTCACGTTCGGCCTGCGCTATTCCAAGGACATCAAGGAGTCCAAAGAAGAGGCCTTCCTCGCCTGCTACATCCTTTGCACGGCGAATGGCCTTCCGGCGTATTCCAACATCACAGCATCGCAGTACGGTGGCGCGATTGCCGCGTCGCCAGGCGCTGCTGTCGACTCCCGCGGCTTCGCTGTCCGTCAGCTCAAAGACAGCTGGGAAGCTGTGACGGGTACGGCGGGTGTCGAATACCGTCCGTGGGAAGACAGCCTGATGTTCGCGAAATACTCGCGCGGCTACAAGGCTGGCGGCTTCAACAACCTCGGCTTCGCGGCCTCGCCGTACACGGATCCCGAGTTCGTCGACTCCTACGAAGCAGGCTGGAAACAGACCTGGGACGCTCTCAACCTGACGACCAACGCTTCGGTGTTCCTGTACAAGTACACGGACGCTCAGGCTCCGCTCAGCGTGGTGACAAATGTCGGCGGCCTGCAAGTCGCGTCGACCCAGTTCGTCAACCTGCCGGAAGTCGAAACCACCGGTTTCGAACTCGAAGGTAACTGGAACCCGATCGATCCGCTGAACATCGGCTTCACCTACGCCTTCTTGAACGCCGAGATCACCCAGTCGGACGTCTATCTCGACCCGTCGCGTGACTCGCGTTGCATTGGCGCGACGCCCACGGCACGCGTGACCTGCAGCGCAACGTTCACGACGCCTGCAGACGCGACGGCTCGTCGTTCGGTCGAAGGCAACACCCTCTCCCAGACGCCGAAGAACAAGGTCGCCCTCAATGCGTCCTACCGCTTCGACATGGAAGACGGTTCGTACTTCCTGCCGACAGTCAGCTATTCGTGGCGCGACAAATTCTATGACTCGTTCTTCAACAATGCGAACGAAGAGTCGCCCTCGTACGAAAACCTCGATGCGCGTCTGAACTGGAAGTCCGGTGACGACCTGCTGGGCTTTACGCTCTGGGTCCGCAACCTTACGGACCAGGAACAGACCACCAGCATCGGCGCGAACGGCTATCGTCGCGAAGACAATGGCCGCTACCAGACTTTCTCGTACACCGCGCCGCGCATGTTCGGCGTGGACCTGCTGGTCCACTACTAGACCTGGTCGCTTAACCGCGCACCTGTTGGTGACTCTGCAACTTGCGCCGGCCCTTCACGGGGGGCCGGCGCTTTTCATTTAAGCTGGAGCAAACGTCCTGTCTCCCCGTACACGCTCTCCATCAATTGAGCGTCTGACGTAGCGGCCGGAGCGTGCCGCAGCGATTGACCTTTCAATAGAAAGAGCGCGCGAATGGTGCGCCACGCTGAATGCGGCGGGCTGTGGAGGAGGATTGTCGTGAGACATGCGCTTCTAGGAATCGCGATGTTGGCGCTGGCCTGTGGCGAGGCGGCGGCTCAGGGCGCCTGGCAACCCCCACGCACACCTGATGGCAAGCCGGATCTGCAGGGGGTCTGGACCAACGCTAGCCTCACCACGCTGGAACGCCCGCCGCAGTTCAAGACACAGGCCATTCCCGCCGATCGCGCGCAACAGATGGAAACGGCGCGGGCAAGAATGATGCGCGCGTCCAACGCGCCGACCAATCCCAATGAAGGCGCGCCAACGGATGGCAATGCCAACGCCGGATATAACGCTTTCTGGATCGACCCCGGCACGCACTATGGCGTCGTGAATGGCGAAGTGCGCTCGTCCTGGATCGTTGATCCGCCCGATGGCCGCATCCCGTATACGCCTGCCGCAAAGAAACACTTCGACGACCGGCTGACGCGGATGCGCAGCAGCTGGGACGGGCCAGAGGTCCGCCCTCAGGGCGAGCGCTGCATTGTCGGCTTCGGATCGACGGCGGGACCGCCGATGATGAATGTGCTGTACAACAATCATTATCAGATTGTGCAGACGCCGACGCATGTGGTGATAACGGCAGAAATGATCCACGACGCGCGCATCATTCCAATCGGCGACAAGCGAAGTTCTGACGGGTTCGACACGTGGCTGGGCGGCTCTGTCGGCTGGTGGGAGGGAGACACGCTGGTTGTGCAGACGCGGAACTTCCATCCCGACATTCGCGTGCGCCCCAACATGGGCGACAGCTATTATGTGGGTGAGCACCCCACCGTGACTGAGCGTTTCACAAGCGTTGGCGCAGACACGATCAACTATGGCTTCACGGTAGAGGACAAGGACGCGTTCACGACGCCATGGCGCGGAGAGATGACACTGACCGCCAGCCGCGAACAGATGTACGAGTACGCCTGTCACGAGGGCAACCACGCCCTGCCCGGCATTCTGGCCGGCGCGCGCCATGACGAAAACCTTGGGCGTGTCACCGGCACAGTGGGAGACGCGGAGTAGAGCGCTAGAGTACTTGTTCCGAGGCGGATTGCGCTGAAAGTCCGCCGAACAGCATCTGCACGAAGCGGCCGACAATGTCGGCGTCGCGCGCGATCGCCAGAATGCGCATGTCGGAGGCGACGTTGATCGCTGCATGCAACAGCGCACCTGCGACCGCTGGATCGACCGGCCGCGCTGAACCATCCGCCACCGCATCGGCGATCATTGCGGAGAACTGTCGGCTCACCTTGTAGGACTGCGAGATGATCTCGACCTGATGTTCCTGCGGCATCGAGGAAAGCACCGATGTTCGCAGTAGCGGTCCATCGGGTCCGAGCTGAAACCGGATCAGGCCCGTGACAGCCATCGAGAGGCGCTGGAGTTCCGTGCCCGGCATGACCGCGACGCGACGCTGCGCCTCGCGCGCGATGCCGAAGCTGCGGCGGAAGCAGGCGGCGACCAGTTCATCCTTCGCTTCGTTGTGATGGTAGAATGCGCCCTTGGTGACGTTCAGCGCCGCCGAGATGCGATCGACCGAGGCGCCGCGATAACCGTGCTCGTTGATCTGTCGCGTGGCCGCCATCAGGAAGTTTTCCTTGGCCGCGTCCGCCGGCGCGATGGCGGTGCGCAGGTCGAGCGAGCCGAGTTCGATTGCGGCGCCTGCCGGGAGGAGGCCATTGGTCACGACATCGGTCATGCGCTGGGCGAGACGCGGGAAGTGTTCGAGTTCATAATCGCCGAGCCAGACATTGGCCCAGTAGAACTGTTCGAGCAGAACCAGCGCGCGGATCGTCTTCCCGATCTTGTCGAAATGCGCCAGCTCCGGGGTATCCAGCAGCGCCCGCACGCGGCGGAACATCCGCACATATCCCACGGCGACCCGCTCGCGATGATCGCCCTCCAGCGCCCGGATTGCAGAAAAAGATGAGAGGGGCATGGCTTCGCCCCGGCGCACCGCGGCGTCTCTCTCGACGAAAAGCGCGATCAACCGGGCGATCCGCGAAGCCGCGTCGGGTGCCTGTTCGGCCTGGTCCAGCAGGTCGTGGAAGATAGCATAACCGGACTCCATGCAGGCGACCGCCAGCTCCTCCTTGCGGGCGAAGTAATAGGTTACCCCCGTGGCCCCGAGCCCGATGAGTTCGGCGACCGCGGTGAGGCGCATCCCCTTGAAACCATAGCCATTCAGGACCGGAATGGCCGCCGCGATGATGTCGGCCCGGCGGCGCTCGAACCGGTCCATAACGGTCGCCTGGCCGTCCGGCTCGCCGCCTGCGTCTGTCTCGTTCTGGCTCCTGGGGCCCAGCACGTGTGCCTCTCTCGATCCGGCCCGCTTAAGGGTGTTTTGACACAACAGGGAAATTCACCATGCGGCAATCGCCCATTTGGCGAAGGTTCGACGAACTGAACCTCTCATTAACGAAAAACTCAGCTTGTTGGCTTGAGCCTTGCTCCATGGTTCGTTGAGCCATCAGGGATGAGCCCCATGAGTACCTATGAACAGCTAGCCCGGCGCTATTGCGCCCTCCTCGGCGAGAATGCCGATGACCGGATAGACGGAGTGCCCGTCTGGCGGATCGCCATGGCCGACCTCGAAGCGGCGATGAATGCGCTCGATACTTTCGGGCTCGATGTGCGAACCACCTTCCATGAAATATCCGAGGCGACCGAAACGCCGAAGCCGACGAACTTCTTCATCCGCCGCGTCGCTTAGATTTTCGAACTCAGACTTTCCGGCGCTTGCCAGTCGCTGCTTCCTTCATCAGCGCGCGCGTCGTTTCCACCACCGTGTTGTCCTTCGCGATCTCGGTGGGATCCAGCTGGTCGAATGGCACCAGCGTTCTCCGTGTCCTGAAATAGTCGCTGCGCCCGCCCGGCCGCCATCCATCGAGGAAGCGATCCAGCATCCATCGCTGATGCTCCAGCCGCGACATGACAGGGGGCGGCTCTGCCTGAGTGCTGAAGGATCCAGCAGCAGGCGGCAGTTCATGCGTCTCGCGATAGCCTGGGTCCGCCGACAGCCAGCGTCCGACATCGTAGCCCACAACGAAAGCCTTTGCCCGCATATGGGCAGCCGCCCGTCGGTTCGACACGCGCAACTGATCTGGCAATTCCGCCCACGACTTTGCGGTGGCGGTAACGGCGCCGGTCGATTTGCGCTCGTTGTCCGCATAGAGGCGCGAATACTCTTCGTGATAGCGCCGCGCCTGATAGTCGAACGGTTGCTCGAGCATGCCTGCGCCATCGAATGCCGACGGCCACGAGCCGAACGAAACAACACGCAGATTGCAGAGCTTACCCTCGGCCGTCGCCTGCTTCTCGCGTTCTTCCTGAACATCTGCGGGTCCGCCCACTAGACCTATGCCATGACGCACGGGAGGAAGTCCCGCACCATGCTGCGCGCAGACAAATAGTGGCGCGATGAACAGACCATGGCGCAGCGCCATCGCGCGGATCGCAAACGCAAGACCCAACGGCTTGTGGTCTTGATCGATGGCCACATAGACCGCGCAGATTGGCGCCATCGCAGCACGCTTCTGCAAGCGCTGGATTAACCCATCTGGCCGCGTGTCGGCGAGGCGGAAATCGCCGGAGATGAAAGCAAAGTCGACATGCTTGACTAGTTCTTCGTGGCGGCCGTTGAAATCCAGCGCCAGCGATCCCTCAGCTTCGGGATCGACAACCGTGACCATCAGTTTCGCGTCACCCGGCATCACGCACGTCACGATGAATTCGCGTGCGATCTCTTGTCCAACCTGTCCGAAGCCGACGATTACAATGTGCTGCACGGACGCCACCAACGCCTGCGCCAGCAGATAGGGCGGATGCGCGAGCATCACCTGCCGGGCAGCACCGCCTGAGTATGAGAACGGCGCCAGCTTAGGCGTCGCGCGGTACGTGTTGGCGCGGTCACGGCTCAGCCGGTCGCGAATCCATGGATCGCGTATATGGGCGAGTACGTCGGCTTTGGGATATTCCTGCGCCACGACCTGCGCGGTCTGCCATGTGTCGGCATCGTCGCCTTCATCGACCACGACGCGGCGCGCACGCTTGGCGCTCGCATGACGCAGCTGGGTCTTCAATGCGCCGCGTCGCTCAAACGTGGCGAGGCGCTGGGCTGTCGGCAGGCGCTCTTCGGCGAGATGAATCGCGCCTTTCTTGAACATGCGGTTATGGTTCGCGGCGTATTCCATCGCGGCCGGACCCATGCCGATGATAACATGATGACCGCCCGCAAAAAAACGGAAGATCATATCCGCTACGCCTGATCCTATTGCGAGCGCCAGCAACCGAATGGCGATGACAATAGACGCAAAGACACCGAGCGCGCGCGCTGGCTCAAGCCAGACGAGGGATTTCGCTCCCGGAGCCACATCGTAGTAGATGTCAGACAGCAGCAACACCTTCACAGTGCGCACGACGATATCGACAAACTGGAGCGGCGTCTCAGGAACGCCGATTTCTTCGACCCATCCCATCGCCGCCAGACCAAGCGCAGCTGCGCCCGACAGAATGGCGGCTGCGAGCAGCAAGCGCAGGAATACTTTCCCTCGCCCACCGACAGGACGTCCACTCACCTCGGCATGAGCGCCAGCCATTCGCGTTCCCCGGTCTCCCGCGCGAGGCGGATGGGAAGACGTTAGGAGCAAACGCGAGGCGCCGCAAACACTACAATGTGGCGCAACTGCATGCTAACAAACCGAAACAAAAAAGGGGAAACACGCAATGCCGGGGGGCTCTGGCAAATTCGTCATGGTTCCAGTCGGCCCGGCCGGGCCATCCTACCGGCCGGACCAGGACTATTTTTCCGTCGCATTGCTGGCGGTCCATATGCCTGCGAACGGCCTCCTCAAGCTTTCTCGCTTTGCACCTGTCGTATGGGCATCCGTTACGCACAGCGCATTCGATGGTGAGAATGGCCGCAAACGCCTGCTTGGCCTGTATCCCGGTACGAGCAGTGACCGTCCGATATTCGCGCGTGACGATCGCTTGACGCTGGTCGACCTGCAGCTGGTGCCCCGCGTGATTGCGCGCGAGGAGCTCGATGTCGATATCACTCTCGCAACGGTTCGCGAAAAGGATTTCCTTGCAGGCATCCTGAAAGCCGCCGCAGAGGTCGCCGCCTCCCCCGCCGCCACCTTCGTCAGCCAGATCTTCCCCGGCGCAGCTGGTGTCACTGGCATAGCCAGGGGCGCCGCAGATGCTGTGAGGAGTGTGAAGGCCAGCATCGATGAGCTGCTGGATTCCGACAAGGTGAAGTCACTTGGCCGCTACCAGCAGACACTGCGCGCGCCAATGGCCAGCGGCACATTTGCATTCATCGCAGCGGGGGAGAGTGCGGAGGGGCTGACGTTTGATCCGCACACCAGCCAGCTCAAAAACTCCAAGGGACCCATCGCTTCGCCCTACGCTGTTGTAAGGATGATGTGCGAGACGACGCGGCCGGACTGGATGTCGCTGCCCGACATGGTGCAGGCATGGAACCGCATCAGGGAAATTAAGATCGCGGGCGGCGACGTAGCAACCGCGATCGATCATTTCCGACTGACAGCACAGACCTCGCCCGACCTGACGCCTGCCGACGCCGTGAAGTTGACCGCCGCCGTCAAGCAGAAATTCGCCCCCGAGCTCGCGGGGCAGGAGTCGGCAGACTTTGGTGACATCGGCGACATGGAATCCGCGCTCGGCTTTTTCATGCAGGACGATGTGGCCGCAGAAGAGTCCGCGTCTATCGACCTGCCGCCGCAACTGGCCGAAGGACCATTTCAGCGATCCCTGCAGATGTCGCTCCGACACGAGGGTGGTTTTGTAGATCATGCCGCCGATCGCGGTGGTCCAACCAACAAGGGCGTTACCATCGAGACCTGGCGCGAATATCTGCGTGCGAAAAACCCGGCGATCGCCGATGACGACTGCAATGCTGCGTCGCCGAAGGAAATAACCAGCGATCAGATCGCGGAGATTTACTATCAGGGCTATTGGCGGCCAGCACGGTGCGTCGAGATGCCGAACGAAGCGCTGGCGGCCGTGTCGTTCGATGCAGCCATCAATCACGGCCCGGCACAGGCGATCCGGTTGCTGCAGCAGGGCGCGGGAATGGCGGCGTTTGATTGCGATGGCCGTTGGGGCGGTCGGACACGCACGCGACTGAAAGCGGCCGCGGCGGATTCAGTCGGCCTGGTTGATGGCATGCTGCTGGCGCGCGAACGCTTCTATCGTCAGATCGTGCGCGATGATCCTTCACAGGGCGTCTTCCTTCGCGGCTGGATGAACCGTCTGGCGGGGCTCAAGGCCTACGTGACGCCGCTGCTGGCAGGCGCGCCACCGGGACAGGACACGGAAAGCGCACTGCTCGACAATACGCTCGACACGGTTCGCCTGCGTGCGGCGGACGCAGACTTCAGCGCCTTCACGGAATCGATGGAGGGCCGCAATGGTTGACCAACCAGCTCCGCCCTTGCCTGACACACCAACCGTGCCGCATGGCGCGCGCGACCAGGAACTCCTGCGCGCGGAGATCGATGCGCTGTTCCCGGCGCTGTGGAAGACGGACTCCAGCTCACAGCTGTCCGCGCTGCTGAACGTCGTCGCCCGCGCCAAAACGATGGGCCGCCCCGGCTTCGAAATGCTGAAGGGTTTTGCCGAACGACTGAAGCAGAACCGGGCCTTCGACGATCTCTACATCCTTACCTCCGAGATGAATTCCGACGGCCTCGACAGCCCGCGTACCCGGCGTCTCGAAATCCAGGCGCTGATTGAACTTGGCGTCTTCGAGACCGCTCTCGATCTCGTGCGGCCACTTCTGGTCGGCAGCACGACTGACCTCGATCAAGACAAGGCCGGCGACGTACGCGAGGCTTTCGGCCTGCTCGGCCGCATCTACAAGCAGATGTTCATCGAAGCGAGCAAGCCGGACCAGCGAACTGAACCGGAGGTGCTGCGCCTGTTCCTGCAGCGCTCCTTCAACGCCTACATGAAGGTGTGGTCCGAGATAAAAACGCCGGAGACCACATATCAAGGTGTCAATGCTCTGGCCGTCGCGCAGATGGCGCAGGCAGCTAGGCTCGCCGATCCTGAAGACGCTGCAGAAGCAAAGTCGCTCGCGCTTGAGATCATTGATGTCAGCAACCGTTCAACCGGCGAAAGCCCCTGGGCGCTGGCGACGCGGGGCGAAGCATTGATCGCACTCGAGCGCTTCCCGGAAGCGACGCAGGCTTTTGCCGCCTATGCCGACCATCCTGGCATCGATTCCTTCGAACTCGGCGCCGCCCTGCGCCAGCTTGAACAGGTCTGGGCGCTGAATGGCGATGACCCGGTCCGCGGCCAGCCAGTGCGCATCCTCAAGGCCGCCCTGCTTGCCAAGGTCGACGAGCTTGCCGCCGCCAATCGCGCCAACAACAAGCCCCCCGCCGAGCTGCAGCCTGAGCGTGTGCGGATGACACCGCGCGAGATCAAGCTGGTGGACAGCGATCTTGCAAATATGCCCATGCCCGCACCAGGCGTAACCGGCGCATCACCCGAAGCTCTTCAGAAGACTTACGGGATCAACAGCCCGATCGGCCGCAAGGCGATCCGCCGCAAACTGCAACTCTCCAGCGCCGTGTGCCGCATCAGCGGGCCCCGCAATGGTGAGATGCAGGGCATGGCGACGGGCTTTGCCATTCGCGGCGATCTGCTGCACGACAGCTTTGGGCCGGGACCCGTCATCGTCACCAACAATCATGTCCTTTCCACACGCGGCACGATGGGCGCGCGACGCCCCGAGTTGTGCAACGCGATCTTCATGTCCGACACCGAGCAGGAAGACCAGCCGGTGAAGTTCGAGCGCGTGCTATGGGAGTCGGACATCGACGCCCACGACATCACCATCCTGAAGCCGATGGGAGACCTGCCCGCTGGCGCTGTTCCGTTGTCGGAACTATTGGGCGTGTCGCTGGGACCGCGGGCGCAGGACGATAACGGCATCGGGCGCTGTTATGTGATCGGCTTCCCGCTGGCGAAGGAACTGTCCTTCTCACTCGCCGACAACATCCTGCTCGATCATGACGCTCCGGTCGATTGCGCGATCTCGAGCGCGGACGGCAAGCGCATCTGCCAGGGCGTGCCGCCCAACCCGGTGCGGGTGCACTACCGCACGCCGACGATGGAGGGAAATTCCGGCAGCCCGGTATTCGACGCCGACACCATCACCTTGCTCGGCGTGCACCATGCCGGCGCGCGCGACATGAAGCGGTTGAACGGCAAGCCGGGCACGTATGCCGCCAACGAAGGCATCTGGATTGACAGTATCCGCGAAGCGATCGCCTCGTCGCTGACGAATGGCGCGGTGGAAGCGTCGGGCGTCGCGCCGCACTGGGGCATGGCGCCCATGTCGAGCGTTCCGCCGCTCGCCATTGATCCGGGTGAACTGGTAGTTCCCGCGAGCGTCGCAAAGCCGATGATCGCTCCCGGCTTCGCTGGCGATCCCATCCCTGGCGTTTCTGCTTATGCCTCCGAACTGATCTATCCACCCGGCAAGGCCAAGGATCAGGATCGCCGCGCAGCGCAGCTGGAAACAGTGATCGGCGTCGACAACCGCACCCGCCTGCTCGACACGCAGATGGCGCCATGGCGCATGATCTGTGCGATCCGCGCGCGTTGGGGATCTCGCCTGATGGTGGGGACGGGCTGCTTTATCGGGCCCGATACGATCCTGACTGCGGGTCACGTCACTTACGCACGCGAGTTCCAGAAGCTGGCGCAGCAGATCGAGGTGATCCCCGGTCTCAGCGTCGAGCGCGCCGGTGGAGAGAAGCGCCCCTATGGCTCGGCCATGGCTCGGGAAGTCCATGTGCATGAGAACTGGAAGAACGGCTTCTCACCGCGCTTCGATGTTTCGGTCATCAAACTGGACAAGCCGCTGGGCCAGCAAGTCGGCTGGTTCGGTCTTGGCGCCCGCTCGCGCGAGGACCTGCTGCTCAACTGGGCGCATGTCACCGGCTATCCGGGCGAGATGAAGGAAGAACGCCAGGCGGGCGCTGTCGCTGACACGCCGCCGATACAGGCTGCCCAGCTGTGGCACCACGCTGCTCCGATCGAAGAGATCGAGAATGGCCGCCTGTTCTACAAGACCGATACGACGCCTGGCCAGTCCGGCGCGCCGGTCTATGTTCTGTCCGAAGCGGGTCAGTATGGCGCGCCGCAAGTTGTCGGCGTTCATGCTTATGGTGCGCGCTCAACCCCGGGCGCGATCGGCCTTGCCAACTCTGGCGTGTGGATCGACGCCGACATGCTGATGAAGATCCTGGCCTGGAGTGCTAAGTGAAGCGATCGACTATGAAGCTGGACGATGCGGCTGTGAGCCGGATCGCTCAGGTGATCCATGCGGCCATGCGCGCCTGGCAGCGGGCGAACGGCCAGACGCCGGCCCCAGCATGGGCGCGTGCGCCAAAGTGGATGAAGGAATCGACGGTGCAGTCAGTGGTCTGGCGCCTCGCCAATCCAAACGCCTCGACGTCAGAACAACATGACCAGTGGCTGATCCAGAAAAAGACCGATGGCTGGAAGCATGGGCGCGTGAAGGATGCGAAGAAGAAAACCCATCCGATGATCGTGCCCTACGAGGCTCTGCCGGATTTCGAGCGGCGCAAGGATTCGCTGCTCAATGCCGTTGTGGATGCTCTAGCGCATCCCTTGCCGTAGGCGCGTCTATTTCTTGCTTTTTGCAGCGGCGTCGGCGGCGATGCGCTCTGCATCGCCTTGGCTGAAGCCGAGTTCAAGCAGCACTTCAACTGTGTGTTCGCCCAGCAGTGGGGGCTCGCGGCGGATATCGGCGGGCGTGCCGCCGAAATTCACCGGATGCTGCATGGCAAGGTAGGAGAAGCCGGCCGGGTGCTCGCGTTCGTGGATGAAGCCGGTGGTGCGCAGGTGAGGATCCTCCAGCACTTCCTGTAGCGTGGCACAGCGTGCGGCCGGAATGTCGGCCTTGCCGAGCAGGTCAAGCCATTCGTCCGTGGTTTTGGTCGCGGCGACCTCACCGACGAGCTGGTAGAGCGCGCTGATATTGGCGGTGCGCGCGTTGTAGGTCGAGAAGCGTGGATCTTCCGTCATCACCTTGGGACGGCCGCCGAGAGCGAAGAAGGTCATCCATTGCTGGTCGCTGTACGGCATGATGCCAATGTAGCCATCCTTTGTGGGATACGGCATGCGGTTAATGCTGGAGGAACGGGTGTAGGCCATTTGCGCCATCGGCGGCTGGAAGGTGTGGCCGTAGAGGTTCTCGACGAGGTTGAACGCCGTGAATGACTCCAGCATCGGCGCTTCGATGAACTGGCCCTTGCCGGATGTCGACTTTGCAAACAATCCGGCGATGGTCGCATAGGCGGCGTGCAGGCCGGAGACCTTGTCGGCCATCAGCGCCGGCATGTAACGCGGTGGTCCGCCATCGCGGACATGGAACAGGTCGGCGACGCCGGAGCCCGCCTGAATGAGGTCGTCATAGGCAGGCTTGCCCGCGTAGGGGCCGTCCGCACCGTAACCCGCGCAGTGAACATAGATGATGTCCTCGCGCAGAGCCTTGAGATCGTCATAGCCAAGGCCAAGCCGTTTCAGACCGTCCATGCGGACATTGGTGAAGAACACGTCGCACTGCTTCACGAGCCGGCGCAGGGCTTCGATCCCGTCGGCAGTCTTGAGGTCCAGAAGCATCGCGCGCTTGTTGCGGTTGCAGCCCATGTAGATGGCGCCCATGCCCGGCGCGGGCGATGGACCGGCGTGGCGCATGATGTCGCCCGCGCCGTTCTCGACCTTGATCACGTCGGCGCCCATGTCGCCTAGGAGTTGGGTCGCGTAGGGGCCGAGCACGACCGTCGAGAGGTCGAGGATCTTGACGCCCGCGAGGGGACCGGTGGAGGCAGAGTTCAAAGCGCGTCTCCCGTGCCGCCCGCCTTTTGTGTCGTCCGGGCGCGGCTTGCTGCCTGCCTATCTTTGGCTGGCATTGATTTGCAAGCCCCAGTCATCGCCCACACAGGCACGTGAGCATCCGGACGTAATGATCAGTTGGCGGCGATCCGCTTAGCGACGTGCTCGCCGCCCTGGAACAGGGTGAAGGATTGCGCTGGGCCATCCCCGGCCGGGAACACGATCCGGATGCCGGCCTGCTGCTGCTCGAACTCCGTATTGGACGTGGCCGTAAGCGGGAAATCGCCTTGCCCCGTCGCCTGCCCGACCAGAGTCTGGCCGCTACGGGTGATCGTGATGTTGAAGCCAGGCTGAAGCTCGTAGACGCCTACATAGCGGTCCAGAATCTCCGGCGCGACGGAAACCGGCACAAGCGCGGCGGGCGCGGGAATACCGAGCCAGATGCGCGAAATATCGGTCGCAACCCGGCCGGACTTGGCGCTCTCGATGTTCCCCAGAACAATGACAGTGACACCATCGTCCACGAAGCGGTTCATATGGGTCGAGAAGCCGTTGATGCCGCCATTATGCCAGATATTCCTGTGGCCGCCGAGTTCGTCGATGACGAGTCCGAAGCCATACTTGTCGCCCTGATCAGTCGTCATCGCGGCGCGCGAGGCTGCCGACACGACTTTGTCACCAAAGAATTCCTCCTCCCAGGTCAGCAGATCGTCGACCGTCGAATAGAGCGAGCCCGCGGCGTAGGGGAGCGTCATCGCGATATAGCGAGCGTTGGTCCAAACACCATTCTCAACGCCATACCCGGCTGCGCGATGCGGTACGATGATAGATGAAACCTCGTAGCCGCTGTTCTTCATCCCCAGCGGTTTGAAGATGTGGTTGGTGACGTAATCTGCATAGGTTTCCCCGCTCACCTTCTCGATGACGTAGCCGAGCACGACATAGCCAGAATTGTCATAGGCGAATTTTGTGCCCGGCTCGAAAGCGAGCGGTTGGTCGCGCGTCAAGTCGATGATCTGCTCGGGCGTACGATCCTCCGCCGCCTGATTCTCGAAGAAGCCTGGAATTTCCGTGTAGTCGCCAATGCCCGAGCGATGTGACAACAGGTGGCGGATAGTGATCTTGCTCCATGCCGCCGGAGCGTTCGCGTAATATTTGTTGATCGGGTCCTCGATGCTCAGCTTGCCAGCCTCGGCCAGCTGCATGATCGAGGCTGACGTGAACTGCTTGGTAATCGAGCCGATGCGGAAGATCGAGTCGGGGGCGACCGGCACGTTCAGTTCCCGGTTGGCGAGACCGAAGCCTTCGCGGAAGACGGGCTTGCCGCCCTTCGCGACCAGCACGGCGCCTGAGAACTGATTATTGTCCACATAGCGCTGAACCGCCGCGCGCGTCGCCGCCACGTCGGGTCGCTCAGTCGCCGCAACTGTCGGGGCTGGCATGGCCGGGGTTACTGATGAGCAACCTGCCACCAACAGGATCATTCCAGCGAGCGCCGCGAAAATTCGCATGAAAGACCCCCTCTTTTTGTGTCTGAAGGCAAATCGCCCCGCAATTGCTATGACTACCGCCTAATCGGTTGGTCGTGCACAGCAAACCACTAGACCGATGTTTTTCCGCGTTTATTCGCCGAAGAAGTGGTTCCTGCTTGATTTCGTGGCAAACTAGAACCATTCTAGCAAACAATGAAACTTGAGACGCGCCTTCAGTCTGCTGGACTGCGCGCGACCCCGAAACGGGTCGCCATCGGGGGTCTGTTGTTCGACGGTTGCGACCGCCATGTGACCGCCGATGACGTGGCCGTAATGGCGCGCAAGAGCGGGGTGAGGGTGTCGCTGGCGACTGTCTATAATACGCTGAACCAGTTCGTATCGGCGGGCCTGATGAAGCGGATCACATTGGATACGGACCGTACCTATTTCGACACCAACGTCTCCGACCACCACCACCTCTTCTTCGAAGAAAACAGCGTCCTCCACGATATCCCGGGCGACTCGATCCGCGTCGAAGGCCTGCCGGAAATTCCGGCCGGGTCCCGGGTCCGCTCGGTGGAAGTCATAGTCCGCGTGACGGGCGATAAGCGCTAGGCGCCGTCAAGGCGGGTGCGTGTGGCTGCGCTCCGAGGCGTTACTTGCCTCGATCCGTCAGATGTTGCTTTCTTCCATCTGAAAAGCGTCGCGATCAGAACGCTGCCGGGAGGAGACATCATGTATCAGCGAAACAGGCTGCGTAACCTTTTTGTTGGCGTTGCCGCGCTTTGCGTTACCACACTGCCTTGCGTTGCGAGTGCCCAGGCAGGCGGCCCGGCAAGCGCGCCAGTTGTGCGGTCAGGCTATGAGGTTCCGCGCCAGCCCAACGGCAAGCCCGACCTCAGCGGCGTCTGGACCAACGCGACTTCGACCAACCTTGAACGCACTGCCTCCGACGGCGACAAGCTGATCCTCAGCGCCGAGGAGATGCAGAAAATCGAGAAGGACACCTTTGCCCGCAACGATCGCCAGAATGCGCGAACGCCGAAAGAGATTCAGGACAACTGGGCCAAGATCGCCAACGGTCCCGACACGCTGGACGAATGCCGGAGCGGTGCGCGAGGTGCGGCCTGCGGCTACAATGCAGGCTGGACCGATCCGGGCGACTGGGTCATGCGCGTCAATGGCGAGGGCCGCACGTCGCTGATTACCTATCCGAAGAACGGCCGTATCCCTGCACGCATCGCTGCCGCAGCCGCTCGGACACGCGTGGTCGAGTCGAGCGAGGAAAGCACAACGCGCGGCGCGGCTGACAATCCCGAGGACCGGTCGCTGGGCGAACGCTGCATCATGAGCTTTGGCATTTCGTCCGGACCGGTGATGACCGACCAGCTTTATAACAACACGTACCAGTTCGTTCAGACCGCAGACAACGTCGTGATCCTGGTGGAAATGGTCCACGACGCGCGGATCGTCCCGCTGAACACGAAACATCGCTCGGACGGCATCAAGCCGTGGATGGGCGATTCCATCGGCTGGTGGGATGGCGACACTCTGGTTGTCGAAACAGTTGGATTCCATCCGGGACAGAACCTGCGCGGCGGCGGGCCGAACATGAAGGTCACGGAACGCTTCACCCGCGTTGCGCCCGACCGGATGCACTATGCCTTCGACGTACAGGACAAGGACACATGGGCCGAGCCCTGGGGCGGCGAGTACGAGTTCGCAGCTGTCAACGGCAATGTCTATGAGTACGCCTGCCATGAAGGCAATCACGGGCTCACGGGTATCCTCATGGGTGCGCGCGAAGACGACAAGCGCGCGGCTGTAGCGATGGTCAAGCCGAAGAAGTAGTAGGGCGTCAGTCGAGCATCGCCTTCAGCGCGGCGACCTCGACATCCCATGCCCTGCTTCCCGGCGAGATGAGTTCGACGTGGCCTGTGTTCATCACGACCTGGGCTTCGGCCTGATCGCCGGCGGCTGTCGCCTTACGCGCCATGGATTCACCGAGCACCGGCGGCGCGATGCGGTCGTCGTGGCCGTTGACGCTGATCTGCCGTACACCGAGCGGCAGCATCTCGGCGGGTGACGTGTCTGACAACACGCGCGCGCGAGACGCGCTGATATCACCGACGAGCTTGTCGAAGATATCAGCAAGGCAGCTGCGATCAGTCACGTCTTTCGAGTCCGCCAGATCGGCGAGACCACCCGAATTGACGACGCCGATGAGCTTGAGCGGATTGTCCATGCGCGTCGGGCTGCCCTGCGGGAGGCGCGGGCGGGCAGCCAGCCACATGGCGAGGTGGCCTCCTGCCGAATGGCCGAAGGCCGCGACGCGGGTGAGGTCGAGATTGTGAGCCACTGCCTGATCGCGCAGAGAGTCTGCGGCGTGAGCAACATCAAGGAATGTGCCGGGATAGCCCCCGCCTACCTCATCGACCCCGCGATACTCGATGTTCCAGACGGCTAACCCGCGCGCGCGGAAATCCTCAGCAGCCCAGTTCATGATCGTGCGGTCTGCGATTTCCTTCTGCCAGCAACCGCCATGGACCATAATCACGACCGGATGCGGGCCGGCGCCATCGGGCAGCCAGAGATCGGCGACATCGGTCGCACCGGCGCCCCATCGCACCGTTTGAGAAGGCGCAACGGGCACGCGACCGAGCAGGTCGCTCCAGGTCATCAACCTTGCTGGGATCACGGGACTGCTCTGCTCAGCTGGAGTTTGCGGCAGCGGGGCCGGCGATGAACCGGAGCAGACCGAGGCGGTCAATGCCATGACAGGGGCGAGGATCAGGAAAGCCGTACGCATCAGCGTAAGTCGCAAGGTATGGGCCCTATTGCAAGCATCCGCCGTGTCGTCGCAGATGGCGCATGACACACTCGCCCTTCACGCGACAGGCCAGCACGCGACAGGCCAGCACGCGACAAGAATGCGAAGCGCTGGACAGCGCCGACCCGCTTGGACCTGTGCGGGCGCAGTTCGCGCTGCCCGATGGCGTGATCTATCTCGACGGCCATTCGCTGGGGCCAGCGACGCATGCGGCGCTGGCGCGGGTGGAGCGGACGGCGCGCGAGGAATGGCGCGAGGGGTTGATCCGTTCGTGGAACACGGCGGGATGGATCGACCTGCCCCGTAACGTGGGAGCGAAGCTGGCGCGGCTGATCGGGGTGGCGGAAAGCGATGTCATTGTGACGGACAGCGTTTCGGTGAACCTGTTCAAGCTGGCCGCCGCAGCCCTGCCGCTGGCGAAGTCGCGGACGGTGATCGTCGAGGACAGCGAGTTTCCGACCGACCAGTATGTGGCGGAGGGTCTCTCCGGCCTGTCTGGCGCGACAATGATGCGCGTGGGCGAGCACCAGAGCGTCGCCGCCCTCAAAAAGACGGGCGGCGTTCTGATCCGCAGCATCGTGAACTATCGGTCTTCGGAGATCGTTGATGTTGCGACTTGCGAGGATAGCGCCCGAACCAGTGGCGGGGTGATCGTATGGGATCTCAGCCACGCGACGGGCGTGCTCGCGCTGAAGCTGGCGGCAGATGGCGCGCGGCTGGCGACGGGATGCACCTACAAGTTTCTCAATGGCGGACCCGGCGCACCCGCGTTCGTCTATGTGGAAGGTGACCTCGCGAACCGCATGTCATCTCCCCTCTCCGGCTGGTTCGGACATTCCGATCCGTTTGCGTTCAATCCTGCCTATGCGCCGCGCGAAGGCGTTGCGCGCTTTGCGGCGGGCACGCCGGGAGTGTTGTCACTGTCCGCGCTGGACGCCGCGCTCGATGCTTTCGGCAGCGTTGATCTGGAGATGATCGGCGCTAAGACCAGCGCGCTGGGTGATCTCGTCATCGCACGCGCCGATGCCATGGGGCTGGCGACAATCTCGCCGCGCGATGGTGCGCAACGCGGCGGCCATGTCAGCCTGCGCCACGAGAATGGCTATGCCATAGTTCAGGCGTTAATCGCACGGGGCATCATCCCGGATTTCCGCGCCCCGGATGCGATGCGCTTCGGGGTCGCGCCGCTTTATGCGCGGTTTGTCGATGTGTGGGACGCGATGGATCAGCTGGCTGACATACTTGAAACGCGGGCCTGGGACAGGCCCGAATTCCACGCGCGGTCAAAAGTCACCTGAGCTTTATTGGGCGCCCTATTCGTCAATTGCCGCGTAGACGAGCTGTTGCAGCTGCGGCCGGATGGGATAAGCGCCCGAGGGCATCAGCTGCGTCATCTGGATGGCGATCAGGTCTTCGACCGGGTCGATCCAGAAGAAGGTCGACGCCATGCCGCCCCATGAGAATGTACCGGCCGAGCCGGGCTGCGTGGTCGCGACGACGTCGGTGGTGACGGCCCAGCCGAGGCCGAAGCCCGAACCATCCATACGCGATTCCGAGAACGTCTTGTCACCCATATCCTTGAGCGTCTTGTTGTCCGGCAGGTGGTTCATTGTCATGAACTCGAGCGTCTTGGGCGACAGCAGGCGCACACCATTGAGTTCACCGCCATTGGCCAGCATCAGGCAGAACTTGAAATAGTCGCCGATGGTGGAGGCAAGGCCTCCGCCGCCTGAGAACACGTTGGGAGCTTTTGCGTACTTGCTCGCAGCGCCAGCAGCATCGGCCAGCGAGATGACGCCATCCATGGGGTTGCGCGAATAGCACGCCATCAGGCGATCAACGCTGGATGCGGGGACATGGAAGCCGGTGTCTGTCATGCCCAGCGGCGCAAAGATGCGGGTCTGGAAGAACTTGTCGAGACTCATGCCCGAGGCGACTTCGACGACGCGTCCAAGCACATCGGTGGAGTTCGAGTAATTCCATTTGTCGCCGGGCGAGAACACTAGCGGCGCCTTGGCCAGCGCCTCGCAGAAGGATTTCAGGTCACCCTGCCAGTTGGTGTATTCCAGCTTCTGCTTGCGGTAGAGCGCATCGACCGGGTGCTGCATGATAAACGAGTAAGTAAGGCCCGACGTGTGCAGGAACAGGTCGCGCACCGTCATGGCGCGGGCCGGTTTGTGCAACTCGCCGGCTTCGTCCATCACCATCACGTCCTGGAATTCTGGGATGTAGCGATAGACTTCGTGATCGAGCCGGATGGCGCCTTCCTCGAACAGCATCATCGCTGCAACCGACGTGATGGGCTTGGTCATCGAGTAAATGCGATAGATCGTGTCTTCATCGATGGGACGCGAACCGCCCATCTCGGTCGCGCCCTGAAATGAGAGATGCGCCACCTGCCCGCCGCGCGCGACCAGCACAGCGACGCAGGGCAGTTTCTGCTTTTCGATATAGGGGTCGAAGAAAGCGGGAATCCGCTGCAGGCGGTCGGCATTGAGACCGGTCTCGGCCGGATCGACGCGCTCTATCGTTGCCATGTTCGCTCCCGTAGCTTTTCCAGAGCCTTATCCCTGCGCGGCGCGGGCTGCAAATCATTGTCCTGTAGTTCCGGGTATCTGCTTCTTGTACTTGTCGGCAAGGACGCCGAATATGGGGAGCGTTGTGGGGCCACGACAGGAGGCAGCTGACATGGCGAATTCGACGCGCACTGAAGCCACCCGCACTGTGGCGCAAACGTCGCCGCCAAAGGCGGAACGCCGGAAAAACGTCGACCGCTCGGCCGCGACACGCCGGCAGATTCTCGAAGCCACCATCAAATGCCTCGATCAGTGGGGCTATGGAGCCGTCACCAATATCAAGGTTGCCGATGTGGCCGGCGTAAGCCGCGGGGCGATGATGCACCACTTTCCGACACGGCAGGCGCTGATCGTCGGCACGATCGAGTTCGCCTATGCCAATCAGAACGAGATGCGCGCGGCAGAACTTGCGAAAGTTCCACTAGCCCTGGACCGGTTTCGGCGGATCATGGACCTGTCCTACACGACCCAGCGCATGCCTGAGGGCATGGCGTTGAACGAGATCCGCATCGGATCCCGCAGCGACCCCGAAATCCGCGAAGCCGTGACGCCCATGATGAGCACGATTTCGGAAGACTATGTGCGGATGGTCAGCGGCGTGGCACGGGAGGCCGGACTGAAGTCGAACCGGGAAATGCGTGGGCTGATCGGCACGGTGGCCATGGCGACCCGGGCGCTGGCAATCAACACATTCACCTATCCGAGCAGCCGTGTTGCGGAAAATGTCCTGTGGACGCTGCAATCCGTGCGCGAGGACCTGATCGCCCGGGAGCTCGGATCGGAGCACGCTCGCAGGCCCGCCCCACCCACCGACCGAGGTTGAGCCGGTCTCGCGACTGGCGCATGTGACGCCCGTCTCGCCCGGCGGGGGAAATGCAGCCCGTACCGACAACGTGAAGCTTCAACCACGAGACTGCAAACCCTGGGCACGGTAGACTAAGGGTCGGATTTGCTGGACGTTACATGACCGTTACGCCTCTCGATGCGTCTGAAACACTCGCCCCCGCAACCCTCGCGGAGATCGCACGCGTGCGCGAGTCGGGCGTGCTCGGCGCGTCTGGCCGGTTGCTTGAGCTTTTCGAGTTCCTTGCTCAGCGCTCGCCCTCCGGACGCCCGCCCAAGGAGGCGGAGATTGCCCTAACCGTATTCGGCAAGGTGGGCCCCGACTTGATGCGCGATGATCCGGTCGCCCGTGTCTACATTCACCGGCTGCGGAAGCGGCTCGACGATTTCTACCTGCGTCACGGCTTGCCGAATGGCGTGCGACTGGACATTCCGAAGGGCGATTATCGCATCGCCTGCAGCGGCGCTGATGGCAAGGAAGCGGGCGCCGCCAACGAAACGCTAGTCGACGCAGAAAAATCGAGCGAGGCGCCGCGACGACGGAAAATCAGCTGGGGCGTGCTCGCCGCTTGCCTCGCCGTGGTGGCGATCGGTGGAAACATTGCGGCCTGGGCCATACTGACGAACCGGGGCCCGGCCGTTTCCACCCAACTGTCAGATTCTGGCATGTGGTCGGGGATCGCCAACAGCAAGCGACCGCTGCTGATCGTGGTCGGCGATTACTACATGTTTGGAGAGTACGAGGACCGGACGAAGCTAACGCGCCTGATCCGGGACTTCGCGATCAACAGCAAGGAAGATCTGGCCAACAGCCAGTGGAGCAACCCGAAAGATTTCGACCGCTATTCCGACGTGGCGCTGCAATACCTGCCGGCGTCGGCGGCGTTCGCTCTGGCTGATCTTGCGCCGCTGATCCGCGAGGGACGAAAGGTTCAGGTCACGCTGTCGTCGAACCTGCCGCTCGACCGGCTGAAGACGGACGACATCATCTATGTCGGGCTGCTGAGCGGACTAGGACCCTTGCGGGATCCGGTGTTTTCGAATTCCCGGTTCGCTCTCGGCAAGAGCTATGACCAGATCATCGATATGAAAGCCGGCCGCGCATATAACAGCGAAGCCTTCCTCGCCGCGCCGAGCGACGAGATGTATCGCGACTACGGGTTCTTCTCAACCTTCGCCGGACCAACCGGCAATCGCATCGTGATCCTGTCGGGCTCGCGCGATACCGCAGTGATGGGTGTCGCTGAGGCCGTGACGCAATTGGAGCGATTGGCGCGGGTCGAGAAAAAGACGCCGAAGGACGGTGATTTCGAAGCGCTGTTCGAGGTGAAAGGCCAGAAACACATGAACCTCGAAGCGTCTGTGCTGGCCGCCTATCCGCTGGACGGACAAGCGATCTGGACGGGCGAACGCGCTAACGCTGCGAGCTATCCTGCGAAGTAGGCATGGCAGTGCAAACCCTGCGGCTCTGGGCCGGGGTTGGTTTTGCGTCAGGTGCGCGGCCTGAGTTAGGCGTACGCGGAGGTTTTCCTCACCCGAACGGGGAGGAGCTGCGGGCGTGACGCCAGCAGAACGCAGGTCAGGTGGGGGACGGTGTATCGCCTTGTCCTGACGGTGCGTGTGATGAGGGCCGCCCCCACCTGATTGCTCATGTCGAAACGTGAGTGGGCGCAGCGCCTGCCCCGTTCGGTCAGGGGTATCGCATATGGGAGCATATGCGATAGCTCTACCGTTCGGGGGAGCGGCGTCTGTGCTGTGTTCCTTCTGGCTGATTTCGTTCGATCGCAAGGATTGAACTTCGTCCGCCTCGCCCGTGTGCCAGTCACGGGTGTTGCTATGGAAAATCGCCCTCGCCTTCAAAACGACGTGGGGCGCAAGCCAGACAAACACGCATGGCATCGCCTCCAGCAAAGGCTAGCGGCTTGATAAGATCGCAACTCCGTATGCGCGGGTTTGCGTTCGAGTCATGGGCGCATTATGCCGCCGCTGAGGTGGGAGTAGGACGGCGGACTGCAGGTATTTATTTTTGCAGAAGAGCCTTTCTACCGTTTTCATCACCAAGCGCTTGAAAGTGTCGTGCAAGAATTTTGGCTTTCCGCCGAATTTGCATCGGAGAGAGCAGCTTACGACGCCCGTTCGAACACGGCAGCGATGCCCTGGCCGCCGCCGATGCACATCGTCTCGAGGCCGTACCTCACTTCGCGGCGCTGCATCTCGTTCATGAGGTTGGCAAGGATGCGGCCGCCGGTGGCGCCGATGGGGTGGCCGAGGGATATGCCCGAGCCGTTGACGTTGAGCTTATCGTCATCGCGCCAGCCCCAGCCTTTCAGGACGGCGAGCACTTGCGGCGCGAAGGCTTCGTTGAGCTCGACGAGATCGATGTCTTTCCATTTGAGGCCGATGCGGGCGAACAGGCGCTCGACTGCCGGGACCGGGCCGATGCCCATGCGGGACGGCTCGACGCCGGCGGCGGCCCAGCCGACGAACCAGCCCATCGGTTCGAGGCCGAGTTCCTCGAGCTTGTCTTCGGCGACGACGAGGCAGGCGGCAGCGGCATCATTCTGCTGGCTGGCATTTCCGGCGGTGACCACCCCGCCCTTCTCGATCGCTCTAAGAGCACCAAGTGAGGCCGCGGTGGCATCGCCGCGCACGCCTTCATCCATCTTGAAGATGATCGGGTCGCCCTTTTTCTGCGGGACGGCGACGGGGACAAGCTCGTTGTCGAACTTTCCGTCCTTCCATGCGGCAGCGGCGCGCTGGTGGCTGCGGGCGGCGTATTCATCACATGCTTCGCGAGGAATCTGGTAATCCTTGGCGAGATTTTCTGCCGTCTCGATCATGCCAGAGATGACGCCGAAGCGGCTGGTCGGTTGGCTCATCACGCGGCCGCGTTGCAGGCGGTCGTGCATAGTGACGGAGCCGGAGCGGGCGCCGGAGCGCATGTCGGTTGAGTAGTATTCGACATTGGTCATGCTCTCGACGCCGCCGGCAACGACAACGTCGGCCGCGCCGGTCTGGACGAACATGGCGGCGTCGATGATCGACTGGAGGCCCGAGCCACAGCGGCGGTCGAGCTGGTAGCCGGGGACGGAGATCGGCAGGTCAGCTGCGAGCGCGGACCAGCGGGCGACGCAGGGGGCTTCGCCGGACGGATAGCCTTGGGCGAACACGACATCGTCGATGCGCTCGGGATCGATCTTGGTGCGCTCGACGAGAGCCTTGAGAATGACTGCACCGAGGTCGCCCGCCTGCATCGGCGCGAGCGCGCCCTGGAACTTGCCCACCGCTGTGCGGAGCGGGCTGACGATGGCGGCGCGGCGGAGCTTTGTCATGGGCGGGTTCCTAGGAATGCGGGCAACATAGCGGGGGTTATGGGGGAGGCAACTGGGCGCGGGGCGGCCAAGCTTACAACCCCAGCACAACCACAGTGCGTTGGATGAACCAGAAGGCAGACGTGATGCCAATGACGTAGACGGGGGCGCGCCATGCGTAGTCGCCGAGGCGCGTGGTGAGGGTGGTGGGGGCGAGGCGTTTCCACAGGAACATGATGGTCAGGACGGCGGCGATGAAGGTGAGCTGGCCGGCTTCGACGCCGAGGTTGAAGAAAAGGAGTGCGAGCGGAGCAGCGTCTTCAGGGACGCCGATTTGCCTAAGGGCGCCGGCGAAGCCGAAACCGTGGAGGAGGCCGAATGAGAAGGAAGCGAACCACGGCATTGTTGCGGTAAGACTGCTGCGCCCTGCTCTCAGGCGCATGATCTCGACAGCGACGAACATGATGGAGAGGGCGATGGTAGCTTCGACCGGTGCGCTGGCGAGCTTGATCCAGCTGAAGGTGGTGCCGGCCAGCGTGAGCGAGTGCGCGACGGTGAAGGCGGTGATGGCCCCGATGAGGCGGTGGACATCGCGCACGAGCAGCAGCAGGGCGAGGACGAACATCAGATGATCGAAGCCGAGCAGGATGTGCTCGACGCCGAGGAAGAAGTAGGTGCTGGCGACTTCTGTCCAGGCCTGTGCGGCGGGGATTTTGGTGACGGGGTTGTCGGGTTTGACACGGAGCGTCTTGTCCGAACCGTCGAGCGGTTCGTAGCGGATGATGACGTCGGTGAGCGTGTGGGAGAGGTTTTCGATTTCGATCGGCTTGCCGACGATGCCGCCGTTGCAGACGGTGCGCCAGTGTTGCAGGACAGCGCCGCCGACCATAGAGCTGCGCGGCTCTCCGGCTTTGATGCAGTCTTTCGGTTCGATGACGTTGAGTGCGAGACGCATCTCGCCCTGCGCCGGGGTCTTCCACAGCATGTCGTAAGTGTTGGGTTCGACTTCGTGGATCTGGAGGAAGGCTGGACGGATTTCGTGCGCAGCGGCGGCGGGCGCGAACGCGAGGAGCGCTGCGAGCCATATGGGGATCGGGGCGAGAGACCGTCTCATTCGCCAACCTCTGGGATCGGTTTGGTTTTCGGATTGGGATCTGGAGTGTCCGGGAGGCCCTTCCACGGATCGGGCCACTGGATGTGGATGGTGTAGCGCTTACGCATGCGGGCGTGGAAAGCGTCCCGGGCGTCGTTGCGGCGCTCTTCGATGATGTCGGTGCGGACGCGGTCAACTACTTCGGAGAGGGTGACGGCGCGGCCAGGTTCGACGGAGACCACGGAGACGAGGTGCTGACCGAAGGGCGAGGCGACGGGGCCGAACCAGTCATCGCCGGCGTGGGCGAAGGCGGCGGTGGCGAAGTCTACGCCGAACTCGCCGGCGACGCCTTCTTGCGTTGTGAGCGGGAGCGCTGGCGGGAGCATAGAGGCGTCGCCCTGCTTTGCCGGATCGGCGCCGGCGCGGAGCGAGGCAAGCGCGGCAAGCGCGTCATTTGCGGCCGATGCGCCGCGCTTGTCGGTGCTGAGCAGGACCTGCCGCAGCGCACGTCGTTCGGGCAAGCGGTAGTCGGCGGAATGACCGTCGAGCCATGCCAGCATTTCGGCTTGCATCGGCTCTTCGTTGGCGGCGCTGTCCTCGATGAGAAATTCGAGCTTCTGGCGCATGCGGCGGCGGACGATGGTGTCGTCGGCATCAAGGCCTTGGGCGACGGCTTCGCGGTACCCGACTTCTTCGCTGACGAAATCGTCGACAAGGACCTGCAGCTCCTCCTTCGTGGGCACGCGGCCGGAGAGCAGGACGAAGCTCTCTGCGATCTGGTTCACACGGCCTTCGGAAATGACGATGGCGGTGCTCTCCGGTCCCTGATCAGGACCGTGGATCAGGCTGTTGATGACGAACAGTGCGCCGCCGATGGCAAGAAAATGCACCAGCGGCTCGCGCACTGCGCGCCTGAGGAAACCCATCACACCGGATGCCATGACTGATCTGGTCTAGCCCTTGGTGGGAATGAGCCAGATCGGCGAGGTGTAGGCCCGCTCCTGTATCGTTTTCTGCAGGTCCGGGTTCGGTTCGATGCCGAGGCGGATGGCGTCCCATGTGGACCAGCGGCAGGTCGGGTTCTCCAGCACGCGGGCGTAGTAGAAGGCGTTGAGCTTCGGGTCGAACTCGGGGTCGGACCACGATGCGGAAATTTCCGCGTCGCCCTTGTCCTGGCTATAAGCGCAGGTCTTCACATCGACCGTGGCGCCGTTGTCGGGGCAGCGGTTGGTCTTGGTATTGACCTTCCCGCCGTCCGAGCAGGCGACGTCAAAAATCTTCTCCTGAGCCTTGCCGTTCTTGTCGAGCCAGCCCTTGATGATCTGGACGCGCTGCAGTGGCGCAGAGCGGGCATCGCGCATTGCGACCACGAGGAAGTCCGGCTTACCATCGGCCTTGCCGATGAGGTCGCCGCCCATGCTGACGCCTTTGGCATAGGCGTTCTTGACGCCTTCATCCGAGGTCAGTTGCTGCGGGCCGATGCCGTAGCCTGCGAAGAAACGAACTTTCATGCGCGGGCCAGTCGTCGCGTAAGTCTCCTTGCGCTTGAGCGCCGCGTAGATTTCCTCGCGCGTGTTTTCCGGCGCCCAGACGCCGGTGAGGCCAGATGCGCCCCATGTTGCGAAGCGTGCGGTGTTGTCAGCCGGTTTGTAGTTCGCCCAGGTCTTGCCTTCGGGCGGCGCGGAGCCGCGGCGTTCGGGCGTTGCATCCGAGATACCGACCTTCGAGTGATAATTGTCTTCCTCGTAGGAGCCGGCGGCGTTGTGCGTGTCTGACGATCCGATGAGGCCATACTTGTAGGGGTTCACGCCGACCTTGGCCTCGATTTCGAGGCCGTCCTTCATCGCCTTGCGGACATATCCGCCGTCGAACTTCGTGATCGGCGTGGTGGAGCCGATATACCACTCCATGATCTCGAAACCGGCGAACTCGTCGTTGGGCGAGAGCAGCGGATGGGTTTCAGACGTGCCTTTCACCTGCGTGATCTCGGTAAGCGGCTCGTTGCGGGCGCGCAGCTCGGCCCACTGACGGTCGACCGGTTTGCCGTTCCACATTGTGCGCTCGTACATCGTGCCGTCAGAGCCGTTGCCGTTGTGCGAGATGGAAAGCGCTTCAAAGCCGTTGGCGCGCTGCTGGTCCATCCACTTCCAGAGATCTTCGGGGTTCTGGGATTCGAGCGCGGTGAAGGGAAGCTCCGGCGCGGTGTCGCCAGAGAAGATCACATTGCGGTGGAGGTTGCGGCCGTCGGGGGCGGAAGTGAATTCGTAGCCAACCAAGGTTGTGAACTTGCCGGGCTCGTAATTGCGCTTGGCGGCGTCGATCGTGTCGTGCCAGGCGGACTTCACGGTGCGCAGGTCGGCGAATTCGGGCATCCGGGCGCCTGTGCGGAGCGCGTCGCCGAACTTCCGGAAGGCGGCGTTGACCTGCTTGGGGTCGGTCGAGAACAAGTCTTTCGCGTATGGCACGCTGGCATAAGGATCGCCGGGCGTATTGATGGCCGGAAGCACGCCGAGATATTCCGAGTGGTCAGTGACCGCGAGGAAATCGAGCGGGCCGGAGTTCAGCTTCATGTCAAAGCCGGCGGCGTGCTTGATCGTGCCGCCCTTGGCGTAGGCGTAGGCTTCCTCGGGTGATGCGCGCACGTTGAAGATATAGGCGTCGAACGAGTTGCGCGTGTGGAGGTGGAGGTCGCCGAAGTAGGCGTTCTTCAGCGGATTGGCGGCGGGGCGTTCCGGTGTCGCCGGTGTCTGCTCGGTCTGGGTCGAGGCAGTTGGGGTCTGTGGTCCGCAGCCTGCCAGCAGAGCCGCTGCGCAAACCGCGATTGCAAGCCGCTTCATGTTCGTCTCCCACCGTTGCAGTTTTGTTACTGCTTGGTACACCTCTACGAGGCTCTGGAGCGTGCGTCCAGACCAGATGGGGCACAACCATGTCGGACCATTACCGCGTGATAGGTGGGCTGGGCTCGCCCTACTCCATGAAGATACGCGCGATCATGCGCTATCGCAGGCTGCCCTACGTGTGGGAGACGCTGGGGCCGGATACCGAAGGCGTGCTCCGCAATGTGAAAGCGCCGGTGATCCCCGTGATCCAGTACCCGAGCGGGGAATGGCGGAATGATTCGACGCCGATGATTTTCGAGCTGGAACAGCGCCACGCGGAACGCAGCATTGTGCCGACTGATCCGGCGGACAAATTCCTCGCATGCCTGTTCGAAGACATGGGCGACGAATGGGCCACCAAGCTGATGTTTCACTATCGCTGGTTCTATGAAGAGGATCAGGAGGCGCTGTCGCGCTGGCTTGCCTATGATCGGTTTCGCGGCGGCGGCATGGAGCAAATCCAGAAGTTCGCAGACCACTTCCGCTCGAGGCAGATGGGGCGGATGGCGCTGGTCGGGTGCACGCCGGGCAATGCTCCGCTGATCGAGGAGACGATGCGGTGGTTGTGCTCGATGCTGGAAGAGCAGTGCAAGGCCTCGCAGTTCTGGTTCGGCACCCAGCCTTCACTGGCCGAGTTCGGGTGGATGGGACAGTTCTCGCAGCTGGCGGTTGACCCAACGCCGGAACGGTTGATGCGGAAGATTGCGCCGCTGACTTTCCGCTGGCTGGCGCAGATGGACGACATGTCGGGCCTTGAAGGGGCATGGCGTGCGGCTGGTGAGGTCCGTGGACCGATTGTTGAGAAGCTGCTGGGATTTGCTGGCCAGGTATATTTCCCGTTCCTGCTGGCAAATGCGAAGGCGGTCGCCGAGGGCAAAGAGACGTTCGCCTTCGAGGCGCTAGGCCTGCCTTACGAACAAGGCGCTTTCAAATATCAGGTGAAGTGTCTGAAGACGTTGCGCCGGATGTACGCCGAGCTGCCTGCGGAGGCGAAGGCACAGCTTGATCCGATGCTTGAGCGGACAGGGTGTCGCGGAGCGCTTGTGGCTTAGTGGCCAACCGCCATCACAAGCGTTGCGCCGGCCATGTAGATCAGAATGAAGGACCCGATGCTCCAGAACGTGGCGCGGATCTCATGGATCTGCGCGGTGAAGTAAGCGATGAAGTGCAGGATGCGCGAGACGACATAGCCGTAAAACAGCGCCTGCGCGAGCCAGAGCGGTGGGGCCGTCAGCACGTAGAGCAGGCCGGCCGCGAGGAAGAACGGGACATTCTCAAGCACGTTGAGGTGGATGCGGCGGACGCGTTCGACGCTTTCGTTCGGCGCCGTCTGGTTGGCATTTGGGGTGGGGTTCATCGGCGTCTTTTTCGTGTCTTCCGGATTCCGGAAGCCGCCATTGGCGCGCATCATTCGTACGACCGTCAGCCATGACATCGCCACAGCCATGAGAATTAAGATGCTCGCCGCAGCGGCATAGGTGGCGAAGACCGGATTGTGCAGGTTGAGTTCGGACATGAGTGACCTCTCCCTTTTCAACGCCTTGTGCGGTGGAAATCGCAAAAAGCAAAGGGTGACGTGGGCGCCGACGCGTTGCAAACTGCTGGCATGACACAGAGCCATGCAGAAATCCGTGACGCGGTGCAGAAGCTGTGCTCGCGCTTTCCCGGGCCGTATTGGCGTGCGCTGGATCGCGAGCGGGCCTATCCAACAGAGTTCGTCAAGGCGCTGACCCAGGCGGGGTGGCTCTCGGTCCTGATCCCCGAAGCATACGGCGGTGCGGGTCTGCAAATTTCGGCGGCGTGTGCAGTGCTGGAGGAGATTCATCGCTCCGGCGCAAATGGTGCGGCGTGTCATGCGCAGATGTACACGATGGGGACGCTGCTCCGGCATGGGTCAGACGAGCAGAAGGACACGTGGCTACCGAAGATCGCGAGTGGCGAGATCAGGCTGCAGGCGTTTGGCGTGACAGAGCCGACAAGCGGCACGGACACCACGCGCATCCAGACTTTCGCTAAGCGAGTTGGGGACAAGTATGTCGTCAACGGATCGAAGATCTGGATCAGTCGGGCGGAACATTCGGACCTGATGGTGCTGTTGTGCCGGACGTCGCCGCGGGATGAAGCGGGCAAGACATCGGATGGCATGAGCGTGCTGCTGGTCGACATGCGCGAGGCTAAGGAAAATGGCCTGACCATCAAGCCGGTTCGCACGATGCTGAACCATGCGACGACAGAATTGTTCTTCGACAACCTGGAAGTGCCCGTGGAAAATCTGATCGGCAAGGAAGGCGCAGGGTTCAAATACATTCTGGACGGTATGAATGCCGAGCGCATTCTCATCGCCTCAGAGTGCATCGGGGATGGACGGTTCTTCGTTGATCGCGCGGCGGCCTATGCGAAGGATCGTTCCGTCTTCGGCGGACCGATTGGCGGGAACCAGGGCGTGCAATTCCCGATTGCGCGGGCATATGTGCAAGTGACAGCTGCAAGCCTGATGGTGGATCAGGCGGCGACGCTTTACGAGGCGGGGGCGCCGTGCGGATCCGAAGCGAACATGGCCAAGATGACGGCGTCGGAGGCCAGTTGGTATGCGGCGGACACCTGCCTGCAAACACACGGCGGATTTGGTTTTGCCGAGGAATACGACATCGAGCGCAAATTCCGCGAGACGCGGCTTTATCAAGTGGCGCCGATCTCGACCAATCTGATCCTCAGCCATGTCGCGACACATGTGCTGGGGATGCCGAAATCGTTCTGATGAGTGGTTGGCAAGTCATAGCGAGAGCAACTGCGGGCGTTCTGTTCTTCTGCGTTCCGGGATGCGAAAGTACGCTCGACGTGCGGGAACGCGCCGTTTCTGTTGCCCCAACGGAATTTGAGACGCGCTTCCCGGAGGAGTACACAATCGTCGCCTGGGAGGTTACCGCAACAAAAGAGGCCAAAGGCTGGTAAGTAATGTTTGAACCGCCTACGCCAGAGGCAATTCGGGCGATTGTAGGTGACGTACCGAATAGCGGCAGGCTGTTCATTGTCGACAGCAATGGTCGTCGGATGGTCGAAAATATCAACGCGCAATGAGGCGGCCATGAACGCGGTCAATTTTTCCGATTGGATCGGGCGTAGCGATACGTCTCACGACTTCACGGCACGTGGGCCGTTCGACCGGCTGGCGGCGCTGCTGGATCGCGACGTCGAGCGCGAGGTTCCTCCGATGGGTCACCTGCTGTGCTTTCCGCCGATGGCGCCGCAGGCCGAGATGGGCAGTGACGGTCATCCGCTTCGGACGGGGATCGTGCCGCCGATCGACTTGCCCATGCGGATGGCGGCGGGCAGCCGAGTGACGTTTCATCGCACGATACCGTTTGACGCCGACGTGAAGCGCGTAGCGACGATTGCCAACATGTCGGAGAAAACGGGACGGACCGGGCGGCTGGTGTTCCTAACGATCCGGTACGACATTTTTGCTGGCGATATTTTGTGCGTGACGGACGAGATGGATGTTGTGTTTCGCGAGCAGAATGGGAATGCGCAGCCTCTACCGCCCGGCGAAACGCGCGAGGCGCAGGTGTCGCATGCAATTGAGCCAACGGCCGCCCTGCTCTTTCGGTTCTCGGCGCTGACGTACAATGCCCATCGCATTCATTATGATCGCGACTACGCAGTGAAGGACGAGGGCTATCCCGGGTTGGTCGTGCATGGGCCACTGCTGGCGACGTTGCTGGTCGATCATTTCCGCAGGCATCGGCCGCATGACAGGCTGGCAGGCTTTGCATTCCAGGCGCGGCGGCCCGTGTTTGACCTTGCGCCGTTCACCGTGAATCTGGTGGATACGCCAACCGGCGCCGACGTGTGGGCGGCGGATGGCGATGGCTATGTCGCCATGAGTGGCAAGATCAGCGTTGCTTAGCGGAATGAATTTGATGACGAACTGGCGTTCGATGCTTTTTGTTCCTGCTGCTGCGCCGACGCGCTGGCAAAAGGCGCATACGCGGGGGGCGGATGCGATCATTGTCGACCTTGAGGATTCCACGCAACCAGAAGCCAAGGCTGCTGCGCGGGTGCACGCGACCGAGGCGGTGAAGCATCTGGCGGCCAGTGGCGCGACGGTGACGGTACGGGTGAACAATGATCCTGCCTTGCTGGCCGATGATCTAGAAGCGGCGATCGTGAATGGCCTGCGGGCCATCGTGATGCCGAAGGTCGAACACGCGAGCGACCTGGAGAGCCTGTCAGCGATGATGGATGCGCTGGAGTTCGAGCAAGGCATGGAGCGGAACACGATCGGTGTGGTCGCGGTAATCGAGAGTCCGCGCGCTCTGGAGCGGATTGCAGCGATTGCGGATGGGCCGCGCTTGATCGGCATTTCGCTCGGGAGCGAGGATTTTGCGCTGTCGCTGGGTCGGCCTCCGACTGCGATGTCGCTGGACCTTGCGGCGCAGACGGTGGCGTATGCGGCGGCGGCGCGGGGGCTTATGGGCATCGGGATGGCGACCGGGATCGCGAACTTCACCGACCTTGAGGCGTTTGGCGCGGAGGCGCGACGCGCGCATGGGATGGGGCTGACGGGCGCGATGTGCATCCATCCCAACCAGGTTGGCGTGCTGAATACGTGCTTCGGTCACAGCGAGGCGGAGATTGCCGAGGCGCAGGCCATTCTGGCTGCATGGGACGGGCGGGCGGATGGTGTCGTCTCGCACAACGGTGCGATGATCGACCAGCCTGTCGTGGAGCGCGCGCGACGCCTTCTGAAAGCGGCGGGGCTCGCGTGAGGATCGGCTATCCCGAGGATGTGCTACGCGGCATGCGGCCGGGCCAACGCGTCTATTTCCAGGGCGGACCGGGCGAGTGCGAGACGTTCTACAATCTGCTGCACGACAATCCTGGCCTCGCGAACGGCGTCGAGTTGTGGTCGTGCCTGATACCGGGGATCAACCAGCTCGACTACGGGTCACTGCCGGGTGACGTGAAGCTCAGGACGTTCATGGCGTCGACAGCGCTGGAGCCGTCCATCGCGACGGGGCGGACGCGTGTGACGCCGATGCCCTACTCAAAGATCGGCGCGCTGATGGCAGCGTCGGAGTTCGATCTGGTTGTTCTGCACACGGCGCCGCCGGATCGCGCCGGGAATTGCTCGTTCAGCCTCTGCTGCGATATGGGCCCGCTGGTGTGGGGTAATGCACGGAGGAAGGTCGCGTTCGTCAACAGGCAGATGCCGGCGCTGGAGTATGCCGAATACATTCCGGCGGATGCGCTCGACGTGATCGTCGAGATCAATGCGCCGCTGCTTGCCGCCAAGCCGTCCGCGCCGCGCAACAATCCGGCTGTGGCGGAGATCAGCCGGCTGGTGGCCGAGCTGGTGCCGGATGGTGCAACGATACAATCGGGCATTGGCGAGACACCCGCGGCTGCGATGGCAGCGCTGCGGCTGCATCGTGGGTTGCGCGTTCACTCCGGTATCATCACACCCGAGTATCGACAGCTGTGCGACGCCGGGGTGATCGATCCTGGTGCAGAAAATGTGACCGGCGTCGCGTGGGGCGATGCAGAGTTCCATAAATGGCTGTCGCAGTCGGGGTTCGTCTTCCGGTCGGCGCAGGTGACACATAACCATGCACTGCTTAGCGCCATCGACGGATTCGTGTCGATCGGGTCGGCGCTGGAGGTGGACCTCGAGGGTGGGCTCAACCTGGAATGGCGAGCAGGACGGCGGGTCAGCAGCGTCGGCGGTGCGCCCGACTATATGCGCGGAGCTGCAGCGTCGCGGGGCGGCATATCGATTATCGCTCTGCAGTCGACCGGCGGTGGCGCGTCTCGCATCGTGCCGAAGCTTGCAGCCCCTTCAATTCCTGCAGAACTGGCCGACATCATCGTCACGGAACATGGTGTCGCAAGGCTGAAAGGCCTCTCGCCGCGGGCCCGCGCAGAAGCGATCATCGCGATCGCAGCCCCCGAGCACCGAGGGCATCTGTCGCGCCAGTAGAACCGGCCGCCTAATGCGCGGGCGCCAGGGAGATCACATGTTCCGCAACGCGATCGACAGCTTCGCGGCTGAAGGCGAGTGGGACGTAGCTACCCTCGGCCCAGAGCGGGAATAGGTCGCGATAGTGGGCGCTGTGGGGATCGGCGGACTGTCCGGGCGTGTTGATCATCTTCGAATTGTCCCATGCGCCGACATCCATCACCAAGCGCACCGATGCGCCCGCGATGACGTTGAAGTCCGAGGCGCGATAGGTCTGCGCGCGCGGTGTTGACGACGAACCGGGCGTCTGCAGCGGGCCGATGCTCATCTGCGCTTTCAGCTGCGGGTCGGCGAGATCCGCAATCGCGGGTTCCCATTTCGCCTGATGGAGGCGGCCCCACTTCCATTGCATCGGATCGTTGCCCAGGCGCTGGGCGAGTTCGTCGGTCGCCTCTTTCAGACTGGCGAGAATGATGTCGTTGCGAACTTCCAGCGGCTTGGGCCCTAGTCTTGTGTCGGGCATTTCGAGATAGGTCAGGATCGCTTCGAGATGGCCGCTGCCGACAAGGTCGCGCGCGGCTGCCGGCGTAACCTTCGAGACAATCGCTTTGCCGAGATATTTGTTGGCCCACACCTCATAGATCGTAGCTGGCACGCTATCGACAGATTCGTTGCCGTCCCACGAGGTCAGCAGCTTGATGGCGTGATCGACGTTTATGTTGATGGTGCCTCCGGGCACATCCCTTATCAGCGCGACGAGGCGACGCGCCTGTGGGCTCGTCGCGTCGGTCTGGATACGCATGGAGTCGAGCAAGCTTACTTTCGGATCGGCGGCCAGCACTTCCCTGATGCGGGTAACGCGCGAGGGATCGGTCCACTCAAACGCGACCTTGCGATCTTCGGCCGGATAGCCCTTGGGCAAGTTGTACTCGTTGGCGGTGGCGAAGAATCCTTCAGGCGGATTGAAAGTCGAGGGCAGCATGTCTTGTCTGAAAAATCCGTCCCACTCATAGCGGCCATCGCCGGGCACAGGCATAAGACCATCCCAGTTCTTCCGCACCGGCGTGCGGCCGGACGCGGCCCAGCCAATGTTTCCCTTGGTATCCGCGTAAACGAGGTTCAGCGGCGGCGCTCCCCAGGCGAAGCTGGCAGCCTTGAAGTCGTCCCACGTCTTGGCGTGCGTCAGACGGGACGAACCGAAATAGCCCGCGACGCCCGGCTCGAACCAGGTGCTGCGCATGGCGAAGGCGCGATTCTTTGTGGAATCCGATTTCAGTACCGGACCGTGACGCGTGTATTTCAGGGTGACTTCGCGCGGCGCTTCGCCCTTGACCTCGATCATCTGGCGATCCGTGGTCATCTTTTCCCACTTGCCCTTGTAGCGGTAGCTGTCGGGATCGCTGGGCCTTGTTTCGTAGACGTAGAGGTCTTCCTGATCCATCGCGAAAATGGTGATGCCGAATGCGATATCGTCGTTGTGGCCGATCGAGACCCCCGGCAGCGCGGGCTCACCTGCCCCGATGATGTTGAGGCCCGGCGCATTGAGGCCGACAACGTAGCGCAGCGAGGGGACGCCGAGCTGGCGATGCGGGTCGTTGGCGAGGATGGGGCGGCCGGTCTCTGTCTTTGACGGCGACACAACCCAGTTGTTCGAACCTTCGTTAAGCTGGCGGTCCATCAGGTCAGCGAGCTGCTTGTCGGGGTCGATGGCCGCGCGCTGTTTCTCGACCAGCGGCTGGAAATCGACCTGCTGCGTCGCCAGCACATAGTCTCCCAGCACATCCGCTGGCACGTCGCACGGCTTGAGGCCGGCGGGAACAACGCGCTTGTGGGTTTCAGGATCAAGCTTGCGGCGCAGTTCATCGGCATCGACACCGGCCGCGCAAGCTACGCGGGCGCGCGCGACTTCGGACGTCACGTTGGAGACGAGCGCGTGGCTGCGGATACGAAGCACGTCTTGCGGCTGCCATTCTTCCGGCTCTGATTGCGTAAGCTGGAATTCAACCGGCAGCGGCTTACCACCCGACTTCACCTCGGCGACGAAGGCGTTGATGCCGGCGGTGAAGGCCTCGACGCTGGTGCGAGCGTCGGACGAGTAGGCGTTCCATTCGGCATTCATGTCACCGCGATAAAGGAACAGCCGCGCGGCGCGATCCTGTTCGACATAGGCAGGCCCGAGCGATTTCGACAGCAGGCCGAGGCCGCGCTTGCGCCACAGGTCGATCTGCCAGAGGCGGTCGCGAGCGGCGTTGTAGCCTTGCAGGAAGAATGCGTCGCGCTGTGATCCCGCGAAAATGTGGGCAACGCCCCAATGATCGACGATCAGTTCGGCGGGCGCACTGAGCCCCTTCACCGGCCAGTTGTCACGGATGACGCCAGAGGAGCCCATGCCCTGTGCGAGGGTGGCCACGGCGCCGGCGGATGCCGCAAGCATCACAAGGCCGGCTATCAGGGTGAATCTTTTCATGCGCGCTCCATCGTCGAACCGGAGGATCAGCCGGGCCGACAGGCTTGTCAAAGGCCATCGCGCAACCCAACAGTCAGGCGATGGCAGGATGGCACTTCTGGATCGACCGGGGCGGAACTTTCACGGACGTCGTGGCGCGCTCGCCCGATGGACGCGATGTCGTCCGCAAGCTTCTGTCCGAGAATCCGGGGCGATATGCGGATGCGGCCGTGGAAGCTGTGCGCTCCATACTGGCGGACCATGGCGGCGGCGACATTGCGGCGATCCGCATGGGTACGACTGTAGCGACCAACGCCCTGCTAGAGCGAAAGGGTGCGCCGACTGTCCTGGTGGTGACGGAGGGCTTCGGCGACCTGCTGGAGATCGGCACGCAGGCGCGGCCGGACATCTTCGCGCGACATATTGTGAAGCCGGATCAGTTACAGGGGCGCGTGATCGAGGCGCGGGAGCGTGTCACGGCGGAGGGCGAGGTTCTGATCGCGCTGGATGAGGCGCGGGTGCGGGCGCATCTGATTTGCGCGCGTGACGCCGGTATGACCAGCTGCGCGATTGCCTGTATCCATGGCTGGGCGTTTCCGGCGCATGAGCAACGTATCGCGGAAATCGCGCGCGGGGTTGGCTTCGCGCATATTTCAGTGAGTTCGGAAGTCTCGCGTCTGACGCGGTATGTACCGCGCACGGATACAACCGTGGCGGATGCGTATCTTTCGCCGGTACTCGACGCCTATGTGCAGCGAGTGGCGAGCGCGTTCGACGGGGCAACGCGGCTCTACTTCATGCAGTCCAATGGAGGGCTGACACCGGCGATGGCTTTCCGCGGGCGCGATGCGGTGTTGTCGGGACCGGCGGGCGGGATCATCGGCATGACGGCAGCCGCAAAGCGTGCCGGGTTCGACAAGGTGCTGGGCTTCGACATGGGCGGCACATCGACGGATGTCTCGCACTATGCGGGACAGTTCGAGCGAACGAATGACACGGTGGTGGCGGGCGTGCGGCTGACAACGCCGATGCTGCAGATTCACACGGTCGCGGCGGGCGGCGGATCGGTGTGCTATTTCGATGGGTCGCGCCTACGTGTGGGGCCGCAGTCAGCGGGCGCTGATCCGGGCCCGGCCTGCTATCGGCGCGGCGGACCGCTTACAATTACCGACTGCAATGTGCTTCTGGGACGGGTGCGGCCAGAATTCTTTCCGGCGATCTTCGGGCCCAAGGGCGACCGGCCGCTCGACGTCAAAATGGTGGGCGAACGTTTCGGCGATCTGTGCTGGGAGGTGAAGCAGGCGACGGGCGCTGACCTGGCGCCGCAGGAGGTTGCCGAAGGTTTCATCGCCATCGCCAACCAGCACATGGCCGAGGCGATCCGAAAGATTTCGATCCAGCGCGGTTACGATCCGCGCGAGTATGCGCTGTGTGCGTTCGGCGGTGCGGGCGGGCAGCATGCGTGCGCGGTGGCCGATGCAGTCGGTGCGCGAAGCGTGCTGTTGCATCCGCTGGCGGGCGTATTGTCGGCGTGGGGCATGGGCCTCGCGGACCTGCGAGCGATGCGGGAGGTGTCGGTTGAACAGGTTTTGGGCGTTGATCTTTCGGCGCGAGCGGAGGCGCTGTCGACGCAGGCGGGCGAGGCTTTGAGGGCGCGTGGCATCACGGTCGATGTAACAGAACTGACGGCCTATCTGCGCTATGACGGCGCCGAGGCCGCGCTCCCGATCACGTGGGCGGATGTCGATGCGATGAAGGCTGCTTTCGATGCGGCGCATCTCAGCCGGTTCGGGTTTCTCGATCCGGCGCGCGCGATTCTGGTGGCTAAGCTTTCGGCGGAAGCAATTGGGCATGACGTTACCCCGGAGCCGGCCGTTGTTGCGTCATCGGTTGGGGCGCCGAAGCCAACTGCGACTGTGCAGCTGCGTATTAGTGGTCGCGATCATGCGGCGCCGGTCTACAGGCGCGATGAACTGCCGGCCGGATCCGAGTTCAGCGGCCCTGCGCTCGTGCTGGAAAATGGCGCCACGACTTTTGTCGAGCCCGGCTGGCGCGCTCGTATCAGCGGTGATGGCGACCTGATCCTGCAGCGGGTCGATTCGCCCGAGATCGGCATTGTGATCGGGACACAGGTTGATCCGGTACTGCTCGAGATCTTCAACAATCGCTTCATGGCGGCAGCCGAGGAGATGGGGCTGGCGCTGCAGACCAGCGCCGCATCCGTAAACATCCGCGAGCGGTTGGATTTCTCGTGTGCGGTATTCGACTCGCGCGGCGACCTGGTCGCCAACGCGCCGCATATTCCGGTGCATCTCGGGTCGATGAGCGAGTCCATCCGCACCATTATCCGCGAGCGTAGCGCAGATGGGCGCGGCATTCGGCGTGGCGATATCTACATGCTGAACGCACCGCACGCCGGTGGCACGCACCTTCCGGACATTACGGTGATTTCGCCAGTGATGCTGGAAGGAGAAGACGCGCCCGCTTTCTATACAGCGGCGCGCGGCCACCATGCAGACATAGGCGGCATCACGCCGGGCTCAATGCCGCCGGACAGCAAGTGCATCGAGGATGAGGGCGTACTGATCGACAACTTCCTGCTCGCCGAAGATGGCCGGCTGCGCGAGGCCGAGACGCGCGCTCTGTTTGGCAGCGGACCATACCCTGCCCGCGATATCGATCGCAATCTAGCTGACCTAAAGGCGCAGAGTGCAGCATGCCGCCGCGGGGCGGAGGAATTGCTGCGTCTTGTGCAGCACTACGGACGCGATGGCGTCGTTGCCTACATGCGCCACGTGCAGGACAATGCTGGGGAGCATGTGCGGCGGGTGATCGACACGCTGGCGCCCGGATCGTTCGAAGCGCCTATGGACAATGGCGCGGTCATCCGCGTGGCGATCAGGCCCGACAAGGCACTGCGGCGCCTGACCGTGGATTTCACCGGCACGAGCGCACAGGACACTGGCAATTTCAACGCACCGGCGTCGATTGCACGAGCAGCAGTGCTCTATGTCTTTCGCACGCTGGTGGACGACGCCATCCCGCTCAACGAAGGATGCCTCAAGCCGATCGACATCATCACACCGGAGGGATGCATGCTGAATCCGCGACGCGGCGCAGCCGTGGTGGCAGGCAATGTCGAGACGAGCATGGTGGCGGTCGATGCGCTCTATGGCGCGATGGGACGGCTGGCAGCTTCGCAGGGGACGATGAACAATTTCACGTTCGGCAATGAGCGGTTCCAGTATTATGAGACAATCTGCGGCGGATCCGGTGCGGGACCGGGATTTGAGGGCGCGTCAGTGGTGCAGACGCACATGACGAACTCGCGGCTGACCGACCCGGAGATCATGGAGAGCCGCTATCCGATCCTGATTGAACGTTTTGGCGTGCGTGGTGGATCGGGCGGAGAGGGGCAATGGCGTGGCGGCGATGGCGCGGTGCGTATCGTGCGGTTCCGACAGGCGATGACGGCGGCGATCCTTTCCAACCGGCGTACGACGGCGCCGTTTGGCGTCGATGGCGGCGAGGACGGGAAGCCAGGGCGCAATGCTGTGCGGCGCGCGGATGGCGAGGTCGAGGAGTTGGCTTCAACGGCGCGCACCGATATGGCGCCGGGCGATGCGTTCATCATCGAGACGCCGGGCGGTGGCGGATTTGGCAAGCGGAGTGGCTGATGCTGGTGCTGCTGGGAATCTCCGTTGTGGTGTTTGGGTTCGTGGTGCGGGCCAATCCGCTGCTGGTGGTGATGGCGGCGGCGATCACCACGGGGCTGGCGGCGGCGTGGACGCCGCAGGCCAATCTCGTGATGATGTGGCAGGCGGGTGTTGATACACTGGCGCGGTTTGGCAAGGCGTTCAACGACAACAGGTTCATCAGCCTGGTGTGGATGGTGCTGATCGCGATCGGGTTGCTGGAGCGCTCAGGCTTGCAGGAGCGCGCGCGGGTGGTGATCGCGCGCATACCGGCGGCTACATCGGCGGGCGTGCTGTGGGTATATCTTTTCATGCGACAGGTGTTGTCGGCGCTGGGGCTTACCTCGCTGGGCGGGCATGCGCAGATGGTGCGGCCGCTGATTTCGCCCATGGCCGAAGGCGCGGCGGAGGCGAAGCATGGTTCGTTGCCTGATCGCGAGCGATTTCTCATCCGAAGCCATGCTGCGGCGGTCGACAATATCGGGCTGTTCTTCGGCGAGGATATCTTCATCGCCATCGGCTCGATCCTGCTGATGGTGGGATATCTCGAGACCAATGGCATCACGATTGCGCCTCTGCAGCTCTCGGTCTGGGCGATACCGACGGCGCTCTGCGCGCTGTTGATCCATTCGTTCCGGTTATGGCTACTTGATCGTCACCTGGCGCGGACGCTGTCAGCGACTGTGGAGGGCGCAGCGTGATCGCGCTTCCGCATCTCTACATTCTTGCAGGCCTGGTGTTCGGCGCTTTCGCGGTGCTGTCGGCTATCGATGCATCGAACCCGCGCCGCTTCCGCACGGCAGCCTTCTGGGGCTTGGTGGCCGCAAGCTTTCTGTTCGGGTCGCTCATTGGCGATCTCGGCAATGGGCTGGTAGCGCTGGGCCTTGTCGTGCTCGCGGCATTTGGTTTGGGACAGGGCAAGGCGAAAACGACAACGACGGAAGAACGGCGCGCGAGTGCGGAGCGGCGAGGCAATCTCTTGTTCCTGCCGGCGCTGGTCATTCCGGCGATTGCGTTGGGCGGACCGCTGCTGGCGCAGAACACCATGCTTGGCGTGGCGATCATGGACCCGAAACAGGCGACGCTGATCTCGCTGATCATCGGCGTATTGATCGCATTGGCGATCATCATGATCTGGCTGCGACCTCCGCTGCTCGCGCCGTTGCAGGAAGGAAGACGATTGATTGATGCGGTCGGCTGGGCCGTGATCCTGCCGCAGATGCTGGCGTCGCTCGGCGCGGTGTTTCTCGCGGCGGGCGTCGGAGATCAGGTGGGGAAGCTGTTCGCGGACTACATCCCCCTCGATACGCGGCTCGCAGCCGTCGCGGCGTACTGCATCGGCATGGCGCTGTTCACGATCCTGATGGGCAATGCATTTGCGGCGTTTCCAGTGATGACAGCGGCCGTCGGCTTGCCGATCTTGATCCACGGCTTCGGCGGCGATCCCGCCGTGGTGTGCGCGATCGGCATGCTGGCGGGCTTCTGCGGGACTTTGATGACGCCGATGGCGGCGAACTTCAATGTGGTGCCAGCCAACCTGCTTGACCTGCCGGATCGCAAGGCGGCGCTGAACGGGGTGATACGCGCGCAGATACCGACTGCATTGCCAATGCTCGGAGTGAATATCGTGCTGATGTATTTCCTGGCGTTCCACACATGACTACACTCACGCCGGAAATTGCGGACAAGTTTGCGGGGCTAGCGCTGAACCATGTCAGCCGCGAGTTTCCTTACAAGATGGATCATGTACTGACGGGACCAGCGGATGCAGTGACGCCGAGGTCAGTGCATCCGATCTTCTTCGGATCGTTCGACTGGCATAGCTGCGTGCATGGCTACTGGCTGATGGCTCGGCTGGTGCGGCGATATCCCGAGATGAGTGCGGCAGCGCAAATCAATGCGCTGTTTGCAGAGCGCTTCACGACGGCGGCTGTGGCGGGAGAGCTGGCCTATCTGGCGCGGCCTTTGGCGCGTGGGTTTGAGCGGCCCTACGGATGGGGCTGGTTGCTGGCGCTGCAGGCAGAGCTGGAACTGCATGGCGAGGGCGAGATTGCGGCGACGGCGGTCGCGATGCGGCCTCTGGCGGAGGGCTTTGCGCAACGGTTCCGCGATTTTCTGCCGCTTGCCGACTATCCGGTTCGCACCGGTGTTCACTCGTCCAGCGCGTTCGCGATACGCATGGCGGCGGACTGGGCCGATGCATTCGACCCGCGCCTGTTCGCGCTGATGCAGGCGAAAGCCATCGGCTGGTATGGCGGTGATCGCGATTGCCAGGCGTGGGAGCCCTCGCAGGATGACTTTCTGTCGCCCGCGCTGATCGAGGTGGAGTGTATGCGGCGCATGCTGTCGGCTGCACAGTTCCGCGAGTGGTTAGGCCGGTTCATGCCGCGGCTGGCAAAGGGCGATCCCGTGTCGCTGTTTGCGCCGGCGCGAGTGAGCGACCGCACGGATGGCAAGATCGCGCATCTGGACGGGCTGAATTTTTCGCGGGCGTGGTGCTGGCGGGCGCTGGCGGTGAGGCTGGGCGATCATCCGTTGGCTAGCCGCGCACGTGAGGCGGCCGACCGGCATATCGACGCGAGCCTGCCGCATGTCGCGGGCGACTACATGGGTGAACACTGGCTAGCTACGTTCGCGCTGCTGGCGCTGGATTTCTAATGCGCGGGTTCTACGTGCAGTGCTTTGCCTGACGTTCGCGGATCATCTTTAGTGAGCTGTCGCGGTCCATCGGGGAAAGTTCGCCGTGTTTGTCGAGATCGCTGAAGATGGCGTCGGCGCGGGCGTAGATGAGGCAGGATTCCTTGTAGATGCCATTGTCATCGTAAAGGTCGGCAAGCATGGAGAGGGTGACAGCCTGTGAGCGGACGCTGGCCGGAAGGTTGTTTGATTGGCGAACCAGGTCGTCGCTGATGTCGACCTGCTCGCGTAACAACGCGACGCCTTCCTTGAACCGGCCAGCCATGGCGAGAGCTTGCGCGCGCGCGGAAAGCACGATGTGCTGGGTGCGCTTGGCGCCATCGTCGTCAGGCTGGAACTTCAGCAGGACGGGCAGGAGCGCAGAGGCGGCGTCTAGCTCGGCCAACCCATCCTTGGCGCGATCGATGCCAAGCAGTGTGACGCCAAGCGCCCAGTGCGCCTCGATGGCGAGCCGTATGCCGAGCATGTCTTCGGAGTGCTGCGAAGCGTAAGCGGAGGTGAGCTCGACTAGACGGCGATAGGTGCTTTCAGAAGCGGCGGCGCCCTTCTCGTAGTAGATCGCTTCGGCCTTGGCGTCCCACGCGCGGGCGAGAAGATATGGCAGGTCGCGTGCGTCAGCCGGATCAGCGGGCGGAGCCGTGGCGACATCAATCGCGCGCTGGGCATGGATGACGCTGTCGGCATATGTGCCTTTCCAGTTACCTAGAATGGCGGTTTCAAGGTCGTGCTGCACGGTTAGCACCGCGCGTCCGGGGCTACCCACCGGAATCACACTGATATCCTGACCCGCGCTTTCGAGCAGGCGCGTTGCCGTGTCGAAGTCCTGCTGCGAGTTCATGGCGATGGCGGCGTGGCGGATTTCGATACCTGCGCGCAAGGCCGCGACTCCAGGATCGCCGGGCTTCAGGACTTCGATCCGGCTTGCAATGAGGTTGGCGCGCGAGAGATTTTCGAGGGCGGCATCAACTTCGCCGAGATTGGCGCGGGAACGGCCAGCCTGCAGGTCCGCGATGCGGACGAGACCTTCGGCGGCTTCCTGCAGGACAACGGCTGACGCGGAGGGCGTTTCTGCGAGGGCGTCCATATATCGCTGGGCGACACGGGCTGCGTCACGGCGCAGGGCGAGCGTTTGCGGCATGCGTTCTAGGCGGTCGTACAGATCGCTGACGACATACTTCGCGAGCGAGCGCACTTCGGTGAAGCGTGTTTCAGCGTCGCGGCGCGCGCTGTCGGCCTGAGCATAGAGGATGGATGTGACGGTGAGCGCGGCGATGAGACCGAACGCAGCAACCACACCGCCGATCACACGCCATCGACGGCGGCGGACGAATTGCTGGAAGACATAGACGCGGTCATTGGTCCGTGAGGAGATGGGGCGAAAATCGAGCCACGCGCGCAGATCTGCGGCAAGCGTCACGGCGGCGGGGTAACGCTGTTCGGCTTCGGCCATGCACGCATGCAGGATGATGGCATCGAGGTCACCATGTACGGCGCGCGCGCGCGCGTTGCGCCATTGCGAGGGGCGATCGGCGAAGACGGCCGAGCGCTCGATGGCTTGCGATGCGGGCAGTGTCGGTGCGGCGCTGCGTGGCGCTTCACCCGTGAGAAGCGCGCGCAGGACGGCGCCGAGGGCGAACACATCGTCGGCCGGCGTCGGCATGGCGCCAGCTTCGCGTTGCGGGCTCGCATAGCCGGGCGTCTGCGGATAAAGGCCAGCATCGCTGGTTTCACCAAGCAGGCGTGCAACACCAAAATCGACGACCTTGGGATCGCCTACCTCATTGACCAGAATGTTGGCGGGCTTGAGATCGGCGTGGACGATGAGGTTCTGGTGGGCGTGCTGCGCTGCCTCGCAGATCGCAATCATCATCTCGACGATGCGGCGCGGCGGAAAATCACGCGCGTGGCAATAGTCGTCGATGGCGACGCCGCGCACCAGCTCCATGATGAGATAGGGCGCGCCGCCATCGTCGACCCCGCCGTCATAGAGTTGTGCAATGTGGCGATGACTGAGTGCAGCGAGCGCGCGACGTTCGCGTTCGAACAACGCGCGAGCCGCTTGGGCAAAGGGTGTCGGACGAACGCGCTTGATGGCGACGGCGTGTTCGAACAGACCGTCGTCGCGAGCGCCGGCATAAACGTCGCCCATGCCGCCCTGCCCGATGCGCTCCACGATGCGATAGCGACCGATGCGGCTGGGCATAGGCTCATCGTGCGGTTGCAAGCCGCCGGTGGGCATGGCGCGTTCAGCCATGGCGTCGGCGTTGAATAGGCGGCGGACTTCCTCGAGCAGGGCCGCATCGCCGGCGCAGGCGGTTGCGAGATAGGCGTCGCGCTCAGCGTCGCCGGTTTCGAGTGCTTCCTCGAAGATGGCGAATGCGCGGCGAGTGAGCCCGGCGTCCATCGGATCAGCGCGGACCGAGTTCGGCTACCAGCCAGGCGCGGGCGGCGCGCCACTGGCGCTTCACTGTGCGCACGGAGACGCCGTCGATCTCCGCGACTTCTTCCAGGGTGAGGCCGGCGAAGTAACGCTGATCGACAAGACGTGCGTAGTCGGGCGCGACGGTTTCAAGTTTAGAAAGCGCGCGGTCGAGGTCTTCAAGGTCGATGGACTGGGCGCCGAGTTCCGAGGGGAGTTGGGTGGAGACGGGCGGCGGCTGGCGCTTGGCGGCGCGCATCTTCCGGATCTCGTCGATCAGGATCTGGCGCATCACGCGCGCCGACAGGGAGAGGAAGTGCGTGCGGCCCTTGAAGTCGAGACGGTCGAGGCCCGAAAGGCGAATAACCGCTTCGTGGGCAAGGTCTGTCGGCTGGATGTTCAGCATGGCGGCGTCGCCATTGAGGACCCGGCCGGCCACTTTGCGAAATTCGTCGTAATGGGCGCGCAAAAGCGCGTCCCGTGCGGCCGCCTGTGCGCCACTTTTATGATCCTGGCGCTCTGGCCCGTTCACGTTTTCCACCCTCGCGAGGCGATTAACCACGCGAACGGTAAGCTGCAAATACCAGACCCACACGCGTGGAGCGTTTAGCCCGCTGAAATATCGCGTGGATTGGGACCAAGTTTGTTACGGATACTCTCTTTTCTATTGGAAACTTCGCAGCGCGGGACGGACGTCGGGTTTTTGGGGGTGGTCTAGGACGGCGTGGGATCGCGTCACGCCAACAGACGCCCTGCCACGCCGTTCAGGATCGGAAAGCTGAACGGACTCCACAGATTTTAGTAGACGATTGCGGCGCCGGCATCCCGTCGCAAGCTTCTGGCGAATGAGACGTTAATGCGAGCCGGAACCATATCTGGTCGTGCCAGCTCGTTGCGCCTTGGTGCAGTTTGCGACGGCCGCAGACGCTCGGAATAGCATTCGCCTGAGGGTAACGGTTCCCGACGCGCCTCAAGCGCGCATCAAGTTACGACTCGTGTGCACGAGCCGAGTCGCAATCCATCCACGTGCGAGACTCTCAATTCATGTTCCGTAAAGATTCGATTCACACTGAGTAAAGGAAACGCCGAACACGAGCGCGATTGCCCTGCAGATCGATAAGTTGTTCGTTCGTCGCAATTCGGCCTGCGCAAACTCCATTCGATACGAAATGAGAGTCGCGCGCTGCGCGGAGCATTTCCAATTGCAAATGAACTCGTAGCAACAAGTATCAATGCACGCGTTGGACCTTACGCGAATGGAGAAGGTTCTGTCGCTTGGGCCTCGTTGTTGCATTCTATCACCAAATATTAATTTAGCTGGTGGGGACCACAATGGCCGTCAAGTTTACGCGCACCGACCTCGAGTTCATTCTCGAGCAGATTAAAATGGCGGAGAACAACCAACCGCCCGTCAGCCCGCACCTCGCGTTCGGACTCCGTGAAGTCGCCGGCACCGACAACAACTCCGTGCCCGGACAAGCAACGTTCGGCTCCGCCGATCAGCTATTCCCGCACACGACCAACTCGCTGTTCCAGACCGTCACGGTCAGCGCAGCCACGCTGAGCGGCCCGCTCGCAGCTTTTGCGGTCGACCCCGGCCCCGATCAACTATTCGGAACGGCTGACGACGTTCAACTCACCAATGTCACCACCTCCTACGCAGCAACATCCCCGGGCAACTTTGTCATCGATCCCGCTCCGCGCATCATCTCGAATCTCATCGTCGACCAGACCGCCAACAACCCAGCTGCTGTTGCGGCCCAGCAAGCAGCGTTCGATGTCCTTGGCACCGGTTACAAACAAATCTACAACCCGGCACAGGCCTCCCCGGTCGCCGGCGACGGCAGCCTCTTCATCAACAACGTCACACCGGACGCAGGCCTCTCGGCGCCGTTCAACAGCCTCTTCACATTCTTTGGCCAGTTCTTCGATCACGGCCTCGACCTGATCAACAAGGGCGGCAATGGCACGGTTTTCGTGCCGCTCGCAGCTGATGACCCGCTGCGCACGGTTGGCCCCGACGGGATCGCCGGAACCGGCGATGAAGTGCCGGACAGCCTCGCCTTCATGGTGCTGACACGCGCGACTAATGCAAGCGTGCAGCCCGGCGCCGATGGCATCCTTGGCACGTCGGACGACATTCACTTCGCGGGCAACACCATCACACCGTTCGTCGACCAGAGCCAGACGTATGGCTCGGCCCCTTCGCACCAGGTGTTCCTGCGCGAGTACGCCACGCTTCCGAATGGCAAGCCATACTTTACCGGCAACCTCCTCTCACATGTCAATGCTGATGGTTCGCACACGATGGCGACCTGGGCTGATGTGAAAGCCAACGCGCTACGCATCGGCATCGTGCTCAACGATACGACCGACCTAGTCAATCTTCCGATGATCAAGGTCGACGACTACGGCAAGTTCATTCCGAATGCGCAGGGCCTGGCTCAGATCGTCACCGGCGTGGGCGCCGACGGACTGGCAGGCACGGCGGATGACACGGCGGTTTCCGGATCAATCGACGGCAGCGGTAATGTCACCGCAATAACGACCGGCGCCCCCGGTGCGGCAATCCGCACCGGCCATGCCTTCCTGAATGACATCAACGCAACGGCAGATCCGGTCAATCACCAGGGTCCGGGCTTCCTCGCTGCGGACGCCGATAACGTCATCAACGGCGACCTCAACGGCAACGGCTTGATCGACAATGGCGAAACCGCCGTGGTCGCGGGGACATATGACAACGAGCTGCTGAACGCGCACTACATCGCAGGCGATGGTCGCGTGAACGAAAATATCGGCCTCACCGCCATCCACGAAATCTTCCATGACGAACACAACCGTCTCGTCCAGGTCATCAAGGACCTGGTGGTCACCCAACTTGCAAACGGTGACCAGTCTTTTGCCGCGCAGTGGACGCTCCCGGGCGCCAACCTTGCCGATGGCATCCAGGCCAATGAATGGAATGGCGATCGCATTTTCCAGGCGGCCAAGTTCGGTACGGAAACGCAGTACCAGCACCTCGTATTCGAGGAATTCGCCCGCAAGGTTGCGCCGAACATCCACCTGTTCGGCAACAACGACATCACGCTGAACTCGGCCATCACCTCCGAGTTCGCCAACGTCGTCTATCGCTTCGGCCACTCCATGCTGGACGAGAACGTCAACCGCTACGTGATCCACGAAGGCGGGCCCAACGATCCGCTCAACGGCACGATCGAAATGTACAAAGCGTTCACCGACGCTGTGACCGGCCTGCAGACGGACTCTGCCTCCAATGGCGCGACCGCCAACATCGCGAACGCCGCAAATGTCATCGGAACCCCGGTTCTCAACGAAATCAGCTTGATCGGCGCATTCACGAACCCGCTTGCCTATCTGGCCGCGGGCGGCAATGCCGCTGGCGAGATCATCCTCGGTTCGGCAAACCAGGTCGGCAACGAGATCGACGAATTCGTCACCGGCGCATTGCGCAACAACCTGCTCGGCCTACCGCTCGACCTAGCTTCGCTCAACCTTGCGCGCGGCCGTGACGTCGGCGTCGCCGGGCTCAACGTGGTGCGCAACCAACTGTACAATCAAGCGCCAACGGCAACTACCACCAACGCTGCCTTCCATGACACCCAGCTCAAGCCTTACGCCAGCTGGGACGAATTCGGACAGTTCCTGAAACACCCGGGTTCGCTAGTCAACTTTGTGGCCGCCTACGGCACGCACCAGTCGGTGACCAGTGAGACGGCGCTGATCGACAAGCGCATGGCGGCCTACGACCTGGTCGTCGAATCTCAGACCTCGATCGCCACGACCCCGCTCTTCGTCGACGCGCTCAGCCGTCTGACCAACTTGCAATTCCACGACGCTGCAAACAAGAACACTAGCTTCGCATTCACGGATGCGACTGGTCACTACACCAACTACGGCTATATCGATGCATTGGGCCATGTCGCCACGGTTGACTCTGGCAATGGCACAGTCGCTGGCCTGACACTCAACGTGCTCAATACGACGAACCCGGATCCCAACGCCGGTCTGTCCGCCGTCGATGCGGCTGGAAACACCGTTGTTCTGGCGAACCCGGACTTCGTCCAGGACGCCTTCGACTTCATGCACAGCGCTGGCGCTTACGCGAACGACGTTCACAATGCCCTCGCGGTGCAGACCGAATGGAGCACGGGTTCGATCACCGGCCTCGACACCGTCGACCTGTGGGTCGGCGGCCTTGCTGAGAAACAAGCGCTGTTCGGTCCGCTTCTGGGCACCACATTCAACTACATCTTCGAAACACAGCTCGAGTCGCTGCAGGACGGCGACCGTCTCTACTACCTACCGCGCATCGAGGGCATGGATTTCGGTGCGGAAATCGAGAATAACTCGTTCGCCGAACTCATCGCCGCAAACACCAAGGTGAAGCACCTCTCGGCGAGCATCTTCCTCACGCCAGAATATGTAGTCGAGTCAGCGAACTACTTCCAAAAAGACGCGGCCGGCAACTTCCTGCTGGATTTGAACGGAAACCGCATCGCCACAGACTCTTCGACCTGGCTGCACAACAAGGAAACAGGCGCACTTCTGGTTGAGGTTCTCGCCGACAATACCGTTCACTTCATTGGTGACGAAAACTTCTTCGGTAACACGATGGTGCTCGGCGGCACCGAGGGTAACGACAGGCTTCTTGCTGGTCAGGCAGATGACGACACCGTCTGGGGCGACGGGGGCGACGACATCATCGACGGCGGCGGAGGCAACGACTTCCTTTTCGGTGGCGCAGGCAACGATACCATCACAGATAGCTCGGGTGACGATGTCATCCACGGCGATGCTGGTGATGACACGATCAACGCAGGGATCGGCGCCGACATCGTCTTTGGCGGTGACGGAAACGACTTCATCGATCTCGGCGCCGGTCTGGATGAAGCCAATGGCGGCCTCGGCAACGACATCATCCTCGGCGGTGAAGACGACGACGCTCTCATCGGCGGCGAAGGCGACGATTGGCTCGAAGGCGGTGCTGGCGGTGACGGACTGGTCGGCGACCAGGGCGCTCCGACCGGCCAGGTCCCGATGGTCTCGGGCAACGACGTTCTCGACGGTGGCGAGAACGGCGACAAGATGCAAGGCTTCTCGGGCGACGACATCATGCTCGGGCAAGGCGGGTTCGACAAATTCCTCGGCGAGCTCGGCTTCGACTGGGGCTCGTACGAGAAGGAAACGCACGGCGTCGACGTCGACCAGAACGCGCGTCTCTTCATTCCGAACGCTAACCAGCCTGCAGGAGATGCAGTGCGCGACTTCTGGGTCAGCACGGAAGCGGTCAGCGGCTCGAAATTCAACGACGACCTAAAAGGGGAAGCGGGCAGGATTCTCGTTGGCGACCCGCTGAACGAACTGGCAAATACGAGCCTTATCTTCGGCCTACAGGACAGCTGGAACGGCGCGGCGAACAACTTCTTCGCTCCGGGAACCGACGTCCATTACTCGGCCGGCAACATCATGCTTGGCGGTGGCGGCAGTGACCGTATCACGGGCGACAGCTTCAAGACGGCAGCCGCTTTGGGTCAGGTTACCCCCGCCGCTCTGATCAATGGCGGGAACGACATCATCGACGGTGATGCCTGGTTGCACGTCGAACTCATGCAAGGTTACCAGGCCGGCTCGAACATCCTTCGTGAGATCGTCTTCGGCAATCTGGACGGTTCGCCCGACACGCGCGCCACGGACGTTGACACTGCCGTCTACAACGATGTCATCGCGAACTATGCTATCCGCTATGACTCGGATGGCGACGGCGTCCTCTCTATCCTCGACAACGTCATCAGCGCCAGCAACGCCAGCACGGCCAGACTGCAGGGAGACGCTCAAGGCTTCGTGCAGATCATCCACACTCCGACTTTCAACGGCGGTGGCGGTGGCGG
>JBBQJV010000017.1:0-57364 GCA_038326205.1 Caulobacterales bacterium | reverse complement strand
ATTGGGCGTGTGCAGGCCGACAATCGAACGCAGCAGCACGGATTTGCCGGTGCCGGATCCGCCGATCACACCCAGCACCTCGCCGCGGCGCATCTCGAGATCGAGCCCCTCGTGGACGCTCTTTGACCCAAAGCGATTCACGAGGCCGCGCACGCTGACGATGATATCGTCATCGCCGGCGACCGGATTGACCGGCGTGTCGCGTGAGGTGGCGGCGTCGGTCATACTTTCAACTGGTAGTAGAAGATTGCGAACAGCGCATCGAGCGCGATGACAAGGAAGATCGCCTGCACCACCGATGATGTGGTGCGGCGGCCGAGCGAAACAACATCACCCTCGACCAGCAGACCCTGGCGGCAGCCAACCATGGCGATCACGAGCGCAAATACCGGGGTCTTGATCATGCCGGCCCAGAAATGGATTGGCGGCACAACCTCCTGGAAGCGCGAGATGAACATCTGGGGGCCGATACCCATGGCCCCCCAGGCCGCCATCAGGCCGCCGCCGATGCCAGCAATGGTCGCAGCAAATGTCAGGAGCGGCGTCATGATCACGAGTGCGATAAGGCGCGGCGCTACCAGCGCTTCCATCGGGTCGAGACCCATCATGCGCATCGCGTCGATTTCCTGACGCATCTTCATCGCGCCCAGCTGCGCGGTAAACGCGCTGTCGGTGCGGCCGGCCAGCAGGATCGCGGTCAGCACCGCACCAAACTCCCGCAGCATGCCGATGCCGACGAGCTCCACGGTGAAGACCGACGCGTTGAACATCGCCAGCAGGTTGGCGCCGATGAAGGCGATAACCAGCCCGATGAAGAAGGACAGGAAGCAGACAATCGGCAGCGCATCGAGGCCGACATCCTCCATGATCGCGACCACCGAGCGCCAACGGATGCGGCGCGGATGACGGATCAGGCGATACATCGTCGCCATGGTCTCTCCGATGAACGACAGGAGCCCGAGAAGCTCTTCCCAGGCGTTGACCGCGCCGCGTCCTGCCCGGTCGAGCAGTGCGATGAGGCTGGGCTGGTGGACAGGATCAGGCGGTGCAGCCGGGCTGGCTATGCGCACCTTGGTCATGAGGCGTTCAATGGTTGGATGGTCGCCGCGGATGACGATGGGATCGTCGATGCCTTCGAGGGCGCCCAGTGCGCGGTCGATCAGATACGCGCCAGAGGTGTCCATACGCCCCAGTTCGGACACGTCGAGGATCGCGTCGTAGGCGATCTTTGTGTTCCGCAGCTTCTCTTCGACCTCGGTGACGGTCCACACGGTCCAGTCGCCCGCGATGAAAAGCACTTGCTTCCCGTCGTCGGCGGTCTCCACCTGAAAACGTGTTGAATTGATCGCCATCAGCCAGTCTTACCGGACAAACGTATAGGAAACACCAAATCAGGGCCCTTGCGACGCGGTTCTCTTGAAGGTTGCAGCAGGTTCTTCGCCACATTTCGCAAATCGACCCTATGGTGTTTACTTGCTGGAAAGGCTCCGGTTCCGGAAAAATCTATGCGTGCACTGATCATCGCAGCTTCGTTGCTGGGGCTTCTGCTGGTGGCGGCTGGGGCGGCGGGCGGGCACAACTCCGTGCCGCTGGAGGCGATGGCGCGCTGGCAAAGCGCCTTCCTCTATGGCTTTGCCCATGTTCTGGCCGCTGTTTTGGCTGCCATTCTGCCTTTCCGCAGCTGGCTGCAATATGCCAGCGGATGGGCCTTCATCGTCAGTGTACCGATGTTTTCAGGCGTGCAGATCGGCAAGATCATGCTGGGCGGCATTGCCATGACGCCAACGCCGCTCGACGCATTGTCCTTCCTGGTGCCTTTTGGAGGGGCGGCATTCATTCTGGGCTGGCTACTGCTTGGCCTGTCGGCCGCCCTTGCTCCTAGACAGACCTAGCTGCCGCCCGTCTGGCTGGCAGCCTCCGTGCGCGCCTGGGCAAGATCGTCGGCCGTGACGCGTGCCTTGGCCAGCGCAGCGTCCAGCGGGGCCAGTTCGAGCGTGATCTGGTACTCCGCGCTGGCGCGCTTGTTCAGCTTCACCAGAGCGTCGGAGAAGGAATCTCGCGCCTGACGTGCATGGATGAGCGCGCCCTCGAAGGCGGAAACGTCCAGCCGCGCTGGATCACCCTTGTCGATCAGCGCATGCGCCATCGTGTCGAGATTGGTCAGGCCCATGGCGGATGCGTTCATGTCGTCACGCACCTTGGTGACGACGGTGGCGGGGGCGGTCCTGTCAGCGCCGATACGGCGCCAGTAAGCGTTGGTATCCGCAGGTTTACCACTGAGCATGCCCGCGAGACTGGCCAGGCTGGCTTCGCCGGACGCCAGACCCCGGTCGCGGGCAGATTTATTGAATGCCTCAGCGGCGACGTGCAGGTCGGACTGATCCTGTGTCAGCGAAATTTCAGCGGTCAGGGGCTCGTCATAGACAGAAACTGTCGCGCAGGCTGCGGCCGGAAGGCACGCTACAAGGCACAAAACGAGAAGACGCGATTTCGCCACCGAACCCGATCCTGAAAGTTCGTTGTAACTCAGCCATTTATAGGTGCGTCGCCTGCAAAAAACAAACGCTCGCTGAATTGGTTTGACGCAAGGATGACGGCTGGGAGATGAAGCAACCATGAATGAAGATCGCCCGCGCCGCTCGCTTTACCCTTCGCTGGAGCCCCGCAAGACCGGTCGCCTGACCGTCAGCGGCATCCATGAGCTGTACTGGGAGGAAAGCGGCCATCCCGATGGATTGCCGGTTATTGCGTTGCACGGCGGGCCCGGCGGCGGCTCCAGTCCCGAAATGCGTCGGTTTTTCGATCCGCGTCGCTACCGCATCATCATGTTCGACCAGCGCGGTTGCGGTCGCTCCACACCGCACTCGGAACTGCGTGAAAACACGACGTGGGACCTGGTCCGTGACATCGAGACGCTGAGGGCGCATCTCGGCATCAAGAAGTGGGTGGTGTTCGGCGGCTCGTGGGGATCAACCCTTGCCCTCGCCTACACCGCCATGCACCGCAAGCAGGTGGCCGGCATTCTGCTGCGCGGCATTTTCCTGCTGACAGAGCACGAGATCCGCTGGTTCTATCAGGAAGGCGCCAGCAACATCTTCCCGGATGCGTTCGATCGCTACCTGACGCCCATCCCGGAAGCCGAACGCGATGACCTGCTGAAGGCGTTCCACAAACGCCTCACCGGCAATAATCCGACGGCGCGCGCCGAAGCCGCTGCTGCGTGGGCGCGCTGGGAGGGCGAGACGCTTTCCATTCAGGGACCGAAACAACGTCCGCCGCGTTTCGACGAGGTCGACTTCCTCGACGCCTTCGCTCGGATCGAGTGCCACTATTTTTTCAACAAGGGCTTCTTCGAGAAGGACGGCTGGCTGCTGGAGCAAGCCGCGAAGTTCGGCGACCTGCCCGGCGTGATCGTGCATGGCAGATACGATGTGGTGACACCGCTGGATTCTGCCTGGAAGCTGCACAAGGCGTGGCCGAAGTCACAGCTGAAGATCGTGCCCGATGCAGGCCACTCGTCGCTTGAGCTCGGTATCATCAGCGAACTGATCAAAGCGAGTGACTGGCTGGCGGAGAAGGTGGGTTAGGCAACGCCAGCTTTCTGCAGCTTCTCCCATACGCCAAGCACCAAAATCACGCCGATCGCGATCGGGATCACCCAGCGCACCAGCACGCTCCAGACGCGGAAGAACGGCATGCCCATCTCGGCCTGCATCATCTTCTTCTCGATGACCCAGCCAGCGAAGATAGCAATCAGGAAGCCACCCAGCGGCATCATCAGCGACGACGCGACGAAGTCGACAAAGCCGATGTAGTCGCGCGAGAACACATAACCCGCCCCGATCACAAACACCGCGAAGCCCACGCCGAGCGCTGCGCCCCAGCGCGTGACGCCGGTGCGTTCGTCCAGCCACGACACCGCGACTTCAAGCAGCGAGATCGACGAGGCCAGCGCCGCGAACAGCGCCAGCAGGAAGAATGCGCCGCCCACGACATTGCCGAACGGCATCTGCGCGAGGCCGATGGGCAGGTTGACGAACAACAGGCTGAAGCCCGCGCCGGGCTCGGTGCGATGTGCGAATACCAGCGAGAACACCACAAGGGCCGCGACTAGCGCAACTGCAGTATCCACCAGAGCGACGATTGCGGAGGACCGCGGCACATCCGCATCCGTCTTCAGGTAAGCGCCATAGGTGATCATCACCGCTGCGCCAACGCCGGTGGCAAAGAAGGACTGGGCCAACGCATCGAGCAGCATGGACCATGAGAAGTCCTGCGCCCGCACCTCTGTGAGGAAGCCGAGTGCCCGGTCGAACGCGCCCTCGGCAATGCCAAAGCCCAGAAGGATCAACAGCACCAGAAGGAACACGGGCATCAGGATGATCGACGCGCGTTCGATGCCACGCTTGACGCCCCGGCCCACGACGACGACGGCGGCGCCAATGAACAGAGCGAGATATACCAGCAGCATCGGCAGGTTCTCGCGCGAGGTCACCTGCTCGAAACGCTGCAACGATGCGTCGATCGATCCGCCGTCAGCGGCGAATGCGCCGGATACGGCCGAGGGAATGTAGGCCATGAACCACGCCGACACGACGCAGTAGAAAGTAAGAATGAAGAACGCGGACAGCATGCCGAGCCAGGCAACGCCGCCCCAGAGCTCGCTCTTGCCGGAGGCACGCGCGAGCGCCTGTACGCTCTCGACCGCCGAATGGCCCGAACGGCGCCCGATTGCGTACTCGGCAGCCAGCAGCGGAAACGCGATGACCGCTAGGCAAAGCAGATAGGCGAGTACGAAGGCGCCGCCGCCATTCTCGCCGGTCGTGTAGGTGAAGCGCCAGATGTTGCCGAGGCCGACGGATGAACCGACGGCGGCCATGATGAACCCGAAACGGGAGGACCAGGTCTCACTCTTGCGGTCGACCCGCCCGGCAATCGTCATGACTTCGCTACCCCCTTAGCCTACACCATGGGGCCTGCCCCATTGAACCGGCCGTCCGGACCCGAACTGAGGCCCGGCGCAAACGCCCGACTCAGAGCATACCGCGAAGGGTCATATCGTTCGCGCGGTTGAGGTGTACAGCCATCAACAACCCGAATCCGATCATGACTGTGACAATAGCTGTGCCGCCATAGGAGATAAGGGGCATGGGTATGCCCACGACCGGAAGCAGTCCGATGACCATGCCGACGTTGATTCCCACGTAAAGCATCAGTGTTGAGACAAAACCTGACGCCGCGAGCCCGCCGAAGCTACTTCGAGACGTCCCCGCAATCGCCATACCCTGCACGATGGCGATGGCCCACGCCGCGAGGAGCACCACCGATCCTGCAAAGCCAAACTCCTCCGCCACGATGGTGAAGATGAAGTCGGTGTGCTGTTCGGGGATGTAATCCAGCTCCTTCTGGGCGCCTTCCATGAAGCCCTTGCCGGCAAGCCCGCCAGAACCGACGGCGATCATCCCCTGCTGCAACTGGTATCCGGCGCCGAGCGGATCGGCGTCCGGATCGAACATCGTGTGGATGCGATCACGCTGATAATCGTGGAGCCCGAAGAAGTAGACAATCGGCGCCATCACCACGAGCAGCGCCATCACCAAAGCGATGAGGCGGAGGCTGAGGCCCGCGAAGAAGATCACAGCGCAGCCGGTTCCAAGGATCATCAGCGAGGTGCCAAGGTCAGGTTGCTTCAGCACGAGAGCAACGGGCGCTGCAACCATCAGGAAAGCGATGAGATGGTTCCACTGGCTGTTTCGGCCCGCCGCGAACATCTGATGATAGAACCTCGCGAGTGCGAGCGGCACGGCGATCTTCATCAGCTCGGAGGGCTGCAAGGTAAGGGGACCGATCGTCAGCCAGCGCTGCGATCCGTTGACGATGTTGCCGGCCACCTCGACCCCTACGAGAAGGATCATGCCGATGAAATAGCCTGGATAGGCCAGCGCCGCCCACAGACGCAGCGGCAGCAGCGCCACCATAATCGCCACGCACAGCATCAGTACAAAGCGCCAGACGTGAGCGATCGCAAAGGTCGCGTCGATCTTCAGCAAACCCGTCTCAAGGTCGTGGGCGCTCGACCCGGCCGAAAACAGGACCAGCGTTCCAAACATCGCGATCGCCACAATGGTCAGCAACAAGAACCAGTGCAGCTGGCTCAGCTTGTAGAGCAGCGTGTCCTTGCGAATGATCATGTCGGCGTTGCCTTGCCTTCTGCGGCTGCAAGATCACGCGACTGGGGGATGAAGGGCTTCTTCGCGCCGGTGTCGTATTTAAGCGCATGAAACAGCAGGTCGCGTGCAATCGGCGAGGCAAGTCCAGAGCCCGAAACGCCATGCTCGAGCACGATGGCGACGGCGTAACGCGGCTTGTCAGCCGGCGCGAACGCGATGAACAGCGCGTGGTCGCGCAGCTTCCACGGCAGCTTGTCGTTCTTGATCGCCTCGCCACGCGAATTGCGTTCGGACGCATGGATGACGCGTACCTGCGCCGTTCCGGATTTTCCGGACATGTGCGCGTTGGTGTAGGGCGCGGGCAGCTCGCTGTTGGGATCGACGCTGCCGCCTTTGAGGTAGCTGTAAGCCGTACCACCCGGCTCGGAGGTCACGGCGAACATGCCGCCGCGAACCGCCTCAAGCACGCCGGGCTTGAAGGTGCCCATCGGCGTGATTTCGGAATCCGGCACCTTGATGCCGCTGGCGATGACGGTCGGGTTGGGCGTTGCAGCGCCGCCCGCGATACGCGCGCACATCACCGCAAGCTGTAAGGGCGAGGCCGTCACATAGCCCTGCCCGATCGCGGCGGAGATCGTGTCGCCAGCATACCATTGCTCGCCGATCACCTGGCGCTTCCACGCATCATTCGGAACCGAGCCTGCCTTGCCGCCGGTGAGCCCCAGCTCGTAGCGGTGGCCAAGACCAAACCGCTTGGCGACGTCTGCAATCGCCTCGATGCCGGTCTTCTCCGCTGCATGGTAAAAGAAGCAGTCGCATGACTTCTGCAGACCCTGATGCAGGTTGAGAAGACCGTGACCTTCCGGGCGCCAGCAGTTGTAAAAACGGTTATAGTACCAGGCCTTCCCCGAGCAGCGGACAGTATCGTTCATGTCCATCGCGCCGCTTTCCAGCGCCGCAGCCGCAACGATGGTTTTGAAGGTGGAACCCGGCGGATAAATTCCGTCATAGGCCTTGTGATAAAGCGGGTTCTTCTCGTCCTCGCGAAGCGCCTGGTAGGGAGCGGATGCAATGCCGCTTACGAAAAGGTTCGGATCAGCAGCGGGCGTCGTCATCATGCAGACAACTTCGCCCGTCGCCACGTCGATCATCACGGCGCTGCCGGCCTCCGTGCCAAAGCGCTGGATGGCGAAGTTCTGCAGCTCTGCATCGAACGACAGCACGACGTCGGTGCCCGGCGTGCCGCTGAGATCCTCACTCGGCAGACGATCGATCACGCGTCCGAGGGCGTTCTTCAGCAGGCGCTGTTTGCCGGGCTCGCCCTTGAGTTGCTGCTCGCCGAATGCCTCGATGCCCTGCTTGCCGACGCGCATGGCGGGGTGACGATAGAGCCTGCGTATGGCGGAGGCGCGCGCCTTGCCGGTTTCGGAATCAATCGCCTCGCCTGCCGCGTCCAACTCGATCTTGATCTTCTGCTGGATGTCCGCCTCGTTGGCTTTCTGGACATAGCCGATGGTGTGATAGAATGCAGCCTGTAACGGATAAGAACGGAGCTCGCCCACTTCGGCGCTGATGCCTGCGAGTTCGGGCGCCATCACGTTGACCTGCGCGAATTCTTCCCATGTCAGGTCGTCGGCGACGAGGATATCGCGGTGCGCGGGCGGCGTCGTCGCATCCTGCAGGAGCGAGCGAATCTTGTTGTCGCTGAGACGCAGCTGACGACCCACACGCTCAATCACGAGAGCGATTTCTTCGGGCTTTGTGCCAGCCACTTCCGGACGCAAGGTGACGTAGAAGTTGCGCTTGGAGCCCGCGAGAACGCGGCCGCTGCGATCAAAGATGGTTCCACGATGCGGCGGCGCAGGTTCGAGCTGGATGCGAACTTCGCGGGCCTTGCTTTCAAACTCGGCTTGCCGGAGGAGCTGTAGTTCGGCGAGGCGTATCGTCAGGCCCGCGAACACAAGGCCGCTGCCGCCAAGAAAGAGCATGCGGCGGGAGGGAAATGAATTCTTCCAGTCGCGGTTCATCGTCTGGCCACTCTGATGCTGGCGGGCAGGATAACGAAACGTACAATCGGATAGAGCAGCGCCGTCATGATGAAGTCACCGGTCAGGGCGCCGCGCGCGAAGCCGGGATGCCCTGCAATGCTTCCGGCAATTCCTAGCGCGATGCTGGCGGCGATGAAGCCACCGATCACGGCGATGGCTTCTGCGCCGACGACGGGAATCGGCGGCTGACGGTCCCACGCTATCAGCGCAACACCATAAGCACACAGCAGCGCCAGCGGCCAAGCACCGAGCGGGGCCTCGCCCATATAGTCCATCGCCAGCCCGAGCATGATCAGGCAACCAGCCACCCAGACCGACAGGCCGAACGCCGCAAGACCTGCCGCCAGCCAAAGACCGGCGATCGGCCACCACAGCGTCACCATGCCAGCATGCATGCCGAACGCTGTCGTCAGCCCGGCGAGGACGACAAGCAGCAGCACCCAGATGCGCCACGCTGTTCTCATTCGCGACCTCCGGTCGGCGCGGGAGGCGTGACTATGGGCGTTGTCGCAGCAGACGTCGCGCTGGCCGAAGGCTTCGGTGGCGCAAGGGTGGAGACCGGCGCGCTGACAGTGCGCAGCGTGGAGACTGTGTTCTCTTCGACGCCGCCCAACGGGGGCACGAGATCGGGCGACGCAAAATCTGGCGGAGGCACGAGACGCACGAAGTCGACCGGCCCTGCATCCATTGCAAGATCGATGCGCCAGTCATCGCCAACCTTGCGCGCTGTGCCGACGCGCACGCCAAGCGGCATCTTTCCATCGTCGCCCGACGTCACCCAGATTTCACCCGGGATGATCTGGTCTGGCGTTTCGGGCTCCAGCAATCGTGCGCTCGAACCATTGTCGCCCACCAACAGAGCGCGGTCGCCGGACTTGGTGCCCATCACCGGAATGCGGCTGGCGAAGTCGGTCAGGAGCAGGACGCGCGAGGTGTACTCGCCGACCCGGACGACGCGACCAACAAGACCGTGCTCATCGATAGCGGCAAAGCCTTCACGCACTCCGTTCGAGGCGCCAGCGTTGGCGATCTTGGAGGCGGCGAACGGTCCGTTTTCTTCGGCGACAACGCGGGCGGTCACGGCCTGCCCCTGGGTTTCGCCGACGAGATCGAGAAGTTTCTCATAGCGTTCCATGCGGAGCGCCATCGTCTCAGCCAAATCTTTCCAGCGATGAAGATCGCGAACATCCGTTTCGAGTTCAGCGATCCGCGCCTCGTCTTCCTGGTTGCGGCCAAAGCCGAACGACCAACCGGCAAGCCCCGACGCGAAACCAGCGAGGCTGGCGGTCGTTCCGTCCATGGAACGGCGCGAGGCGTCGATGCCCGAGCGAACGGTCGATGATGTCTGGATCGCAAGGGCGCCGACCATGGCAATGCCCAAGCCGACGACCACCGCCCGCGCGCCAGGGCGCGGCTGACCGGATCGTCTGTTACCGTACCAGGCCATCTTGGCTCCTAGCGGACCGTGCAGTCCGGCGCTTCAGCCGGAAGCCTAGACCTCCGGCGCCAGCACGCCTCTCATCTTGTCGAGATTCTCTAACACTTTCCCCGAGCCAAGCACGACGCATTTCAGCGGATCTTCCGCGACTGTGACCGGCAGGCTGGTCCTTTCACGGAGCACCACGTCAAGATTGCGGAGGAGAGCGCCGCCGCCGGTCAGGACAATACCCTTGTCGACGATGTCGGCGGCGAGTTCCGGCGGCATGGCTTCCAGCGCCGTCTTCACTGCCTCGACGATCTGCTGAACTGGGTCGGCGAGCGCCTTGGCGACCATGGCCTCGGTGATCTCGATTTCCTTGGGCACGCCGTTCATCAGGTCGCGGCCGCGGATGTCGAGGGACATGCCCTTGCCGTTCTCCGGGGCTTTCGCCGTGCCGATTTCCTTCTTGATGCGCTCGGCCGAAGCCTCGCCGATCAGCAGGTTCTCTTCGCGGCGAAGATAATTGACGATGGCGTCGTCCATCTTGTCGCCGCCGACGCGGACGGACCGGGAATAGACCAGACCGCCAAGCGAGAGCACAGCGACCTCGGTCGTTCCGCCACCGATATCGACAACCATCGAACCTGACGGTTCATCGATCGGCAGACCAGCGCCGATGGCGGCGGCCATGGGTTCGTAGATCAGGTGGACCTGACGCGCACCGGCCATCTGGGCCGACTGCTGGATCGCGCGGCGCTCGACCGGGGTCGCGCCAGCGGGAACACAGATGATGATGACCGGAGCGATGAAGGAGCGGCGGACCTGCACTTTCTGGATGAAGCGCTTGATCATTTCCTCGGCGACTTCGAAATCGGCGATGACGCCATCGCGCATCGGGCGGACGGCTTCCATGTAGATCGGCGTCTTACCAAGCATCATCTTGGCTTCTTTGCCGACCGCATGAACGACCTTGCGGCCATTCTGGTTCACATAGGCAACGACCGAGGGTTCATCGAGCTGGACGCCGTGACCCTTCACATAGACCAGGGTGTTAGCGGTTCCCAGATCGATCGCCATGTCCGTGGACATCAGGCTGAAGAGTTTGCCGAACATAGCCTCAAGGCTCCAATCACGCCGACTCAGCGCGCGATGATTCAATTGCTCCCCATACCCTGTCTCGTCTTTCAAAATAGCTAACGCAATAGGTGGGGGTCAGTGGGTCTGACAATAAACAGCGCCAGACGGAACGGAGCGTTTCGCACAGATTCCGGGCATAGTTCCAAGCGCCGACTCCGTCATGTGAGTGGATTTGGGACCCCGGCTTGCTCGATGAATTGGCGAAACTGCCGGGACGGATCGTACCCCGGCCGAATCGCGCCAACTTTCGACTGCCCTCTTGCCAGCCGCGTCCGGCGAGCGCCTAAGACATTTGACCGATGAGATTCCCTGCTCCCTTATCAGCCATCCTCCCGCCCTCCCCATGACCGAAACAAACGCCGAAAACGCGCCCATGGAGGGTCGCCCTGCGCGCTTCGCCGCCTTCAGGCATCGCTCCTTTGTGCTCTACTTCCTCGCCCGCGTGTTTACGACATTTGGGGCGCAGATCCTGTCGGTCGCCGTCATCTGGCATATCTACGAGCTGACCAAGTCGGCGCTTTATACGGGCCTGGTCGGTCTGGTTCAGTTCCTGCCGCTGGCGCTGCTGGTTCTGGTCACCGGAACGGCGGCGGATCAGTTCGGCCGTAGGATGATCATGGGTCTGTCGATCATTCTGGCTGCCGTGTGCGCGGCCGCGATGGCGTTTTTCTCCGCCACCGGAATGATCTCGGCCTGGCTGATGCTCAGCGTGCTGGTCGTGTTCGGGATCGCCCGCGCCTTCCTCGGCCCGGCGTCGTCCTCGCTGGTCGTCTCGCTGGTGCCGACACATGACTTCGCAAATGCCGTCACCTGGAACTCCTCCGCATGGCAGGCAGCAACGATTATCGGGCCCGCCGCCGGCGGCCTGCTGCTTGGTCTTGGCGAGCCGGGCTTCACGAGCTGGCTGGCTGGCTCGGGGCAAGCCGGCCTCGCCAGCGCCCTGAACGGACACGGGCCCGAGGTCGCCTATGTGATTGCGTTCGTCTTCATGTTGCTCGGCGCCGTGCTCGTCTTTGCGATTCCCAAACCACCCACGGCGCCGCCGCGCGAGCGACCGACATTGTCCAACATGCTGGAGGGCTTCCGTTTCATCTGGAAGCAGAAGGTCATTCTCGGCGCCATCTCGCTCGACCTCTTTGCCGTGCTGATGGGGGGCGTCATCGCTCTGCTCCCAATTTACGCGGAGGAGATACTGAAGCTCGGTCCCGAGGGCCTTGGCTGGCTGCGGGCGGCGCCCGGCATCGGCGCCATCATCACCGCCGCCCTGCTCGCGGCATTCCCGATCCGCGATCATGCCGGGAAAATCATGTTCGTCTGCGTCGGGCTCTATGGCCTGTTCACCCTGCTCTTCGGACTCTCGACGGTCGCATGGTTCTCGATCCTCATCCTCATCCTTCTCGGCGCCGCCGACATGGTGAGCGTCGTGATCCGCGAGACGCTGCTGCAGCTGTGGACACCGGATGACGTGCGCGGACGCGTCAACGCGGTAAACTCCGTGTTCGTCTCCGCCTCCAACGAGCTCGGCGAATTCCGTGCGGGCACCATGGCCCATGCGATCGGCGCCGGCGCCGTCGGCGCAGTTCCTGCGGTCGTCATCGGTGGGGTCGGCGCCATCATCGTGGCGGGCAGTTGGGCGTGGATGTTCCCGCGACTGCGCGACGCAAGACGCCTTGACGGCAAAGACGTGACGACGCCCTGAGACGCTGCCTGAGACGCTGCGCCAAGGGCCCGACCTTTACATTTCGGGTCGGCTGTGCTACATAATTCTTAGTCAACTCAATGGGTTGATCCCAAGCCTCTTGGCCCCCGACTCTGGGGTTGCAGCGCTAGCGCGCAATGCTGAGGCGAACAATCAGATCGTGTTGTGGGACAAGGTCTGGCATCGCCAGACCCCCCGAGACCATTGGCCCGCGCCTTTGGCCGACCCTGCAGCGCGCCAGCAAAAGACAGGAAGCACATCATGACCGCACGCATTGATACCGTTGAAGGCATCGGCCCGACTTATCGCGCCAAACTCCACACAGCTGGGATCGAAACTGTCGACACGCTGCTCAGCCGCTGCGGTACGCCGGAAGACAGACGCTCGGTCGCATCGATGACAGGCTTGCGCGAAGCGCAGATCGCAAAGTGGGTCCGAACGGCGGACATGATGCGCGTACGCGGCGTCGGCAAGGAATACTCGCAGCTGCTTGAAGCCGCTGGCGTCGCCTCGGTTGAAGCCCTGAAGAACAAGGATCCCGCGATGCTTTGCGGCCGGCTCGCCGAGGTGAATGAAGCGCGCAGGCTCGCGCGGCGAAGCCCGGCCTTACACGAAGTTTCCGCATGGATCGGTGCAGCACAGAACATGGAGGTACGCGTCCACTAGAGAGGATGCTTACCGCAGAGGGGTGGTCCGGCCGGGTCATCGTCCTTGACGATGGTCCGTCTGGATTCCGCGCGACGAGGCAGCGCCCGCGTTTTGATTCATCCGCTTGTCCTGCTATTGCAGCGCCGAATAACGCGCGGGAGCAGAGCATGGCCTATTGGCTGGTGAAATCAGAACCGGACGCTTTCTCGTGGGACGACCTCGTGAAGGCCGGAAAAAAAGGAACGCCCTGGACAGGCGTGCGCAATCACGGCGCCAAGCTGCACCTGATGGCGATGAAGCCGGGCGAGCGCGTTTTTTACTATCACTCGAACGTGGACAAGGCCGTCGTCGGCATCAGCGAAGTCGTGAAGACGGCGTATCCTGATCCGACCGCGGAGAGCGGCCCGTGGGTATCGCCGGATATTCGTGCGATTGAACCATTGAAAACAGCCATTTCTCTCGCTCAAGTGAAGACGGACAATGCCCTCAAGGACATGGTGCTGATCAACAATTCGCGACTGTCGGTTCAGCCTGTCACCGCCTCGGAGTGGAAACACATCTGCGAGCTTGGCGGCGTCAAAGCCTGATCTGCCGTACGCAGCCGATCGTCTCGATGAAGACGGGATCGTGGCTAACCACGATGAGCGCGCCATCGTAAGCGATCAGCGCCTGCTCGATGACTTCTATACTGTCGATATCGAGATGGTTGGTCGGCTCGTCCAGCAGCAGCACTTGCGGCGGTTCCTTGGCCGCAAGGAGACACGCCATCGCGGCGCGAAGACGTTCGCCGCCCGAGAGCGTCGCAACAATCTGGTGCGCCAGCTTGTTGCGGAAGGCGAAGCGAGCAAGCCCGGCGTAGGCAGAGTTATCATCCAGCTCTGGATTGGCGGCTCGCATGTTCGCAAGCAGCGTGAGGGCGGGATCGAGCGCGTCGGCGTACTGGTCGAGCATGGCGATGCGGCCATCAAGGCGGCGGATTGCGCCTGATGAAGGCGGGCGCTCTCCGGTGATGATCCGCAACAGGGTCGACTTGCCCGCGCCATTGCCGCCGGCGACGTGAATGCGCTCGGGGCCAACGACCCTGAAACTGAGCGGGCCAAATAGCTGGCGACCACCGGCCTCGGCCGTCACGTTCTCCAAATCAAGTACAAGTTTCTGCGATGGCAGGCCGACGCTGGGGGCGACAACATTTAGCGGCACGAGAATCTCGAACCGGGCTTTCGCGTCATCCAGCGCTTCGTTCGCGGCGGAGAGCTGTCGGTCGGCCAGGCGGTTGGCGGCGCCCTGCGAGGCCTCGGCGCGATCCTGCTTGAAGTCGAGCAGCATCTTGCTCTGCCCGGCGGCGAAGCGTCCGGCCTTTCCGGCCGCGTCCTTGCGTTGCTTCATCTCGCGCTGCAATTGCACTTGTTCTTTCACGCGGCGCAGATCGCCCTCCGCCCTGTCAAGCGCGCCGGCCGCAGCTGCGCGACGCGCCTCGCGCGCGGCGGCAAAGTCCGACCAGCCGCCGCCGAAGATGGTGACACCCACAGGTGTGAGCTCAACAATTTTGTCGACGTGTTCGAGCAGGTCTCGGTCGTGGCTGGCGACAAGCGCCGCGCCGCGCCAGTCGTCGATCAGCGCGAGGATGGCCGCCCTGCCCGATGCGTCCAAATTGTTGGTCGGCTCGTCGAGCAGGAGGATGTCGGGCGCTTCGAGCCACAAGCGGGCGACCGCGATGCGCGTGCGTTCGCCGCCGCTGAAGCCTTTGATGGTGCGGGTGAGATCGCGTTCGGGGAGGTCTACCTTTGCCAGCGTCTCGGCGATGCGGTTTTCGAGGGTCCAGTCGGCCTCGGCCATGTCGTCGGCGCCGCCTTCGCCGGCTTCGAGACGGGCAAGACGCGCAAGGCCGTCTGCGACGCCGAGAGCTTCGGCGAGCAAGATCGTGTCGTCGGGGCCAGCGCTGGGCCAACTCGCCGACGCGGCCGTTCACCGTGACGGCGCCGGATGCGGGTTCGCCGTCTCTTTCCCGTTTCTGGCCCGCGATCAGCGCAAGAAGCGTCGACTTGCCGGAACCGTTGCGACCAACAAGACCAACACGCTCAGACCCGATGGTGAGTGTGAGGTTTTCGAACAGGGTGCGGTCGGGTGGAACTTTCGTCGCGACACGATCGAATGTGATGAAGGACATGAGGGACACGGAAGCTGGAGTGGACCCGGCGCGCGAGGTTAGGCGGGTTTCGACGGCTTCATGTGCGTGTGCTCTCGGTGTGGAACGTATGTGGTGGAGGTGGTGCGAAAAGTCAACGCGAGACATGGCGCCGCGATCTCAGGCGTATGTGCGCTGAGGTGGATTGAGTGCTGGTTTTGGGGCGAGTGCGCGAGGAGGTCCGCGCGAGCTGTGGCTGCTCCCTTCGTCATCCGTGCAAGGGCGCGCATGCCACCCCCGGCGCGACGCGCTGGAGGAGGAAAGAGAATGGTGTGCGTTTCCTTCCTCGACGACAGGTCCGCCGAGGCTCGAAGAGCGGAGGCGGAAGCCGGGGCAGAAGCCGCCAGTCACATCGCGCTTGGCGATGCTGTAGCGTTTGCGGAGATCATCGAGGTAAGCGTCGACGATGCGGTTCATGTCGCGGAACGCATGCGCATAAGCGGCGAGGCGCTGTTGTGTGTCTGACCAGAGAATGGTTGGGGCGATGATCTGCAGGCCGACGAGGTTCGAAGGCCAGCCGAGACGGCGCTAGGCCTGGCGCCAAAGGGCCTGATCGAGTTTGGCTTCGGCGTGGGCGAGCATCAGAGCGACGCGATCGCGGACCTGTTTTCCAACGGGGTCGGCGCGCATGCCCCTGTTGCCGCTACTCATCGCGAAGGTGATCAGCGCCCAGAAGCTGGCGAGTAGACCCACCAAAGATGGGACGTCTCGCAGCAGCCGCAGAGGGAAGCTCTGGCGTTTCATGGGTGCGATCATGAATGCGCTGGGAGGCCGGCCGATTTGGCGAACCCCGAGCGGCCGAAACTTTCGGGCAAGTGTTTGAAACTACGCGCGAGATTTTTTGCGTTTCCGCCGGGTCTTCACAGCAGCCTTCCGGCAAAACGGGGCGTAACTCACCAAGCAATTCTCGGTCTTTCCCGAGACTCATGCCCCCTCCCTCGCGCTTTGCGCGAGGGAGAAAAGACGCCGGCGCTACGCCGCAGCGCCCGTCGCTTTGGCGCGGCGGACTTCGAGCTTGTTGAGGGCGTGGACGTAGGCGCGAGCGCTAGCGACGAGGGTGTCGGGGTCTGAGGCCTTGCCGGTGGCGACGAGGCCCTGCTCTGCCAGACGTACCGAGACGGTAGCTTGCGCATCGGTGCCTTCGGTGACGGCGCTGACCTGGTAGAGTTCGAGCACGGCGGCGTGCGGAACAAGTTGACGGATGCCATTGAAGACGGCGTCAACGGGGCCGTTGCCGGTGGCCGTGGTGGCGCGGACGTCGCCATCGATGGCGAGTTCGATGTCGGCGGTCTGAGGACCGTCAGTGCCGGCGACGACTTTCAGGCGGGTGACCGCGATGCGTTCCTGCATGCCGGCCATCTGATCGTCGACAAGGGCGATGATATCTTCATCGAAGACGTGCTTCTTCTTGTCGGCCAGCGCCTTGAAGCGCTTGAAGGCATCGTTGAGCGCGTCGTGCTCCAGCACGTAGCCGAGCGCTTCGAGCTTGTCGCGGAAGGCGTTGCGGCCAGAGAGTTTGCCCATGATAAGCGAGGTCGAGGGCACGCCAACATCTTCGGGCTGCATGATCTCGTAGGTCTCGCGGTTCTTCAGCATGCCGTCCTGGTGAATGCCGCTCTCGTGCGCGAAGGCATTCTTGCCGACGATGGCTTTATTGTATTGCACCGGAAAGCCGGTGATCGACGACACCATCTTGGAGGCGCGTGCGAGCCTTTGTGTGACCACTTCGGTGTAGAACGGCATCGAGTCGCCGCGTACTTTCAGCGCCATGACGCATTCTTCGAGCGCGGCATTGCCGGCGCGCTCGCCCATGCCGTTGATGGCGCACTCGATCTGGCGCGCGCCATTGATCACACCGGCCAGCGAGTTCGCGACGGCAAGACCGAGGTCGTTGTGGCAGTGGGTGGACCAGATCACCTTGTCAGAGTTCGGGATGTTCTCGATCAGACGGCGAATTAGCTCGCCGTATTCGGCGGGGTGCGAATAGCCAACCGTGTCGGGTACGTTGATGACGGTGGCGCCGGACGAGATGGCAACGTCGATCGCCTTGCAGAGGAAGTCGAACTCGGTGCGGGTGGCGTCCTCGGCGGACCATTCGACGTCGCCGGCGAATTTGCGCGAGTGCGTGACCGATGCGCCGATGGCTTCGAGCACGGCGTTCGGGCCCATCTTCAGCTTGTGCTTCATGTGCACGGGGCTGGTGGAGATGAAGGTGTGGATGCGGGGGTTCTTCGCCTTGCGCAGCGCCTCCCCTGCCTTGTCGATGTCGGTGAGCGTGGAGCGGGCCAGCGTGCAGATCGCCATGTCCTTAGCGAGTTCTGCAATCTGGCTGACGCACTGGAAGTCGCCTTCGGAAGAGGCGGCGAAGCCGGCCTCGCAGATGTCGACTTTCATCTCCTGCAGCAGTTCGGCGAGTTCGAGCTTTTCGCGTAGGGTCATCGAAGCGCCGGGCGATTGTTCGCCATCACGCATTGTGGTGTCGAAAATCAGTACGCGGTCTTTGCCGGAATTGGTCTGGGTGGGGGTGGTCATCGGGGTCGTCCTGTCAGGGCTTTTTTGTCGGAGGGTTCTTTGCTCTGGACCCCTGGACGCGCGACCCGCGGACCTATGCCCGGATCACGAACGCGCCCAGGGGCTGCTAAGCAGCCCCGGCAGGGAAAGAAGAAGGGTGAAACCCTGTTCGCGCATGAATGTTCTATGATCGGGCTGCGGGTTGGCGTCAAGTCGCAGAAAATTGGACCTTTTTTTCTTCCCGTCGAGACAGATCAGTTCAACTGGAAGCCAAATCGCGAAATATTGTTGGGCCCGCGTGCTCGCCCGGAATTGTTCGGCGCCTTGAGGGAGCGCTTGCCAGCGAAGCTTCTGTCGTCGGCAGTGCGCGGCAAAACGTGAAAGCCGGCAGCAGAATAGCAATACATTGCGTCATCGTGGTCGGAGCGTTGGGCGTCGCATTGCAGCGCGGTCGGCTGGCGTCTGCGGTCCGCGCGGCCGGCCGTGCGTGGCGGGAAGCGTTTCGGCAGTCGATCAAGTCACAGTCGGCAAGATAGCGATGCTGAAATAATGGATCACGCACACCGCGACCGCGGGCTCGCCGCTGACCCCTTGCGCTGTCGACGCATCCAAGGTGGGCGTAAATCAGCGCGGCGATGCGAGGGCCCGCGATCTGGGAGTTGTGCCCGGCAAGATGGCGATCGGTGAAATGCTCGACGTCCTCGACGCCTGCTATTCGGATAAATGCCCGCTTGCTTCCGACCTCGGCGTAGCGGCGGGGAGCGCCTGCCCGCCGGAAACGCCGATCCCGGACTGAGCGGCTCGTCTACTCGGCGGCCTTATCGGCTGCCTCGGCAAAAGGGGGGGGCGGTTTCTGCAGGTCGGGCTCGTCGTTGACGGCCTTGCGGGCGGCGATCGCGACCGAGATCCAGATGGCGACCACGGTAATGCCGCCGCCGATGGCGAGCATCAGGCCGCCGCCCATGGCCGACAGGACAGACTGGCCCAGCAGGGCGACGATCAGGATTTTTGGGATAGAACCGACAATGACGCCGGCGGTGTAGCGCCAGAAATTGGCCTGGCTCGCGCCGAAGGCCATGTTGACCACGACGGCTGGAGCGGTGGGGACGGAGCGGACGATCAGGCTGGCGAGGAAATCGTTCTTGCCGATGAAACGCGACAGGCGGTTCACGGTGTCGCCGCCATAGCGCTCGACGAGCGCATGGCCCCCGAAGCGGCCGAGATAGAAGTGGATCCAGGCAGAGACGATGGTGCCGATCATTGCATAAGCGCAACCTAGCCACGGCCCGAACGCCACGACGCAGGCGCCGAACAGCACGAACTGAGGAGCGGCGAGGAAGCTGGTAACGTTGAACAGCAGGATCGTCATGGGCAGGCCCCACGGACTGTTCCGCAGGTCCAGCAATTGCTCGTCCATGTGGTCGGCAAAGCCGGTGACGCTGGCAAGGACGATCATGCCGATGACGCCAGCCAGCAGGGCCAGCGACACCCAGATAGTGCGCCAGACCTTCGCGTCCATATGGGTGATAAAGGCGCCGAGCTTGCTCATGAGCGGCCCCCAATGCTCTCTCGTGTAAGCCACGTCAAGAATCGGTCACTGTCTGCGAGGTATGCCCTCGACATACGCCATAGGGATGAGCAAGGTTCCGCCCATGAAACTCACACGTATTCTTGCGACTTTCGTAGCGGCGCCAATGCTGGCGCTTGCGGCCTGTGGCTCACTTGGGGAGACAACTTCAAGCGGCGCCTCCGGTGGGTGGATGTATCCCTCGCTTGGTCATCAGAAGCCCATCATCATCGGGCATCGTGGGGCATCGGGCGCCCTGCCCGAACACACGATCGAATCCTACCTGCGGGCGCTGAACGATGGCGCGGACTGCATCGAGCCGGACCTCGTGCTCTCGAAGGACGGCGTGCTGATGGTGCGCCACGACACCTATCTGTCGAACACGACCAACATCACATCGAAGCCGGAGTTCGCTGCGCGCAAGCGGCGTTCGACCGATCCGGAATATGCCGGGCGCGATGACTGGTGGGTGTCGGACTTCACGGCGACTGAGCTGAAAACGCTGCGCGCGGTGCAGTCTTTCCCCGGACGGTCGAAAGTGTTCGACGGGCTCTATCAGATCCCGACATTCGACGAGGTGCTCGCGCTCGCGACATCGCGCAAGACGGTGGCGGACAAGCCGGTGTGTGTTTATCCGGAAGCGAAATCACCCGCGTATTTTGCGAGCGTCGGCCAGCCGGACATGGCGGAGAAGATTCTTGCGGCGCTGGACAAGCACGGCCTCGCCGCGAAGGGCTCGCCGATTTTCATCCAGTCGTTCGAGCCGGACTTCGTGCAGAAGATGAACGGCATGACCGAACTGCCGGTCGTGATGCTGGTGGCGGACAAGGCGGGGCTTGATGCGGCTATGGCCAAGCCCGGCGCGCCGTTCTGGGATGGGCTGGGACCGAGCCTCAACATGCTGTTCGATGCGGATGGCAAATCCACGGGCGTCGTCGAGGCCGCGCACGCCAAGGGGATCATGGTGCACCCGTGGACATTCCGCGACGATGCACCGCCGAAGAAGGGCGAGCCGGTTGAGACTGCCATGAAACGCTATCTCGCGCTCGGCCTCGATGGTTTCTTCACCGACTTCCCGATCACGGGCTACAAGGTCCGGAACGAGATCCAGTACGGCGGCTGACGAGGACGCGCATGGTCCATAAGGTCGAGACGCGTTGCTGCATTGCTGGCGGCGGGCCGGCCGGGATGATGCTGGGTTTCCTGCTGGCGCGCGCGGGGCTGGACGTGATCGTGCTGGAAAAGCACGTGGACTTCCTGCGCGATTTTCGCGGTGATACTATCCATCCCTCGACCATGGAATTGTTTCACGAGCTTGGGCTGCTCGATGAATTCCTGCAGCTTCCTATCGCGCGGACCAAGCGTATCGGGATGACCATCGGCGGTGAGACGATCCCCGTGGTCGATCTCACGCGGCTGAAGGTGAAGGCGCCTTTCATGGCGATGGCGCCGCAATGGGAGTTCCTCAACTTCGTGGCGCGCAAGGCGCGCGGCTATCCTGGCTTTCACCTGATGATGGAGACGGAAGCGGTCGATCTGATGCGAGAGGGCGACCAGGTGACGGGCGTTCGCGCAGTGTCGCCGGAAGGCGAGATCGAGATCGCGGCGCATCTTACGGTCGCATGCGATGGACGCGGTTCCATCCTGCGCGAGAGGGCCGGGTTGAAGGTGAAGGATCTTGGCGCGCCCCTGGACGTGTTCTGGTTTCGCCTGCCCCACCAGCCGGGCGATGGCGAGGAGACCGGCGCGTTCATCGCTGGCGGCGGACTGCTGGTGAGCCTTTTTCGTGGGTCGTACTGGCAATGCGCGCATGTGATTGCGAAAGGCAGTGCGGATCAGATTCGCGCCGAGGGCCTGCCCGCCTTTCGCGCGCGTATTGGCAAGCTGGCCCCGATGTTCGCGGATCACATGGGGCATGTTGCAAGCTGGGATGATGTGAAGCTTCTGAGCGTGCGGGTAGACCGGCTGGAGCAGTGGTGGCGCGAGGGGTTGTTGTGCATCGGGGATGCAGCGCACGCGATGTCGCCGATCGGCGGGGTCGGTGTGAATCTCGCTGTGCAAGATGCGGTGGCGGCCGCGAACCTGTTGTGGCTGCCGCTTGCCAACAGCGTGGTCGGCGAGCACGACCTTCAGCGGGTGCAGAAGCGGCGCGCGTGGCCGACGCAGGTTGTGCAGGCCGTGCAGGTGTTTGCGCAGAACAATTTCATCGCCCCCACATTGAGCGCACGCGGCACAGTGCGGCCGCCATGGATCCTGCGCCACATCCAGTCGATCCCCTTCCTGCGCGATATGCCCGCGCAGGTGTTTGCGATGGGACTGAGGCCGGAGCATATCGAAAGCCCCGATGGCGAGCGATGAGACACGCGGCGTTCAGGCACGGAGCCTGTTTCGTGCCTCGATCCGCCGATAGATGTTCACGACGCATCCCATGCCGATAGGGTGCGAGCCTCCATGGTCGAAGGTAAGGTGCGTCTCGACATCGGCGAACAGCGGCCGGCCGTGTCCGAGCGCCACCGGCACGACGGCGACTTCGATCAGGTCGATGAGGTTGTGTTTCAGGAACAGGCCGGCCGTGACGCCGCCGCCAAAGAGCCAGATGTCGGCGTCGAGATCCTGCTCGGACATGCGCTTGCGCAGGCAGGCAAGGCCGATGGCGGGATCACCACCATACGCATCGATTGTCTGTGGACCCTTTAGGACGGGGCGCGATGTCATCACCAGCGCTGGCGTCTTGCCCCACATCCAGCCGCCCCTACCGATGGCCTGATCATAAGTGCTGCGGCCGACAATGATGCCGCCGATCTGTTTCATCCACGGACCGATGAAGCCCATGGCGACTTTGCCATAGGGCTCAAGCCATTCGGTCGAGTTGTCGATCGGCGCGATGAAGCCATCGAGCGAGACGGCCACGTGATAACGGACCAGATGCATGCGCGCCCCCCGCGAGCTTGAGAGCGCATCAGGTCATGAGCTTGCTGACGGGGGGCTGTCAGCAGTGGGCGGGTGGGCGGCGCGCTGTGCAGCCGGAAAACAAACGGGCCCGGGATTGCTCCGGGGCCCGTTCCATTTCCAGATCAGTACAGCGTTAGTGCGCGCCGGCCGCCATAGCCGCCAGCATCATCAGGGCGACGATGTTGGTGATCTTGATCATAGGGTTCACGGCGGGGCCCGCCGTGTCCTTGTAGGGATCGCCGACTGTGTCGCCGGTGACGGCGGCTTTGTGAGCCTCCGAACCCTTCTTGTGAACGACGCCGTCCTTGTCGCGGAAGCCGTCTTCGAACGACTTCTTGGCGTTGTCCCACGCACCGCCGCCCGAAGTCATCGAGATGGCCACAAAGAGACCCGTCACAATGACGCCCAGCAGCATCGCGCCGAGCGCGGAGAGCGCCTGGCCTACAGCCGAAGCCTGGTCGAGACCGATGCCAGCGCCGATGCCCCAGATAACGAGGAATAGCACGATCGGTGACAGGACCGGAAGCAGCGACGGGACGATCATTTCCTTGATCGCCGCCTTGGTCAGCATGTCGACGGCGCGGCCATAATCAGGCTTGGCCGAGTAATCCATGATGCCCGGGATCTCACGGAACTGACGACGGACTTCTTCCACGACCGCTTGCGCGGCGCGGCCGACGGCCATCATCGACATGCCGCCGAAGAGGAACGGCAGCAGGCCGCCGAACAGCAGGCCGACCACGACGTAGGGGTTGGACAGCGAGAAGTCGGCCGAGACGCCCGCGAGGATCGAGCCCTCGCCAGCCGCACCCGAGAAGTAGTCGAGGTCGGCGGTGAAGGCCGCGAACAGCACCAGCGCGCCAAGACCGGCGGAGCCGATGGCGTAGCCTTTGGTGACGGCTTTCGTGGTGTTGCCGACCGCGTCGAGCGCGTCGGTGGTTTCACGAACGCTATCATCAAGACCCGACATTTCGGCGATGCCGCCGGCGTTGTCAGTCACCGGGCCGAAGGCGTCGAGCGCCACGACCATGCCCGCGAGCGCAAGCATCGTGGTAACGGCGATGGCGACGCCGATGAGGCCGGCCATGGTGAAGGTGAAGATGATGCCCGCGATGATGATCAGCGCTGGAACAGCCGTCGCTTCAAGCGAGACTGCGAGACCCTGGATCACGTTGGTGCCGTGGCCGGAGACCGACGCCTGCGCGATCGAACGCACGGGACGGTAGCCCACGCCGGTGTAGTATTCGGTGATCCAGATGATCAGGCCCGTGACGATCAGGCCAGCGATACCGCACCAGAACAGGTTCATGACGGGGATCGTGGTGCCGAGCGCGTCGGACATGGTGACCGAAGTCGCCATCGGGTCGCCGAGAGCGATGTAGAGCGCACCGTAGAGCGCCGGGATCGAGAGGACCGAGGTGGCGACGAAGCCCTTGTAGAGGGCGCCCATCACATTGCGTGAGTCCTTCGAGAGGCGGACGAAATACGTGCCGATGATCGAGGTCGCGATGCAGACGCCCGCGATGACAAGCGGCAGCGCCATCATCTGGCCCTGCGTTACGCCGGCGAAAGAGATCGAACAGAGAACCATCGTGGCGACGATCGAGACCGCGTAGGTCTCGAACAGGTCGGCCGCCATGCCGGCGCAATCGCCAACGTTATCGCCAACGTTGTCGGCGATAGTGGCGGGGTTGCGAGGATCGTCTTCGGGAATGCCGGCTTCGACTTTACCCACCATGTCGCCGCCGACGTCAGCGCCTTTGGTGAAGATGCCGCCGCCGAGACGGGCAAAGATGGAGATCAGCGAAGCGCCGAAGCCGAAAGCTACCATGGCGTCGACGACGACGCGTTCGCCGGTCGGTTTAACGACCTGCGTGAGGAGCGCGTAGTAACCAGCAAGCCCGATCAGCGCGAGGCCGACGACCAGCATGCCGGTGACGGCGCCCGACTGGAACGCAACGTGCAGGCCCTGGCCGAGACCCTTAGAGGAGGCTTCCGTCGTGCGGACGTTGGCCTGAACCGAGATTTTCATGCCGATGAAGCCGGCAGCGCCCGAGAGAACGGCGCCGAGCACGAAGCCGATGGGCGATTCCCAGTTGCGGAAAAAGATGGCGATGACGATGGTGACGAGCACGCCGACCATGGCGATCGTGCGATACTGACGATTGAGGTAGGCGTTGGCGCCCTCCTGAATCGCCTTGGCGATCTCTTGCATTTTTGCGCTGCCGGTCGGCAGGGCCATAAGCCTCTGGGTCGTGATCACCCCATAAGCCACGGCGACAAAGCCCGCGACTATGGGAAGCCAAAGCGAAAGTTCGCTCATAAGCAGTCCTCTTAACATATTGAAAATGGGCGACTTCCCCGTGATTCAGCCCTGAATCACGCTTGGCCCGCCCGCAAAGGTGGGCGGAACATGCCTAAATTGCCCTGTGCGCGCAAGTTTGATGAGAAAACGAACAGTCTCAAAGAGTTGACGCTGCGGCAATGCAATCAAACGCGCGATTGAGATAGGGCGCGCTTCGTGGTGTCTGGCGCGATGCTCGCCCCTGCTCCGCTCAGTTTCCTCGGCCGATCGCCGCCGCTTGCACTCGCCATGATCGGCGTGATGCTGGGCTGTGCGATGGACGCGATGGTGAAGACGCTGGGGTTCACCTACGGCGCCGTGCTGATCGCCGCCAGCCGTTACGTCTTCGGCTCCATCTTCTCGGGCGGCACAGTGCTGGCCATGCGGCTCGAGCTGCCGAATGCATCGGGATTGCGTCGGCATGCGTTGCGGGCGGTAGTAATCGCCGCGTGCTCGCTGTTGTTCTTCAACTGTCTGACCATCCTGCCGATTGCAGAAGCAACCGTGCTGATCTTCTGCGCGCCGCTGATGATCGCGCCACTCGCGGCCTGGCTGCTGGGCGAGAAGGTTCGTCCGGCGGCAATGCTGGCGCTGGTCGTCGGGTTCGCAGGCGTTCTGGTGACGGTGCAAGGCGCAGATGATGCAGGCGATCAGGCGCGGCGGCTGGAAGGCATCGCTTCAGGCGTAGTGGCGGCGGCGCTTTATGCCCTGTCGATGGTGCTGCTGCGACAGCTGGCGCGGAAGGACCATCCGGTGACGACAGCTTTCCTGAGCAACCTGTTTCCGGCGATCTATCTTGTGCCGTTCGCGATCGGGCTGGGGGTGACCCCAGCGATGCACCACTTGCCGCTGTTCGCGCTCACGGGACTGACCGGCTTTGCGATGTGGTTCATGCTGACCTCCGCGTATTCGCGCGCGCAGGCTCAGAACATTGCGGCGGCGGAATACACCGCGCTGATCTGGAGCGCAGTGCTCGGCTATGTGTTCTTCGCCGAAATTCCACGCTGGCAGATCTGGGCCGGGGCAGCTGTTGTCGTCTCAGCCGTCATGATGTCGGCATGGGACACACGCCAGCGGCGCTTACGTGGGATCGCGGATTGAGCTGCAAAATGAAAACGCCCCGCGGATGACTGCGGAGCGTTTTTATTTGTCGGGGTGACGCGCTTACGGTGTCGCGGGCGCCGGTCCCATCGGTTGCTTGCCCGGATTTTTCTTCATCCAGCGGATTCGGGCCTTGTCGATTTCATCCTGCGTGCACTCACCCTGATAGGTGGCGTCGGACTTCATCGAGAAGCCGGCCGGAATGAACGCAAGGGAGACCGCGCCTTTGGCGTTGATCTTCATCGTCGTGTCAGTGTGGATCAGGGTCGCGTCGGCTTCGCCGGAGTATTTGCCCGAGCACTTCAGCTTGAAGAGATAACCGCTCGAAATCGGGCGAACGTTGTCGACCGTGCACCCCTTCTGCAGGTTGTTCGCGAGCGTCGACAGCATGATGTTGGCTTCTTCCGGAATGAGGCACTCCAGATTTTCTTCCTTCGAGCCAATGCCGATGACGCTGGTCTCCTGCTTCCACAGCCATTTGCCGGACTTCACGGAAACGGAACCGTCTTTCACCGTGTCAGCGCCTGCAGCGCAAACCGCGAACATCGCGACGCCAGCGGCAACCAGGAACCTTTTCATATCACGTCTCCTGAAACCCCGGGGGCCGGTATGCTGGCCCCTCTTACGGATACGATATAGGTCGATTTCACATGAACAGGACCGGAATGAGGCCGCCTTGTTTCCGTCATGTTCTCGCAGCCGTCGGACCGCGCACCGGCAGCAGAACCATCATCAGCGCCCCACCGATATAGCCGCCTGCGTGAGCCTCCCAGCTGACCCCTGCCCCCAGCATGAAGGGTGCAACGAGCACTAGCGCTGCGTTGGCGATTGCGAAGGCGATGGTCATGCCCACGAAAGGTCGCGACCAGAGCGTGAGCTTGCCGCCATTCGGGTCGACCAGAAACGCCGCCGCGAACAGGCCGGATACGCCTCCCGACGCGCCGATCAGGTAGGGCGAGTCCACAGTCGCAAGAGCGAGGTAGAGGGCGGAGCCGGCTAGCACGGACACCACGAAGAGGAGCATCCAGTAGGCGGCGCCGGCGATGTTGGTTCCGAGCGCACGTGCGACTGGCGTGCCGAGGGCGAGCAGCATCATCGAATTGACCAGCACGTGCAGCCAGTCTGCGTGCAACAGGCCGCTGGACAAGAGGGTCAGCAGGCCGGCGGCCGCGTTAGGGTAAACGTCGGACGATCCGGCGGGGGCCCAGAAGCGCTGTGGCGCGAGCGCATAATCGTACTGGATGGCCATTTGCTCGATCGGCGGTGCGAACTCGAATGCCGTGTGCAGCAGGATCAGAACAAGCGCCACGACGATGACGAGCAGCGGCGCGTTGAGGATCGGCTGCCTGCGGCTGGGCGTTTCGTCCGGAAGTGTGTCGGTCATCGCCATTACATGGCGGTCGGCGAGCAGACTGGCAACCTCGCCGCCATCAGACCGCCTTGCCCATGCGGACGCCCGGAACGTCGATGCTGTCCTTTGAGGCGGCAATGATCCGCTCTATCTCATAATAACCGGCTGCCTTGTAGAGCGGTTCGCCCGACATCGTAGCCATCAGCTCGACCGACCTGAAGCCCGCCTCGCGCGCCGCGCTCTCGCACAGCTGGAGGATCAGCCGGCCAACGCCGCGCCGGGCAAAATTGGGATGGGTGTACATGGCCCTGACGCGGGCGGCATCCGTTGCTATGTTGAGTAAGGCCGCGTTGCGCTGCGAGGTCGAATGATCACCGCCATAAAGTGTGGCGCGCCGCGACCACCCCCCACATCCAGCCAGAGCACTTCCGTCTTCCACGAGAAAGTATGTCCTGTCAGCGATCAGCTGGGTGTCGAGGCCCATGATCGACTTGGACAGCTCAACCTGAGCCGGGTCGAGGAAGCCCTTGAGATGCACTGCAATGGCGACGTCCATCAGGTCGCGAATGGCCGGGAGGTCTGCTTCGGTGGCGAGGCGGTGGGTGAAGGTCATGGCGTCAACATAGCAGGGCTTCCTTGCGTGCGGGGTTGCACGGCTTGCCGTTCACAGCGAAGTCCTGAATATGCCCGGCTTCAACCTTGGGGCCACCCTGCATGTTCAAGAAGGAAGCTGCCTGGATTGCCGAAAGGCTGGCGCCGATGTCGCCGGAGCAGATCGGCACGATCCTGAATGTGGGTTCGTCCTCGCATCAATTCCGAACGGAGAGACAGCCCTGGATTGATGAGGAGCTGTTTGCGCCGCTGCGGGCGCGCAACATTCCTGTCGTGCATGTCGACCTCAAGAACGAGCCGGGCGTCGACCTGATCGCCAATATTGGCGAGGCTGAAGGCTTCGCCGCCGCCAAGGCGCACAGGCCGCGCACGGTCATGCTGTGCAATATCCTCGAACACGTGCACGAGCCGGACAAGATCGCCCAGCGCGCCTTCGATCTGGTGGAGCCCGGCGGTCGTTTGATCGTCTCGGTACCGCGCAGCTACCCGCACCACCGCGACCCGTTCGACACGATGTTCCGTCCGACGCCGGAGGAAGTTGCAATTTTGGTGCCCGCCGCGACGCTAACGGAAAGCGAAATCCTGCCGACGCACACGCACTGGCTCGATGTCTGGCGCAATCCCAAGAAACTCCAGCGCAAGCGCGCGAAGTGGCTGTTCGTGAAATACAAAGTGACAATGGTAGTGTTGCAGAAAAAGGCTTAGGCGGCGAGCGGACACGACCAGCTCGCTCTCGGCTTGCCCTCTCCGGCCCGGCCGGCGTCAACGCTGCGCGTTGACCCCGCCGCCTTGCAGGGGAGGACGGAAGCGCGGCCTTTAGTTCCGCTTGCGGTCAACGAGCTGGTTGCCCTTCGCCCACTGCATCATGCCGCGGAGCTTTTCGCCGACTTCTTCGATCGGGTGGTTGCTCATCTTGTTGCGCATGGCGTGGAAGGAGGGAGCGCCCGCCTGGTTCTCAAGCACCCAGTCGCGGGCGAAGCGGCCGGACTGGATTTCCTCGAGCACCTTCTTCATTGCGGCTTTCGTTTCGGACGTCACGATCTTCGGGCCCGTGACATACTCGCCGAACTCGGCGGTGTTCGAGATCGAGTAGTTCATGTTGGCGATGCCGCCTTCATAGATCAGGTCGACGATCAGCTTCACTTCATGGAGGCATTCGAAATAGGCCATCTCCGGCGCATAGCCGGCTTCAACCAGCGTTTCATAGCCAGCCTTGATCAGTTCGACCAAGCCGCCGCAGAGGACGGCCTGTTCGCCGAACAGATCCGTCTCGGTCTCTTCACGGAAGGACGTCTGGATGACGCCTGCGCGGGTATTGCCGATGGCCTTCGAATAGCTGAGGGCGACAGCCTGCGCGAGGCCCGAGGCATCCTGATGGATGGCGATGAGGCCAGGCAAGCCGCGGCCTTGTGTATACTGATTGCGCAGCGTGTGGCCGGGTCCTTTGGGCGCCGAGAGCGACACGTCCATGTCGGCGCGTGGACGGATCAGGTTGTAGTGAATGTTGAAGCCATGGCCGAACATCAGATGCTGGCCGTTGCGCGTGTGCGGCTCGATCTCGTTGGTGTACATCACGGCCTGTTTTTCATCGGGCGTGAGGATCATCATCACGTCAGCCCATTTGGCGGCCTCGGCGGGCGTCACGACCTTGAGGCCTTCCTGCTCGGCCTTGGGCTTCGAGGCGGAGTTCGGCTGGAGGCCGACGACGAGGTCCTTCACGCCGGACTCGCGCAGGTTGAGCGCGTGGGCATGGCCCTGGCTGCCATAGCCGATGACGGCAACTTTCTTCGACTGAATGATGCCGAGGTCGGCGTCGGCTTCGTAGTAGACTTTCATATCACTCACCTTGGGTTTGGCGGTCGCATACGCGAACCTGCCATAGTCGGAAACTGAAAACGTGGCTTAACCGGCCATCCTCACCCTGGACGACCATTTGGATCGGGCGTCGTGGTCGGCGGCGCGACGGGATCGGGTGCGGTCGTGCCGAGGATCGCTTTCCACTCGTCCTTGTCGTTCTTGCGCCATGCCGTGATGTAGCGGCCAACCGCGACCGACGCCTGGCCAGATTTAACGGCATAGCGACCCGTGGTCACCGCCATGTCGCCGGCGACAGACCCATAGCCGCCGTCGGGAACCCATTCGATGGTGAAATCGGGCGGCGAACCGGTAAAGCCGTTGGCAATCTCCGCTGCGGTCTTCGTGACGATGCCGGGCTCGATGAACATGCTGTCGGCGGGATCCATGAAGTGCAGGAAGGCAGCCTTGAGGCCGTCCTTCTTCGCCATGGCGGTGAAATCGATGTCTGCCTGCATGGCAGACTTCAGCGTCGCCTCGGCGCCACCCTTCACGTCAACCGTGGGGCCCGCGCCGCCAGCCGAACAGGCAACCGCGAGCGCGACAAGCATGGCGACGAACGCTGCGCGGTAGGGGTGTCTCTTGATTGCGATGGTCATCCCGCCTTGTCCTTCCCCCGTTGAATGCTGAGCACGCCCGTGCGCGAGACCTCGACGAGGCCGAGCGAGCGCATCAGTTCGATGAACTGGTCGATCTTGCCGCTCGCGCCAGTGAGTTCGAAGATAAAGCTCTCATTGGTGGTGTCGATCACATGGGCGCGGAAGATTTCGGCGATGCGCAGGGACTCGACGCGCTTCTCCCCCCCGCCGGCTACCTTCACCAGCGCCAGTTCGCGCTCGATGCCGCCGGTGGAGTTGGTGACGTCGATGACGCGAGCGACCGGCACGAGGCGCAGCAGTTGTTGCTCGATCTGCTCCAGCACGTGGTTGGTGCCGGAGGTGACGATGGTGATGCGCGACTGGTGCGCGTTGCGATCGATTTCGGCGACGGTAAGCGACTCGATATTGTAGCCGCGCGCCGCGAACAAGCCGACGACGCGGGCGAGGACACCCGGTTCGTTGTCGACGATGCAGGCAAGCGTGCGTTGCTCCACGCCTTCCTCGGCGTGGGTCATGTCATAGGCGGATGCCGGATCGTCGCGGACGCCGTCTTTCGCGGGGATACGGGAGCGTGTTGAGCGGCCCATGGATCGTGTTCCTTCGTCTTCTTGTCCGCTACGGCTTCATGCGGTCTGCGCCGCAGGCTTCGCGCGTGGATGCCGGAATTGCGTAGGCGCGCCAGTATTGCTCCGCGGGCGCCTTTTCGGCTTTGGCGGCGCCGACGAGCGCGCTGGTCTGTTTGGCGTCGAGCGCGATGAGCGCCATGACGTCGACGCAATCCGTGGCGCCCTTGGGGCGTTCGAAATAGCGCTCGGACGGGCCATTGCGGACGGACTGCCAGCCGGCGGCGGTGAGCGCCATTAGCACAGCTGGATCGGTCGGATCTGCCTGCGCTGGACCTGCGCCGCTCGCGAGCATGTAGAGGCAGGTCATTGCCGGCGGCTTGTCATAGTCGGGCGCGATGGTGTGGGCGCAGTCGGATTGGATGAAGGCGCCGCCCGGCTGGAGGATGCCGATCACGCCGGGGAGGAGGATGCCGTCGGTTGGCTGACCGCCGGCAAGATCAGGCGCGGGTTCTGGGGCCGACGGACCGGAAGGCGCCGGATTTGCGGAGGGTGCGCCGTCGAGTTCCGGTTCGGCCTTGGGCGTGCAAGCCGAGAGGGCCAGCATGCAAGTAGCGATCAGGCGGGCTGAGAGCTTCATCCTACACCAGCATCTTTCCGGCTTCTGAGATCTCATCGCCCGTGATGTTGCCGAGGATCATCTCATTGTGGGCGGCGCCCGACGGGATCATCGGAAAACAGTTCTCGGCCTTTTCCACGCGGCAGTCGAACAGGACCGGTTTTGGTGTGTTGATCATGTCCAGGATCGCATCATCGAGCTTGGCTGGATCCTCGCAGCGGATGCCGTGGCAGCCATAGGCCTCGGCCAGCTTCACGAAGTCCGGCAGCGCGTCGGAGTAGGAGTGCGAATAGCGCTCGCCGTGCAGCAACTGTTGCCACTGGCGGACCATGCCCATCCATTCATTGTTGAGGATGAAAATCTTCACCGGCAGGTCGTGCTGAATGGCGCAGGACATCTCCTGCATCGTCATCTGCACCGACGCGTCGCCGGCAATGTCGATGACCAGCGCGTTGGGGTGCGCCGCCTGCACGCCGATGGCGGCGGGCAGTCCATAGCCCATCGTACCGAGACCGCCCGACGTCATCCAGCGATTGGGCTGGTCGAAATGGAAAAACTGCGCCGCCCACATCTGGTGCTGGCCAACTTCGGTCGTGATGTAGACGTCCTTGTCGCGCGTCAGGGCGTAGAGCCGCTCGATCGCGTATTGCGGTTTGATCAGCGTCTTCGAGTTCGGATAGGCGAAGCCCTTGCGGGCGCGCCAGGCGTCGATCTGCTTCCACCAGACCGCAAGATCCGGCTTGCGGCTGACCTTGCGTTTCCATTCCTTGCTGATGGCCTGCAGCGCCTTGCCGCAATCGGCGACAATCGGAACATCGACGCGCACGTTCTTGTTGATCGAGGACGGATCAATATCGATGTGGATTTTCCTGGAGCCGGGCGAGAAGGCGTCGAGACGCCCGGTCACGCGGTCGTCAAAGCGTGCGCCGACGCACAGCATGACATCACAATCATGCATCGCATTGTTCGATTCAAACGAGCCATGCATGCCCACCATGCCGAGCCATTGCGGATCGGACGCCGGAAAGGCGCCAAGGCCCATCAGCGTCGACGTGACCGGCCAACCCGTCGCCTTGGCCAGCGCGCGCAGCGCTTCGGATGCCGCAGGACCCGAATTGATGACGCCGCCACCCTGATAGATGATCGGACGCCGCGCGCCTGCCATCATTGCAACCGCTTCCTCGATGCGGAGGTCCTGCGGGTCGGTGCGCGGGTGATAGGTGCGGTGCTCGATTGCCTCCGGGCCAACGTAATTGCCCTTGGCAAACTGGACGCTCTTCGGAATGTCGACCAGCACGGGGCCGGGACGACCCGTCGTCGCGACGTAGAAGGCTTCATGGATGATGCGCGCGAGATCGTTCACGTCGCGCACCAGGTAGTTGTGCTTGGTGCAGGCGCGCGTGATGCCGACCGTGTCGGCCTCCTGGAATGCGTCCGACCCGATCAGGTGCGCCGGCACCTGTCCGGTGAACACGACCATCGGGATCGAATCCATCAGGGCGTCCGCCAGCGGCGTTACCATGTTGGTCGCGCCCGGACCTGACGTCGCAAGCGCGACGCCGCATCTGCCGGTGGAACGCGCATAGCCTTCGGCCATATGCCCTGCCCCCTGCTCGTGACGGACGAGGATGTGGCGGACCTGCTGCTGCGCATAGATCGCGTCGTAGATCGGAAGCACCGCGCCGCCGGGATACCCGAAGATCGTGTCGACGCCCTGATCCGCCAGCGCGCGGAGGACGATCTCTGCGCCGGTCAGCTGCAGTTTGGTTGCGGTGTCCATCGTGCTGTTTCCGTCCATCTCGCCGCTCGCCAGTCTGTTCAGGTTTCGGAGGTTTTTTCAGGGTCTGGGAAAAGAAAAAGGGCCGCTCGGGCCCTTGGATTTCACGTCTCGCCGTTCGGTCCCGCTGTATCTCAGCAGGCCGGCGGCGATCCAATTACGCGTACGAGCGCCTTGAGGCTCCCGGACATGGCGTTTTCTCCTAATAACACGAGTAAAATGCCAATACCGTTTCAAAGGCGCAGCGTCAATCGGGTTGGACGGGCAAGATTTGACCTTGAAAGTGGGTGATGGCCGATGGCGCATCGCATTACACTACGCGAGTGTCTCGTGTAGTGTAAAGATATGAACGTGATCTCCGTCACCCTCCAAACGACATATGCGAGCCTGCTTCAGGCCCACCTCAATCGGCCATCCTTCCAATTCGAGGGAGCCCCGTTCTTGCGGGCGCTGAACAAGAAAAAATACTGGTACGCCAATCATAGAGTTGCTCCGGGAGCTCCGCTCAAACAGCGATATCTCGGACCTGATAGCGACGAGATGCGGAATCGGGTCGCAGAGATGCAGGCGCGGGGCCAGAGCCAAGCCGATTTCCGATACCATGCGTCTGGCTTGATAGCTCAGTTGCGCGCCGGCGGCATCGCAGGACCCGACCGGAAGACAGGGCCGATCCTACGCGCGCTGACCAAAGGCGGCGTATTCCAGCTAGGCGGCGTTCTGGTCGGAACGCATGCCTTCCGCCACTACGACCTCGCACTCGGCGTCCACCTCTCAGAATGTACAGACTGGATCACGCAAACTGACGACACCGATATCGCCAGCTTCGAGAATTTCTCCGTGGCGATCAAAGATACAGCTGATCCTGATCTCGCCGACGCACTGATGAAACTCGGCTTCGATCCCGCGCCATCCCAGACGCCAAAAACACCCACTAGCTGGACGCTTGCGGACGCAAGCTATGCGATCGATTTTCTGACGCCTTCATTCAGGGACGATGAGAAGCCCGTCAAACTCGCCGCGCTAAACATGTGGGCGCAGGGACTTCACTATCTCAACTTCCTGATCGCGGACCCAATCGACGCCGTATCGCCTTACATGGAGGGCTTGCTCATTCGCATTCCCCGGCCTGAACGCTACGCAATTCACAAGCTCATCATCTCGCAAAGAAAACGAATGGCTTCAAATGCAAGGGCCAAAAAAAACTTAGAACAGGCACGCGCAATCATCTGGGCAATGGCTGAAGACCAGCCCTACGAATTGGCGCAAGCGATCAAGGACGCAGACAGTCGGGGCGACAAGTGGCGCGGAGCGTTGGACAAAGCTCTGCATCTGCAAATAGCGCCTGACGAGCCGATACAGCCGGGCGATTCTGCAGAGTTCCTTGGCAAAGCAATGGGCGCGCCAGTCAGATGCCGCGTCGCGGGTACAGCTTTGGCCGCACTTTTTGGCGATGACCAAGCGACATTCGCTTCAGCAAATGCAAATCGTGCCGTCATCGAAGAGCTTTTCCGGCGTCAGTTTCGACGTCAGCCTGGACCAGACATCCTGATTAGGTCGGATGACCTGCTGGACCTGTCGTAACGGACGATCCTAAGCCAGTGCCTCCGTCCAGATGTCCGAAATCACGCGGGTTCGGAGGTCATTGGATTCGGACGGTATGCGCGGCCAGAGGGTGAACTGGTGAGCGATCCAGGTCATCTGGCGTTTGGCGTAGCGGCGGGTGTCGCGTTTGCAGCGCTCGGTGGCGTCGTAGAGGGACATGCGGCCTTCGAAATAATCGCAGAAGCCAGGCATGCCATGGGCACGCATGGCGGGAACGGATACGTCGAGCCGCCGCTCCCAGAGTTTGCGGGCTTCGTCGAGAGCGCCGTTGCGCATCATGGCGTCGACGCGGGCATTGATGCGGACGTAGAGCGCATCCCGTGGCGGGGTGAGCGTCACGCCAACCCAGGCGCCGGACGGCAGGATGGGCGCGGCCTGACCGTGAAAGCTGGACAGCGGCTTGCCCGTGGCAAGCAACACTTCGAGGGCGCGGGCCATGCGCTGGCGATCGTTAGCATCGATGCGGGTGTGGATGTGCGGGTCGTGCGCCCTTAGATGCTCCCACGCCGCAGCGGGGTCCTTCTCAACCGTGGCCCGTGCCTGATCGCGAACACTGTCCGGGATGTTCGGCACATCCGACAGGCCATAGCCCAGCGCCATCAGGTAGAGCCCGGTGCCGCCAACAACGATGGCCGTCTTGCCTGCAGCGCTCAGTTCCGCGATTTTCGTGGCGGCGTCCTTGCCCCATGCCGCTACAGAATGCGGCGCGGCGGCATCGATGGTTCCGAACAGGTGATGCGACGCGGACGCCAGTTCATCTGCATCTGGCCGCGCCGTCAGCACGTTGAGATCGGCATAGCACTGCAGGGCGTCCGCATTGACGATCTCGCCGCCATGACGGCACGCCAGTGCGATCGCCAGCTTTGTCTTGCCGCTGGCCGTCGGTCCGTGGATGAGAATCGCAGGACGCATGCCTGTCCAATAACCCCAACTGCGCGCCTGGCTGTTTACCTGTGCCGGTGTGGCCTGATAGAGCGCGTGGCTCGCCCTAACGCGAGCAGCAAGCCACGTCCATGACCCAGACCACAGACTTCGTCCTGACACTCGTTTCGCGCGACAAAGATGCAGGCGCGCTTGCCTCATGCGCCCCGGGTGCGACGGGCGCGGTCACCGATCGTTCCGGCGAGGGGTGGAGCGTTGTCGAGCGGAGCGTCGTGGGGGGCGCGGAACTTGTCAGCTGGCTCGATGCAGAAACAGCAGCCCTGGGCGTCGACTGGGCGATCACCACAGCCGGGAACCGACGCAAGCGGCTTCTAATTTCGGACATGGATTCCACGATCATTGGTCAGGAATGCCTTGATGAACTGGCGGACTTCGCGGGTCTGAAAGCCGAAGTTTCCGCCATTACGGAGCGCGCCATGCGCGGCGAACTCGATTTCGCGGGCGCTCTGATCAAGCGTGTGGCGATGTTGAAGGGGCTCGAACTCGGCGCGCTGGAAGCCTGTCACCGTGAGCGCGTGCGGCTCAATCCCGGCGCGCGGGAGCTGGTGGCGACGATGAAGGTGCACGGCGCCCGGTGCGTGCTGGTGTCGGGCGGGTTCGGCTATTTCACCTCGCGCGTGGCGCAGATGGCGGGGTTCGATGCCGACCGCGCCAATACGCTAATCGACAATGGCGCAGCGCTGACGGGTGAAGTCAGGATGCCGATACTTGGGCGCGAAGCCAAGCTGACGGCACTGCTGGAGGAGACCGCGGCGTTCGGCGGATCACCAGATGACGCGATCGCCATGGGGGATGGCGCCAACGATCTCGACATGATCCGCGCGGCGGGGTTGGGCGTCGCCTACAAGGCCAAGCCGATCGTCGCGGCCGAGACGCGCGCGCGCATCGTACACACCGACTTGCGCGCAGCCTTGTTCTTTCAGGGATACAGCATGGGTGAAGTCGTGAGGGTGGTGACGTAGTCAAATAGGGTGGGTTGAGCGGAACGAAATCTACCCTTGGTGCACGTAGCGCGATGGTGCATTTCACTTCGCTCAATGCACCCAGCGTGTGATCCCGCAATCAGACCGGCTGATGCCGTCCGGGATGCTGTAGCTCTGAGCCCAGCGGAGGGCCCGGGGACGCGGGATGTCCCGCGTGGTTTGGCTGATCGCTGAAGCGACCTACCGGTAGACAAGAGGTTTCGCGGATCCCGCGTCCCCGGCAGGTGTTGTGCGGCGGCCAGGAAGTAGCGGCGTTTATTTCAACCGCCTGAACCCGTTTTTGGCCGCCGGCGTGGCGATCGTAGTGTTCGGCCGATGATGCCTCGCAGCCTCCCGGATTTGTCGGGTTCACCCGGGCTCTTCACGCTCGCCTGCAACTCCACCCCGCGCCGTTGAACAGTTGCGCGACCGCCCTCCTGCCAGGTGGATGAGGGAAGTATCGGCGGAGATCGAACTCACCCTGATCGAGGTCGCCGCGCGCAACCCGCCCGCGGGCCAGCCCCCGATCATCTGGCGACTTTTGACCACGCACCGGATCGCCAGCCACGAGCAAGTCTGGCGCATCGTCGGCTGGTATCGCCAGCGCTGGGCTATCGAGCAGCTCTTCGGCACCCTCAAGAGCCAAGGGCTGCGCATCGAGGACAGCCAGGTCGGCGACGCCGACCGCCTCGTCAAGCTCACCGCTATCGCCGCCCATGCCGCCTGTATCGTGATGCAGCTGGTGCAGGCCCGTGACGGAAAGACCGGTCAGGCAGGCCGCCATCGTCTTCGCGCCCGGCGAGATCGCCGCACTGACCCGCCTCATTCGCGAACTCGAAGGAACAACGCAGGCGCAGAAGAACCCGCACCCGCCACGCTCCCCTGCGTGGGCTGCGTGGGCGATCGCCAAAGGCTGGGCGCTCAGAGATGTGTGAACCCCATAGGGCTGCCGCCTGGAACGCGTGCAAAGGGGCACGCTTCCAGCGAGCGAAGGTGAGAGATCAGCGGGCGCGGACGGCGACGTAGCTTACTTCGTCTTCGCCCCAGAGCTGGAGCAGGACGGGTTTGCCGGCGACTTTAGCGGCTTCGGCGGCGGCGATGGCCTGCTCGGGCGATGACACCGGCTGGAAGTTCACTTCGGTGACGACGGCGCCGAGCGGGATCTTGCCGAGGGCGTCCGAGCCGGTCTCGATGCCTTCGACGAGCACACCGCGAACAGAGTTCGGGATGCTGCGGCGGCGGCGGTCGCCATCCTCGATCAGCTTGAACTTGATGCCGAGAATATTGGTGAGCGCCGTCGCAACGTCCTTGTCGTCCGGCTTGGCCGCAGCGGCGATGGATGCGGAGGTCAGCTTCACGGTTGCCGCTGCCTGCTTGCCATTGCGGAGATAGCGGACCGACACCTGTGCGCCGACTTGCGTGATGCCCATGATGCGGAAGAGATCGCGACTTTCCTTGATCTGCTGATTGTTCAGCGTGGTGATCAGGTCGCCCGCTTTGAGGCCAGCAGCCTCGGCCGCGCCGCCCTTGGTGACGGAGGTGACGATGGCGCCTTGCGATGTTTTCAGGCCGTAAGCTTCTGCGATGGTCTGGTCGACGGAGCGCGCGGTCAGGCCCATCGTGCCGCGACGGGTGGCGCCGAATTCGCGCAACTGCTGGATCACCACCTTGGCGAAGTTGGCGGGAACCGAGAATCCAACGCCGACCGAACCGCCCGCTTCGCCGGGCGAGATGATCGCCGTGTTGATACCGACAACTTCGCCGCGCAGGTTGAACAGCGGCCCGCCTGAGTTGCCCTTGTTGATGGCCGCATCGGTCTGGATGAAGTCGTCATAGGCGCCCGCGCTGATGTCGCGGTTGCGCGCCGAGATGATGCCCGCCGTCACAGTGCCGCCGAGGCCAAACGGGTTGCCGATGGCGACCACCCACTCACCAACTTGAGCAGCGTCGGAATTGGCCCACGGAACCGCCGTCAGAGGATTCGGCGACTGGAATTTGAGGAGCGCAAGGTCGACGTCCTCGTCGGCGCCGACCACCTTGGCTGGGAACACTGCGCCATCCGAGAGGATGATGTCGATCTCATCCGCGCCCTCGATGACGTGGTTGTTGGTCACAACATAGCCCTCGGCATCAATGATGAAGCCCGAGCCAAGCGAAGACTGACGACGCACGCCCCCCTGCCCGCGGCCGAGCAGGTCGTTGAATTCGTTGAGCGGTGAATTGGGGCCGAAAGCGGGAAGACCATCGCCGCGTGCAACGGTCTGGCGGGTGGCGATGTTGACGACGGCGGGCATCAGGCTTTTGGCCAGAACCGAAAAATCCTCGCCGATCGTGGCGCGGGTGACTGCGGACGGCAGGGCGCTGGGCTGGGCAATTGCGCGTTCCGGGGCCTCGACCTTCATAAGCGCGGGCGCGAAAAACGCGCCTGCGATAGCCGCAACGCCGAGCACTGGAATGGCGAGCTTGATCAGAAGCGAACGCTTCGACGTCGTGGCCGGCATCAGAACAGAACTCCGCACAACAGCCCCGATCCGGGCCGGGTTCGCTGCGAACACTGGCCTTAAAGCAGGCAGTTCGCAAGGCGATGCACCCCTCAGGATCGGCGGCAGGAGGCACTATTCAGCCCCGGAAATGCGGAACAATGATGGCCACCGGGGATGGCCGCCAGAAGGTTTACAGCCGCGTGATGGTTCGGCGGCTGGCTCAGGCGGTGCGGGCGGCCTGCGCCGGGGCGGCGGCTTCGAGGCCCATGACCTGGTGAAGCTTGGCGATCAGTTCGCGCTGGTCGACGGGTTTCGACAGATAATCTGTCATCCCGAGGGCGATATACTTCTCGCGATCCCCGCTCATGGCATCCGCCGTGAGAGCGATCACCGGCAGAGATTTCCAGCGCGGTTCGGCGCGCAGGCGCTGGATGACTTCCTTGCCGTCCATCACCGGCATGTGAACGTCGAGCAGGACGATGTCGAACTCGTGCCGGGCGATGAGGTCCAGCGCTTCCTTGCCGTTGGTCGCCTCGGAGATATCGCAGCCCTGCGGCGCGAGGAACAGCTTGATGACCTGGCGGTTGATGGCGTTGTCGTCGGCAAGCAGGACGCGCAGACCACGCAGGTTGCGCTTGACCGGCTCGGCCGTGCGCGCCGGGTCTGCTCCCGTGTTCAACGCCGGCAGGGCTTCCTGCGCCTTGAAAGTGAGGCGGAAGGTCGAGCCCTTGCCCGCTGCGCTGGTGACCGTGATGTCGCCGTCCATCATGCGGGCAAGCTGGCGCGAGATCGCAAGGCCGAGGCCTGAACCGCCGAATTTCCGGGTCGTGGCGCCGTCGGCCTGCGTGAACACGGTGAACAGTTTGGCCGTGGTTTCCTCCGTCATGCCGATACCGGTGTCCGACACCTCCACCGCCACCATGAAGAAATTTCCCTCAAGCCGTTTGGCGCTGAGGGCGACTTCGACGCGGCCGGCGGCGGTGAATTTGAGGGCGTTGGAGATGAGGTTCGAGACGCACTGGCGGACCCGTGTGGGGTCATAGCTCAGGCGTTGCGGGAAGGTGCTGTCGTAGCGGACCAGCAGATCGAGGCCTTTTTCTTCCGCAGTCGCCTGGAACAGCTGGCGCGTGCGTTTCATCGTATGCAGGAAATCCCCAGGCACGGCAGATATCTCCATTTTCCCCGCTTCGATCTTGGTGAAATCGAGCACGTCGTTGAGCAGCGACATGAGCGACTTGCCTGAATCGAGAATGACCCCGACTTTTTCCTTCTGCGCCGGTGACAGCGGATCGGACTCAAGCGACTGCGCCATGCCGAGCACGCCATTGAGCGGCGTGCGGATCTCGTGACTCATATTGGCGAGGAATTGCGATTTCGACTGCGATGCGGCTTCGGCATGCTCTTTGGCGGCGCGCAGTTCGTCTTCGATCGTCTTCCAGGCCGTGAGGTCCATCACCGTACCGATGAGCTTGCGGCCATGTGCGGCGTTCGCCTGCAGCACCTGGGCGCGCATCTGCATCCAGCGATAGCCCCCGCTTGCCATGCGAATACGCAGTTCCTGCTTCCAGCCGTCGCATGCGCCATCACAAACAAGGTCGAGCGAGCTGAAAGCCACCGCCGCATCTTCCGGGTGGATGCGATCGCGAAGCGTCGACATGTCTTTGGGACCCGGCTCGAAGCCGAGACCTCGCGCCAACGCGGGGTTCGGCTGATAGGACATCGTCTCGAGATCAACCTCGAAATAGCCGTCACCGGCGCTCTGGATCGCGAACTCGAGTTTTTTCTGCCCGGCCACCTCCGAAGCCAACGTCTTTTCCAGACTCTTGCGATCTTGCGCCGCGGCGACCGCCACTTGGGCTATGCACAAAATCGTTCCCAGCGCGCATATTGAGGTCGGTATAGCGATTGCGACCGGCAAATGCGTCGCGATGGCGTGCAGCATGATGAACATGAGCGAAGCGACTGGAATGCTTAGGATCAATAGCCGCACAGCCATCGACCGAAAGCGGGAGAAGAGCGCGTAGAGGGTAGAAGTTGTGGCGCCGGCCATTGCGCAGACGAGAGCGACGACATCACCCGTCAGATAAAGGGAGACAGCGAGTACCGCCCACATGCCGAACGGGAAGGCCAGGATGACCAAAACGGGAAACTCGACCGCCTTGGTGTCGCGGCGCAAGCGACCTTCGACGCACATCTGTATGGCGTTCGAAATAAGTGAAGTCACGCCCCACAGGACCGCGAACGATCCGCCTAGAAAGTACGGAACATAGCTCATGGCGGCGGTGAGGATCATTACCGAAATAATCGCCATCGCGGGCTTGTCGAGCGGCGCCCACACCTCCGACAACGCTAGTCTGAAGATGCGGACTGGCAGCGGGGCGCGAGTGGCCAAGTTATCCTGGACCTTGAAAGCGGACGTCGCCGTATTGTCCGAACTTTCAACGAACAATGATCCGCCCTTGCTATTCAGTGCGCAATTCTGCTCGTTGACGCCCCCGTCTGGCGACATGCGCTGGATCTGCTCGATCATAACGGATCGTCCCCGACGTAATTTCCCAAGATGTGACAGGAATCGATTAAGTTCAGGTGGAGCGGATGTTACCCAAAGATGACGATCGCCCAGCCTCGCGTTCGGTATGGGTCGCGTCCAACTGGCCCTGACCGTTACTGCCTGCTACCGGTTCGCCGTGTCCTGGAGCCTAAGAAATGCCTGTCGCCCGCCCGATCGATTCGTCCAGCCATGTCTACCTGATCGATGCGTCGGGGTTCATCTTCCGCGCGTATCACGCGCTGCCGCAGCTGACGCGCAAGTCGGACGGCTTGCCGGTCGGCGCCATTTCCGGCTTTTGCAACATGCTGTGGAAGGTGCTGGAAGACCTCAAGGCGGGCGACCAACCGACGCATTTTGCGTGCATATTCGACGCTGGCGCGATCACATTCCGCAATCAGCTTTATGATCAGTACAAGGCGCATCGTCCCGATCCGCCGGAAGACCTGATCCCGCAATTCCCGCTGGTGCGGCGAGCAGCTATTGCCTTCGGCCAGCCCGCGCTGGAGATGGCGGGCTTCGAGGCCGATGACCTGATCGCCACCTACTCGCGTCAGGCTGCCGCCAAGGGCGCGCGCGTTTCGATTGTGTCGGCGGACAAGGATCTGATGCAGCTGGTCGATGACCGGATCTGCATGTTCGACACGGTGAAGGACCGGAAGATCTGCGCGCCGGAAGTGTTCGAGAAGTTTGGCGTCACGCCCGATAAAGTCATCGACGTGCAGGCGCTGTGCGGCGACAGCGTCGACAACGTGCCGGGCGTGCCGGGGATCGGCATCAAGACCGCTGCTTTGTTGATCCAAGAGTATGGCGATCTTGAAACCCTGCTGGCGCGCGCCGCCGAGATCAAGCAGCCCAAGCGCCGCGAGTCGCTGATCGCGCATGCCGAGATGGCGCGCCTGTCAAAAGTGCTCGTGACGCTGAAGGATGATGTGCCGATCGAGGTTCCGCTTGAGGAGCTGGGCGTCTCCGATCCGGACCCCGTCGCCCTGCTCGCCTTCCTGACAGAGATGGAATTCCGGACGCTGACGACGCGCGTGGTGCAGACGCTTGGTGTGGAAGGTGCGGCGGCGCCGTCTTCCTCGGCTGGGGGACAGGCACTCTCCAAGGCGCTGGCGGCCAATGGTGGCGCGAAGGTTCAGACTGCGACCGCCGCAGCCAATGGCGCGCCGGGCGAAAGCTTTGAGCCGGTGGTGGTTGAGGCTTCGCCTTTCAATCTCGACGCCTATGAGACGGTGACCGAACAGGATCAGCTGATTCAATGGATCATCGCCGCGAAGGAACAGGGCTTCGTCGCGGTCGACACCGAGACAGACGGTCTTGATCCGATGAGCGCGCATCTGGTCGGCGTGTCGTTGGCGCTGGCGCCGGGCAAGGCCTGCTACATTCCGCTGGCGCATGGCGCCAACAAGATCGACCTCTTGTCGGAGGAACGTCCGAAACAGATCGAGATGGGCGTCGCGATCGAGCTGTTGAAGCCCTTGCTGGAAGATCCGTCGGTTCTCAAGATCGGGCAGAACATCAAGTACGACATTTCGATCTTCCGTGGTCATGACATCGAGGTCGCACCGATCGATGACACGATGCTTTTGTCCTTTGTGCTTGAAGCGGGCCAGCACAATCACGGCATGGATGAGCTGTCGCAACTTCACCTCGGGCACACGCCGGTGCCGATCAAGGAGCTGATCGGTTCGGGCAAGTCGCAGATCACCTTCGACCAGACGCCGATCGACAAGGCGACGCGCTATGCCGCCGAGGATGCCGACGTCACGCTGCGCCTGTGGCAGCGGCTGAAGCCGCGGCTATCGCGTGAGAGCGTCGCGACGGTCTATGAGACGATGGATCGGCCGTTGATCCGCGTCGTCGCAGACATGGAGCGCGCAGGTATTCTGGTGGATCGCGACCGGCTGTCGCGGCTGTCAGGTGAGTTCGCCCAACGCATGGCGGCGCTAGAGGATGAGGCTCACAAGCTTGCGGGACGATCGTTCAATCTCGGCAGCCCGAAGCAGGTGGGCGAAATCCTGTTTGACGAAATGAAGCTGGCCGACGTTGTCGGCGCCAAGCGCACCAAGACGGGCGCGTGGGCGACCGGCGCGGACGCGCTGGAAGACCTCGCGGCCTATGGCCATGAGCTTCCGAAAGTGTTGCTCGACTGGCGCATGCTGTCGAAGCTGCGGTCGACCTACACCGAAACACTGAGCGAAGCGGTGAATGCGGATACGGGCCGCGTGCATACGTCGTATTCGCTGGCTGGCGCGCAGACGGGCCGCCTTGCCTCGACCGATCCCAACCTGCAGAATATTCCGATCCGCACGGAAGAGGGCCGCAAGATCCGCGAGGCGTTCATCGCAGCGCCGGGCAATGTGCTGGTCTCGGCCGACTATTCGCAGATCGAACTGCGCCTGCTTGCACATGTCGCGGATATTCCTTCGCTGCGTCAGGCCTTCCTTGATGGCATCGACATTCACGCGATGACAGCGAGCGAAATGTTCAACGTGCCCGTGAAGGGCATGGACCCGATGATCCGCCGCAACGCCAAGGCGATCAACTTCGGCATCATCTACGGCATCTCCGCCTTTGGTCTTGCGCGCCAGCTGTCGATCCCACGCGAGGAAGCTGGCGCCTACATCAAGAAGTACTTCCAGAAATTTCCCGGCATCCAGGACTATATGGAGCAGTATCGCGCCTATGGACGCGAGCACGGTTATGTCGAGACGATCTTCGGGCGGAAAGTCTGGCTGCCGCAGATCAAGTCACAGAACGGCGCGGAACGTTCGTTTGGCGAACGTCAGGCGATCAACGCGCCGCTGCAGGGGTCAGCTGCCGACATCATCAAGCGCGCCATGATCCGCATGCCCGAAGCGCTGGAGGCGGCTGGCTTGAAAGCGAAGATGCTGTTGCAGGTTCACGACGAACTCGTCTTCGAGGCGTCGGAGAAAGAAGCAAAGAAAGTTGCGGAGGTCGCGGCCAAGGTGATGTCGGCAGCGCCGCATCCGATTGTCGAGATGAAGGTGCCGCTGGTGGTGGAAGCGAAGGCGGCCAAGAGCTGGGCAGAGGCGCATTGACGCTAGCGACGGTTCGCCAGAGGGGCAAAAGCCCCTGAATTGTTGCAGAAAGCGTTGTGCGGGCGGATGGATTTTGTCAGTCCTGCGGGTCGTTTCCTTTACCAGCCTTGGCTAAATCGGCGGTCGTGAGTAGAGACGCGCCATGACCGAAAAAACATCGAAATCCGCCAACCCCGCCACTAAACCCAAGCTCGATCCGACCAAGATCGCGCCATTCTCGCACGACCAGGGCGCGAACGCTGCGCAGGAGGCATCGCCCTCCTATCGCCTTGCGGCGCTCGACACGGAATGGCTGCTGAGCGACGCGCAGCGTGGTGTGCGTTTCATGCTGGAATACGAGAAGGTCGAGCAGGCGCTGGAGCGCTGGGGCGTGCGCTCGACCGTGGTCGTGTTCGGCTCGGCGCGGTTCTCTCCCACCGGTTCGCCGGATCATGCCCGCTGGTACAATGACGCGCGCACGTTCGCCCGCATTACTTCCGAGCACGGCGGCGCGTTGCTGACTGACAAGCCGCATCGCGACAACGTCATCGCGACGGGGGGCGGACCCGGCATAATGGAGGCCGCCAATCGCGGCGCGGACGATGCGGGCGCTCCATCGATAGGTTATAATATCACCTTGCCGATGGAACAGGAGCCGAATGCGTATTCGACGCCGGACCTGACTTTCCGCTTCCACTATTTCGCGATGCGGAAGATGCACTTCGCGATGCGGGCCAACGCGCTCGTGGTGTTTCCTGGCGGCATGGGCACGATGGATGAGTTGTTCGAAATGCTTGCGCTGCGCCAGACTGACAAGTCGCCGCCGATTCCGATCGTGCTCTATGACGAAGCGTACTGGCGCGAGATCATCAACTTCGACGCCATGGTGAAGCACGGCGTTATTTCACAGCCGGACGAGTCGCTGTTCACCTACGCTGAAACACCCGAACAGGCCTGGGAGCAGTGCGTGAATGGCGGCGTCATGACGAAGTGGCTGCAGGAACAGCACACGACTGGATCTGCTTCAGGCTGAGCTGCTTCAGCGCCGCGGTTCAGGCGCGCGCAGGAACTCGTCGGATTGCGCCAGCAGGTAAAGCTGGTTCAGCAGCGACAGTACATTCCCGGTCACGTCCTTGGGGCCGGCTGTCTCGCCAACCAGCGACTGCGGCGCGATGAAATAGACGCGCCCCGCATGCTCGACGCGCACCGCGAAGGATTTGTCGCCGCGGTCCCCATAAGTCTGGAATAGGATGACATTGCCAGCGACGGTCGGGTGACCCTCCGTGCCGCTGCGTAGCGTTTCGCCGAGAAAATAGATCATGTCATCGAAGGAGCGCGTACGCACCGACGCGATGGGGGCGCCCGTGCGTGCGTCCATCAAGCCCCATTCCGGTTCAGTGGCGTCGCACAGCAGCAGGCGGCGGTTAAACTTGTCGGTCGCGACTTGCGGCTCGCTTGCGCCGGCGGTGCGCATCCCATTGGTCAGCACCATCTGCCGACCGGTCAGCCCCTCCACCGTGCGGATCGCATCCGACATGCTAGCGCGCCCGCCATCGGACGATCCGCCGCCGAGCGTGTCGCGCAGGTAGGCTGCGTCGTAGGGCTGGCAATTGCGCTGATCGAGCGTTTGACCCGGCAGCTGACCGAATTCGATCTCTCCCAGCTTGGCGCGCTTGATGATATCGACATAGCGCGTGGTATTCGCCAAGTCGGTAGGAGATGGCGCCGCCGAAAATTCGTCACCGTCGATGAACCAGGGCTGCGGCTCGCCGGTGAAATGGACCGAGTCGACGAACAGCCACATCAGGGTTTCGCGCGGCCAGCCTGCCTTCCAGTAGCTTTCGAGCTGTTCGGGCTGGATCGGCTTCAACAGACCTTGCGTCTTGTCGTTGTTGGAGAACGGGTTGACCGAATACTCCGCGTTCGCCGATTCATTGCGCGACACGCTGGCGGACGATCCGGTGAACGGTCCGGCGGCGTTGCCAAGTCCCAGCGGCCCGAGCGACGCAGATCCGTTCAGCTGCAACGACGGGTTGGATTTTATGCCCGAGAGGGTCGTATAGTTTGTGGGCCAGCGGTCGCGAGCACGCAGCACGTTCATCGCGATGATCGCCGTCATGGCGCGCGTGTGCGCCTCGTTCAGCGTCGCAGCGTTGTCCTCGATGGTCTCGGCAACTCCCGATGCGCCTAGATTACCTATGCTGGCGCAGCCGCTCATGCTGAGCATCGACAGGGCGGCGCCAGCCAACAATTTGATGTTCATGACACTCGTCCCTCGTATCGGCGCACGCAGACGCGCCCCTTTTCCCCACACGGGCGAATGCAGCCCGGCTCACACTGGACAGCACCGCCTCATAAGGGGAAAGCGCAAACCCGTAGGGAAACGGGTCAGGCAATTCTATTTCGCGTGAAGCTGGTAAAATCACGCAAATTCCAGACCGGTCCCGCCTCGGAACGGATGGCCGCTTAAGCCAAAGCGGCGTCGGGTGCACAGCGGGCCACCCAAAAAGCAATCGATGAGCCCCACTTGATGATGGTGTTAGCTCCATCGCGGGTATTTGAACGCTACGTCACTTGACGACGTCTACCTGACAGCGTCTAGGTCGATTCGAACCGCTCTCCTCAAGCGGTCATAACGGAGTTCAAAAATGACCCGCCTTTCCTCCCTCGTCGTCCTCTCGGCTATCGCTGTTGCGTTCGCCGCCCCTGCCCTCGCCAAGATCTCGGTCCAGGGCGCAGAAACGCTCTGCAAGACCGAAATCTCCACCAAGCATCCGGACGCCAAATCCGTGAAGGTCGACAAAGACTCGACCAAGGCTTCGGGCGGCACGTTCGTCTACCTGTTCAAGGTCAAGCAAGCCGACGACTCGTCGGTGAAACTGACCTGCACGGTCGACCGTTCGACGGAATCCGTCGCTTCGGTTGCGGCCGCCAGCTAGGCTCTCTTTCGGATACGGCGGCTGGCGCCTGACGGCGCCGCCGCCACTTCCGGCTTTTCTGTCGGTTTGCTTTTCGTCTGTTTCAGGTGCCCGGCCGCCGCACCGAGCGCGCGCAGGAATTTGCGTCCTGCTGCGGTTTCGTCTGCGCCTATTCGCGCGGCCAGCTGCCGATTGGTTGTACGCCAGATTCCCAGCGCCTCGGCATAGAGCGTCTCGCCAGCCCTCGTGAAATTCAGGCTCTTGCCGGCTCGCCCACGTCCGCCCTTCGCGGCAATCAGCTTGCACCGCTCCATCACCGCGAAGTTGCGTGCAAGCGTGCTGTGATCCAGCAGCATCGCCTCCCCGATCGCAGCCAGCGATGCGCCGGGCCGCTTGCTTGGCCACCGCAATGAGAAGACCGAACTGCGAGACGTTGAGAGCGCCTGCGATCGCCAAGACGACCCTGAGCAACGGCAAACAGCTTTGCGAGGCTCCCGCCAAGGGCATCACGCCGGCATCGAAAAACGTTCAGGTCGACGATCACCGGACAAAAGTCAGCGACGCGTCCCTGGTCCACCAGCTGAAGACCAAGAATGCCGACGATTCGATCGGCGGCCTTGTCCGTAACGTCGACCGTGAGACGGGCGTCTCGACCATCGGCTCCTGATACGATGCTCGGCTTCCCGGCGGAGCTCAGCTCTGCCGGGCCACGTCGTAGATCATCAGCAGGCTGCGCTGCGTTCCGGAAAAATTGTCGTCAGAGACGACATAGAGGCGAACGCGACCGTCCGGCATCCGCCGCGCTGCGATGCCTTCGAAATTGTCGATCGTCACCAGTACGTTCATCTGCGCCAGCGTGCGCACGCTTTCCCGCCGGAAGCGGACATGCGAACGCTCGTCGATCTCGCTCATGATGCGGGCCGGCAGCTGCGCCTGATCCAGCTGGCGCGTGAATCGCGTCTCCAGAAGCGAGATGACTGTGGACGCAAGCGGGTTGGTAGACCGGTGCAGGCTGAACAGGCGGATGTCACCGCCATCAGCCACGATGTCGAGACCAACCACGGGCGGCGCACCGCTGCCGACAGTCTGATCGAACTCAGGCGTCGCTTCGAGCGCGCGCGCAGAAAGCGGGCTTGCCGCGCCAGATTGGGATTCAAGGCCTGCAAACAGATACCAGTCAGGCGTGATCGCGAGCCCCTCTGCTCCCGCGTTCCCGCTGACCTTCAGCTTCTGCCGGTCGAACGCTGCATCGAATGCGCCGCCGAATTTTCCGAAAATAATCGGAGCGCCACGCGCGGCCGCGCCGCACCCCGCCATGTCGAATGCAAGCACGCGGTGATCTTGCTCGAACGAGACCAGCGCCAAGCCATCAACATAGGCGAGGTCTTCCGCATCACCCTCCATCTTGCCGCGTAGCGGCTCACCCGCCGCATCATGCATGGCGGCGATGCGCGCACGCACAGGCGTCACACCGTCCTCGTCCAGATCGAACCAAACAAAGTCGCCCTGATCGCTCACCATCAGCAGCTGGCCATCGCCGAGCAGCTCGATGCCCGACAGGCCGCCGAAGCGCTTGTCCGGACTGACCAGATGAAAGCCCGCAACGAAAGCCAGATCGCCAATGAACTTTCGTGACAGGTTCATGCTCTGCAGCGGCACAGGTGTCGCCCCTAGCGCGACCGGCTCGCCTTCTGTCTTCGCCTCACCGTTCGGACAGGATTTCGCGCGGAGCGGGCCGAGATAGTCACGCCTGAAGTCACCTGTCTGATTGCCCGCCGGTGGCTGCGCCATGGCCGCGCCAGCAAGGCCGGCGAACAGTAAGGCGACGACAGCGATGCGGCGGCGGCTCACCTGCATTATGATCCCCGTTCCTCGTTATTGCCGTCCCGGCCGCGAGAAGGCTTTCTACTCATAATCGAAAATGCAGGTGCGGCATCTCCTTATGACAGTTGCTCTTCATCTGCCGCACTGCGGCCGCTTCGCAGCCAGCCCCTTCCGTCAGTCGCGTCGCACCTGCCACTTTCCCCAGTTTGCGACCGGGTCAGGACCACAAACCGCAGCAGACGAAGGCTCGGCCGCCGCCCCCCTCAATTGCGCAGATCCGCCGGCAGGGTCGGCGTCGACAGAATGTGGACGTAGGCCGCCCATCGCGACTCTACGTCATAGCCGTGGCGGTCGACATAGCCGCGCACCAGCGCCTCGCCGACAGAATAGTTGATCACATAAGACCGGTATTTCCGGTCGAACTCCAGCGACTGCGCCGCCACGTCGCGCGAGGCGAGGCGATATTTCTGCACCAGCGTGATCGCCTGTTCGCGGTCGATCTCGCCGTCCAGCTGCATCTGCGAAATCTTCAACAGCGCGCCATCCAGTTCGGCGGTTGCGTTGCGCACCGCATCAAAGGCCGGTGCGGTTTCAGGATCGAGACCTGCCAGTGGATAGAGCACGTCCATCTCGAATTTCAGCCGCTCGTCGCCGGGAAAGGCGAGCTCGACGCCGAAGTCCGCGCCGCCCTCGTTCAACGGCGCTGCCGGCGCATAGAGCGGCGCAACCGAATACTCGGCCCAGCCACGCTCGCGAAAATTGCGTTCATTGTAGATGCCCTGCACGTGATGACCCGGATAGCCTTCATGACAGGCGAGGATCAGCGCGTTGCCGATCGAGACCGGAAGATCCGTGTTGATCTGGATGAGGCTTTGATTGCCACCCAGATAGTAATTGTACGCTCCCCAAGATTGGCCCTTCACCAGCTCCATCGAGAAGCTCTCGCCGGGTGGCAGCGGAAGGTAGGCTGCGGTGCGATTGCGGCACTCCGCGATGGCCGCCTCCATCACGAGATGTACGCGCGCATCGGGAATGGAATAGCGCGAGCGGAAAATTTCGACGCGCTCCGACAGCGGCGCAGACCCCGGAACGAGCGCGTCGATCTGCGCCAGCGCGCCATCGAAATGCTCCAGCGGTTTCAGATCTGGCCGCAGCGAAAAGAGGCGTTCCGCCTCGTCGGCAAACGGCACGCGCTTGCCGTCGATCATGTCGAGCCGGAAGCGCGCGCTGGAGACATCGGCCAGTAGAACCTTTGCCCGCTGGCCCGGCTCACCGCCCGCCACAACGAGCGCAGGCAAAGCCGCCTTGATGCGATCAGCGTCGCGTTTCAGTTCCGCACGTTCGCGCGGATTGCGGCGCGCCGTCTCGCGCCATTCATCGGGTCCGAAATAGGCATCGACATAGCCGCTCTCGTGCGCGTCGATCTCGAGAACGAGCAGAACATAGTCGCGCGCCAGCGTATCGAGTGTCATGCTGGTGCTCCCGCCAAGGCTTGCGCAGCCTGCCAGCAAGAACGCTGCAAGGCCGGCGAGCCAAGCCTTCAAGCGCCGGTTCTCCGGCCCTTGGCGACTTCGCCAAACGTGGTTCGCTTCACGACGCGGCTTGCCACCGCTGCTGCGGCGCCGCCACGCGCGTCACGCGAGGACGGTCCACGCGTCCCCGGGTGCTGCGTCGCTGACTTGGCCGCGCGTGAGCCCTCTTCGCTGAAGAGTTCGGCGAGCTTGTCCGTCATCACGCCGCCGAGTTGTTCGGCCTCGACGATGGTGACCGCGCGGCGATACCAGCGCGTGACGTCATGGCCGAAGCCGACCGCGATCAGCTCGACAGGCGAGACGCCCACGATATGCGCGATCACTTCGCGCAGGTGTTTCTCAAGCGGGTTGCCGACATTCACAGACAGGGTCGAGTCATCGACGGGGGCGCCATCGGAAATCACCATCAGGATCTTGCGCTGCTCTGCGCGCGCCATCAGGCGGTCGTGCGCCCAGAGCAGCGCCTCGCCGTCGATGTTTTCCTTCAACAGGCCCTCGCGCATCATCAGGCCGAGATTGCGCCGCACGCGGCGCCACGGTGCATCCGCCGACTTGTAGATGATGTGGCGCAGGTCGTTGAGCCGGCCCGGCGTTGGCGGTTTGCCTGCCTTGATCCAGTCCTCACGCGAGAGTCCGCCCTTCCACGCCTGCGTGGTGAAGCCGAGGATTTCAACTTTCACACCGCAACGCTCCAGCGTGCGCGCGAGAATATCGGCGCACAATGCCGCCACCATGATCGGACGCCCCCGCATGGAGCCGGAATTGTCGAGCAGCAGCGTCACGACCGTGTCGCGGAACTTGCTCTCATCCTCCATCTTGAACGACAGGGGCGCGGTCGGATCGACGATCACCCGCGTCAGGCGCGCCGTATCCAGGACGCCCTCTTCGAGGTCGAACATCCATGAACGGTTCTGCTGCGCCATCAGGCGGCGCTGCAGCCGGTTGGCCAGACGCGACACCGCGCCCTGCAATCCCTGCAGCTGAGCGTCGAGATAGGCGCGCAGGCGGGTGAGTTCTTCAGGATCGCACAGTTCGTCGGCGGTCTTCACCTCGTCATGGACGGTGGTGAATGCCTTGTATTCGGATTTGAATGCATCGCTGTCGCGCCAGTTGGGACGCAGCGGCGTGGATGGCTCCTCCTCGTCAGTGTCGGAAGCCTCCATGTCTGCGTCGGCATCGTCCGCCGCGCTTGCCTCGATCTGCTCCCCCGGCTCGCCTTCGCCAGCGTCGCTCGAATCCTGCTCCTGAGCTTCGCCTTCGCCCTCGCCATCACCTTCGCTATCATCGGACGCTTCGGTCTTGGCTTCGCCTTCGTCTTCTTCGTCGCCTTTTTCGTCCTCGTTTTCCTTGACGCTCGATGTCTCGTCGCCAAGGCCGAGGTCGCGAAGGAGCTCGCGCATGAGGGCGGAAAACGCCTTCTGGTCGTTCAGGTTCTCGCGCGCCTTTGCGAGCGGACCGGCGGCCTTCTCTTTCAGCTCCGCACGCCACAGGTCCGCGACGCTCTCGGCTGCGGGCGGCAGTTTGCGGCCGGTCAGAGCCTCGCGCAGCACGAATTCCAACGCATCATCCATTGGGGCGCGCGCCTTGTCGGTGACGCGCGAATAGCCGGCGCGTTCGCAGCGCTGCTGCAGGACAGCATCGAGATTTTCGGCCATGCCATCCATCACGGCCGATCCGATGGATTCGATCCGCGCGCGCTCGGCGGCTTCAAACAGGCGACGAGCGTCCTCGCGCTGGGGCATCGCCCTGGCGTGTACTTTTGGATTGTGGTGCGCGACGCGCAGCGCCAGCGCATCCGCCTGTCCGCGTGCGCGCGCCGCCGCTAGTGGCGTCAGATCCTTGGGCGGCATGGTGAGCGTGATCTGGCCGTCGGCCACGCGCCCGCCATCGACCGAGAAATCTACGGCCAGCTCGTCCTGCCCCGCGATGGCGCGCGTTGCGGCGCTGAGGGCGGACTTGAAGACGTCCGAACGGTCGATGGGCCTGCTCATGACATGACGTTTAGGGCGGCCCTGCCCCGCTGGGAAGGGCCGCAAGCAAGGCCTCCCGCATCATGCAGCGATTTGCTCATTCCATGGCAGTCGGAACAGCGCACGGCCAGCCGCGTTAATGTTCCGAGATTTTGGAGATCCACCATGAAACCGATGAAAACCCTTATCGCGGCTGTCCTTGCCGCTGCTTCGCTCGCTGCTTGTTCAACGCTGGGCGGCGCCGCGCTCGGCGGTGCTGCGGGCGCTGTGATCGGCAACAACACTGGCGATGGTGATGCAGAACGCGGCGCAGCGATTGGCGCTGTAGCTGGCGGAATCGCCGGTACGGTCGCCGACCACAACTAGAACCATATCTACGAAGGCGCCTACCCTTTCGTGGCATCCGGCCAAAGGCCAGGCAGGCGCCTCAAGTTGCACCGGATAGAACGGCAAGTCTGAAGGCCGACGCTATCCGGCGCGCACTTGTTTCGGGATCATCCTGTTCTGTGTCGATCACCAGATCTGCAGCGGGCATCCGGGCTTCCGCATCAAGAAATTGAGGCCGCAGCTCCCTTAGCATGTCGAGCGAGACCAGCTTCCTGAACTGCGTACGGCTTTCATCGGCGATGCGCCGTTCCTGTTCAACTTCGGACAGGACAAGACGCACATAACTCACCTTGCCGTCGAACTGCTTGAGCAGCGCTTCCACTCTCTCCGTAAAGTCATCCGAGACGGTTGGCTCTGGAGCGAACGTGAAGATCAGAGAACGGCCCTGGCTTGCCGCTGTCTCGAACCCAGCCATCCACATCTGCTCGCGCAATCGAACGAAGTCCGGATCGCCCCACGGCAGCCGCTCCAGCAAGGCGTCGACCACCAGATGATTGTGAAACAGCGGCAGCGATGTGAGCCGCGCCAACTCTTTCGCCACAGTCAGCTTGCCCGAGGCTACCGTGCCCCAGATGAAGATCAGCTGCATCAGACGCCTTCGAACAGCGCAATCGTCCTTTCGAGCGCCAGCGCGTCGGAAACCGCATCGTAGTCCTGCGAGTTCTTGCGCGCGAACCCATGTCCAGCGTCATAGACGTAGACGGGAATGTCCGGATGCGCCGCCTTGATCTTGTCGACCGCTCCGACGAGCGGAATGTGAGTATCCTTCGCGCCGAAATGGCAGATCGTCGGGCATTTCGGTTTCATGCCCACCATCTGCGCAATGTTGCCGCCATAGTAGCAGGACGCTGCGGTCAGACCTTCAATTCGCGATCCGGCCAGCCAGCTCATCGTCCCGCCATAACAGTAGCCGGTGATGCAGACGTTTCCAGACTTAGACAGCACGTCGAACACGCCGCCGATGTCGTTCATCGCATTCTCAGGCCCGTTGCCGGTCGCCAACTCGACGCCGCGAGCCATATGGGCGGCGACATCCGGCGGTTGCACGATGAAGCCCGGGGCTGCGCGATCGTACATCGACGGCGCGATAGCCTCGTAGCCCGCCGCGCCAAACCGCTCCGCCATTTCCTTGATATGGTCGGAGAGACCGAAGATCTCCTGCACGACGATCACACCGCCCTTGCGAGAACCTTGTGCCTTCACGTGATAGGCGTCGAATTCAAAACCATCGCGGCTTTTTACGCGGATCATGTCGCCGGTCGTCATCGTGTTGGCTCCTTGCTTCTATTTCAGGTCAGGCCTTGAAGGCAAATCCCAGACCGACTGTCAGCACGCCAGTCATGAGGAGGATCAGTGCGAAGGCCATCACGCACCCCGCACTAAGGTCGCTTGCGTATTTGGATTTGCGGAAGCGCCACGCCAGAAGTCCTCCGGCAATCATCATGACCACTCCGCTGAGCAGCAGCTTCCAGTCCATGACGTCCCTCCAAGCCCCTGCACGCCGGCGCATCGGCACATCGGGGCGCATCGGCGCATCGGCGCATCGGCGCATCGGCGCATCGAGCAACGCCGCAGTTGGTTTGTCCAGCCCGGCGCGCCCCGTCAATTGGGTTGAACTGCCGCTCGCAACAGCGCAAGCGCGCTCAGGGGCGGACTCGCAAATGCCTGAGCCGGCCAGCTGGGCGTCAGGCGATCGATCGCCATGAATAGCGCGAGGCCGAGATCCTGCGACCAGCGATCCCCGCGCCGCATGCCCGTCAGCGCGGCCTTACGATCAAGCCCGCCGCCTTCAGGCATGGCCAACCACGCATACCCGGCGAATTGTCCAGCGCCTTCCATGGTGAGGAATATTTCCTCCAGATCTCCAAATGCTGCAGCATCGCCCGACAGCCATTTTGCCCGGCGCGCCTTGATCAGCGCCAGCGCCTCGCCAGCCAGCGCACGAGCCTTTGCATCGCCGGGTTCCGCCGCTGTTGCGAACAGCAATTCTTGCTCGCGCCTGATGGAAGTTGCGAACTCAATGTTCGACTTGAATTTGTCCTGGGTGACATCGTCGTTCAGATCATCGCCAACGCCAGTTGCCGTCGCCATCGCATCGAGGCGTGGACCGTAGTCCCTGAACTGGCGCGTGTGCGTCATTTCATGAGCCAGCACGGCGAACATCAGGCGCTCGAGGCCCATCTCGCTTCTCACATCGCCCGCACGCCAGATCGTCGGCAAGGACATCACCATCATGGCCGAACCGTTCGGCGCGGGCGCCGCGAACGACGCCACCTGCGCCGGCATTTCCTGCCCATCAGGGAGCATCACGCCTCCGCTGTGGGCAGCGGAGGCCCACACGCGCCCATCCGAACTTGTGAAAACACAGGGTTCATCGAACAACACATATGTGACGCACTGCTCCGCCGATTTCAGCTTGAACACCTCGCGCGACACCAGCGGCCAGACATTCGGCGCGCGCGCGAGCCACGCCTTGTCCTGGGGGGAAGGCGTGCACGCGGCATCGCCCGTGATGGCTGGTTGGGGTGTGGCCGAACAGCCAGCAAGGAAGCTCGCTACCAGAAGTAGCGAGGCCCTCACTTCAGGTCCTTGACCATGACCCGCATGGTGCGGCTGCGACCGGGACGAAGACCGCCCGCGAACAATGTGCCGCCGATATCCTTGAAGCCCCAACGCTCATAGGCCGCCCTCGCCCATTCTGCGTGCTCCATGACGTCGAGCCACACATACTCGCATCCTTCGGACATCGCCTGCGCTTCGGCTGCTTCGAGAAGTTTTTTGCCAATACCGCCGCGCCGGGCGCCAGAGAGGAGATAGATTTTCGGGATTTCCGCGCCGAGTGGCCGATTGCTGATCGGCTCCAGCGCGCCGAGGATCATTGTCAGGAACCCGATCGCTGTGCCATCGGCTCGCGCCAACCACACACGCGCATCCTCGCGTGCAATGGTTTGCGCCATCGCAGCAGGCCCGAACGTCATCAGTTGCCGCGCGAATCCCACCGGATCGTTCCAGTCGTCGTGGTAGGAGGCCGCGTAAGCTGCGGGACCAATCACTCCAAGGTCTGCGGCATCCGCAGGTCCGGCGCGCAAAATCTGCATCGTCTCAGGCCACCTTTACCATTGCAGCGCTCTCGGGGAGCTCTTTCGCGAAGGCGCGCTGGTAGAACTCGGCAATCGCCGGACGCTCCAGCTCGTCGCACTTGTTCACGAACGTCATCCGGAAGGCGAGACCGATATCGCCGAAGATCAGCGTGTTCTCGCCCCACGTGATGACGGTACGCGGGCTCATCACGGTTGAGATGTCGCCAGCGATGAAGCCGTTCCGCGTCATGTCGGCGACGCGCACCATCTTGCCGATGGTGGCCTTGTCGAGGTCCGGCACCTTCGCGGCGACGATCTCCACCTCGGCATCATGCTCGAGATAGTTCAGTGTCGAGACGATGGACCAGCGGTCGAGCTGGCCCTGGTTGAGCTGTTGCGTGCCGTGATAGAGGCCGGTCGTGTCGCCGAGGCCAACGGTGTTGGTCGTGGCAAACAGCCGGAAGTTCGGGTGGGGCTTCATCACGCGGTTCTGGTCGAGCAGCGTCAGCTGGCCCGAGGCTTCGAGAATTCGTTGAATCACGAACATCACGTCGGGACGGCCGGCGTCGTACTCGTCGAACACGAGTGCGATCGGGCGTTGCAGCGCCCACGGAAGAATGCCCTCCCGGAATTCGGTGACCTGCTTGCCGTCCTTGAGGACGATGGCGTCCTTGCCGACGAGATCGATACGCGACACGTGGCTGTCGAGATTGACGCGGACGCACGGCCAGTTGAGTCGCGCGGCGACCTGCTCGATATGCGTCGATTTGCCTGTGCCGTGATAGCCTTGGATCATCACCCGGCGGTTGTGTTTGAAGCCGGCGAGGATCGCAAGGGTGACATCGCGGTTGAACAAATAATCGGCATCGAAATCGGGCACATGGTCGCTCGAGGCCGAATAACCCGGCACTTCCA
>JBBQJV010000016.1:0-60231 GCA_038326205.1 Caulobacterales bacterium | reverse complement strand
AGCGGTCCATCTGGCCCTGGTTGATCTGCTGCGTGCCATGATAGAGGCCGGTCGTGTCGCCCAGGCCCACCGTGTTGGCGGTGGCGAACAGGCGGAACATCGGGTGCGGCCGAATGACGCGGTTCTGGTCCAGCAGCGTCAGCTTGCCTTCCACTTCCAACACGCGCTGGATCACGAACATCACGTCCGGGCGGCCGGCGTCGTTTTCGTCGAACACCAGCGCGCAGGGGTGCTGCAGGCACCAGGGCAGGATGCCCTCGCGGAATTCGGTCACCTGCTTGCCGTCCTTGAGGACGATCGCGTCCTTGCCGACGAGGTCTATCCGCGACACATGGCTGTCGAGATTGATGCGGATCAGCGGCCAGTTGAGGCGCGAGGCGACCTGTTCGATGTGGGTTGATTTTCCGGTGCCGTGATAGCCCTGGATCATCACGCGGCGATTGTACTTGAAGCCCGCAAGGATCGCGCGCGTCGTCTGCGGATCGAAGCGATAGGCCGGATCATGATCTGGCACGTAGGACGAGCGCTCGGCGAAAGCCGGCACTTTCCAGTCGAGGTCGATCCCGAATGTTTTCTTTGCGTCGAGCTCTTTCGTCGGCACGAGCGAGATCAGAGCGTCAGAGGGGTCAGTCACGGCCATGGGCGGAAAATCTCTCGTATCCTGACGTTGATATAGGCGGACCGGCGGCCACATTGCAACGCAGCAAGTCGGCGCGGTTTGTCGCCGAAAGTCGCACAACTTGCGAGATTCTCGCTCAAATCGCCCTTTCCGGCGATTGCCCGATCGTGCTCCACCCGCTTTGGTGGAAGAACAGACAGGACATCGGGAGAGATCAGATGGCGAAGGTTCTGGGCATCGGCGGCATTTTCTTCAAGTCGAAGGATCCAGCCGCGCTGACCAACTGGTATCGGGACGTGGTGGGGTTGGAGGTGGAGAGCTGGGGCGGCGTGATTCTTCGGCCGGAAGCCATGGCGGCTCATCCTGGCGCGGCCACGGTGTTCGCGCCCTTCAAGGAGGACACGACCTATTTCCAGCCTTCGACCAAGGACTTCATGATCAACCTCGCGGTCGATGATCTCGGCGGCATTCTGGCCAACTGCGCGAAGCATGGCGTCGAAGCGAAAGTCATGCCTGAGGAACCGAACGGCAAGTTCGCCCACATCAGCGACCCGGAAGGCACGCGGATAGAACTGTGGGAGCCGAAGCCGATGGCATAGGCCAGAAAGCGGAAGCCGATGAGCGAGCTATCCATGTCATCCTCTGTGCGGACGGCTGGCCTCTTCTGGTTGCTATCGGGTCTGGTCTACTTGATTGCCGAGGCCGTAAGCGCCAGCGCTTTTGCGCCCACCTACAGCTATGCGCACAACTTCATCAGCGACCTAGGCGTCTCGGGATGCGGGCAGGAGATGCAGGGCCGCCTGATCTGTTCACCGCTGCACGACGTGATGAACTGGGCTTTCATGCTTGAGGGGGCTGGCTTCTTCATCGCCGCTGCAATCGTCGCCCGCACCCAGACAGGCTTGATGCGATGGATTTTCGTCGTGCTCGCAGCCCTTCATGCGATCGGCATCCTCATGGTCGGGATTTTCCATGGCAGCAACGCCGCGGTGGCCGATGGCACAGGGGTATATCATGTGCTGGGCGCCACTCTGGCGATCGTCTGTGGAAATCTGGCGGTGCTGAGCGCCGCCGGTCTCCCGCCCTGGCGCGGCCCTATTTTGCAGGGTTTCACGATCATTTTGCCTCTGCTTGGCATCGTGTCTCTAGTCGGTCTGATCCAGGCCCAAATGACCGGCACGATCGTCGTCTTCGACAACGGGATCCTCGAGCGAGCGAGCGTCTATTCGATTACCGTGTGGCAGATCGTGTCCGGCATTTATCTGATGCGGAGGCCGAAGGCAGACGTGCCAGCCTAAGCCAGCCCGCTCGATTTCAGCGCCTTGAACGAGCGAATAACGATGTGTAGCCGATACTCCATCGAACGGTCGCCGCCGTTGGAATCGGGATGGTACTGCTTCACCAGAACGCCATAACGCTCGCGCACCTGAGCAGGCTGGGCGTTGTGCGGCAGGCCCATCTCGTCGAGCGCGCGGGTCTGAAGGCGGGTGCGTCCACGCGCTTCGGCGTTGGCTTCATCGCCACCCTTGCCAACATGCCCGTTGTACAGCCAGTTTTTCGCGCCCTTCCAGGAACGCGGATTGTTCATCCGCGCGGCCCTGCCCTCGGCGCCGATCGGACCGCCGCCCATCTTCCAGGTCGGCTTGTGGCCATGACCGGCCGAGGCTTGGAAAGCCGTGATTTCGGCTTCGGTCATACCGTCGAAGAAATCGAACTCTTCGTTGTATTCGGCGGCATGGCGCTGGCAGAACCAGTGATAGTCCTCCGGCGCTTCCTTCTGTCCGGGAACCTGGACGATGCGCGCGGCAAAGGGCTTTGGCGCCTTGCACAGGCCAAGCTCGTCACAACCCTTGCGCTCGCAGCGCTGGACGTACGCTGCGCCCTTCCGGCGTCCACCCGGGGGGTTGACGCGGACATCGACAAACTTGACGCGGTAAGCCCGCATGTAATCTTCGGCGGCCGTCATGGTTCTGACTTTGGGATGTGTTTGTTAATGCCGCAAGAATTGACAAGCCGCAGCGAGCGTATTCGTTCCGCCCTGACTGCCGCTTTCTCTCCCCTGGAGCTGGATATAGTGGATGAGTCCCATCTTCACCACGGTCATGCGGGCGCATCGCCGGTGGGAGAGACACACTATGCCGTAAAGGTGCGGTCGGCGGCGTTCGCGGGGATTTCGCGTCTGGCGCGCCATCGGGCCGTCAACGAGGCGCTGAAGGGCGAATTCGAGACCGGGCTTCACGCCCTCCATATCGACGCGAGCTGATACCGCGACCTGATGTCGCCTGAACCGCCGCATGACGGAAAAAGAGGCAGCCACGCCCCTTTTGAATGCCCCCAACTTAAAAGCGGCTTTGCATTGCCGCAAAGCCGCTCCCAAACCCAAGGCCGATGTGAAATTCGTCCGTCTCCCATGTGTGTTTGGGAGATTGCAGCTGCAAAGAAAATAGGGTTTCCCCAAGGTATTGCTGTCGCGTCACAAGATAAGTTTGAGTTTAGTCGCAATCCGGATGGCGTTGATCATGTTTCTGGCCCCGAGGCGGCGCAGAATCTTGGTCACGTGGCGTTTTACGGTCGTTTCGTGCCGCGCCATATGGATGACGATCCGCTTGTTGGTCAGACCCTCCGACCGCATGCTCAGCACACCTTCACCTGGGTGCGAGAAAGACCCTGGGCTGCGTCGCCGGCGGGCGACCAGCTGTTATCCTGCGTCCACTTCATCATCCGGACGGCCTCATTGGCGAAAACGTCGAACGACATCCGCATCGCGGCCCGCGCCATGGGACTATCGGTCAGCTCGCCGCCCGCGCCCTCACCACGGCATATCCGCCGGCCTCCAACGCGACACGCTTGGTAAAGCCTTCCCGCATATCGAAATTTCTGGACGCATCCATGACTTCGCGGCTGGAACGTCCCAGCACCAGTCCACGGGTGAGCTCATCCCAGTAGCCGCACGTTCCACCGCGCGCGACGCCCTGGAAGACCGGGTCGGACACGTCATAGCCCCGCTGCAGGTAAAGTTCCTGTCAACCGCGCGGAAGGTCCGAGATCGAGCGGTCGATAACCAGCTGGCCAGCGTCACGCCGCAGTTCGAGACAGGCAAAATTTGTGGCGCCTACCGTCCCAAGAACGCTCAGCAAACCGCTGGTCAGCGCCTTGCGCGTCTGAAGCTCCGGCGCTTGTGCGGCGAAGGCGAGCGTCCGTTCCGCCAGCATGATGGGCCCCTGCCCAGAATTTTCCCTGAGTTGACCCTGGCCTGACCCTTGGTTGTCAGGAAGCGGCTTCGGACCGCAGAAACGCCTGCAACGACGCGATATCCGCATCCTTCTGGATGTAGGCCTGCCCGATCCCCCGCGCCAAAATGAGGGTCAGCTTGCCGTTCTTGGCCTTCTTGTCGTGCGCCATGTGCTCCAGAAGCGCGTCCGCCGGATAGGGACCACCGCCAAGATCGGCCACACGCGTCGTCAGCCCCAGCGCATTCAGTAGGCGCTCTGCCCGAACAGCGTCCTGACCTGGACAGACGCCAAGGCTCGCCGAATAGCGCAGCGCCATGGCCATGCCGGCGCCGACGCCCTCGCCATGGAGAAGGCTGGAGCGATAGCCGTTGGCGCGCTCCAGAGCGTGTCCGAAGGTGTGACCGAGATTGAGCAGTGCGCGTTCAGCCTGTTCGGTCTCGTCGATGGCGACAATGCGCGCCTTGGCGGCGACCGAGACACGCACGGCTTCAGCCAGCGCCGCCTTGTCGCCCGCGCGCAGGGCCGCAGCCTTCGTCTCGAGAAAATAGAAGAATGCCGGATCGTCGATCAGCGCATATTTCGCGATCTCCGCGAGGCCCGCAGAACGCTCGCGTTCGGGCAGCGTGTCGAGCACGCCGAGGTCTGCCAGCACCAATGAAGGCTGATGGAACAGGCCGACCATGTTCTTGCCTGCGCGTGAATTGATCGCCGTCTTGCCACCGACGGATGAGTCCACCTGAGCCAGAAGCGTGGTCGGAATCTGCACAAACCGCGCGCCGCGCTTCAGCAGTCCCGCCGCGAGGCCCGTGAGATCGCCGACAACACCACCACCGAACGCCACAATGAGGTCGTCGCGCTCGGCGCCGTGCGAGATCAGGGCATCCAGCACGGTTTCGAGGACCGCAAAGGACTTGGAAGCCTCGCCCGGCGCAATCGTCACGACGTGCGCAGTGACGTCAATATCACCCAGCGCCTTGTCGAGGGATGCACCATGCAACCGCACAACAGTCTCGTCGCCGATCACGAAGACTTTGGAACGACCAGCCTTCATCAGCGGCCGGATCAGCTCACCTGCACGCCCGAGCAACCCCTCACCGATCAGGATATCATAGCTGCGGTCTGCAAGCTCGACCCGGACTGTCGCGACTTCGTTTGTCATTGGGTGTCGCTCATCCTTCAAGGCCCATCGCTTCGCGGATGGCTGTCACGGCGTCACTCGCCGGGCCGTCTCCGGAATCAATCGCGAAATCCGCCTCGGCATAGATCGGCGAACGCACTTCCTGAAGGTCGGCCAGCACCTGTTTCGGATTCTCGCGCTTGAGCAGCGGCCTTGTGTCGCGCCGGTTCACACGCTTCCAGATCAGGTCGAGATCGGCGCGCAGCCAGATCGTCGTCGCCTTCTCCTTCAGCAGCGCGCGCGTATCGGGATCCATGTAGGCGCCGCCACCCGTCGCCAGCACGATCGGCGGCCCGTTGAGCAGGCGCTCGATCACCCGGCGCTCGCCGCGGCGAAACTCCTGTTCCCCGTGACGCGCGAAGATTTCCTGCACGCTGAGGCCTGCCGCGCGCACAATCTCGTCGTCGCTGTCGACAAAGGGGGCCGAAAGGCTTTCGGCCAGCTTCTTGCCAACAGTGGATTTGCCAACGCCCATCATGCCGACAAGCGCGACCGTGCGTTCCAGCCGGCTTGTGCTGGCTGGCGTGGCAGATGGCGTGGCAGCCGGGACGGCCCCGCCCTCCGGTTCGCCCTGATGCGCAGTCATGACTTGCCCTGTTTCACGAAACCGAGGCTTATACCGCCCGATGCTTCCGGGGCAAATCGTCCGGCCGCCAGGCGTATGCGTGTGAACAGCTGCAAAAGCTGGACCCCGGCGTTCCGGTCTGATTGAGTCCCCTTGGGATTCTGTCCCCGTTGGATTGAGTCCCTGTCGGATTGTGTCTGGGCAGGCTGTTGGCTGTATCTGGTTTTTGGCCAGATCACGTTTTTTGGGCGGAGTGATCACATGGCTCGTGGAGGATTTTCACGTCGGCGGGGACCGATGCCGGTGAAGCTTTACGCCATCATCGGGGGCATCGTGCTGGTCGTGCTGGTTGGCGCACTGTTCTACTTTGCGGGCCAGGCCGACTCGCGCAAACCAGCGCAGCTTGAAGTCCGCGTTCCGGCGACAAATGTCGGCGTACAGGCTGAGCCTGCCGGAGGCGCGAATGCGCCCGTGCAATAGCGCCCTCGTTTCTGGCGGTCTGGTCTTTGCCCTTATGGCCAGCCAGCCGTCTGGCGCGCAGGTGTCCTCCGCCCCACTCGCACAAGTTGATGCGTGGGGTGTCGGCTGGATTGGCGCCAATGAAGGCGCTGTGCCGGCGACGTTCTGGGACAACACAAGCGCTGGGACGCTCGCGCCCGTGATGGTCGCGATCCAGCCGCGCGAGCTGGCGCCGTCGGCGCGCGCCATGCTCGCCCGCATCCTGATGTCTCGCAGCAAGGGACCGAACGATGGCAACGATCTGACGCCGGAGCGCCTGCGCCTCCTCGAACAACTCGGTGAAAACGCGCAGGCCGTGGACCTGCGCAAACGCTATCCCAAAATGGACTGGGGCAAGCCGGGTGAACGCCTGGGCGCGGAACTCGCGCTGCTGAAGGGCGACACCGACGCGGCCTGCGCCAGCGCCAAAAGCCAGGACGTCGCCGACCCTGACTGGATGCCGCTGCGCGCCGTCTGCGCGACGCTCGGGGGCGACGCCAATGCGGGGCTGATCGTTGAACAACTCGCCAAGAGCAATGAATCGCTGGGCGTGTGGCTGATCGGGGCGCTCGGCGCCATCGGGTCGCCTGGCATCAAGAAGCCTGATGGACGCTTCGGCTCGGCGGTCGAAGCCGCCATTTCCGTTGCCGCAAAACTGCCAGCGACCACGACCAGCTTTGCTGCGACGCCGCCCGACTTCGCCGCAGCGGTCGCCACCAATCCCAAAGCAACGCCTGAACAGCGCCGCGCCGCCATGCGCGCAGCCTTCAATGGCGGCAAGCTGAAAGCTGCCGAGGTGGCCGACATCTTCGCGCTCAACGACAACGCCCCCGCGAAGGCTCCGGCACGTGGCGCCTCGGGTCGGCCTGACTACCTAGCGCTGGCAATTGCCGCGTCGGCGGACAAGGCTGCGAAGCCAGATGCCAAGGCGGGCGCATATGCCGCCGCGCTGCGATCGGCAGAGACCCTTGCCGATGGCCAGCTGGTCGCAACGGCGTTGTCGGCTGCGATCAAGGCGCTTCCACGCAATGACCTCACGCTGGCCTACGCAGAGCCTCTGGCGCGCGCGGCCCTTTTAGCGGGTGACGCCAAGCTTGCCGCCGAGTGGCGCAAACATCTTGGCACGCTGGAGAAGGACACGCAGGACGCTTGGGCCATGGCTCGGCTCGACCTCATGCTGTCCCACGCTGGTGCAACATCCGAGAAGCCCAACGCCATCCTTGATCGCCTTCTGGCCGCGGCGCCCTACCCCGTGGCCGTAACGGGAGCGCCAAGCGCTGCCAAAACGCCTGCGGCCGCCGACCAGCAGCTTGCCATCCGACGCATCGAGAACACCCGCGTCCTGTTCCTCTATGCGGGCACGGCGCGCGATCTGACATCGGAACAGCGCGCCATACTTGCGGCACAACGCACCGCCGGTCGCGGTGTTTCAGATTCCGCGATTGCCCGTATTTACGCCGCCGCGCGCCAGAATGCGGACGCCGAAGCGGCCCTGGTCATCGCCGGCCAGCTGGGTTCGGACGTATCCGCCCTGTCTTTTGCGGGCCTCTCGGACCTGCTGGTCCAGACGCAGGAGATCGGGCTGGCGGACGACGCCAACGCCATCGCGCTGGAAGCGTTGCAGGTGTGGCGGGCGTTTTAGGACCTCCAGCGCCCTCAACTTCCCATAAACACCTAGGCGGCAAGCTGGTTGGATGCTGGACGGTCGTCGCATCGAAGCCTTCCTCGACACCCTGCGCGCCGAACGCGGCGCTGCGGACAACACGATCGACGCCTATCGCCGCGACCTCGAGGACGCTTCGAGCTTCCTGCGCGCCAATCGCACCTCGCTGGTAGAAGCGGGCGAGCGCGACCTGTCGGCCTTTGTGCGCGACCTGCATGAGCGCGGCATGTCGGCGGCGACTGTTTCGCGGCGGCTGTCGGCGTTGCGCCGGTTTTTCCGCTTCCAGCTTGGCGACAATGAGCGGCAGGACAATCCGACCTCGCGCCTTGATGGCCCGGCCTTCCGGCGCGATCCTCCGGATGTGCTCAGCCGCGACGAAGTTTCGCGCCTGATCGAGGCGGCGCAGGGACCAGAGCCGAGTGACCTGCGGACGATGTGCCTTGTCGAGCTGCTCTATGGCGCCGGGTTGCGCGCCAGCGAATGTTGCGACCTGCCGCTGTCAGCCCTGCCCGCGTCGGGCGCGACTGTGTTGATCGTGCGCGGCAAGGGCGACAAGGAACGCATCACGCCATTGGGCAAGCCTGCGCTTGGCGCGCTCAAGAATTACCTGGCCGTGCGCGAGCAGTTCTTTCCGAAGTCCGCCGTGCGCTCCACGGCGCAACGCTTCGTCTTTCCCTCGCGCGGGAGTTCTGGGCGCCTGACGCGTCGCCGTCTTGGCCAGCTGTTGGAAGAACTCGCCATGAAGGCTGGCATCACACTGGAACGCGTGACGCCGCACGCCCTGCGCCATGCGTTCGCGACGCATCTGCTATCGGGTGGCGCAGACCTTCGCGCGGTACAGCTTTTGCTCGGCCATGCCGACATCGCAACGACGCAGATCTACACGCACGTTGTCACAGATGAATTGCGCGATCTTCTGGAAGCAGCCCACCCACTGGCGCGGGCGTGATCTTCAGACCTTTTTGGCGCCGAAGCTTTTCACACGCGCACGCATCGCCAGCATGACGGCGATCGTTGGCCCCAGCACACGCGCCACCAGTTTTTCGCCCGGCGTTTCGGCATACTTGCGGAAATAACGACTAAAACCTGCGCCTTTGTGCTTCTCGACAAACAGCGAGGGTGCATCGCTTGTGGCGCCAAAATGCAACGCCGACGCGTGCGGCGTGTAGATCACCGAGCCGCCATCCGCTTCGGCGCGGCGGCACAGGTCGAGATCTTCGACGTGCATGAAGTAGCCTGCGTCGAACCCGCCGAGACGCCGAAAGCTCGACGCCGACATGTACATCAGCGCTCCGCTCACCGCGTCCATCGGCACAGGACCGGTGGGCTCTGGTTCCGTATTGCGGTTGATGCTCACGAAAGCAGGATTGACCGCGCGGAGCCACGAAAGGCCGAGGAAAGTTGCGGCGGCCGAGCGCATCGTCAACCGGCGCCGACGTCCGCCACGCTGCTCCACGCCATCGACGCCGAATATCTTGCCGCCGACGATCGCCGGTTCCGCGGCGCCGGCCATCGCAAACTCGAAGGCGTTGATCGAACCAGGCTGTAGTACCGCATCCGGATTGATGACCAGCAACCGATCGCCTGTTGCACTGGCGACACCAAGATTGACGCCCGCAGCAAAGCCGCGGTTCTGCCCGCCGCCAATGATCTTCACTTTCGACGATCCGCCATGGGCATCGTCGATGCGCTCCAACGTTTCGACGGGATTGCCGTTGTCGACGAGGATCACTTCGCCAACATCAGCATTTTCTTCCAACGCCGCGAGGCAATCGAAAAGGCTCTCGCCCGTGTTGAAGCTGACGACGATGGCCGAGACCTTGTGCACTTCGGGTTCCACCACAGCGGGTTTCTCGGTTGGATTTTCGGCCGCGTAGTCCTTCACCGCGTGCAGCAGGTCACGCATGCGCTCTTCAATATGCGCCATGTCTTCTGAAGACTTCATGCGCGCCTGCCAGAAGTCGCGCGCGAGTGGCAGCGCGGACTTCAGCAGCGGCGGAAGACCGGGCCCCGCATCGACTTCGCGTAGCACCGGATCGAGATTGTCGGCGAGCCGGCGCAACTCGTCCTGGCTGGCGTCCTCCACGCGGATGGCGCTGACCGCCTGCATGACATCGAGCCCGCCGGGAGGACCGCCCATAAAAGTCAGGATACGCAGTGTGATGCGCTCGCCCGCCCGCGTCGCAAGGCACAGATCGGCGATCTCCGACGGCGCGCCCTCGAGCAAGATGGATTCATCAGCCCATTGCTCAATGGATTTCAGGTCGACGAGGCCGAGCCTCAGCCTCAGAGCCAGGGTCCGCGCACGATCGGCGATGGCCTTGCTGACTGCCATCAACTCGCGAGCCTCGCGCCGGGTAAAGTTGGCTGGCGCACCGCCGTATCGGGTGTGATGTGTGCGCCAGCTCTGATCACACTTTGGCCCGCTTGATGTCTGGCGGCAGGCCTTCGTCGGCGAGGAACTTTTTCGCGTCGTCGAGCAGCACGACTTCGTTGGCTTGCGACCCGAAGCGGCGCAGCGCCAGCTTGCGCTCCTCCGCTTCCTTCGCGCCGACCACCGCAATCACCGGAACCTTCTGGAGTGAATGTTCGCGGATCTTGTAGTTGATCTTCTCGTTGCGTAAGTCGAGCTCCGCGCGGATGCCTGCGGCCTTCAATTCAGCCAAGGCGTCCTTCGCGTAGTCCGTAGCCGACTCCGAGATCGTTGCTACCACCACCTGCACCGGCGCCAGCCACATCGGGAATGCGCCCGCATAGTGCTCTATCAGCACGCCGATGAAGCGTTCTAGCGAGCCGAGGATCGCGCGGTGCAACATCACCGGGCGATGCTTGCCGCCGTCCTCGCCGACATACTCAGCGTCGAGACGATCGGGCAGCACATAGTCAAGCTGCAGTGTGCCGATCGTCCATTCGCGGCCGATGGCATCCTTGATGACGAAGTCGAGCTTCGGCGCATAGAAGGCGCCATCGCCTTCCGCGATGATCGGCTCGACGCCTGCCTTGCGCGCGGCCGATAGCATCTGCGTTTCCGCCTTGTCCCAGAACTCATCCGTGCCAGCGCGAACTTCAGGCCGCGTCGCCAGGTTGATGTGGTCCGTCGTTAGGCCGAAGTCTGAGTGGATGGACTGTGCCAGTCCGATAAAGCTCGCCGTCTCGTCCTCGATCTGATCCTCGCGGCAGAAAATGTGCGCATCATCCTGCGTGAATGCGCGCACGCGCATGAGGCCATGCAACGCGCCAGAGGGTTCATAGCGGTGGCATGCGCCAAACTCCGCCATTCGCATCGGCAGGTCGCGATAGGATTTCTGACCCTGCTTGAAGATCTGCACGTGGCCCGGACAGTTCATCGGCTTCAGCGAGAGCACTTCGTCTTCCGCCGTCTCCGCGACGAACATGTTGTCGCGATACTTTTCCCAGTGGCCCGACTGCTCCCAGAACTTGCGATCGAGAACCTGCGGCGTGCGCACTTCAATGTAGTCCGCAGCATCCAGGCGGCGGCGGACATAACTCTCTACCGTCCGCCACAGCATCAGGCCTTTAGGGTGCCAGAATACCATCCCCTTGCCCTCTTCCTGCATGTGGAAGAGGTCAAGCTCGCGACCCACCTTGCGATGATCCCGCTTCTCGGCTTCCTCAAGACGGACGAGGTGAGCGGCGAGATCCTTCTCGTTCGCCCATGCCGTGCCGTACATACGCTGTAACATCTCGTTGCGATGATCACCGCGCCAGTACGCGCCTGCCAGCTTCATCAGCTTGAACGCCTTCGGTAGCTTGCCCGTCGATGGCAGGTGCGGCCCGCGGCAGAGATCACTCCACTGGTCGCCATGCGCATAGAGCGTGATGGCTTCACCGGGGGGGATGATGTCGTCGATGATCTGCGCCTTGTAGTCCTCGCCCAGCTTCTTGAAGTGCGCGATGGCGTCGTCCTTGCCCCAGACTTCGCGGTTGATCGGAAGATCACGGTCGACGATCTCCTTCATCTTCGCTTCGATCTTGGCGAAGTCATCCGTAGAGAACGGTTCCTTGCGGGCGAAGTCGTAGTAGAACCCGTCTTCGACCGTCGGCCCGATCGTTACCTGCGTGCCGGGGAAGAGCTCCTGCACCGCCTGAGCCATCACGTGCGATGCATCGTGGCGAATGAGGTCGAGCGACTCCTTCGCATTGATGTCGAGCAGCTCGAGCGCAACGTCGCCATCGAGCGGCCGCTTCATATCGTAAAGCTGGCCGTCGACCTTTGCGATCACCGACCGCTTGGCCAGCGACTTGGAGATGGCTTCCGCAATCAACAAAGGCGTGGACCCGTCCGGGTATTCGCGCTTCGAACCATCGGGGAAGGATACGTTGATCATTGTCTTATCTTTCGTCGTGTCAGCGGAGGTGTAGGGCGATTTCCCGTCCCGTTGAACCCATCTTCTCAACTGTCATTCCGGGCATAGATGCGGCGCATCGAAGACCCGGAACCCAGGAGCGTGAGGCGAAAGCCTTTGCGCGTTGCCCCCGGGGTTCAGGCTCGCGCCTGCGAAGTGTCCGGAATGACAGCGAGGAAGGTTGGGTAACCTGCGTGATTTCAGTTTTGGATCAGGTCCAGCAATTCAAGGGCGAGCGGTTTCGGACCGGCTCACGCTCCAGACGCCATAGCGCCAGGGGGTGAACCACCGCGCGCCGCTGGTAGTTAGGGTCGGCGCCGGGTCCCACCCGTGCGATCCTCCGGGACGGCAGCGCGTGAACCGCGCCAGCCCCATCCACGACCCAGCCCAAACCCCGTGCTTCGAGACGCATTCGGCGCAGTATTCGGAGCATGACGGCTCGTGCCTGCAGCGAATGCCCACCGCGACGAACGCTGGCGACAGCGTCATCTTGTAGCCCTTGAGGAGGGCGCCGATCACCGGCTTGTATGCGGGGGCGTGAGCCATTTCCGGCTGTATACCGCAATCAGAAATTCGCGGCAAATCGGCCATTGATGGATACTTTGACGTCAGATCGGCTTCCGCAGCCACCAGCGGACGCGCAGGCGCATCATCTGCACGAAGTCCATGCGGAACGTCTGTTTCACCTCGACGGCGAACGGTGTTCGCTTCATGTTTTCCCAGTAGAGCCAGGCCCAGGGGTGCGAGACATTGCGCATCCACGGCTTCTCGGTGCCGATATAGTGGATCAGGCGTGGCCTTGCGTGGCCCCATCGACGATCCGGCGCTGTCTCGTTGGCGATCTCCTCGCGCTTCAAAAAGCGCTGCACATTCCACGTCGGCTCCAGCACCGCCGTGTCATTCCAGAAAACGTAGTTCAGCGCGTCCTGATCGCCTAACAGCAGCTTGGCGTCATGCTCAGCGATGAAGTCGAGCGCCTTGGTGAACAGCTTGCCTGCCCTTACCTTGGCAAGATCGATCACCTGCACGCCAGCGTTGAAGTAGCGTTCGCCCTTCGGCAGCGACCACGTCTCAGCGAATTTCTCCGCATCCTGATAGCAGTCGGTGGCGGCCGCAATGGCGTGAGGACCCAGATCAGCATTCCACATCTCGCGGATATCCCCGATCACGATGATATCGGCATCGAGATAGAGCACGCGCTTGCAATCCGCCGGCGCCAGCTTTTCAAGTCCCAGCCGGAACAGCACCGTGCGATTGAGATGCCCGCGTGTCGCATAAGCAGGCAGGTCGTCGTCGCCAACGTCGATCCACACATACTCCGGACCGCTGGCTGCTTCCTCGATCCGGCGTTTCTGGTCTGGCGTCACTCCGCACTGCAGGACCAGAAAGCGCAGCTTCGCTCCCGGCGCGTGGCGAATGATCGACGCCATGACATTGGCGGCGTGCGGCGCATAGTGCCCATCAAAACCGAAGGCGACATCAATACGTTCAGACATGTCAGATCGCCCCTGTCGATCGCTTGCCGGCCCATGGCGTCACCACGGCCAGCGCCGCGCCGCGCAATCTCGGCTTGAGAATGAGGTGAAAAATCGTACGCACCGGAAACACGCGGAAAGCCCCGCCGATCGCCGCCATCGCGCCGCCGCGATTACCTGCGGCTGACCGGCTTACAGCTGCATCGACGAAATAATCAAAATACTGACGCATCGTCAGCGTGTAGCTTTTCACAATTGCCAATGGATTACTGAACACGCGCCGCTCGGGCAGCGCATGGCGCAGGAACACCTTGCGCGCAAAACCCAGCCGCATCAGGCGCAGCTTGTCGAAAGAGCCCGGCGGCCGCTGCCGGAACAGCACGCTCGGCGTCGGCGTGAAGCCAGCCTTGCGACGCCGCGCGATGCGCAACTGCCAATCCCAGTCCTGGTCTCCCAGAAGGCTCTCTTCGAACAAACCGACGGCCTTGGCCGCACACGTCCGCACGAGTGTGCCGCCGAGCTGCGGATAGTAACCTGACAGCATCGCCGCAACGAGCTTGTCGCCTTCGTGCCCCGCGTCAGGCCACGGCTCGCCGGTTGGGTTGAGCTCCATGTCCGTCGTGACGATCTGGCCGAACACAGCTTCGAGCTCTGGCCGGGTCTGCATCTCAGCGAGGTGATTGACGATGTTGGCTGGGAGCCAGACGTCGTCATCGTCGAGGAAGGCAATGAATTCGCCCGTCGCAGCGTTCAGTCCAGCGTTGCGCGCAGCGCCGGCGCCTGCGCGCTCGACAGGCAGATGGATCGCGCCGAATTCTTCGGCGGCCGCACGGCTCGCCGGGTCCTTGCCATTGTCGCCAACAAGAATCTCAAATTTCAAGGCGTCACGCTCGATAGCCCGAATGCTCGCAAGCGCCTCGCGCAGCAGCGCAGGACGGTCCCGCGTGGGGACGATTACCGATATGCGTGTGACCTTCGTGCTCACACCCATTCTTCCCAGTAGTCGAACTTGCCCTTCAACAGGGATCTGAAAATCCTGTCGCCATCGAACTTGGTGACAAACGTGCGCGGGACGGTCCCTTCAGGACGAGTTGCCTCCGCCTGGGCGTAAACCACCTCATAGCCAGCGTCGTTGGCAGCCCTCATCGACGCCGTCTTCCAGTTCATCGACTGGCCCAACGGAATGGCGAATGTCTTAGGCGCAAAGCCCAACCGCTTTTCAAAAAGGTCGCGCGAGCCGCCCAGCTCATCAATCATCTGCGGCAACTCAATCTTGCCGAAGTCCGGGTGTGTCGCCGAATGGCTGCCCATCTCGGCGCCAGCCGCGAGCAAAGCCTCGACATCCTTCCAGCCCATCACCATTGGCGTCACCCAGTCCACCTTGGCGTCTGTCCAGTCCGACACCGGGAAGAAGGTCCACGGCAGGTTGTATTCCTTCATGATCGGCGCGGCCGTCGTGGCGACGCTCTTCATGCCGTCATCGAACGTGATGGCGAGGTCCTTGGGTCCGCCGCCGGTGCGCGCAAGCTCTTCCGCCGATACGAAGCTGTAGCCCGCATTCAGCGCCAGCTCGATATGGCGGCGGAGCTGGCCCGGCGTGACGTCGTTCGTGCCCCAGTCTTCCTCTCCGACGGTGTGATAGCAAAGGATCCGGCCGATATAGCGTTTGTGCGCCCGGCCCACGCGCGCGAGCACATGACGCTCACAACACATGCGCATCGAGGCGAACCGTTTGCGGTCCACCCCGACAGAATGTGAAAGCTTGCTCAGCGCCTTTTTCACGACCCAGCCAGAAACTGGCCCGCAAATAAAGGGTGCGGACCGAACCCGTTCCCCTACGGGCAGCAATCGTCATGCCATGGATGGGCCAGCGCGTTAACTACGTTCTCGGCCGATACCTTGCGTTTTTGCCTTTCTCGCCCGTGCGGAGAGCCAGCCCCGCAAAGGGCGATCGAAGGCGACGTAGGCGAGGCCTGCAACGCTTGCCGCCAGCACGGCGAGGGCCACGGCAAGCCACGGACCCTCGCCCAGCTGAACGTGAAAAGCGGCAGCCACCACACCGAGCGTTGCGAACATCGGCACATGGATAACGTAAACGCCATAGGAAAGCAGTCCGATTGTGGAGCAGATCCGGGCTACGGCGCCCCCGACGTGCGAGCCCGCGGAGACGGCGACCAGCAGGGGCATCAGCACAAGTGCGGCTGCACTATCGTAAACCACCCGCCAGTCGCCCGGCGCCGGCATTGCGATAACAGCCACAAATCCGATCAACGCGCCCCACCATGGCAGGGCCGGAATCCGCTGGACCGTTCGCATGCGATGGATCGCGACGCCCGCGAAGAAATCGAAGATCACCCGCGCAAAGCCGGCATCGGCATGCTCCCACAACCACCCCGCCCCTCCCGTGCCCGCGTGGCGGTTGAGCGTAAAAACGATGGCGACGGCGCCAATCACAAGGATGGCGCCCAGCACGCGCCACGACAGAACGCGCGCGATCAGCGCGTAGATGAGGTTCGCTACCAGCTCAAAAAAGAGAGACCACGCCGGTCCGTTGAACGGATAGAGTGCGCCGCCGCCGAAAGCTGCCATCGGCGGCGCCGGCAGGAACAAGAACCCCAGAGCGGCAGTCGTCAGCACTTCGCTCCAAATCGGTCCGACCCAGCCGCGCAACAATCCCAGCACCGATAGAGCTAGGCCGATCAACAGCCCGAGCAGATACATCGGATAAAGCCGGATCAGGCGCGCCGTCATGAAGGAGAGCGGCGACCAGCCCTGTTCCAGCCGACGTCCGTAGGCATGCGCCAACACAAAGCCGCTCAGCACAAAGAAGAAGTCGACCGCGAGATAGCGCCCCGGCAGGAGATCGCCCAGCACACCGCCCGGTACATGGTCGAGGATCACAGCGAAAGCGGCAACGCCACGCAGGCCATCGAGCAGGACAAAACGCTGCGCGGCGTCCGCGATATGCGAAGGTGCGCTGGCCTCATGCCCGGTGGCGGTTGAATCGCTCATCCTCGCTCCACGGCCTGCAGTGTTGAGGCCATGCCTTCCCGACGCCATGTGTCACGGCAGCACTTGCCCCCCGCGCGGGTCAGGTTATTGATCACGCTGCGACAGGTTCCTCGAAAGAGGATCAAAAGGGAACCGGGTTGAGGCCCGGGCTGCCCCCGCAACTGTAAGCGGCGAGCCGCGCATCACTGCCACTGGCCCATCCCCCAGACTTTCGGCGGGACAAACCGGGAAGGCGATGCGCAATGGTGTTGACCCGCGAGCCAGGAGACCTGCCTGCCGCAGTCGTCTTTCGACGGTCCGGGGAAGGGCTGCGCGAACGGAAGAATTTCCGAGTGGCGACGTCTAGCGACCGTACATCCGTGCGGCGGCGACGCCATGCGGATTGACGGTCTCCAACCCTTGTGGAGACGTCTAATGAGATTGCTGTTGAACTCTTCCTCGATCGCGCTTGCCGCGGGTAGCGCGCTTGCGATCGCTCCATCTGCGTTTGCCCAGACCGGCCCTGACACCATCGTCGTCACCGGCACAGCCGTGCCGGTCGAAGCCGACACGGTCGGCCAGACCATCACCGCCATTTCGGGGCAGATGATCGAGGATCAGGGCTATACCTACGTGCCTGACGTGCTGCGCCAGATCCCCTCGATCGCCGTCAGCCAGGCGGGCGCGCCCGGCTCAGTCACGCAGGTGCGTACGCGCGGCGCGGAAGCCAACCACACCCTCGTCCTGCTCGATGGCATCGACATCTCCAGCCCCGATCAAGGCGAGACCGATTTCTCGACGCTACTGACGGGCGACATCGCTCGCATCGAAGTTCTACGCGGACCGCAGAGCGGGCTTTATGGCTCCAACGCCCTCGCCGGCGTGGTCAACCTGATTTCGCGCACTGAAGTGAACGGCCACGATCTCGGCGCCTCGATCGAAGCGGGATCGTTCGGGACAGTGCAACTCGCCGCCAAGGCTGGCATTGGCGATAGCGACACCTACGCCGCCATCAGCGCCAACTGGCTGACGTCGGATGGCTATGACATCTCGCCCGACCAGACGGCGAATGGCGTGCCCGCCGTCGGCATCGGTGGCACACCCGGCGACAAGGAAAGTAACACCGTCACCACCGTCAACCTGCGCGCCGGGACTGCCCTCTCCGAGACATGGAGCGTCAAAGGCGTCGCCCGTTATCTCAAATCGGGGTCCGACACCGACGGTCAGGCCTTCGGCTTTCCAATCCCCGGCCGGACCTATGACGACGCCAGCGGGACCGACCACGAGCAGACCGTCGTCGGCGCCTCGACAACCTATGATCCCTTCGATGGCGCGTGGGAGACAACGCTCTCGGCGTCCTACCTCGACGAAACCCGCGTCAACCGCACGACAAATTTCCCGTTCGTCTTTGCCCCACCCATTCCCGCGCCTGCAGACCTCCTGCTGATTCCCGTCGACGAAAGCAGGATTGACTCTACGCGTGCAAAATTCGGCGTGCTTTCGACGTTGCGGCTTGGCGCGGATGAATTCAAGCATTTCCTCACTGGTTTCATCGAGACCAAAAAAGAAACGTTCGAGGATACCTTCACGGGTCGCGACGAGGCCCGCACGCTCAACGCTTTCGGCGCGCAATACCGCGCCGAGATCGCCGAGCAGCTCAACCTCTACGCCACCGTACGCCGCGACCAGAATGGCGCCTTCCAGGACGCCGATACCTACAGTGTCGCCGCCTCGTGGGCGATCCCGAGTACGGGCTCGCGGCTGCACACGTCCTACGGGACCGGCGTCACGAACCCCACCTTCATCGAACAGTTCGGCTTCGATCCCGGCAGCTTCGTCGGCAACGCGGCGCTTGTTCCCGAGGAAGCCGTCGGCTGGGATATCGGCGTTGAGCAGGCGCTGATGGAGGACAGGCTCGTCGTTGACCTCTCCTACTTCAAATCGACTCTGGAAAACGAGATCTTCACCGCCTTCCTGCCGACCTTCCAAACCACCCCGCTGAACAACACCCGCAACTCCGACCGTTCCGGTTGGGAGCTGTACGTTAGCGCGAGCCCGATAGAGGATGTGTCGCTGATCGGCTCATGGACTGAACTGGACGCATCCGAACCTGCTGGCATCGAAGTCCGCCGTCCTGAACAGCAGGGCTCGCTGGACGCCAGCTGGCGCATCGGTGGCGGACCAGTGCAACTCAATCTCGGCGTCACCTACAATGGCAAGATGACCGACACGGATTTCGGCACATTCCTGCGCACACGTGTCGATCCCTATACGCTCGTTCGCTTTGGCGCGTCGTGGCAGTTCACCGATCAGATCGAACTCTATAGTCGCGTCGAAAACCTGCTCGACGAGACATATCAAGAGGTGATCGGTTACAACGCCGCACCGCAAGCCGCCTATTTCGGCATCCGCTTCCGCGACGAGGCAAGCAAATGATCGGGCAACGGCGCAGGTCCACACCACTTGCGAAGGCGCTTGTCCTTGCGATGGCGGCCTGCGCCATCTTGCCTGCTCACGCGCAACTTCACCCGCAGCGCATCGTCTCGATGAACCTCTGCACCGACGAACTGCTGATGCGAATCGTCGACCCTGCGCGCATCGCCGGCATCACGCATCTCTCAAAGGAGCCGCTCAACGCGCCGCTGGGGCTTGACGCTATCGCCTCGAAGCTCACGGTCAATCACGGCCTCGCTGAAGAAGTCATCAAGCTCCAGCCGGACCTCGTCCTCGCGGGCAGCTTCACGACGACCACCGCCGTCGCCCTCCTCCGCCACCTTGGCTATAACGTCGTCACCTTCGAGCCCGAGAACAGTTTCGCGGATATGCGCGCAAACATCCGCAAGCTCGCAGCACTGACTGGGGATGCGAGACAAGCCGAACAGGTCATCGCCGATTTCGACGCTCGGCTCGCAGCCCTGCAGTCAACGATACCGCCCGGCGACAAACCCATCTTCGCGGATATCGGCGTCAACAACTACATCACCGGCGCGGGCACGCTCTATGCTGAAGTCGTCAATGCGGGCGGCTATCGCACACTCGGCGAAGCGATGGGCCTCACTTACTATCGCAGCGTCTCGCTTGAACAGCTTCTCACCGTCCGCCCCGCCCTCATCTCCACCGCGACGCCGTGGACTAACCCGCCCTCGATGTCGACCATGGCGCTAGGCCATCCGGCCCTGCGCGCACTGGTCGCCCAGACCCCGCAGATCACCATCCCAGAACGCTACACCACCTGCGGCGCGCCCAGCGTGCTCGGTGCAGTTGAACTCCTCGTCGACCAGCGTCTCAAGGGCGCCCAGCGCCTCAAGGGAACAAAGCCGTGAAGCGTCCCGTGCCCTACGCCCTGCTGATCGCTGGCCTCCTCGTACTGATCGCTGCCTTCGCCGCGCTCTCCGTGCTGATCGGCCCCGGCGGCGGCCCTGCCGAAATTATCGCCATGATGGGCCGCGGCGACTCGGACCTTGCCTGGATGATCGTCGGTCAGGTCCGACTCCCCCGCACGCTCCTCGCAATGTTTGTCGGCGCCACACTCGGCATGTCGGGCGCTGCTTTGCAGGGCTATCTCCGCAATCCGCTGGCGGACCCCGGTGTCGTCGGCGTCACGTCTGCCGCCTCACTCGGCGCCGTCCTCGCGCTCTACACCGGCATCTCGATGCTGTTCCCGCTCGCCCTGCCGTTGATGGGCATTGCCGGCGCGCTCGCCTCCGCGCTTCTGCTGCAAGGCATGGCAGGACGCGGCGGCGTCCTCACGCTCGTCCTCGCGGGCGTCGCGATCTCGAGCCTGTGCGCTGCGCTGATGTCGCTCGCGCTCAATCTTTCGCCCAACCCCTATGCCGCCGCCGAGATCATGTTCTGGCTGATGGGTTCGGTGACGGACCGCAGCGTGGACCACATCGCGCTCGCAGCTCCCTTGATGCTGCTCGGTTGGCTGATGCTCGCCCTCGCCGCCCGCTCGCTCGATGCACTTAGCCTCGGCGATGAAGCCGCCGCAGCGCTCGGCGTCAATCTCCCGCGCACCCGCGCCCTCGTCATCACCGGCTCAGCCATCAGCGTTGGCGCAGCCACAGCCGTCTCCGGCGGCATCGGCTTCATCGGCCTTGTTGTCCCTCACCTCCTGCGGGGCCTCGTCGGCCACACACCCAGCAGGCTCCTTCCCCTCAGTGCGCTTGGGGGCGCTGTTCTCCTGCTCGCCGCCGATATCCTGGTCCGCATCCTGCCCACCGGCATGGAGCTGAAGCTGGGCGTCGTCACGTCGCTCATCGGCGCGCCCTTCTTCCTCTGGTTGATCTTCCGCGCCCGCACGGAGCTCGAGGCATGAGGCTCGAAGCTCGCAATATCTCGGTCGACATCGCGGGCAAGGCCATCGTCTCGGCCGCCTCGCTCCACATCGCCCCCGGCGAACTCGTCGGGCTCATCGGACCAAACGGCGCGGGGAAGTCCACGCTGCTGAAGGCCGCGCTTGGCCTTCGTCCGAAATCAGGCGGCGAAGTCCTGCTTGATGGAAAAGATTTCCTCGCCATGCGGCCGCAGATCCGCGCCTGCCACATCGCGTTCCTGCCGCAGGAGCGCCATGTCGAATGGCGCCTGCCCGCTTATGACATCGTGATGCTCGGACGCTACCCGCACCGCGCCCGCTTCGGCGGCCCCACGCATGAAGATCGCGCCGCCGTCGCCCGCGCACTTGACGCCGTCGATGGCCACGCTCTCGTCGATCGCCCCGTCACCGTGCTCTCGGGCGGGGAGCGCACCCGCATCCTGCTTGCCCGCGCCCTCGCCGTCGAAACGCCGGTGCTGCTCGCAGACGAACCCATCGCCGCGCTCGACCCCTACCACCAGCTCCACGTCATGGAGATCCTGCGCGAGCGCGCCCGCGCGGGCGCCGCCGTCCTCGTGGTGATCCACGATCTCGCGCTCGCCGCGCGCTATATGGATCGTCTGGTCCTGATGAACGAAGGCGCCATCGCCGCCGAAGGCCCACCGGCCGAAGTCCTCTCCCCCGACAACCTCGCCCGCATCTATCGTATCAACGCCCTCACTGGCGAAAATGCTGGCGACCTTTTCGTCCTGCCATGGACACGGCGTAGCTGATCACCAGCGCAATCCCATCCCGTTGCGTCGCCGCCCGTCACCGTCACGCTTCGCGTGCCACCTGCCCCAGTGCTTCGCACCGATGGAGGCGCCAAGGACGCGCACTTGCCTCCCTCGCCGCAGGCGAGGGTGGCGCGCGAGGCCTTCGTCGCGTGACAAGGGGGTCAAGCGCGCTGGGCCAATTCGTCCGCTTGATCCCCGCCCCCTCTTGCGCAATGGAACACGGCGCAATCCATGCCGAAGCCGGAGACCTCCCATGACCATTCGTTTTGACGGCCGCGTCGCCATCGTAACCGGTGGCGGCAATGGCCTTGGCCGGAATCACTGCCTGCAACTGGCTGCGCGTGGGGCAAAAGTCGTGGTCAACGATCTTGGCGGTTCGGTCGATGGTTCTGGCGCGTCGACGTCGGCGGCTGAATCCGTCGCCGAGGAGATCCGCAAAGCCGGTGGCGAGGCCATCTCCAACGGCGCCGACATCACCAGACTTGAACAGGTCGAGGCGATGGTCGCTGACGCAAAAGCCATGTGGGGCCGCGTCGACATCCTCATCAACAATGCCGGCATCCTGCGCGACAAGTCGTTCGCCAAGATGACGATGGAAGACTTCAAGAAAGTCGTTGACGTCCACCTGTTCGGCACCGCCAACTGCACCAAGGCCGTGTGGGAGACGATGCGCGAGCAGAACTACGGCCGCATCATGATGACGTCGTCGGCCTCGGGCATCTACGGCAATTTCGGCCAGGCTAATTACGGCGCCGCGAAAACCGCGATGATCGGCCTGATGAACGTGCTCCACCACGAAGGCGCGAAGAACAACATCCGGGTCAACACGCTCGCGCCCACCGCCGCGACGCGCATGCTCGACGGTCTCTTCCCCGAGCAGATCGCCAGCCTGATGGGACCGGAACTGGTGACCCCCGGCGTGCTCTACCTCGTCAGCGAGGACGCCCCGTCGAAAACCATCTTGGGCGCCGGGGCAGGCTGCTTCTCGGTGGTCCACATCTACGAAACGCCTGCGGTGTTCATCGGCGGCGCTGACGCCACCGTCGATGATGTGGCCGCCAACTGGGCGAAGATCTCGAGCCCTGAGGGCGAAGCCTCGCTCGATGGAGCGTTCGGCCAGACCGGCAAATTCGCCGCAGCGGCCGCTGCTGCCCTCGGAGTTGAGCTGAAGGGCTGATCTGGCGGACAGTCGGCGCCCGTTCGCGCGATGCGGGCGCCATTCCCCCGAACGGCGACTCTCATTTAATAGTCTGAAGAACTGAGATATTTCACCGAACGGATGCAAATACTTACACAATCCGAGATGAGGCGAGTTCGGACGCCCCACGACCGAACCAGCGTCAAGGGCGTCCCGTCTAGCGCGGGACGCCCGCTGCGCGCCGAAATCGCAATTCTGACGTCTATGTCGCAGCGGAAACTAGCGAGAACGTGACCCCGTTCGAGGTCCGAAACGCCCACCAAACGCGTTCAAACCGTTGACGTTTTCCGCGTTCACGCGAATAGTCGTAATCATCATTACACGGCCGAATTGCGCGCCTCCCCGGGAGACCACAATGAAAACTGCTCTGCTCGCCTCCACCATGGCCGCCGCCATCCTCGGCGCCGTCGCCCTGATCGGCGTCTCCACCGCCGCCCCCACCACCACCGTGTCCACCCCCGACCGGGCTGACAATTTCCAGCTCACGGACACCACGCGGCTGGCGCACGAGCTGCACTATTTCAAGAACGCCACGGCGATCGTGTTGATGAGCCAGATCAATGGCTCCGACGGTTCGCGCAAGGCCGCCGCCCAGCTTGAAAAAATCAAGGCGGCCTATCCGGACAAGGGCGTGCTTTTCTACATGATCAACTCGAAGGACTCGCGCGACGCCGCAGCCCTCGAAGTGAAGAAGCAGGGCTATGATATTCCGGTCCTGATGGACGAGATGCAGCTGGTTGGTGAAGCGCTCGGCGTGCAGCGCGAAGGCGAGGTTTTCATCGTCGATCCGAAGACCGGCTTCCGCATCGCCTATCACGGCCCCCTCGCCGACACCGCCAGGGCGCTCGACTCGGTACTGGCCGGCACGGCCGTCGCCAACCCGCGCATCGAGGTGAAAACCGGCACGCAGATCGCTTTTGCCGAGCGCGGCAAGGCGGCTGAACATGCCAACATTTCCTACACCAACGACGTCGCGCCGTTGCTTCAGGCCAAGTGCGTCACCTGCCACCAGAAGGGCGGCATCGCCCCTTTCGCGATGGACAGCTTTGAAGTCGTGAAAGCGATGTCTCCGATGATCCGCGAGTCGGTTCGTTCCGAGCGCATGCCGCCCTACTTCGCCGACCCGCATATCGGTTCGTTCAAGAACGATCAGGGCATGACCGCCGACCAGACCAAGACGCTGATCCACTGGATCGAAGCTGGCGCACCGCGCGGCACAGGTCGTGACGTGTTGAAGGAAGAAGCCGGCGAAGCGCCGGAATGGCCGACCTATCTTGGCAAACCCGACGTGATCATCGACCTGCCGGGCTTCGACGTTCCAGCCTCCGGCATTGTCGAATACCAGAACATGCGCGTCGACAACCCGTTCAAGGAAGACACCTGGCTACGCGCCATCTCGATCAAACCCGGCGACCGTTCGGTCCTGCACCACGTGGTGTCGAACCACATGGCCGACCCCAAACTGCCGAAATCGAAAATCCCAGGCGGTTCGGTCGGCTCCTACACGCCCGGCGCTGAAGCGCAGGTGATTGCTGAAGGCGCCGGCGCACCGGTTCCGGCCGGCGGCAAGCTGAACTTCCAGCTGCACTACACCACCACCGGCAAGGCCGCGACGGATCACACCGAGGTTGGCTTCTACACACTCAAGACCGCCCCTGAGTTCATCAAGCGCTCGACCGTGATCGGCGATTTCGGCCTGAGGATTCCCGCCGGCGCCGCGCGCCACGAGGAGACTTCCTACCAGACCTTCCCGGCCGACGCGTACATTTACACCCTTTACCCGCACTCACATTATCGCGGCTACAGCGTCGAGTTGAAGACGGTGACGCCGGACGGCAAGGAAACGATGCTCCTTAGCCTGCCGAAGTACGACTTCAACTGGCAGCGCGATTACGATCCGAAAGAGCCGATCCTGATCAAGAAGGGCACAAAGCTCGTCGCAAAGTGGATCTACGACAACTCGGCTAACAACCGCGCCAACCCGGATTCGACCCGGGACATCACCTGGGGCGAACAGACGCAAGAAGAGATGATGTACTTTCGCGTCAACTATCGCTGGGCTGACGAGACCGTCTCCAACATCCGCAACGACCTGCAGTCGCAACTGATGTCGTCGATGTCGATCGGCATGATCGACGACAACGTCGACGGCCTGATCCAGGAGAGCGAACTGAAAGGCATGATGGCGTCCCTGAAGCCGCGCTTCAAAGCTCTCGACACCGACCACTCAGGCGCGCTCGATGCGACGGAAATGAAGGCGGCCGGCGGCGGCATGCGGATGCCGCGCGACGCCGACATCGATCTCTAATCGCTCTGCGAGTTACAAAGCTGCAAGGGCCGGAGCATAGCTCCGGCCCTTCTTCGTTGCGCTTGCCGTTTCAGGCGTCACGAACGCGCGCCGCGCCGCAAACGCCTCAGGCAGATCGCGCGCGTCCCAGAATCGTCTATAATCGGGCGATCTTGTCGCCACGATCCCTCCTCCTTGCTGACCTGCGCTGCTATGCGGTGTCGCGGACGCTGTTTAAGCCGACAACGCTTGGCCGCGCCATCGACAAGCTGGGTTTCGTGCAGGCTGATCCGATCCGGGCGCCCGCGCGCGCACAGGATCTCACGCTCCGTCATCGCGTCGTCAATTATCGCAGCGGCGACCTCGAACGCCGCTACGCCAGCCTCAACATCGAGGAAGACTTCTTCGTCAATTACGGCTTCCTGCCGCGCGCCACACATGCAGTGATGCACCCGCGCACGCCGCAAAAGGCGTGGTCAAAATCCGACGCGACCAAGGCCGACGCAATTCTCGATTTCGTCCGCCTGCATGGCACGGTCCACCCCCGCGACGTCGACAATCATTTCCAGCACGGCAAAACGAAGAACTGGTTCGGCGGCAACACCAATGCCAGTACGCGCCTGCTCGACGGCCTGCACTATCGCGGGCGCCTGCGCATCGCCGGCCGCGCCGGCGGCGTACGTCTTTATGCTGCGCGCGAAGCCTCGCCGCCCCACGACCCTGAAATCGCGATGGATGCGCTGATCGACATTATCGTCGCCAAATACGCGCCGCTCCCCGCGCGTTCGCTTTCGGAACTGGTCTATCTCCTGCGCCTCGGCGCCCCCCAGTGGAGCGCCACGCGCAACGCCAGCCTTGCGCGCGCCGCGACACGGGTCGCAGCCGCCGAGGTGGATGGCGTCGTCTGGTACTGGCCGAAAGGCGAGAACCCATGCGCTGCCCGCTGGGCCAGCGGATCGGCCAGCAGCAGCGAAGTCCGCCTGCTTGCGCCTTTCGATCCTCTCGTGTGGGACCGTCGCCGGTTCGAGATGTTATGGGGCTGGCGCTATCGCCTCGAAGCGTACACGCCCCCCGCCAAAAGGCTGCGCGGTTACTACGCGCTCCCCCTGCTCTGGCGCGACACCGTTATTGGCTGGGGCAACCTGTCGGTGGTGGATGGCCGCCTGCGGGCAGACCTCGGATATGCAGTGGGCAGCCCGCCGCGTGAAAAGGCCTTCAGGCAAGCGCTGGACGACGAACTCGGCCGAATGAGCGCATTCCTCGGCATTGGCTGAAGCCCATCGTCGCCCGGAAGCCGCAGGCAGGCCCGGGACCAATACGCGCCATTGACGCCTGCCACCGAGAGGGGCAATAAGCGCGCCTCGCCCCGTTGACCCCGGGGATCGAAGGCTGGATTGGGCGGTTAGCTCAGCGGTAGAGCACTACCTTGACATGGTAGGGGTCACAGGTTCGATCCCTGTACCGCCCACCAGCCTTCTCTCCGATACATCTATTCGGCCCGCACAGGTTAGATGCGGACCGAAGCGTTGCGGATCTTAAAGCGCGTGATCAGGCGCGGCGCACCAATCCGATGATCAGCAAGAGAACAATCGCGCCAATGGTTGCATAAGCAATCGAAGTGATCAGCGGGCTCACGAGTGTGAAAGAAACGCCGGTCTGCGGCAGAAGCCACCCAGCGAGAAATGCGCCTAGAATTCCAACAACGATGTTTCCGACGAGGCCGAAGCCAAAACCCTTCACGACGATTCCTGCGAGCATACCCGCAATGCCGCCGACGATTGCCCAGATAATCAGTGACTCTAACGTCATGTCGCCTCTCCCATCTTTTCGATCGAGCGAGGTCGCCAGTCGATCTGGCTCGTCCGGCCCGCCGCGCAAATAGAACGGGAGGCTCGTGCGATGGTTCCATCCGATGATCCGCGAACCGCTACGCGCGGCGCGCGGAACAATCAGGCCGCCATCACGCGTTCGACTTCGTCCACCAGTTCGCGGAGGTGGAAGGGTTTGGAGAGCACCTTGGCGCCGGCGGGTGTTGGGCCGCCTGCAGAGAGGGCAACGCCGGCAAATCCGGTGATGAAGACGATCTTCATGGCGGGGTCGAGTTCCGAACCGCGGCGCGCCAGCTCGATACCGTCAAGGCCGGGCATGACGATGTCGGTCAGGAGGAGATCGAACACTTCGCGTTCGAGGGCTTTCAGGGCCGAGCGGCCCTCCTCGAAATCCTTGACGACGTGCCCAGCGCGCTTGAGCGCGTTCACGAGAAAGCCGCGAAGGCTGTCATCGTCCTCGGCGAGAAGAATCTTGGCCATGGTGTCCGGACTTCCAACCCAGTGATGTACGGCCAGCGCTGTACGGTACGATTCTTGGGCTGTCGTGGTAAAGCAGGGATGAACAGTTCCGCTTGACCGGGCGCGAGGGTCCTAAAATATGGCCAGAATGTTTCCCGGGCTGATGATCTTTGCGGATCCGGGGTCGTCAGACCCTGACCCCCTTTCCTCCAGGGGCTCTCCCGAGGCGGAACGGACAGGATTCTCGTATTCCATCGACGAGCCAGTTTCCGTGATGTCGCCTGTGGTGTTCGCCTCGCCGCACTCCGGACGCTTGTATCCCAAGGGTTTTCTGGAGACCTGCAAGGCCTCGATGATCGACCTGCGCCGGATAGAAGACGCTTATGTCGACCGCCTGCTGGCCGATGTGCACCTCGCGGGCGCGCCGGTGATCTGCGGATTGGTGGCGCGGGGGTTTGTCGACCTCAATCGTGCCGAGTCCGAAATGGACCCGCACATGTTCGATGACCCCTCCCCCGGCTGGTTCGCCCAGCGCTCACCCCGGGTGGATGCCGGGCTGGGCTGCATTCCGCGCCTCGCTTTCAATGGGGCTGCCATCTACGACCGGAAGCTGCCCCGGGCCGAGGCGGACCACCGGCTGGATCAGGTTTACCGGCCTTATCACCGGGCGCTGGAGGCCCTGCTGAGACGGGCGCAGGCTATGTTTGGCCAGGGCTGGCTGATCGATTGCCACTCAATGCCGGCCGAAACCGAGGCCAACGCCCGCTCGCCGGACGTCGTGATCGGGGACAGGTTCGGGGCCTCCTGCTCGGCCGGGCTGGTCGATATGGTCGAGAACCTGTTCCGCGCCCGAGGTTACACGACGGCCCGGAACACACCTTATGCGGGCGGGTTCGCCACCCTGGCGCATGGCCAACCGTCGCTGGGGCGGCATGCCATGCAGATTGAACTGCGGCGCAGGCTCTATCTCGACGAAGTGAACGTGGAGCCACATGACGGGTTCAACACGCTGCGCCGGCATATGGGAGAAATTGCCAGTGAAATCTGTGACTTCACCCGTCTGGAAGCGGGCCTCAACCTGGATGATGGAAACAAAAAGGCCGCGCTGGATGCCAGCGCGGCCAAAAGTTTAGGGAGGAAACGCCCATAAGGGCAGCGGCTCCGAAGAGCCACGGATCGTTTTTACGCTGCACTGCAAAAATCTCAAGCCGGTTTCTCGCAGGTACGGCAAAATTCCGCAGATTCGCTTCAAAACGACCATTCTGGCGAGTTCTAAGGCGCCCGTGTCTGCTAATTGCGCAGGCCATTTGTGCTGCATTGCACAATCGCTCCAAATCGAAGCCAAGATTACCCAAGGGGCCAGCTCACGTAATGCGTGTGGCGCCCGCCTTGCTGCTCAACCGCCTGACGGTCCCTGAATGGTACGGGGCCTAGCCTAGCGGGAGTATGAGCAATGGCCACGGATGTGGATATCTATGTCGGCAAGCGACTGCGTCGCCGTCGTCGTCTTCTGGGCCTCACCCAGCAGGATCTGGCCAGCCAGGTCGGCGTGCGGTTCCAGCAGATCCAGAAATACGAATGCGGCGCTAACCGCATCACGGCGAGCCGGCTGTTCAGCCTCGGCACCGCCCTGAACGTCAACATCAACTATTTCTTCGACGGCCTCGCGCCGGACGGCAAGCAAGCTCCGGCAAACGATCAGAATGACCGCCTCTCCGGCGACATTCTTTCGCAAAAAGAAACGCTGGAACTCGTCCGCGCCTATTACCGGCTGTCGGAGCGTCCCCGTCGCCGCCTCCTCGATCTGGCCAAGGCGCTGGAAGGCGATCCTACGGACACGATCGCTTCTTAAGTATCGATCGACTCCCGCGCAGTCTTCGCCCGGCCCGGAAATTCCGTGGCTGGGCGCAAGCTGCGGGGAGCGGACGAGCGCTTGCCGGAGCGAACTAGGGAAGGCAAAGGTCCGACATGGACCTTGCCCAGCTCCTTTTACCCACGGCCAGATTGATGGCCGATGCGGCGCGCACCGCCGCCCTTCCCCATTTCAGGTCTGCCGCGAGCATCGCCGAGAACAAGGCGGCCGTTGGCTATGATCCGGTGACCGAAGCTGATCGCGCAGCCGAACGTGCGATGCGCGAGGTGCTGGCCGACCACCGCCCCGACGATGGCATCGAGGGCGAAGAATACGGATCATCCGCCGGTGCGTCGGGCGTTACCTGGTATCTAGACCCCATCGATGGCACGCGCGCATTTGTGGCGGGGCTTACCTCGTGGACAACGCTGATCGGCGCGGTCGAGGGCGAGACGCCCATCCTGGGCATTATCGACCAGCCATGGATCGACGAGCGCTATGTCGGGCTTACCTCCGGCGAGAAGTTGTCCTGGCTCGAAGGTCGCGGAACGCGGATCACATTGAAGACGCGCACCTGCGAGAAGCTGAGAGACGCTATACTCTCCACCACCGATCCCTTCCTTCTTACCCCGCCCGAGCGCGGCGCGTTCGAGCACATAAGGGCGACGGCGCGCCTCACGCGCTATGGCCTGGATGCCTATGCCTATGCGCGGCTCGCCGCCGGCACGATCGACATGGTGACCGAGACGGGGCTCAAGGCGCACGACGTCGCCGCCCTCATCCCCGTGATCGAGGGCGCAGGCGGCATCGTCACCGACTGGCGCGGAAACAGGCCACAGCTCGGCGGACAGATTGTAGCCTCCGCCAATCGCGCTATTCTCGATGAGGCCTTGATCTCGCTCAGACGCTCTGCGCTCTGACAACACAGGAACACCCTGCATGACCCCTCTCCTGCTCAACGCCGCCCGCGCCTTTGCGATGGTGGGTTTCTCCGATGGCCAGCTTGCGCCGGCTGAGGCGCAGCGCTTCGCGCATCTTGCCAGCAAGGACCCGGTGCTGGGGCATGCGGGACACGCTGAGATTGCAGACGCTTGGACGCAGGCCGCCCATGAGGTTCACGCCTCACAGAGTTTTGGCGAAGTGCTCATCGCGATCCGGACCGAGATAACAGACGCGGCAGATAAGGCCGTGGTCATGCGGGTCGCCCAGGCGGCGGTCGTGGCCGACGGCAAGCTTGAGGCACAGGAAAACCAAGCCATGTTCTCGCTGGCCGAAGCGCTGGGGCTGGATCCCAAGGCTTTTTGAGCCTGAACCCCAAAAACCGTCGGTCTCCCCGAAGTTCCGGGAACGATCCTCTCACACGGGCGTAATCGCAGTTGGGTTGATGTGGAGGGGATCATGAGACCGCGCGCCGGAACACATCCCGTTACGCTTGATCCGCCGACGGTGGCGGAAATCCTTGCCCTTGCCCGCCAGCATGACGAAAGTCTCAAGGACATTCGTCAGGATCTCTTTCGGGCGGAAACCAAGCTACGCGTCGAGCAAAACCTGAAATGGCCGATCCGGGTCGGTTGTGTGGCCTTCGGCGCGGGTATTTTTGCCTTTGCGCAAAACGAGACGATCCGCGCCTCTGTCTATTCATTCTTCGCCGACTTTGTTTCAAATATCCGTACGACCGGTTTTGCAACCTTGATTGCGCTTTTGGTCGTCGGGCTAGTGCTGTTCGGCATCGGATTTCTGGTTCGCAGATGGATTGCCGGTCCAACGCCTGAGCAGAAAACCCGGAAACTGATGGACCAGTTCGCGCGCGCCGATGGGGTGGCGGCTTATGTCTTCTCCGCGCACGATACGCCCGAAGACGAAGCGGCGACTGTCGATGCGCTCGTGCGGCCGGAAAACAAGCGGATGCGCCACCGTCGCATGACAAGCTCGCATCGCCTGCTGACGGCTTCTCTTACGCGGCTCCTGAACCAGTCTATGGAATCCTCCGAGAATGCGCGGTTGCACCAGCTGAACTGACCGATCCGAACGGGTAGATCAGACGCCGGCCTTCATGCACAGGTCATCAAACGCATTCCAGAAGAATGAACGGCGTTCGTTCGTCTCCATGAAAATCTCGTGGCTTGCGCCCTCAACCGGAAGGTGACGCGCGGCTGGAAGTTTCGCGGCAATTTTCCCGCCTGCAGCTGGATCAACGATTGCGTCTTCCGTTGCGGTCGCGACCAGCATCGGCGTTGAGGCAAGGCGATCCAGCGTACCGGGACGGAAGAAGCCCGCGCAGACATTCAGAGCCGCGACGACCCAGCCGATTGTCGGCTGGCCGAGCGCCAGGCGCGGCTCGGCGGTGACGAGGCGGCGATAAAGACCCCAGCGCTCGAAGTCATGCGTGAAGGGGTTACCTTCGAACTTTTCTTCCTTCGGTTCGGGCTGAGCTGGAAACGTCCCGAAGCCGAGGGCGTTGGCCGAACGCGCATAGACCTGAAGCGGGGGCGGCACGGGGATGCCCCACATGGGCGCCGAGAAGGCAGCGAGTGCGACCTCGACCTTTCCCGTGCGCAGGGCCTCGAGCGAGATCGCGCTGCCCATCGAATGAGCCACGACGAGCTTCTTTTTTGGCGCGCGGTCGGCGATCACGGCAAGGCCGCGCACCATCGCATCGATATAGGTATTGAACGTTATGACGTGGCCGCGAATGGGATTCTTCAGCGGACGATCCGACAGCCCCTGCCCCGGCCAGTCGAAGCAGACGACAGCGAAGCCTCTCGCCTGGAGTTCGCGCTGGACTTCGAAATATTTTTCGATGGATTCTGTGCGGCCCGGACAGACGATGGCCAACGCGCGGGCATTTTCCATGGGTGCAAAAAGCATGCGCAAACGCACGCCGCCCTCGCCCGAAAACCAGATGACTTCAGCGCCCGCCGGAGGAGGATTGCCGGGCACGAGGACCCAATTCACTAATGGGTCCGCGCCGGCTTCCCTCTCAGGCTGAGCGCCGTCGGCCATGTGGGTCTACTTGAGCTTCGAGAACAGCGACTGGAGCTTCATGGCGACGCCCATGTCGCCGGCCACTTTCAGCTTGCCCTGCATAAAGGCCATGGTCGGGTCGAGTGCGCCCTGCGCCAGTTTCTGGAAGTCATCGAACGAGACGGAGACGGTCGCGTCAGCCGCGCCGTCTTCGTTGGAGGCTTTGCCAGCCGCACCATCGATGAACAGCTTGCCGACCGAACCGAAATCGAACTTCACTTTCTTGTCGAAGCCGGCGCCTCCGGCGAGCGCTTCCTGAACCTTTGAGGTGAGGGCGGCGAGATCCATGTGACAGCTCCTGTCGATTTGCCCGGTCGATTTACCTGACGGCGTCTGGTGGTGTTTGTCGCGCAGCCCGGGGACAAGCGCAACCCATGGCAAAGCCACGGCCCATCCACCAATTCCACTCGCCGTTCGTCGCCGGCCTCGCTACAGGTTTCATGTAGGGAGACCCCATGAGCTGGAAAAGCCACATTGAAGAATTGAGAGCGCGCGAGCGGCTCGCCGAACAGATGGGCGGCGAGGAGCGCGTGGCGCGACAGCGAAGCCAGGGCAAGCTGACCGTACGCGAGCGCGTGGCTTTCCTCGCAGATCCGGGGAGCTTTCACGAAGTTGGCAAAATCGCGGGCAAGGCCGGATACGGGCCCGACGACGAGATCGCAGAATTCCTGCCGGCGACCATGGTGTTCGGCCGGGCAACGCTGGATGGCCGGCCGACCGTGATTCTGGCTGACGATTTCACCGTGCGTGGCGGCGCATCGGATGCCTCGATCGCCGGCAAGATGCTGATGGCCGAGCAGATGGCCAATGAGTACGGCATGCCGATCGTGCGGATGATCGATGGCACAGGCGGCGGCGGTTCGGTGAAATCGCTGGAGCAGAATCCACGCACCTACATTCCGACGACGCCGGCGTGGGAGTGGCTCGTGGCGAACATGGCGCGATCGCCCGTCGTGGCGCTGGCGCTGGGACCTTGTGCGGGGCTTGGCGCTGGACGCGTGGCGACGAGCCATTTCTCGGTGATGGTGAGAGGCTTGAGCCAAGTGTTCGTCGCCGGGCCTCCGGTCGCGAAGGCGATTGGCGAAATTGTCGACAAGGAGGGCTTGGGCGGCTGGGAGATCAATGGCCGCAACGGCGTGGTCGACAATGTGGTGAACTCGGAGCACGAGGCGTTCGAGCAGGCGCGGCGTTTCCTCTCCTACCTGCCCGCCAATGTCGAAGAGCTGCCGCCGGTATTGCCGAGCAAGGACGATCCCAACAGGCGCGAAGACTTCCTGATCGACATTGTGCCCAAGGACGGCAAGACGCCTTACATGCCGCGCAAGATCATCGAAGCGGTCTGCGATCTCGGCTCGTTCTTTGAAATTGGCGCACTGTGGGGACGTCAGGTGGTGACAGGTCTGGCGCGCATTGACGGGCATCCGGTTGCGGTTGTGGCGGGCGATCCGTTCTTTCTTGATGGGGCATGGACAGCGGATGCCTGCGACAAGGTCGTGCGGCATTTCGATCTGGCGGACACGTTCCATTTGCCGATCGTGCACTTTGTTGATTGCCCGGGATTTGCGGTCGGCGCGAAGCATGAGCGGGCCGGTGTGACGCGCAGGGGCGTGCGCGCGATGGCGGCGGTCTATCAGGCGCAGGTGCCTGTGTTGCCCGTGGTGATCCGCAAGGCCTATGGGTTGGCGGGATCTGCGATGTTCAACCCGACGCGGACGCGGTGGCGCTATTGCTGGCCGTCCGGCGATTGGGGGTCATTGCCGATGGCCGGCGGGATCGAGGCGGCTTACAAGCGGCAGCTTGAAGCATCGGCAGATCCGGAGGCAGAGCTGAAGGAGCTCTATCGCAAGTTCGAAGCGATGCGATCGCCATTCAGGACGGCGGAGGCTTTCATCGCGGAGGAGATCATCGACCCGCGCGACACGCGGCCGTTGGTCGTCGATTTCGTGAAGCATGCCTACCGGGTGCTGAAGACGGGTCCGCGCGCGAACGGCATGCGGCCGTGATCCCTGCGGCGGTGAGCCGGGCTTTGGTGTGCGGGATGCGGGCCTGAGTTAGATCAGGCTTGTTTTTCGCACCATGAACCGCCCATACCGACAAACGTCGGCATCCTGGATCGGTTGTGCTGAGGGCGCAGGCTTGCAGCTGCAGGCCGGGACAAGGCTTGCGGTCTACCGTGGGTCCCAACGTTGGTCGGGACAAACGGGGAGCGAGCAGCGCCTGACAGCGAGCGGGCAGTTGTGGCTGCCCCCGTCTCGCCGCGAAGGCGCGGCGATCCAGCCTTCGCTGCCGCTTCGGTAGTAGTCGAGCAAGCATTCGGCCATGTTCGGCATGTCGGCCAGTATGCCCGCAAAGCATCGCTACTTCGTTGTAATGATTGAGATAGTCAGCCGCCAATTCGGCGACGGGATTGATGTTGGCTGCGCGCACGCGATCAGGGTTCTGGCAAGCTGCCGGCGGCACAAGTGGGCGGGCCATCAATCAAGAGTTTGCACGACCCTGCGATGGGAGGATTTACGGGCGCTTAAACAGCAGCGTAAGCAGGCGCATGCGTGATTTCCTGTTCTTCCCGCTGGCGGCGGCATTGGCCAGCACCTTCATTTTCGTGGCGGTCAATCCGCTCGCCGCGCGTTTGCCGAGTGGACCGGTGAGCGGCGGGGGACGCAATGCGCTGGACGTCACAGTGCAGGGCGACGAGCTGAACCGGTTCGTCCTGGGTGACCTCAGCGGCCTGAGCATCAACCTGATGCACACCGATGGCGGCAAGGCTTTCCTGCGCATAGAACGTAAGGCCAACGCGAACTACGAAGATCCGCGGCTTGGACCGCACTTGATCCTCGCGGAAGATCTTGAGTTTGCGCTGGAGTCGCGACCGATCGAGGTTGTGATCGAGGCGCGCTCGGTTGGTGATTTTCCCGCCACCCAGTTCGAGGCCAACTATTATGCCAAGACCGAAAGCGAGAGCGGCTGGCAGAGCTTCACGCTGACGCGCGAGTTCCAGCCCTACACCCTCACCTTTTTTACGCCCAAGCGCGGGACAGAGGAAGGGTATGACTTTGTCGGCATTCGCCCTGTCGCGCCGGACAAGCATCGCATAATGGACGTGCGGTCAGTCGAGATGCGCTCGGTCGGCAAGAAGGGAACGCCACCGGTCAAGCAACAGAACGGGATGGTGCCGTAGGGCGAAACTGGCCGGCAAACGGGATCGGCCGAGGAACGCACATGATGAACAACGAGATCATCTTCCACAATTATCCAAGCTCGCCGTTCAGCGAGAAGGTGCGCGTGGCGTTCGGCATCAAAGGTCTGTCTTGGCGTTCGGTAACCCAGCCGGTGATCATGCCCAAGCCGGACCTGATCCCACTGACCGGCGGCTATCGCAAGATCCCTGTGATGCAGATCGGCGCCGACGTCTATTGCGACAGCCAGATCATCTTGCGCGAATTGGAGCGGCGCTTTCCGACGCCATCGCTAGCGCCGCAGACGTCCGGGCGGGAGAATGGGGGCGCCGGGTATGCGCTGGGCTTCTGGGCCGACCGGCAGATCTTCCAGGCGGCGGTGGCGATCATCTTCGGCGAAATTGGCGACAGGGTGCCGGAGGCATTCAAGAAGGACCGTGCGGCGATGAGTGGCGCTGGCTTCGATCCCACCGCGCTGAAGGCCGCAGCGCCGCTGATGCGCGATGCCTATCGCGCGCACACATCGTTCCTGGAAGATCAACTGAGCGACGGCCGCGCCTTCTGGGGCGGCGACAATGCCGGGCTGGCCGACATCCATGCCTTCATGAACCCGTGGTTCATCGCCAATGCCCTGCCCCATCGCGCGGGCGATACACTGAAGGAATTCCCGAACGTGCAGGCTTGGTACGACCGCCTACAGGCGATCGGCCACGGCACGTCGAAAGACATGACGCCCACGGAGGCGCTGGCGGTGGCCAAGGCCGCGACAAGCGACGCTAAGGAAGCTGACGATCCGCACGATCCCAACGGCCGCGAGCCGGGTGATCGCGTGGCTGTGTCGGCGGACGATTACGGCCGCGACCGGATCACGGGCACGCTGGTCTTCGCCAACGCACATGAGATCGCGTTGCGCCGCGAGGCGCCGGAAGTCGGCGAGGTCGTCGTGCATTTCCCGCGCGCGGGTTTCTGGCTGATGAGCGCCGCATAGGGAGACTGATCAGCCGTTGAAACCGCGGATCGCGTCGATGACCTGTTCCTGATCGGCGAGCGACAGGTAGGGGTGCATGGGGAGCGACATGACGCGGTTGCGGATGTCTTCGGTGACAGGGAGACCGCCCGGCGCTTTGGGATAGGCCGCATAGACGTCCTGCATGTGGATCGGGATCGGATAGTAGATCGCGGTCGGCACGCCCTTGGTTTTCAGATGGGCGATGAGGCCGTCGCGATCGTCGTGCTCGATTGTGTATTGCGCCCAGTTGGAAAAGTTGCCCTTGGGCACGGTGGGCACACGGCGGACATGTTTGGCGAGGCCTTCATTGTAGCGGGTCGCGATGGCGTCGCGCTTCTGCAGTTCGTCCGGATAGATTTTCAGCTTCTCGGAGAGGATCGCTGCCTGCATTGCATCGAGGCGTGAGTTCACGCCGATGCGCATGTTGAGGTAGCGCGGATCGTTGTCGTACTTTTTCGCGGCCATGTCCTCGGCGCTGGCCTTGCCATGGATGCGGATGGAATCGACGAGGCCGGCGAGCCGGTCATCGTTGGTGAGGACTGCGCCGCCATCGCCATAGCAGCCGAGCGGCTTGGCCGGGAAGAAGGAGGCGGTGGCGGCGTCAGCCCATTCGATCGGCTGGCGGCCATTGAGCGTGCAGCCAAAACCCTGCGCCTGATAGGCAATGAGCTTGAGGCCGTGTTTTTTCGCGATGGCGGAGATGGCGGGATAATCCGCAGGCTGGCCGAACAGGTCGACGGCGATGATGGCGCGCGGCTTGAGCTTACCTTGTTTGACCGTATCGAGGATCGCCGCTTCAAGGCTGGTGGGGTCCATGTTGTAGGTCTCGGGCAGGACGTCGACGAAGACGGGGCACGCGCCAACCAGCGGCGCGACTTCAGCGCTGGCGACAAACGTGAAGCTGGGCACGAACACCGCATCGCCCGGTCCGATATTCCAGGCGCGCAAGGGGATCAGCAGCGCGTCGGTGCCATTGGCGCAGGCGAGCGCGTGCTTGGCGCCGGAGAAGGTCGCAAGGGCTTTCTCGAAGTTGGTGACTTCGGGGCCCATGATGAACCCGCAGGTGGAGAGCACGCGGCCAATGGCGGCGTCGATCTCGGGCGCGATGCGTTGGCGCTGGGCCTGCAGGTCGATGAAGTTCATGGGGTCATACTCACGCTGTATTTTGGCACGCTTGTAAAGAACGTTGGGCTTCGAGAGGCGGCACAAATGCCTGCGTCGGTTTTTTGGGGCAAATCACCTTGCGCAGCAATCTGTAACGTAGGCCGTACAAGAGCGCGGCGGGCCGTCGCAGGCGCGCGAAACGCTCCGGTTATTCGCGTTGTGCGGTCCGGAGCGGCATGCGATTGTTTCGCTCTGCCGCGCACTTTCGAATCGGACTCCAGAACGGGATTTCCGGCGCGTTTTATGGCTTCGGCGGCGTTTTTCCGGGACTGCCTGTCCCTGGGCCTGAAAGGCTTGTCATCGTGAAGAAACCAACACGCGCGGCGAAATCGAAGAAGCCCCCTGTCGAGATCGAGCCCGAAGTTGAAGACGTGAAGCCTGCTGCGAAGCCGGTGGCCAAATCTGCGTCAGCTGCGGGCCGCGAGTCCCTCTCCAAGCGTCTGCCGGAGATGACGGACTATCAGCTGCGCGCCTACCACATGTCGACGGCGCGAATTTCGCGCGACACCAGCCACCCCAAGAGTGTGGCGGCCCAGGCAGATCTGCCTCTGATCGAAAAAGAGATCAGCCGACGCGCGACGTCGCCGGACGTGATGCCAACGCCAGGCCGAGTCGGAGTGGCCAAGCCCAAGAGCGACATCCGCAAGGGCGGCAAGGGTCGCGACTGACGGCGTCGGTGATCGGGTTCAGGGACGGACGTTCCAGTCGAGGACGCTGACGGCCTCCCCTTTCAACTCGATCACACCCCATGCGCCAGTCTTCAGTTTGGCGTCGCGCTGCTTCGCGGCAGCTGCGTTCAACGCAAAGCGAGCGATGCCATTGGATGTGACGATGAGGTGGTCGCCGGGCTGGTTGCGGAGCTCGTGGAAAGTTTCCTGCCAGTTGCCGATGATCGCATCGGGATCGACGCGCCAGCCGGGGGGAACGATCGAGTCCCGTTCCCACGCATCCAGGGCAGGCTTGCCGATGCGGGCGATCACGTCCTCCTCGGGGTGGTTCTCATCGGGGCCGTAGTCGATCTCGCGCAGGAAGAGATCTGTGGTCAGTTCGGGCGGACTGGCGTGTGCGGCGAGGATGGCGGTGGCGGTCTCGCGCGTGCGCTTGAGCGGGCCGGTGCGGGCGGAGGCGAACGGCGTGGCGGCAAAGTGGCGGGCGAGCGCTTCGGCCTGCGCCCCGCCCGACGTCGAAAGCGGTAGATCGGTGCGGCCGCCGACACGGGTGACGACGTCTCCCGGGTCGAACGTGTTGCCGTGGCGGACGATGATAAGGCGAACTGACATGCAGCGTTTCTTGCGCCTGAACCGGTTTCTGGCAAGAAGCGTCAGGAAAGAAGGACACCATGACGCCTGACACCCAAGAACGCTTCATTCTGCGAGCCGCTTGCAAGGACGCCATCGGCATTGTCGCTGATGTAGCGGTGTTCCTGGCGGAGCGGCGGCTGTTCATCGCCGAAACGGCGAATTTTGGCGATGCGGCTTCGGGCAGGTTCTTCATGCGCTTGCTGTTCGCGCCGACCGCGGACGGTTTCACGCTCGCCAAATTCCGCGCCGAATTCGAAGCCGTGGCGGCGCGCTGGGGCATGGACTGGGAGGTGATCGACGCGCGAGCCAAGCCCAACGTCCTGATCCTTGTCTCCACCGCAGACCACTGCCTCAACGACCTGCTCTATCGCCAGCGCATCGGCTCGCTGAACGTGAATGTGCCGGCAATCGTGTCCAACCATCTGACGTGCGCGTGGCTCGCGGACCGGCATGGCGTGCCCTATTATCACCTGCCGACTGATCGCATCGGGAAAGAATTGATCGAAGCGCGCATCCTCGAACTGGTTGATGCGCTGAAGATCGATCTGGTCGTGCTGGCGCGCTACATGCAGATCCTGTCGACGGACCTAACCGCGAAGCTCGCTGGGCGCTGCATCAACATCCACCACTCGTTCCTGCCGGGCTTCAAGGGCGCGAAGCCCTATACGCAGGCGTTCAATCGGGGCGTTAAGCTGATCGGGGCTACAGCGCACTATGTGACCAGCGATCTCGACGAGGGACCGATCATCGCGCAGGCGGTGGAGCCGACCAATCACGTTGACCAGCCCGACGTGATGACCGCGAAGGGCCGCGACACCGAAGCGCGCGTGCTCGCGCGGGCAGTGAAGCTGCACACCGAAGGGCGGATTTTTCTCAACGGCGCTCGGACGGTAGTGTTCGAATAGCCTACGCCTTGAACGGATCGCCCAGACGCTGCAGCGCCGCTTCCGCTTTCACCACATCCTGCGGCGTGTCGATGCCGGCTGAGGGGAGTTCGGAAGCTTTGACCAGAACGGCGAACACCGACAATCCGTTCTCGATGAAGCGCAGCTGTTCCAGTCCTTCGAGTTCTTCGTAGCGCGAGGGCTTCAGGGCGGCGATGCGTTCGAGAGCAGCTCGGGTATAGCCGTAAAGGCCGACGTGCTGGAGAACGGGCGACAGGGGGCTGGCGGCGCGCATTTTTGCTTCGCTGCGTATCGCTGGCAGGATGTTTTTCGAGAACCAGATGGCGCGGCCGTCTTCCCCGCGGATGCAGGTGGTGCCGGAGAAGGGCGTCGATGTCTTGTGCTCGCGCAGGGCGTCGAGCGCTTCCCAGGTGAGGTTAATCACGGGCGTCACGACATCGGCGCACCGCGCGTTGTCGATCAGAGCCGAGACGTGATCGGACGGCGTGAACGGTGCGTCGCCCTGCAGGTTGACGATGAAGTCGGCTTCGGGCGCGGCGAGCTCCATTGCTGCGCGACAGCGATCTGTGCCGGAGGGAAGATCCGGGTCGGTCATCACCGGCTCGGCGCCGATTTCGCGGGCGTGGGCGGCGATGCGATCATCATCCGTGGCGACGAGGACGCGCGCGCCGGTCGCCTCGCCTGCCTTGCGCGCTGCCGCAACGGTGCGGGCCAGCATGGAGACGCCGTTGATCGGGTGCAGCGGCTTGCCGGGGAAGCGCGTGGAGGCATAGCGCGCGGGAATGACGATGACGGCTTTCAAGCGAGACCGGCCTTCAGGAGATCGTGCATGTGGATCAGGCCGACGGGCTTGCCGCGGTCGAGCACGAACATCTGCGTGATCTTGCGCTCGTTCATGATGCGCAGGACATCGGCGGCGAGCGATGCGGGATCGGCGGTGCGCGGCGATTTCGTCATGACGTCGTCGATGGTCGCGGCGGGCGTGCCTGAGGTGATGTAGCGGCGCAGGTCGCCGTCGGTGACGAGACCGGCGAGCGTGCCATCGGGATTGGTGACGCCGAGAACGCCAAAGCCTTTGGCCGTCATCGCGTTCACACCATCGATGAAAGGGGCGCCTGAAGTCACGAGCGGCAGCTCGGCCGATTTGTGCATCACGTCGCCCGCCGTGCGCAGCATGGCGCCGAGCTTGCCGCCGGGATGGAAGACCTTGAAGTGATCGGCCTTGAAGCCCTTGCTCTCGAGCAGAGCCACCGCGAGCGCGTCGCCGAGCGCCATCATCAACGTGGTCGATGTGGTCGGAGCGTTGGTCTCCGCGCAGGCTTCGGCGGCGTCGGGAACCTGCAGGAGAATGTCGGCGGCGCGGCCCAGGGTCGAGTCGGCCTTGGCCGTCATGCCGAGAAGCGGAATGGAATAGCGTTTGGCATAGCTCAGCATGTCGGCGAGCTCTTTGGTCTCGCCGGATTTTGACAGGGCGAGAACGACATCGTCCTGACCGATCATTCCAAGATCGCCATGGCTGGCCTCGGTGGCGTGAACGAAATAGGCCTGCGTGCCCGTGGAGGCCATGGTCGCGGCGATCTTGCGCGCGACATGGCCCGACTTGCCAATGCCGGTGCAGATCACCCTGCCCTTTGCCGCCAGGATCGTATCGACGGCCCGGACAAAGCGGTCATCGAGACCACGCGCCAGCAGGACAAGCGCTTCGGCTTCGAGTTGGAGAACACGGCGTGCGATGGTGAGGTAAGAATGCTCCGGCATGCGGCGCATTTGACCCAGTTTTACGCGAATGTCATCTGTCTGCTTCGCTTGTGCAGTGTATCGGCAAGGAAGCGTTGAGGGCCGCGCGGGGGCAGGCTAGTCTCCCTCCGGGGATAGGAGTCTTGCGTGCGCGGATTTGCGATTTTTCTCGGCCTCCTGCTGTTGCTCGGCGGGGGCGCTGTGGCTGGCGCACAATATGCGCCGATCGACCTTTCAACGATTGATGTTCTCAACCAGGGCTTCGACAGGATTCCGGGGTCTCGCGAATTCCTAAAGACGCCGATGGCGCTTTATACAGGCGGCGGTGCAGCCGGGCTTGGCCTGCTGATGATCATCATTGCCGCCGCAACGGGCGGCAAGAACAAGAAGAAGGTCAAGGAACGCCCGGTGGTGAAACCACCCGCCATGGCGCCCCTGCCGCCGCGTGCCGCCAAGGCCAAAGCAGCCTCCAAGCCTGCAGCCGCGATCCCGCCCGTAGCCAACCCTGCACCCCCCGCCTCTATGGCGCCGCCCGTGACAACGGCGCCCAGGCCGCCGCCAATGCAGCCGGCCGCGGCGCCTCCAGTTCCCAAGCCTCCGGCAGCAGCGCCTGCCCCAGCCGCTTCAGCTCCCGCTGCTGCTCATGCCGCCCCCAAACCCGCGCCACTCGCGCAGCCTGCTGCAGTTCCCACGCCGGTTGCACCGGCAGCGCCAATCGCTGAAGCCGCCCGCAAGCCGCAGGCATCCGCGCAACCGCCGCCAGCAGCTGTCGGGGCGCCTCCGCCCGACCCCCGCGTCGTGAACCGCAAGCGCGTGCAGGACCTCGTGACGATCAATGATGCGCTAAAGGCTTACCGGGCCAAGAACGGCCAGTTTCCTACAGCAGCAGTGCTGGGCGGCCTCAACGAACGTGGCGCCAACTGGATTCCTGGACTGGCGCCGGACTTCTTGAAGGAAGTTCCGCGCGATCCGATGCATGGCTCGACGACGCAGTACGTCTATGTGTCAGACGGCGCCAACTACAAGCTGCTTGCGGCGGGGGTGTCGCTGGTCGGCAGTCCCAATGTGGAAGTGCTGGGCATCAAGGTCGACCCGACGCGCAATCCGACTGCTGAGAGTGCCGCGTTCGGCTTCTGGACCGCGGACTTTGCCGGAGCGTAAGCCTCAGCTTAGGGGGCCTCAGCTTCCGGTGTAGTCGCGATACCAGCGCACGAATTGCGGCAGGCCGTCCTCAAGACGCGTCGTGGGCGCAAAGCCGTAGTCCCGCTTCAGCGCATCGATATTGGCGCAGGTGGCATTCACGTCGCCCTGTTGCATGGGCAGCATGATACGCTCCGCCTTGCGGCCGACAGCATCCTCGATGATCGCAATGAAGTGGCCAAGCTGCACCGGGCGGTTGTTGCCGATATTGTAGACGCGATGCAGGGGTTGGGGCGTTGCCGGCGCCTGTAGCGCCGTGGCGATTACGCCGGATACGATGTCGTCGATCCAGGTGAAGTCGCGCTCAAGCTCGCCATTGTTGAACACGCGGATCGGCGTGCCTGCGATGATGTCGCGCGTGAATGACCAGTACGCCATGTCCGGCCGCCCCCACGGACCGTAGACCGTAAAGAAGCGCAGGCCGACCTGGTTCAATCCGTAGAGGTTGGTGTAGGCCTCGCTCATCAGCTCGTTGGAACGCTTGGTCGCCGCATAGAGCGACACCGGATGATCGACGCGTTCCTGTTCCGAATACGGCGCCGTGGCCGAGTTGCCGTAGACCGACGACGACGACGCGTAGACCAGCCGCGGCTTTCTGGGATGGTGGCGCACCAGCTCAAGGACAGACAGGTGGCCCACGAGGTTCGACTGGGCGTAGGCGAACGGATTATCGATGGAATAACGCACGCCCGCCTGCGCTGCGAGGTGGATGACGGCGTCGGCTTCTGCAACGCTCTCGATCGCGCTCAGACCTTCATGGTCGGCGATATCGATCTGATGGAACCGGAATCCGGTACGGGCCTTGAGGCGTCCGAGGCGGTCCTGCTTGAGGGTGACGGAGTAATAATCATTGAGGTTGTCCACACCGATGACGCTGATCCCGGCATCGAGCAGCCTGTTCGCCACATGAAAGCCGATGAAGCCGGCAGCGCCGGTCAGCAATACGGTCTGTGGACTGTCATTTCCCATCAAGCTGCAATCGTTCGAGGCGGCCAACCGAGCCCTGTTGAAGATCGATTTCAACGGGAGCGTCAGGGAGGATCAAGCGGCGTTATCGCTTTTGCACCGCCAATTCCATACCTAATTCGAGAATTTCACGCGCTGACGCAATCTGCTATAGCTTCGCGCGCGATAAAAGAATCGCGCGCGAAGCTATAGCTCGATGTTTTTCGCATCGCTTTTGCGGAAAACTGGTTTCCACTTTTCCGTGCGATGCTCTAGGGGAGCGGCCAGACGCTAGGTCGAGAGGGGATCTCATGCACCAGGCTGAAGCGCGCGAAGCCATCAGGTCGTGGTTGTTCGATGCGGCCCTGCCGTTCTGGGCGAGACATGGGCTGGATCTCGACAATGGCGGTTATGTCGAACAGCTGACGCTGCAAGGCCGTGACGCTGAAATGATTTTCAAGCGCACGCGCGTAGCGGCGCGGCAGATCTATGTGTTCTCGCACGCCGCCACGCTGGGCTGGTCGGCAGGAAATGAACTCGCGGCGCCGGGGATCACGTATCTGATCACCAACGCATGGCAGGGAGCGGACAAGGGCTTCGCGCGGCAGCTCTCACATACCGGCGAGGTGCTGGATCCGACGCCGGACCTCTATGACCATGCCTTCGTGCTGTTCGCCTTCGCGTGGCGCCACAAGGCGGTCAAGGATGCGCTGTCCCGCGACTGGATGCACCGGACCCTCGATTATATCGACACCCACATGCGCCATCCGGGCGGTGAAGGCTTCTGGCACTCACTGCCGCCAAAGGGCTGGCGCCAACAGAACCCTCACATGCACCTCACCGAAGCGTGCCTCGCCGCTTATGAAGCGACGGGCGAACAGCGTTTTGCGGAAACAGCTCATCGGCTGATAGCGCTATTCAGAACACGTCTGTTCGATAAGGCGACCTCCACGCTGGGCGAATATTTCGCCGACGACTGGTCGCGCGCGCCTGGCGACGACGGGCGGATCGCCGAGCCGGGTCACCAGATGGAGTGGGCGTGGATCCTCAACTCCGCGCGCAAACTTCTGGGCGTCGACCCTGCGGAGGAAATCCGAGGGCTAGTCCGCTTTGCAGAAACGTACGGCGTCGATCCGGTGACCAGCGCCACATACAACAGTGTGCGCAATGATGGCGTACCGCTCGATCGCGGTTCGCGCACCTGGCCGAATACCGAACGGATGAAAGCGGCCATTGCACTCTGGGAGCTGGACGGTGTCGACCCATGGCCGGTGATCGGATCGAGCTGCCAGTTGCTGATGCAGCGCTATCTGACGCACAACCCTGAAGGACTATGGATCGACGCATTCGACGCAGAGGGGCGTGCGGACGCACAGACCGTACCCGCATCGACGCTTTATCATATCTTCCTGGCTTTCGCGGAAGTGCTGCGGATTTCGGAGTGATCACCCTCCCCATGGCTGGGCGGGAATGGTTGCACCTGAATTGAGCGACCAAGATAGCTGAATGGATTCCATGTAAAGGCGGCGGCGAGATGCGCAACTGACACGCGGCGGCGCGCGCGCAGCTGCTTGCGTGTCGCGAGCATCGGGCCGATGCCTGCAAAAGCCGCCACGAAGCCGCGCCAGGTCGGCATGAACACGCCGCGTGCAGCGCCGCGAGCGAGTAGCATAAGCGATCCGACACACCACACGGGAGACGTGAGTAGAAGCAGGCCGCCGGGCATGTTCTTCACATAGGTCCACACGCCGTTGCGAACGCCATGGAAAACGGAGAAGGCGCTTGAACGGCCAGAGATGGCCGATCCCGCATGGCGCACGCGCGCATCGGGCACGAACTGGCAGCGCTCACCCTGCAGGCGCAGGCGGAAAGCGAGATCGACGTCCTCGTGATAGCAAAAATACCGCTCGTCGAAGCCGCCGGTTTCAAGAAACACGTCACGAGGATAGAGCGCGGCGGCGCCGCAGGGGGCGAAGCATTCGCCAGCGGAAGGTGCGCTCGACGCAGGATGACCGAAGCCGCCGCGCCACGCATAGCCATAGGCAAGATAGCAGTCGCCTGCGCCATCAAGTTTTGCGGCATCGTCGAGGCTGATCTGGAGACAGGCGACCATGCGATGCGTTGGACGTTGCGCGACGGCGCGCATCATCGCTTCGAGCCAGTCTGGAGCTGCTTCCGCATCAGGGTTGAGAAGCGCAAGCCATTTGCCCCGCCCCGCCCTTGCGCCGACATTGTTGCCGCCGGCAAAGCCGAGATTGATCGCCTGTTTCAGGATAGAAAGACGCGCGGGCTTTTCGACGATACGGTCAAGCGAGCCGTCGGTCGAAGCGTTGTCGACAACGATGGTTTCGAAATTGGTGAATCTCTGTGCGGCAAGCGAGGCGAGGCAGCCACGCAGATAGTCGCCGCCATTGTAGTTGACGATGACGACCGTAATGTCTGGCGCAGTCTCAGGTGTGGTCTCTGGCTCGCCAGCCATGCAGCGTCCCCCAACCTTACGGACTAGAGGATGGACTGGCCGGTCGACGCCCAGTCCTTGAGAAAGGCCTCGATGCCTGAGTCAGTCAGTTCGTGCTTGTACATCGCGGCAAAAATCTTGGGCGGCAGCGTGGCGCAATCGGAGCCTGCCAGCGCGGCCTGACGCACATGTTCGGTGGTTCGGATCGAGGCAGCCAGGATGTTCGTCGCGAAGCCGTAATTATCGTAGATGCGCCGGATATCACGGATCAACTCCATGCCATCGACGCCCTTGTCATCGAGGCGACCGATGAAGGGCGAGATGAAGTACGCGCCAGCCTTTGCCGCGAGCAGCGCCTGCGAAGCGGAAAAGCAGAGCGTGACGTTCACGCGCGTGCCTTCGTCCGACAGGACGCGGCAGGCTTTGAGGCCATTCTCGGTCAGCGGAAGTTTGACGACCACGTTGGATGCAATACGGGCGAGATAGCGGCCTTCGGCCAGCATGCCCTCGACGTCGGTCGCGACGGCTTCGGCGCTGACCGGACCGGGAATGATGGCGCAGATTTCGGCGATCGCCTCTTTCATGTTGCGGCCGGATTTGGCGATAAGCGATGGATTGGTGGTGACGCCATCGATCAGGCTGCTGGCGGCGGCGGCGCGCAGTTCGGCCACATCCGCGGAATCAATGAACAGCTGCATCTGCGCGTCTCTCCCTCAGGCCGACTGGTCGGGGCCCCCAATCCTGAGGGCTTTGCGGCTCTTCCCGCTTATAACGCTTCAGCCGTTACCCGGAATGACTTTTTTGACGTCCTGGGCGCGATCGCGCGGGGCGATCAGGATCGAGTTGCCGTCGGCTATCACGATCAGATCTGACAGGCCGAGGATCGAGATATGCGGGCCGTCCGTGCGTATCAGGTTGTTGGCGCCGTCCGCGACGATCACGGCGCCGGCCATCGCATTGCCCTTGGCGTCCTTCTCGGCGAGGCGCCACACCTCGGCCCAGGAACCGACATCGGCCCACCCGATGTCGCAAGGCGCCACGGCTGCGCGCTGGGTGTGCTCCATCACGGCACGGTCGACGGCGTCGCTGCGCACGGCAGCGAACGCTTCGGCGTCCAGCAGGATTTCGACCCCGTCGCGCCGCGCGCGAGCAAGCGCAAGCCCGGCGCCATCGCGGATGTCGGCGGCGGCAATGGCGAACTCTTCCAGCATCGTGCGCGGCGAGAACAGGAACACCCCGGAATTCCAGCTATAGCCGCCCTCGTCGAGATATTGCTGGGCAAGGTCGCGCTGGGGTTTTTCCTTGAACGAGGCCACGACGTGCACGGTATCACCGAGGCGTGCGCCCTGCTGGATATAACCATAGCCGGTCTCGGGCCCGGTCGGGTCGATACCGAAGGTGACGATGCGGTCGGGCAGCACGCTGCAAGCTGCGCGGATTGTCGCGACGAAGACATCGGCGCGGGACACAAGATGATCGGCGGGCGCCAGCAGGACGTGCGCCTCGGGGTCAATCTCCTGTGCGATCAGGGCGGCGAGAGCTGCGGTGGCGGCGGTGTTGCGTCCCTTTGGCTCCAGAATGATGGCGGAGGGCGCAATTCCACAGGCCGCCATGGCGCTGACCACCAGGTCGCGATGAGCGGCGGACGCAATGATGACCGGCGGCAGGAAAACCAGACCGTCATGCGCGCCGGAAAAGCGGAGCACCGTCTCCTCGATCATCGTGCGTTCGGCGCCAAGGTTATGGAACTGCTTGGGTTTGCCGGCTGTCGATAGCGGCCAGAGCCGCGTGCCCGACCCGCCAGACATGATGACGGGAATGATCTTCAGTACAGCCAAACCCGTGCTCCAACCCTGATGGACTAAGGATGGGGTTGTTTTAGGCCCTGAACTGCCTGACGCAAGGCAAGCCTGGCGCGTCGTGACTTCGTTAGAAACCATAGGTCAACCTATTCTTGAGCACTTTGCCCTAACTTGGATTGTTAACAATCCGCAGGATTTGCCCGTGAGCCAGCATTCCACCGCGCGCACCGCCAGTGATGCGCAGGCGACTGCTCAAGCGGCGCCAACCAAAGGCATGCTGCTGGCCGTCGATCTCGACGGGACGCTTCTCAATACCGACACCCTGTTCGAGGCGCTCGCCGAGAATCTGCGCCGCCGTCCGTTCTGGACCTTGTGGCAGATGATCCAGCTGCCTTTCGCCATCGCCAGGGTGAAAGCGCGCATCCAGTCCGAGGGGCGCATCGACATCGCCACCCTGCCGGTCAACGAGCAGGTACTGGCCTATTGCCGCCAGTCGAAGACTGAGGGACGGCCCGTCTGGCTCGTGTCTGCGGCGGATCAGGGCATTGTCAACAAGGTGGCGGCGCATTTCGGTCTCTTCGACCGCGCCGTGGGCAGCGATGGAACAACAAACAACAAGGGCAGCGTCAAGGCCGCCTTTCTTCAGAAGGTTGCGCCCGAAGGCTTCGAATATGTCGGCGACAGCCGCGCTGACCTCAAGGTCTGGATCAAGGCAAAAGCCGCCTCGCTGGTCGGCGGCGGGGACGCACGCGCCCGCGCAGTCGAGAAAATGGGCGTAACCATCGCCCACCGCTTCGACCGCCCCAAACGGGGTGTGCGTGCCTGGATAAAGGCTCTCCGCCTGCACCAATGGGCCAAAAACGGTCTGATCTTCGTACCCGCAATCATGGCGATGCAGATCGCCGATCCGGCTACGCTGGCGACATTGCTGATCGCTCTACCCCTCCTGGGCGCAATGGCATCGGGCACTTACATTCTCAACGACCTGGTCGATTTGCATGCCGACCGCAGCCATCCAACCAAGCATCAGCGCCCGTTCGCGTCTGGCCGGCTGAAGATCTGGCAAGGATTTGTCGTAGGGCCGTTGCTGATCATTGGGGGGCTCGTCGGCGGGCTTTTGCTGTCACCGTCGTTCGCGGCAACAATGGTGTCCTACCTGATCACCACACTCGTCTATTCGCTCAAGCTCAAGCGCGTGGCGCTGGCGGACACGCTGACGTTGAGCTTCCTCTACACGCTGCGTCTGGTGATGGGAGCAGTGCTTGCCGGGGTGGCATTGAGCCACTGGCTGATGGTGTTCTCGATGTTCCTGTTCGTGTCGCTGTCGCTGGCCAAGCGCCATGTCGAGGTGATCCGGCGCATCGGACAAGGCGAACGGCGCATCGCCAACCGCGGATACGGAGCGGAGGATGCACCGCTGACCCTTGGCCTTGGCCTCGCCACCGCAACGATCGCCCCGCTGATTCTTGTGCTCTACATCATTGAATCCGCGTGGCCATCGGGCGTGTATTCCACGCCAGAGGCACTTTGGGTGGCGCCCATCGCGCTCGCGATGTGGCTCATGCGCGTGTGGCTGCTCGCCAATCGCGGTGAACTGGATGACGATCCGGTGGTGTTCGCGGTGAAGGATCCGCACAGCCTCGCTATTGGTACGTTGCTCGCCCTTGGATTTCTGGCGGCAGTCCTGTTACCGCCGGGATCCGCACGCATGCTGAACGTCAACGCGCTGTTTCACCTTCCCGCTCAAGGACAAGGCCAGTGAAGTCGAGGACGGTTTCGCGCGCATCGCTTGTCGAGTTTACCCAATTCCTCGGCATTGGCGGCATAGCTGCGCTGGCAAACCTGTGCTCCCGCTACCTGTTCAATTTCGTCATGCCGTTCGAAGTCGCCGTTGTGCTCGCCTATGTGGTCGGCATGGTGATCGGCTTCTTCCTGTTTCAGAAGTTGCTGTTCGGTGGCGGCCGGATCGAGGCGCGTCGTGTCACGCGTTTCATCTGGGTCAACATCTTTGGAGCGACGCTTGCGTGGGCCGTCAGTTCGATCATGGCGCGGCAGATCCTTCCGGCACTCGCTTGGTCTTGGCATCCCTATGAAATTGCCCATCTATGCGGCGTCGCTGCGCCCGCCATCACCAGCTTCTTCCTGCACAAGCACTATACTTTCGCTCCGATCGTGGTGCGCGTCTCAGCGCAGGGTCAGGTGCGGTAGGCGCTATCGCGGCGCAGCGCCGGACGCTCGACCAGCCACCACAGCAGCAATGCCGCGACCAAGCTCGCGCCGCCTGCGACCGCGAAGCCAGTAGAAGGCACTGCAAATAGTCCCGCCGCGATCACGCTCTGAATGATCGGGAAGTGGACGATGTAGAGCCCGTACGACAGATCGCCGAAGCGCGCCGCATCGAACAGGCGCGGAATACCAACAGCGAGCCAGACGGCCACAATGCCAAGGCCCGCTGCGCGCAATGGCGCCGCTTGCGGAACGATCAACGACACGGCGAGGAGGACAATTCCAACCGGCGCCAGCATCGAGCGCCAGTTGAGACCTTCACGCCACGCACAGAGTGCGATGCCGGTGACAAAGAAGCTCATCTGGCCGGGAAGCTGCCGCGCGACCTCCACCATCACCCCGCCCTGCTGCGGCAGCAGATGACGCCACGCCTCAGCGGCGAGGTAGATCACCGCCATGACGATCCAGCGGCCCGATCCGGCGATCTTTAGAACGAAGGCCAGCACGGGGAGGATGAGGTAGAACATGACTTCGATCTTCAGCGTCCAAAGCGCGCCGTTGATCTCGGTAAAGCGGTTGGATTCAAACATACCGGGCAGACTTGGCGCCATGAAGTTGAGGAAGGCGAGATTCCAGCCGATATATTTGCCCAGCGCCGCAAGATCATCCCGCACTGCCGGAACGAGGATGACGGCGGCAATGGCGCAAACGAGCACAATGGCGACATAGCCAGGTAACAACCGCCGTGCGCGCTTTTCGGCATAAACGCCAAGAGAAGACGATCGCTCGAGGCTTGCCCAGACGAGGTAGCCAGACAGGATGAAGAAGCCCTGCACGCCGACCTCAGCGCCTATGCTGGTCCATGCTTCGGCATTTTCCCAACCTGCGAGACCGGGCAGCGCGGTCGCGTGGTAGACGACCACCATCAACGCAAATAACAGGCGCAGCAGGTTGAAGTTGTTTCGGGCATGACTGGCAATCAGCGTCGCTGGCTGTTCAGCCGAGACAGGAGTGAAGTCTGGCGCCGGATCATGCGCGCTCTCGCGATGGCTTAAAGCCGGAGGAGGCGCGACTTCCACTATTGCGGACTGGCCGAAAACCAGACCCCGGCCCTCTGCACTCTTGCTCTGGCGAGCGACAAGCGTTGCCGGGGTCGAGACCGCCAACACTGCGAGCAGGCCGCCGACGGCCCACCACCACTCATTCCAGAGCTCGAAGGACACGGTTCCGATAGCGACCATTGCGCCGACGATCGCCGCCGCGCGTAAGCCTGATGCACCAAGGGTGCGCTGGTCGGGCATGCGCCAGCCAGCAAGCAGGATTGCAAACGACAGCAGCGCGGCGCCAATTGCACCTGTTTCCGCCCAGAGCTGCAACATCATGCTGTGTGGATGGTTAGGCACCGTGAGCTGACCTGCGAACATGCCGGTCTCGATCGTTTCACGAACGGTGCGCAGCACACCAAGCCCACCGCCTGCAATTGGGTGTTCGTTGATGATGTTGATGACGCGATTCCAGATTGCCGCCCGATAGGACGATGAGGAATCAGCCGTCGCGAAATCGGCGCCCTTGGCGACCAGGCCGAACAGCCAGGGCGCCGACATGATAACTCCGGCGAGGCCGACAGACAGAAGCTTGAAACCGATTCTTGGAAGGACGTGAACGACCGCCATGCAGGCCGCCGCGAATACCATCGAGAGTATGCCAGCCTGCACATCGCGCACCATCAGGATGGTCGTGACGACGGCGACGAGCACCAAAATGAAGAGCGCACCTGTAGCAGGCGCGCGGCCACGCGCCAGACCGACGGCCAGCAGCGGTGTCGCCGCCGCCATGATCAGGCAGTTGCGTGAAATGTTCTGAACACCTTCGCCCGTGTCGGGGACGTACGCTGTCAGCATTTGCAAGATTTGCTGCTCGAACACGGTCAGCACAACGAGGATGGCGAGCTGCAAGAAGAGCGCGACGTGCGCGACGCGCTGCAATCGGGCTTTGGCGCCATCATCAAGGCGCAACGCCGCGCCGATCAGTACGCCCAGAGCGAGTATCTGCAAACCGACGCGCAGCATCTCGCTACGAAAGGAGAACTGCATGTGTTCGAAATCGAAATTGACCAGCACCTGGTCACGCGGCGACCACATGGCGGACACGCCAGCAAAAATGAAAAACGCCACCAACAGCGCGAAGTAGAGGCGCGGGCGCAACGAGCGAGCGATCGAAGGCAGAAGCACCAGCGCGGCAAGCCCGGTCGGGACCGAAAAGCCCATCCCGCCAGCAAGCGAAATGAAGGGCCAGAGCACCCACAGCGCCCCAAGAACCACTGTGGTCAATCTAAGCTCCTGTCCGCGCTATTGAGCCTCGCCGTTCGCTCCACGAACAGCTGCCCTCGCCTCCCCAAGCCAGTCCTCATCTAAAGGCTTGAGTCACGGGCCGCAACAGGAGGAACTGCCGGGCCACTGCCCTGGCCGCCAATCAGGGCGCCGAAAGGCAGGTGCAGTAGCAACTCGCGTTTCCACGGCTCGCTCAAGGCCTCGATCCTCGCTCGGCCCGCGGCCGCAAGGCGCGCTCGCAAATCCGGCGAAGCAGCCAGCATGCGGAGCTTGGTGACGGCATCCTCGACATCGGGCTCTGCCCAGCATTGCGCCCGCGCCCGATAGACACGATAGACGTCCCGCACGGGGACCAGAGAATAGTCAATCAGCGATTCCGGCATGTCCTTCATGAAGTCGACATTGCCAGACCAGCCGGTGGCCAGCACAGGCACTCCGGCCAACAGGGCTTCGGCAAGCGGCAGGCCAAACCCTTCCGCGCGATGCGGCGACAAGACGAGATCGGATGAGGCGATTAGGCGGTGCATGTCGTCAGCCGAAAGATCGCCGGTGAGCAACCGGATGTCCGGCCGACCGCGCGCCAAACGCTGCGCATGAGCCAGGAAGGCCGGATGAGCCCCATCCTCGCGCACTTTCACGATGAGGCGGTTGGCATCTGGCGATGGAAAGGCTTGGCAGTAGATCGCGATGGCGCCGAGCAGGTTCTTGCGCTCTGCGCTTGAACGGAGGTCGCCAAGCGTCAGCACAGCAAACTTATCCGGCGGGATGCCAAAAGCGGCGCGCGCGGGCGGTGCCGGCGGCGCGCCGAGTGCGACCGGATGCGGCATGAGGCGAATCGGAACCTTGACGCCCGAAGACCGCAGGGCGTCAACGACGAACCGGCTGGGCGCCCAGATTTCGTGAAACGCTGCCGACGCGCGCACCCACAACGCAGGCACGCGCGGCAATTCAAAAGCCCAGTAGGCAATGCGATAGCGATCCTGCCATTCCGCAGGCTTCAGCGCACTGAAGGCGTGAATCGCCTCGGGGGCGTTAGCGTGAAGAAACCAGACCCCGCCCGATTGCGATGTCGGTAAAGCCAAGCGGTTCGCATCACGACGATCGAACAAGCGACGGACGTCGTGGGCCACAGGGGACAGGCCGGCGGCCTCAAAAGCCGCCAGGCTCAATCGTGCGCCTTGGGACACACCTTTGGCCTCAGCCAAAAAACCTGAAACGATTAACGGCCCTTGCGACACCGTCGTTGAAACCCGGGCCAGCCCCGCGCTCAGCCGACGCTCAAGAACCTCCACAACCATTGGCTGCATCAGACGGCGGGCCCTGCCCGGCAGAGCCGCTCTGAATATTGTCCGAGCCAATGGGAACAGCCTCTTGTCCAACATCCGCTTCGCCAACACTACTCACCGTATCGCCTGTGACCCCCACGCCGCTGGGGCTCAGCCTTCTACATCGCCGCCATGGAACGCGCGAGCCTTGACTAGGGGCACTGCAATTCATGCTTTTGCAGTTAATTTCTGATCTTCTGCAATCAATCTGAGCTGCAACCAAAGACGGGCAAGAGGTTCAATGCCACATCGGCGCATCACGCCGGATCTGTTGAGATTCTCGAAACGACCTCGCGCCAATACAGTTTGAAATCAGGCAATCGCAATCAAATGGAACCGAAAAGCAGCTTATCGCCAGCAGATCGCAAAATCCTCCTTGAGGACTATCGAGCCGACATTCAGCGCCGCCTGGATCACAAAGCTGGATCGGCAGAGAGTTCGTCAGCGGCAACGGACAGAATAAATCGTTTGCTCGTCTCAGAAATTGCGCAACTTAAATTGCAGATGACAGAACTCGAACTGGCCAGTGCCAGGGCGGACCAATCGACGGAGAGCGACACGTTAAGGCCTTCAATCGATCACGTTTGGCCAAGCATGCCGACTTACGATGTTGGCAGCCGCATATCGATCGGCGCCGGCGTCATAACCTTTGGATTTCATTTTCCAGAGCTCGGCGCCGGAGGCCTCATTCAACGGTGGTCCGGCCCCTCTACCCGTGCCGGAATCGTTGCCCTGATAAACAGAACTGCACCTCTCTTCGGTGAGCTGTCAAATGTCTCATTCATCGACCCGAGCATTGAGATTGAGCGCGTGCTGGTTGACGGAGAGAACGTAAAGCACGAGTGGTCGAACGAGAAGGTATTGAGATTTCTCATACCGCCGATCACCACGGGCGACGGTGCTATGCCCACCCAGATCGCATTCATCGTCAACAAGTGCCTGGTCGTGCAGGATGTTAGACCACAATACCAGGACACACGGTCCGTTGCATTCTGCACAGATGGCCTCAGGCTCAGAGCTCCCCCCGTTTGACAAGTCTTGATGGCGTCGATCAGAAACGAATCCCGCTTCCTTGCCGAATGATTTTTTTGATCAAGGCTCCATGAATCTTCTCGTAATCTCCCCGGCGCCTTCAGCCCCGCCCAATCAAGGCAATCGGCAACGCATCCACAGCGTCTGCAAAGCGTTGCAGGAACGCGGCGCGAAGATCCACTTTGGGTACCTGCCACGGGAGTGGGGTGGAAAGTATGATCCGGACGAGCAAGTCGAAATGACCCGTCAATGGGATTTCTTCGACACCATCGTACCGAGTGGTCAGATTCCCTATCACGCCAAAGGTCATCACCACAAAATCGACGAGTGGTGGGACGAAGCCATCGCTCGCTATATTCGATTCAAATGCACCGGGACGTCCTTCGACGCGTGCCTGGTGAATTATGTATTTTTCTCGAAAGCTTTTGAAGCCCTGCCTCCCAACGTCGTTCGCATCCTCGACACGCACGATCGCATGAGCGGGCGGCGAGAGCTGTTGGAACAACACGGCGTCGCGCCTGAGTTTTTTTACACCACGGAAGCCGAGGAGAAGATCGCTCTCGAGCGGGCCGATCTCGTTCTGGCGATCACGGAAAAAGAAGCTGCGCACTTCAGAACGTTGACGACAAAGCCGGTTGTCACCCTTGGTCACATACCGACACCTCAGACGCCGATTGCGCTCGCGCCCATCGTGGATCGCAATGTCCGCCTCGGCTTCATAGGCAGCGCAAACTCCGTCAACACCAAGAACGTTTCGGATTTTTTCGAGGCGCTGGCAAAATCCCATCCTGACGGAATACCGGGTGTGCAATTTCACATCTATGGAGGGTGTTGCCCTAAGATTCACATTCCAGAGGAATGCGCGCCATACGTTCACCTGCACGGCTTCGTGGATGAGGTAAAATCGGCCTATGCCGCCGTCGACTGTGTCTTCATTCCATTCATCTTTGGAACGGGTCAAAAAATAAAACTGATAGAAGCCCTCTCCTTTGGCAGGCCGCTGATTGCTACAGCCAGCGCGAGCGAAGGGTCTGGTTCAGAATTTTTCTATCACCAGTTGACCTCGCACGAGGAGGTTATTCAGGCGATCCAGAAATTCGCGAATGAATTGGCATTTCAAACCGAACTCGCAAGCTATTCTCGGCAGGCATTTGCAGCCTATGAGGCCAATGTCGCAAGGGCGACTTCTGCCCTCTTCGCGGCCGCAAACTCGGGATCATTCCAAGCTTTGATTGAACCGAAAGCTGTCGCCAAAGCCCTCGCCGGGCAGGATCGCGCGGGCATAGTCGACCAGGTTTGCCGCGTTCTCGCTATGTTGGGCATAATCAACCTTGTGGGCAAGCTCACGAACGGAGATGCCGCCACTCACGCATTGTTTCAGGGCGCCGAAGATGCACTGGTGCAGGGCGGGAGCGAGCAGGTTGAAAGTCAGGCGCGAGGCCTCACACTAGCCGATGGCCCCACCTCGGTCGTCTTTGTCGATCTGTGTGGTGACCAGATTGCTCGATCTGCGCTCCCAGAAATACGCGTCGTGTTGCCGGGTTTCAATCTAGCGCCAGAGACTGCAATATCCGACAGCGTCGACCTCTACGTCGATTGCCGACCGGCGCCCGGGGCACGCGAAAGTAGTGATGCCATTTCGCAGATTCTCCGAACGCCCACACCTGAGCACATGGCGCGAAACTTCGCGCGATTCAAACAAGTCATAGTGCTCGTAAATGATATTCAATCCGCATTCCTGATCGCGAATATTCGAACGTTTGAAAAAGGGGTCAGGCAGCGATCCGCAATTCCATTCACGATATCATTGGTGGACGCCCAGGCGCGTTGCGCGACATGGACAGGGGGGCGACTAGAGCAGATTGGTTCTAGGGAATATCTGGAGCAAGCCATCGCCCGCTCTCGCGAACTTCCGCGTGAGTTGCCCAGCATCGCGCTCGCAATTGGATTTTCACAAACCTCAGCCGGCGCCCTTCACCGGCTACTGCTCGCAGACTGCGGACCGACGATTTCACTGCTCGCGGGGCGTGTGATCCCGGTTGATGGCGAGGTGATTGCAAGAACCGCGCATGAAGCAGCGTTGTGGTCCGCGCGATTCCTGAACGCACCACGCTGGGCAAACACGCTCGCCCGGAGGACTCGTGCAAGCGTTGCAGCGATTGAAGGCGTCGCGACACAAGCCGCTTCGCTTAGAACATCCTTTCGCGCACAACTCGACAAGAGAATGAATTCGACCTTCCTCATGTCGACGCACGAGGGCTGACAGTAAGAGTTGGGCATTGCACTTCGCTTGTATGGAGGCGTCGCCAACTCCCTGACAAGGACCCGGATGATCGCCAGATACGTGTCGTATCCACGCCCACTACGCCGGGCGATATAGGGCTCAGGCCATGTTGCCCCTCTTGCCCAGATACGGACGCCGCCATGCGTTTCCTGGTCGATAGGCGACGTCTGACTTACAGCTTCCTTCAGGCCCGGCGCTCAGCCGACGCCTCTGCTGTTCAGCGGTTCCCATCATCAGGGCCCGCAGACGACGCTCACTCTCAAGTCTCGGGTTGTTTACCACCTCGACGCTTCAGCGCTGGTGCGCCACGCGTCACGCTTGGCGCACAACTAAAAAGACCCCACCCCCCGATACTGGCGGGTTCGTCGCGTTCGCGAATGTGCAGCCTTTACCGCGCTATGCGGGATGCTCGCCGTAGTTCGCCGCCGCCTCGGCGACGATGCTTGGCAGGACAAGTTCGATCTCTTCGACCCGTTCGCGGGGAACGGCAAAAAAATTCCATGCCCCGCCGCGCGTAGACCAGAGTGATGGACCGAAGGAGCGACCGAAGATGTCAAAGAGCCGGTAGTCAACGCCCTCGAAGTAGGCGAAGAAATCATCAGCGGAGTAACCGTATACTGCGGCCGGCGAGGCTTTGCCGTTCTCGAATTCGATCACGGGGCGCTTCTGGCGGAGTATGTGCTCGGCCCCGCGCAAGGCGCGGAACTCTCCCCCTTCGAGATCGAGCTTAATGAACGACAGCGGGCGATCCGCTGGAAGATATGCATCCATGAGCACTGTCTTCACGTCGAGGTACTCAATCGTCGGCTCGAATGGATAGTCCCGCAGCGCCAGGCCGCTATAGGCAGGATGGTTTGTGACGTAGGTGAATTTAGCCATGCCGGCGGTGTCCGACAGCGCGGCTTCGATAACGTTGGTATTGTTAATCTGCTCCTGCGCCAGTCTGGCCTCGAGATTTCTGGCGAGCAGCGGAATCGGCTCGAAAGCCAGAACCAGCCCGTCGGGTCCGACGCAGCGCGCCATTGGAAGCGTATGACGGCCTTTGTTTGCGCCGCCATCGACGGTTGCATGTCCAGGCTTCAGTATCGCCGCATAGACCTGTTCGGTAATCGCGTCGAAGGCCTTGCCCCGATTTTTCGATCGCAGGAGGGCGCTAGCCACTTTGTCGAGATCAGACATTTGCAAACGCGTCCCATCTTCCGATGATATGCTCTGGCCAGCGCTATCACCCCTGCCGCAAAGTCTCAAGGACCGCCCTAGTCTCGTTGAGCGCACGCTCGACGACGCGGGCCGCCACACCTACCGCGACCGCGGCTGCCGTCTCGCAGCTGGCCCGCAAGACTGTGGAGACGAGCTGACGAGATCCAATCGTGATAACCATAACGCGCGCTTGCTCAGACCAACCGCCCGATCGATCAGGCCATTCGCAGCAGCGTCTATGATTGATTTCACACGCTGAGGTGTTGCTCGGCTGTTTGGTCGACGTCGCAATAGCTTTTCAAAGCTGTGCTGGGCCCCCGCCGTCCCAGCACGATGGCGAACAATTCAGCTCAGTGAAAGCCCGCAAGTTGTAAGGTACGGGCGCCCATGCCTAGACCAAGAACTTAGTTGTCCGGAAGCGGGGATCGATACGACCGCTCGCGTCTAGAGAGGCGTGAAGCTCAATCTCGTTCTGGTAAAGTTTCTGCAGAGCAAGCCGCGGTTCTTCCGACAGTGTGAGCGCGATGGTCGGCGATACATTTACAGGAATTGTCTTGAGCGGCTCGCCCGTTATTTTTTCAAGAAGAGCGTGCAGGCCTGACATGTCTTCATAGGGAAACAGGCGGTCAATCTCGAGCAAGCCATCAGGCGAGACTGCGACACCCAGTGGGGTGCTGATAGCAGCATGCATCGGCGTTGGTTTGGTTCTGCGTGCACAGATGTCCCAAACGAACTGATCGAAGGACATGGCGCCCGTATATTCGGCGTGCCTTGGATGGCTGGTATCCGCCAACTCGCTTCGAGCGCGGAACCGATACCAGCTTCCAACCCAGTCGAGGGGCTCTCGCATGACCGAGATTACCTCAAACGCTTCTCGCCCCGCTCCAACCTTCTTTTGAAACATAGGACAGATGAAGTTGCAGAACTCGGCGTATTTCATATGCCGCAAAGCCGAGGGTTGCTTGATGAACATATCCGCTCGAGACGACAGAGCGTGTATCAGGGCGCTCGTGCCTGTTTTCTGCTGACTCAACACAACGAGCCGCGCTTGCCAGAATATCAGCATCGAACTTGTCCCGTATGTCCGTCTTGGCCTGAGCTATAGCTTGACAGTTTCAGCTTAAAAAACTGCTGAGCCCCCCGCCATTTCCCGATACTGGACTCGCTGCGTCGCGAGCGCGGTTGCGGGGCCAGTCCCGTCCCAAATGCTAGTCCTGTTCACCGTAAGCGGCGCTCTCCGGACCTGGTGATCTCGGAAGCTAGCACGTCAACTGCTAAGCCAGCTCAGCCATCGTCTTCTCACCGCGAACTGCGGGCAGCCTGCCACTTTCGCTTTGAAGGCCGGGCTGTGCTTCCGACGCGGTCGGCACGTCATTGTCGCTCCTGCTCTCGGGCATCATGCCGATCTCAGACAAAAATTCCACCTAACCCCGTGTGGAGATATTCTGAGCCATCTCTGTTATTGATACGCTCTGTCGGCCAGCTGTTCGAAACTCACTGAAATCAAAGCAGTGGGAAGTCCCCGGATAGATTGCAGAAATGTTAGCCGAGGGCTCATTCATGGGCTTGATGGACGCTTCTTCGGCACGTCGACACGAGAATTGTTGGGCAACGGTGCGTGAGCCAGTTGTATCACTCCGGTTACTGGCCGGCTGCAGAGCATTGACGTTGGAGGAGCGAATCTCGATGATTTTTGTGCTTGGTGGCGGTGGATTTGTCGGGTCAGGACTGGTCCGCCTGTTAAGAAAACTCAACGCGGAGCACGAAGTCATTTCGCGCGAGAATTTCGATTCCTACGCTGGTCGCTCA
>JBBQJV010000015.1:0-67034 GCA_038326205.1 Caulobacterales bacterium | reverse complement strand
AGCTTGTCGGCGTTCGGGTGCTGCGTGGCGGAGACGATGCGGCAGACGGTGAACTGTTTCAGCGTCTCGCGCGGATCATGCGCCTCCTCGACTTCGAGGCCGGCCATGGTCATGGCGTCGAGGATCGCGGGCAGGTCCGCGCTCGTGTCGAGATAGTCCTTTAGCCAGGGGAGGGTGAATTTCACGAGAGGCCTCCGGTGACGGTCGGCAGCAGCCAGGGCTTGAAGCCGTAGTGCTTGATCCATTCGACGTCCGCTTCGAAGTACGGACGCAAGTCGGGCATGCCGTATTTCAGCATGGCGAGGCGATCGACGCCGAGGCCGAAGGCGAAGCCCTGGTATTTCTCCGGGTCAATGCCGCATGAGAGGAGCACGTTCGGGTGCACCATTCCGCAGCCGAGAATCTCGAGCCAGTCCTTGCCCTCGCCGATCTTGATCTCGCCGCCTGAACGATCACAGCGGATGTCCATCTCGGCGCTCGGCTCGGTGAACGGGAAGAAGTGCGGGCGGAAGCGCGACTCCGTCGTCGGCACTTCGAAGAAGCGCGAGAAGGCTTCGGTGAGGCACGTCTTGAGGTGGCCCATATGGACCGCTTCGTCGACCACGAGGCCTTCGATCTGGTGGAACATCGGCGTGTGCGTCGCGTCCCAGTCCTTGCGATAGACGCGGCCCGGCGCGATCACGCGGATTGGCGGCTTGGAGCTCAGCATCGCGCGCACCTGGATCGGCGAGGTGTGCGTGCGCAGGAGCTTCCGCGTGCCGTCAGCGGCGGGCTTCATGAAGAAGGTGTCGTGCATTTCGCGCGCGGGGTGGCCCGGCGGGAAGTTGAGCGCGGTGAAGTTATGGAAGTCGTCCTCGATGTCCGGACCTTCGGCGACGGCAAAACCCATGTCGGCGAAGATCGCGGCGAGTTCCTCGAACACCTGCATCACAGGATGCAGCGCGCCGACGGGCTCGAAGCGCGGTGGCAGGGAGAGGTCCTCGCGCTCGGATTCGAGACGGACGTTGAGGGCTGCGAGTTCGAGGTCGGCCTTCCGGGCGGCGATCGCTGCGGCGAGGCGGTCCTTGAGGCCGTTGAGAGCGGGGCCGGTAGACTGGCGTTGTTCGGGGCTCATGCCGCCGAGTTCGCGCATCAATAGGGAGACGCGCCCCTTCTTGCCGAGCTCACCGACGCGGATGGATTCCAGCATGGCTTCATCGGTCGCGCTGGCGATGGCGGAGGATGCCTCCGCCTCAATGTCTGCAACCTGTTGATCGATCGCCATTGTGGCCTCGTGCGGTTTTGAATGCGCACGGGGCCAAAGTCCGCCCCGCGCTTGCGGTCGGAACTAGCGGAGAAAAGCTTCGGAGATAAGAGCTATCGGACTTTTAATGAGAGGCGGATTCACGCCCCGCTTTCGCGAGGCGATCCGACCCTACTAGGCCGCCAGCGCTGCCCGGGCTCTCTCCACCAGGGCGTTAAACGCTGCAGGTTCGTGCATGGCGAGGTCAGCCATGATCTTGCGATCGACGCCGAGGCCAGCCTTGGTGAGACCGTCGATGAAGCGCGAATACGTCAGCTTGTCATCGGCGATACGGACGGCGGCGTTGATCCGCTGGATCCAGAGCGAGCGGAAATTGCGCTTCTTCTGCTTGCGGCCCTTGTAGGCGTTGACGCCGGCTTTGACGACGGCGGCCTGGGCTGTGCGGAAGGTATTCTTGCGACGGCCGTAAAAGCCTTTGGCGGCTTTGATGACCTTGCGGTGACGGGCGTGGGCCGGAACTCGGCCGCGTGCGCGGGGCATAGGGAAACTCCGTTATCTGATCAGGGGGTGCGCGCTAGCGCAGACAAGAAGTTCAGCTCACGCCGTTCGGCAGGAACTGCTTCTTCACGCGAGGCGTATCCGCTTCCGAAACAACGACCGTGCCGCGGTTGGTGCGGATGTACTTCGAGTTGTGGCTGATCAGTCGGTGACGCTTACCGGCAACGCCACGCTTGAGCTTGCCGGACGCAGTCATGGTGAACCGCTTTGCCGCGGCCTGCTTGGTCTTCATCTTCGGCATTTCGATCTCCTGTGGGCGACAGTCCGACCCGAAAAATCCGTTAGGATTCAACGGCGCGACGCCTGAAAAAGTCCCGGGAGGCATGCCATTAGCCTGTCCGGTACTGTGGAAGCGGCGGTTTATACGCGGCCAATCCGGAAAAGCAAGGCGCCAAAGATACGCGCGCGCAACCTCTTTTTGGCAGCTATTTCAGACCCTTGGCCGTCTGAACCACCAGTTCGCTGGGCGGGCGCTTCTGATAGGCCTCTTCGTACAGCTTGGCCTTAACTACGCCGTCCTTGCCGATGAAGAGGATAATCGGGTGGGGGATGCCATCGAACCGGGCACTGCCTTTGACCGTCTCGTTGCGAATGCCGAAAGCGTCGATGGCCTTCGAGCCGGGGTCCGTCATCAGCGGGTATTTGAGCGAATTTGCCGCCGAAAAGGCCGACAGCGTTTCGCCCGGATCATAGGAGACACCCACCATCGGCCAGCCCAGGGCCGCCAGTTCATCCGCCACGCCGTTGAGGTCCTTCAACTGCATCTTGCAGAACGGGCACCAGTCGGCGGAGCGGTAGAACACCAGCGTCATACCGGTATTGCCCATCAGAGAGGCCGCGGTGCGGGTCTCGCCGTTGGTCGCGACAACTGAAAAGGCCGGGGCTTTTGCTCCGACCTTCGGTCCCAGCTCCATGCCGGCCGGCAGTTGGGCGACAGCCGGAAGCGCCGTGAGCGAAGCCGCCGCGGTGGCAATGGCGATGGCGAATGCAACGAGAAGGTGTTTCATCAAATCCCCTGATTGGCGCGTGCGCATCGAGCGCGGGCCTTCTAAGGCATTCGCCTCATAGGCCGCAAAGGTTACAAGGCCCGCTCGATAGCGCGAGGCGCGGGATGATCACGTGCAACGGAATCCGGTGATTGTCTCGCTGGCGTCGATGTCGATGTTCAGGCGATCCGCCCGGTAATCCATCGTCACCTGCGTGTTCGGCCGGATGTATCGAACGTTCGGCCCCTCGGCTGGAACGCCCGGCTCGGTTATCGGCTTGCCGACAAGGGCGGCGTACTGGCCCACGCCGCAGGCATCGATCGGATCGACGGCCGCAGGCTGTTCCGGCGCCATCGGCGCTTCGGCTTCTGGGCCGAGCGTCGGCGCCATGGGCTCCGCTGGAGCGGGGGATGGGGTGCAAGCCATCAGGCTGATCCCGGCGAAAAATGCGACGGATGCGTGTTTCATGGGGGTGAGAGTAGAGCCCCTCAACGGGCGTTCAAGTTACGGCGCATTTAGTATGGGCCAGCGTCAGTTCCCGCAGGCTTTTTTCACCGCGACCTGGATGATGCCGGACATTGCCGCCACGTCGAGGCGGATGAGATCGGCGACACCATCCTCCTCGATATAAAAGCGCAGGTCGGCCGGTTTGTTCTCAGCGCAGTATGTGTTTCGGAATGCCGGATCGACCACGAGGGTGAGATCGTTCGTCATGTCGAGCGAGCCCTGCCCGCGGCCATACTGCTCGATCAACCCTGCGATCACCTTGTCGATTTCGGCCGTTCGCTGCGCCCATGTGCCATCATCCGTGAGCCGGACAATCTCGTAGCCGGCGGGATATTCGGGGCGTTCTCCGCCCGCCTTGATGTCGGCGCGCATGGGAATCGTCGTCTCGAATTTCACCTCGTCGCGATGCTTCACGACAGACCTGAAGTTCCATGGACCCTTGCCGTGGATGCCCGGCGGCAAGACCCAAACAAGGTGTTGCTTGGCCGGATCGAACTGCATGGCGATTGCAGCAAATGGAACAGAACCAGTCTCTGCCGCAGGTGTTGCAGGAGGCGACCCGGGCGGCACCGATGGTGTTGCCGGCTGTCCGGGCGCGGCGTGAAACTCAGGCGTCGTGAATGGCGGAGATTGCAAAGAGGCCTCGCCTCGCGACGGCCCCGCGGCCGAAGTCGCTTCTGGCGCAGCGCAGGCGACAAGCAGGAACGCGGCCATGGCGAAAACACCGGGTCTCACCATGGACGCACTCCTGCAATGTAACTGGCCCGCAATCTAAGTTGAACGATGCTGGCCGCTTAGCGCGGCGACAGCACCATCACCATCTGGCGACCTTCGAGCCTTGGCTCGGATTCTACTTTGGCGACGTCGGCGAATTCAGCCTTCACCTTGATCAACAATTCCATGCCGATGTTCTGGTGCGCCATTTCGCGGCCGCGGAAGCGCATGGTGATCTTCACCTTGTCGCCTTCCTCGAAGAAGCGGCGGATCGAGCGACCCTTCACTTCGTAATCGTGCTTGTCGATGTTCGGGCGGAGCTTGATCTCTTTCAGATCGGCGGACTTCTGCTTCTTCCGCGCTTCGGCTTTTTTCTTCTGCTCGGCAAAACGCTGCTTGCCGTAGTCCGAAATCTTCACGACCGGTGGCTCGTTGTCCGGCGCGACCATCACAAGATCGAGTCCAGCTTCCTTGGCCGCATCGAGCGCGGCTTCGAGCGGCATTTCGCCCTGCTTCTCGCCTTTTTCATCGATCAGGAGGACGCGCGGCGCGCGGATGTCCTCATTGATTTGCGGGCCTTCCTTCTTGGGCGATTGGGCCGCTTGCGGACGCTGAGCGATGGTCGATTCTCCTTGGTGACTTCCGGGGTTGCCTTCCGGTATGCGCAATATGCCCGCAAACCGTCAAATATTCAAGATTCAGAGCCTTGGGTCACAGCGGCAGCAGAATCCTGCGGCGCTTCGGCAACGAATGCGGGGGGGGCTATGCTGGAGGTTTCCGCCGGAGCGGGGGCCGCCGAGCGGGGGGGCGCCATGGCGGCGGGCAGGACGCCGAGGCTGAAAGCGGCCCGTTTAACGTCGTCGAGACCGATCGATTCCAGAGCGGCTGCGTGCAGGACCATCATGGGACCGCCGCGCGGCGCGGCGCGGCCGAGGCGGGTTTTCGGGTGCCAGACCGTTTGCAGCTCTTTTTCCAGCTCGTCTGTCCATTCCTGGGCGAAAAGGCAGACGCCGGGGGTTTTGGCCGCCGCGGCCAGATGCATCGGGCCGGTATCGCCGCCGATCGCCATGACGGCGCGCTCAGACAGGGTGGCCAGCTGGAACAGGTCAGTCCGGCCGATAAGATTGCGCGCCCGCGATTCCTTGCGATTGATCTGGGCGCCGATATCGCCCTCGTCCTTGCCGCCGATAATCACCGGCGTGATGCCGGCATTGGCGAACCAGCTCGCCAGGCCGATGAAACGATCGACCGGCCAGCGCTTTTCCGGGTGGTCCGCAGAGGAGCCCGGAATGATCAGGACATAGGGCCCGTTCATACCGAAAAAGGCCGGCTGGAAACGCGGCGGATCGCGGAAGGCAGGCCGCACCCAGTCGACGCTGGGCGAAAGATCCTGACCGATGAACCAGCCAGTGGGATCGCCCGGCGGCTTGGGTCCCAGACCGGCATGGACCAGCTGTTCGGCAAGCCGGTCGAAATTGTGCATCTCAGCGCGGTTGGAATTCACATGCTGGTGCGACGCGCCCTTGGCCGCGCCCGACCACAACGGCTTCTTGCCGGTTAGACCGATATAATACTGCGCGGTCCGGTCATTGTTCTGGAAGTCATACACCATGTCGTAATTGGCGGCGCGCAGGCGGCGGATGAGGTCGCTGCGACCCTTGATATCGCGCGGGCGGCCGTCGGCCTCGACGATATCGAAATAGGGGCAGGCCTTGGCGAAAGCTTCAAAAGGCTCGGTGGTCAGCAGCGTGATCCGGGCCGAGGGATGCGTCGCGCGGACCACCCGCATGGCCCCCAGCGCCTGCATGAAATCGCCCATCGCACCGAGCTTGATGACCAGCACCCGGCGCATGGTGTCGCCGGGATTCGGGGGAGGGACGAAGGAGTCTGGAACGCTCATGAGGACTGACCTAACAGACCCTCATAGACCGACAGCGTCGCCTTCTGAAGCGCTGATGTTGTGAACCGCTCGAGAACCCGTGTCCGCCCCGCTTCGCCCATTGCCTTGCGTCCGTCCGGTCCCATCGCCAGCAGGCGGGCCATGGCTGTGGATAGAACGGCCGGATCGGACGGCGGAACGATGAGGCCGGTTGTGCCGTCCACGATGATCTCGCCCTGTGCGCCAATGCTTGAGCCGACAGCAGGCAGCCCCATAGCGCCGGCTTCCGCCGCGACGCGGCCGAACGCCTCCGGCTCGTTGGAGGGCGCGATCACAATATCCGAAAGGGCGAAGGCGGCTGGCATGTCGTCACAATGCCCTACCATAGCCACTCGCCCGTCAAGCCCGTGACTGGCAATCAGCTGTTTCAGTTCGGCGACGTACCCGTCCCGGCCCTGCGGGTCACCGGCGAAGATCATGCGCCAGCTGGAGATGCCGCCCGCTTTCAGGGTCGCTGCGGCGGCGATCGCTTCGCGATGGCCTTTCCAGCCGGTCAGGCGTCCCGGCAGCAGGATGACGGGATCACCACCGGGTTCAAGGTTCCACGCCGCCGCCAATGCATCCCGCCGTGCGGGAGCGATGGCGTCGGGCGAAAACTTCGCGATATCGACGCCGCGAGAGATGGTGACGATCCGGTCGGCCGCCCAGGGATGTTCCTGCGCGATGTGACGCGCGGTGTAGTCGGAATTGGCGATGACTTTTGATCCGCGCGCCATCACCGAATTGTAGAGCCGTTTGAGCGCGCTCCTGGCGTTGTAGACGCCGTGATAGGTGGTGACGAACGGAACGTGGGTGCGACGCGCCGCCCAGAGTGCGCTCCAGGCCGGGGCCCGGGAGCGGGCGTGGATCAGGTTCACTTTGCGAGCCGTCACGAGTTTGGCGATGCGGCCGGCATTGGCGCGAATTTCCAACGGGCTCTTGGTCGGCGCATTCTCGAGCCGGATCAATTCGCCGCCAACGCGGGCAAGCTCCCTCTCAAGCCGTCCGCCTGCGCTGACGACGAGCGCGGTTGCGCCTGCGGCGACGAGCGCTTCGGCCACCTCGATCGTAGTCCGTTCGGCCCCGCCTGCAGCAAGGTGAGGGATGACCTGAAGGATAGTCGCGCCACGTAGCGGCAAATCTGATTCCCGGTGTTTCTCCCCCGAGGCGTCTAATAGGCGCTTTCCTCGCCCGCGCAAACCGACCAGAACTGGCGGCATGACAGACAACCCGACGGAATGGGCTGCGGACTTTCTGGAGCATGACGGCGCGAAGCTCGCTTACCGTCGATGCGAAGGCGACAAGGATCGCGCCGGCGTCGTGTGGCTCGGCGGTTTCCATTCCGACATGCTGGGCGAGAAGGCGAGCGTCCTGCACGCACGCTGCCGCGAAGACGGCCGGGCGTTCCTGCGCTTCGATTATCTCGGCCATGGCGAAAGCGGCGGGGCTTTTGCGGATGGCACAATCGGGCGGTGGCGTGGCGATGCGCTGGCGATGCTAGACCAGCTGACGACGGGGCCGCAGGTTCTGGTTGGCTCCTCGATGGGCGGATGGATCGCGCTGCTCGCAGCCATGGCGCGCCCGGAGCGCGTGAAGGGGCTGGTGCTGCTCGCGCCTGCGCCGGATTTTACCGACAAGCTGATGTGGGCCGGCTTCGAGGAGAGCCAGCGAAACCAGATCATGGAGCACGGCCACTGGACGCGACCCTCGGCCTACGACCCCGCGGGCTATCCGATTACGCGCGACCTGATCGTCGAAGGGCGGGAGTGGAACGTGCTCGATGGCGAGATCGCAATCGATGTTCCTGTTCGCATCCTGCAGGGCGGGCTTGATCCCGACGTGCCGTGGACGCACTCGCTGGATCTTGCCGACAAGCTGCGCAGCGAGGATGTGGTGTGGTCGCTGGTCAAGGATGGCGACCACCGGCTGTCACGGCCGCAGGATATCGCGCGGATGGCGGCGACGGTGCTGGATACGGCTGATGGGGTGGATCGGAGTTAGCGGGCGGACATTGGCATCAGTGCTGGCCGGCTCGCTGCAATCTTTCTGCGATTGCGCTGGCCGATTCCAGATCGCCGCCGGGCATTCCGATCTGCAATTGTCCGTCGCGAACTGGCTGGAAGATGTCGGGTGCAACAACGATCACGCCAGCGACGACAAAAGCTAACCGATTGTGCTGGTAGTCTTCAGTAAGCCTCGCAAACGGTTCCCTGTTTGAATCAGCAAGCGTCACGAGGATGTTTGGTAACCCATAGGTTTCGTAGAACGCGGCTTGGGCTGAAACAATTTCGAACGGCATGAGCAGTTTACGTTGGACGAGCTCCTCATCATCGGAGCCGTGGACCGGAAGCGAGACGCTGTCGTCCGTTTTGGACTCCGTTACGAGGTAGACTCCATCGGGCAGGCTAGCCACGTGCGCCGATGCTAGGCACGCCGATGTCACGCCCAACGACGCGATGGCAATGAGGATACCAAGCCAGCGACATGTCATCGGATCATGCCTTCGATTTCTCCGGCCCATGCCAGATGCGCCCATATCCCTCGACGGGATCACCTGGGCAGGCGGCAACTCATCTTGCGACTTTGATCTCTGCGAGGCAGTTCCGCAATCCTTCCCGGTATGTCGGAAACTCTGGCCGCCATCCGAGCATCGCCTTCGCGCGGGCGTTCGAGACGCGCTTGCACTCGGCGTAGAAGCGTTGCGCCATGGGAGAGAGATTGGCGTCTTCGAAGGCGACTGCGGGCGGTGGGGCGACGCTGAGGAGTTCGGCGGCGTAGGTGAGGACTTCGTCGGCGGGGGCGGATTCGTCGTCGCAGATGTTGAAGGCGCCGGTGGCTTCCGGAGTGTGGATCGCGAGGCGCAGGGCTTCGGCGATGTCGGCGACGTGGGCGCGGGAAAAAACCTGTCCGGGTTTCACGATGCGGCGCGCGCCGGGCTCGCGGACACGCTCGATGGCTGAGCGGCCGGGGCCGTAGATGCCGGGGAGGCGGAAGAGGCGGGCGCCGAGGGAGCGCCATTGCGTTTCGGCGGTGGCGCGGTTGGTCGCCTCGCGGCTTTGCGGATTGAGCGGCGTTTCCTCGAACGCCCATCCGCCGGCGAGGTCGCCATAGACGCCGGTGGTGGAGAGATAGCCGATCCATGAGGCGGTCCGGGCGAGGGCTGCAAAGTCGCGGAAGACGGGGCAGCCTTCGGCATCGGGTGGAACCGAGATCAGCCAGGCAGCGCCGGGAGTTGGGGTGACGGTCTCGCCGGGCCAGAGATGCGCGGTCCAGCCCTCGCGGCGGATCGGTTCGGCGGAGGCAGCGCTGCGCACTGTGCCGGAACAGATGGCGCCCTCGGCCGACAACAGACGCGCTGTTTCTGCTGCGACGAACCCGAATCCGAAGGCGAAGAACTGCAGCCCGGCCATGGTGTTGCCTTGTCTCTGGTGTAGGCCATAGGGCCCCTGCGTCTCCGGGGCCAGCGTCGGAATGAACCTGTGATGCGTTGTCTTGCGGTTGCCTGTGTGCTTCTGGCTGCCTCGCCCGCTGCGTTCGCGCAGACGGAGAAGGAGAAGTTGGAGCAGTGCGTCGAACAGATCGATCGCGATGCGGAGGTTGCCTATCAGGATGGGCTGACCTGGCTGTCGAAAGGCAACCGGCCGGCCGCGCGGCAATGTACGGCGCTGGCGCTGATTGCGCTTGGTCAGGAGGCCGAGGGCGCCAGCCGGCTGGAGGAACTCGCCAATGCGCCGGATGCGGGCGGCATCGACGAGCGCGGGGTCTATCTCGCGCAGTCGGGCAATGCGTGGCTGATGGCTGGCATGCCGGAAGAAGCGATCGTGACGCTGACCAATGCGATGAAGCTGCGGCCGAGCGATGGCGAACTCTTCAAGGATCGCTCGCGGGCGCATGTTCAGTTGAAGCATTGGAAGGAAGCCGCCAGCGATCTCGACAGCGCGATCGTGCTGTCTGCGGCGGATGCCGAGGCGTATCGGCTGCGCGGCTATGCGCTGATGAAACAGAACCAGCTGGACGCAGCGTGGCAGGATGTCGTGGCGGCGCAAAAGCTGGCGCCCAAGGATGTCAACGTGCTCCTGCTGCGCGGCGATGTCCGCGAGGCGATGCGGCGGCAGGGTATGGACGATCCAGCGGGGCTCGACGCCGTTGAAGCTCCGCGCACACGGATTGTCGGGAATTGATGTGAGAGCGCGTTCCCTGCGGCGGTGGGCCGGGGTTGGCGTGGGGCGCGGGTGGGCCTGAGTTAGATCAGGCCAGATTCATACGCACGCCAACGCTGTCATTCCCGCGAAAGCGGGAAGCCAGAAGCTGAACGTGGTGATGGCGGTGTGCGTCGCCCCGGGTTTCCGGGTTTCCGGGTTTCCGGGTTTCCGGGTTTCCGGGTCTGCGGCGCTGTGCGCCTTCGCCCGGAATGACAGGGATGATGAAGGGAGGGCCGTTGCTGCCCCCTCCATCTCGCCGCGGAGGCGCGGCGATCCTGCCTCCGCTGTCGCTGCGGCCTTCGTCTTTCGACTTGGTCCAGTGGACCAATTCGTCCGCTGTGCGGATCAAGTCTCACCCCGCCAGGGCTTCGCACTGATGGAGGAAAGAGCGTGGTTCCAGTTTCGCAACTGCCGGTCGTCTTTCGGGGCAGATCGTCGTGCGGCGCTATCGTGCGCCAATCACGCATGCAGCGGACGCGGAACCATCTGGAGAGATGAGACGGCGTGGGACACCAGCTCAGCGAACAGCATCACCACCACGTGCAGCCAGAGCTGCAGAGGCGGCGGGTTACTCGCTCCGCATGATGCGGTTCGTGCCGGTGTCATGGGGCAAATGTAGGCGCGGCGTGGAGTTAGCCGGACGGCGATCTGCAGGTATTTGTTTTCGCAGTGGAGGCGTCCTGCAGTTTTTTCGCGCAAGTGATTGAGATCACCGCGGAAGATTTTTTGGCTTCCGCCGAATCTGCACAGCGCCTTCCAACTAAAGGTGGCGTAACGCGGCGGTGTTTCGCTCAGTTTGCCGGCAGGTAGTCCGTCGCTTCGACAAGTTTGTAGCGGGGCATCTGCTTCACGAGGTTGCGCAGCCAGTAGCTGTGGCCCCCGCCATAGATGACGATGATGCGGTCCCCGGGTCTTGCGACCTGCAGAAGCTTCGAGAAGATCACCGCATTGCGGGTATACCAGCGACCGTTGAGGATCGCCCCGGGTTGCTCGGCGCCGGCGCCGAATTTCATCGCCTCCATGTAGAAGGCGTTGCCACCTTCGCTCATGAAGCTGTCAGGCTTGTTAAAGTCCGAAAGCAGGCGGCCGATGGAATCCACTTTTTGGCGGCCTTCGAATTCGGCAAGCTCGTTCTGGACCACGGCGCCCATGGCCTGCAGGTCATCGGCCCGGCCGTGCGCGGTCGCCCATGCATCGACCAGCTCGTACGGGAAATATGAAGTCTCGCCTTCATGGTCCTGCTCGTCGATGCCGTAGACGCGGTCGAGCTTGAGCTGGGCGGCGAGGCGATAGCCGATCTGGATGCGTTCATCGCCTTTGGTCAGGAGATCGGCGGGTTTGAACTCTGGGTAGCGATGGTCGAGCATGGTTGCGGGATCGGCCGCGATACGTTCGACGGCGATGGCTGTCGGCTTGAAGCGTGCGAGCGCGTCGGCGACCTGCTGCAGTTCTGCCTGCTTCTCCGGCGTCGTCACAGGATCGACCTTGGCGTTGTTGAGGTCGGCGCCGGGATTGTCCATGTGGAACGTGCCGAGGATCATCACCTCGATCGTGTTGGGATCGGCGACGGGCGGCGCGGGTAGGTTGGTGCAGGCTGCGACGGCAAGGGCCACAACCATAGCGAGGAGGCGCTTCATCTGAATCCCTCTACGGCCCGACCACACATTTATCGAGACCGTCGCGTTTCACCATCGCCATCAGTGACTGAATGCGGTTGTTCCGGCGGCCCGAGGCGTAAGGGCCATTGACCTTCCACTTGTTGGGGCTGGGTAAGACAGCGGCGAGGGCTGCGGCTTGGCTAGGCGTCAGGTTTTTTGCCGAGACGCCGAAGCGATCCTGTGCAGCCTGTTCAGCGCCGTAGATGCCATCGCCCCATTCGGCGACGTTGAGATACATCTCCATGATGCGTGGCTTGGTCCACATTTTTTCCGACAGCACGGTGAAGTAGGCTTCGAACCCTTTACGGAACCAGCCGCCGCCATTCCAGAGGAAGACGTTCTTGGCGGTCTGCTGCGAGATGGTGGAGGCGCCGCGCAGGTCGCCGCCGTTTTCGGCGTCCTGCATCGCCTTCTGGATTTCCTTCAGGTCGAAGCCTTCATGCGCGCAGAAATTCTGGTCCTCCGACGCAATGACCGCGCGCACGAGGTGGGGAGAGATATCCTTCAGGTCGACCCATTTTGAGTGGACCTCGACGCCCTTCATGGCGGTGCCGGCCATGTTGAAAGTGGGAGGCGGACCGGTCCAGCCTATCGCGAAGACGGCAAGCAAGGTCAGCGAGACGAAGCCGACGCCGAGGATCGAAGTCCAGAGCAGGAAGCCGACAAGGATACGACGCCACAGCGGCTTTTCATTTTCGTAGGACGCGCCTTGCGGCGTTACGCCGGCGCGCCAGCGGCCAATAAAGCCGCCGCCGGAAGAGTCGGAAGAAGAGCCTTCCCCCGCCTCATCGCGTCTGGCCTCATCCGGCCCGTTCGCGTCTTCGGGCTTCTGGTCCAGCATCCCACTCCTCACACACTGCGGGATCGGGTTCACCGGTCCTGCGCAGCTTGGCATTCAACTCGAACAGGTCGGGAGCAAGTGACCCCAACGCCCAGACGGATGCGCCGCGAACCAGCGGCGAGGCGTCATCAAGCTTCTGGATACACAAGTCCGCAAGAGGCTGCGACCCCGAATTTCCAATCGCAATCATTACGTTTCGAACAAAACGGTCCCGTCCGATGCGTTTGATGGGCGATCCGGCGAAGACCTCGCGGAAGCCTGCGTCATCAAGGCAGGCCAGATCGGCCAGAAGCGCGACGGTTAGCTCCGCACGCGGATGAAAGGCAGATTCCCGCGCGGTCTGGGCGAACTTGTTCCATGGGCAGACGGCGAGGCAGTCGTCGCAGCCATAGATGCGGTTGCCGATAGCCTGGCGGAATTCGCGCGGGATCGGGCCCTTCGTTTCGATGGTGAGATAGGAAATGCAGCGCCGGGCATCGAGCTGGTAGGGGGCGGGAAAAGCCTTCGTCGGGCAAATGTCGAGGCAGGCGGTGCAGGTGCCACACGAGTCAGTTGCAGGAGCGTCGGGGGTGAGGTCGGCCGTGGTGAGCATCACGCCGAGGAAAAGCCAGGAGCCGTGTTCGCGACTGACGAGGTTGGTGTGCTTGCCCTGCCAGCCGAGACCAGCGCGATGGGCAAGCGGCTTTTCCATCAGCGGCGCCGTGTCGACGAAAATCTTGACGTCATTGCCGGTGTCAGCCGCGAACGTGGAAGCGAGCTGTTTCAGGCGGCGCTTCATCAGGTCGTGATAGTCGACATTCTGGGCGTAGACCGAGATGGTCGCGTGCTCGGGCCGGGTGAGGGGTGCGAGCGGGTCGGTGGCCGGACCGTAGTTGAGCCCAACAACAAGTGCGGACTTTGCATCGGGCCACATGTGGGTGGGATGCTGGCGGCGCTGCAGCGTTTCCGCCATCCAGCCCATTTCGCCGTGAAAGCCCTGGGCGACGAAATCGGCGAGGCGATCGCCGGCATCCCACGCGGCGTCGGCACGCGTGATGCAGGCGGCGTCGAAGCCGAGCGCACGGGCGCGGTCCTTCAGATCGGCTTCCAGCTGGGTCATGGGCGAGAGCTAGCCATGGGCGGGGTAGGGCACAAGGCCTGGGTCAGGACGAGTGGACGAGCGGAGACGATCGCGAGCCCGCGCCAAAGATTGTGATGACGATCGATGTCCCAAGGGCAACGTCTTCGCGTTGCCTCACGGCTTTCATGATCGTAGGCTTAAGGAAGTAAGACGCGTTTCATGCAGCAGGAGATTCACTTGCGCTACGCTCTGGTTCTCACACTCGCAACAGTCATCGCCTTTGGCGGCGCGTCAGCAGCGGCGCAGACGTCGGAGCAAAAATACAATCCGACCAAGCCCTATCCGCCCTACACCGCGCCGCAACTCAAGATCGGCCAGCCGGACCTGCAGGGCTTCTGGACCAACACAACGCTGACAAAGATGACCCGGCCGGCAGGGGCAACCGGCTTGGTCTATAGCGAGGAGGAGGTTGTCAAGCTTGAGCAGGAGATGGTCGACGAGATCGAGGAAGCCAACGCGCCGACCGCGGCCGACGCCCCTGCCGAATACGTCATTCCGAAAGACATCAAGCCCGAATACCTGGCCGGTGGCGGCGCCACAGGCGGCTATAACCGTTTCTGGATCGATCCCGGCAACCATGTGATGCGGGTCAACGGCCAGCCGCGCTCGTCTATCATCACGACGCCGACCGGAACGGCGCCGCCGCGCAAGGCCGGCGCCACGACTGCGCCGGCGCCCGAACCGCCAGCCTTCGTCAAGCTGCTGGGGCCGAGCCCGACGCCGCGCGGCGCCTCGTTCGATAATCCGGAATCGCGGGCGACGGAGCGCTGCATCGTCTCGTTCGGGCGCAATGCGGGACCGCCCATGTTCGCCAACGGGTTCTACAACAACAGTTATCAGATTGTGCAGTCGCCCGATCATGTCGTGATCGCGACGGAGATGGTGCACGATGCGCGTATCGTGCGGCTGAATTCGAAGCATCGCGCTGACGATGTGCGTCCCTATTTCGGGGATGCGATCGGCTGGTGGGATGGCGACACGCTGGTCGTGGAAACCACCCATATCCCGCAGAGTCAGCAGTTCATGGGATCGTGGAAGGACCTGAAGGTCACCGAACGCTTCAAGCGGGTGGCGGACGATCGGCTCTATTACGGCTTCACGGTCGAGGATCCGACGCTGTGGGATGCGCCATGGGGCGGGGAGTACGAGTTCGCCGCCCTGAACGGCAAGATGTACGAGTATGCCTGCCATGAGGGCAATTACGCGCTGCTAGGCATTCTCGAGGGCGCACGCGTGCTCGAGGCGCGGGCGGAAGCCGAGGCGAAGAAGAAAGCGCCGGCCAAACCCTCGAAGGGCAAGCCGTAGGCTGGGCGGATCGCCTGCACGTTATTTTGGCGGCTCGACCTTTCCCATGCGCTGAAGCTGCCATGCGCCCAGCCACCAGAGGCTGGCCCACGCAGCGCCCAGCGCCCAGCCGGCCAGAACGTCGGTGGGCCAGTGGACGCCGAGATAGATGCGGCTCAGGCCGATCATCAGCGTGAGCAGGATTGCGTAGGTCATGATGATGACCTTGGTGCGGCGTTGCTGGTGCGCGCGCGTCAGCAGGACGCCGAGCGTGAGATAGGTAATCGCGGAGATCATGGCGTGTCCGCTCGGGAAACTGGCGCTCTGCACTTCGGCGAGGTGGGCGACAAGGTCGGGGCGGGGGCGTGCGAAGCCGAGCTTGAGCGTTTCACTGAGCACGGTGCCGCTGCTCACCGCGCCAACGACCAGTAGGGCTGTGCCGCGCTTGCCGGCGGCGATCAGGTAAATGGCGACGCCGATAACCAGCATGCTGAGGATGACATAGCCGCCCAGTGCAGTGACGTCGGCGAGGGCGTGTTCAAGCCAGACGGGCCCTATCGGGTTCGAGGGGTCGCCCGGCTCGCGCAGGGCGAGAAGAATCGATTCGTCGAAGCCGCGGGTCTCGCCCTCGAACGTCTCGTCGGCGATGAGCGCAAAGGCGAGAACGCCTAATGCGGTAACACCCAGCGCTATCGTTGCACCGATCTCGCTGAGGGCGAGGCGGAGGATGTTCTGGAAGAATTGTTTTGGTGTTTGCCGTGTCATCTTGTGTTCCAGAGTGCGGGTCTCGGGGTGAGATATGGTCCGGATCGGCGAAGCGCCTCAAATATTCATCGAAATCGCTCGAGATGAGGCTTCCGCAACGGCTTTTCCATGGTCAAAGTTTAGGCAGGGGCGTCTGCCGCAGAAAAGCGTGGTGTTCGTGTCTTCGCATCGCCCCCCTCTGCGTCTAGGACTGGGGCTGCATGTATAACGAAATGTTCGCAGACGACCGTTCGATCCGGGGGCCCTACGACAAGGTCTCCGCCTGGATAAATGCGAGTGGCGTCGATCTGCTCAATCTTCGCCAGAGCGAAGCGGAGGCGATCTTCCGCAAGATCGGCATCACTTTCGCTGTTTATGGCGAGGGGGGCGATCCGGAACGGCTGATCCCGTTTGACCTGATCCCGCGCGTGTTCGGTGCAAACGAATGGCGAAAGATGTCGCGCGGCATCAAGCAGCGCAGCCGAGCGCTCAACGCATTCCTGTATGACGTCTATCATCGCGGCGAGATCATGCGGGCGGGGATCATCCCGGAGGAACTCGTCTATCAGAACGAGGCCTTCCTGCCAGATATGGTCGGCGTCGATCCGCCGGGTAGGGTTTATAGCCACATTGTTGGCGTCGACATTGTGCGAACGGATGCCGATCGCTTCCAGGTGCTGGAGGACAATTGCCGCACGCCATCAGGCGTCTCCTACATGCTCGAGAACCGCGAGATCATGATGCGGATGTTCCCGCAGCTGTTCCAGGCGGGGATTGTCGAGGCAGTCGACAGCTATCCGGGCATGCTGAAGAAGACGCTTGAGGAAGTCGCGCCGATCAAGTGTGATGATGATCCGACCGTGGTGCTGCTGACGCCCGGTTCGCTGAACTCGGCCTACTACGAACATTCCTTCCTCGCCGACCTCATGGGCATCGAGCTGGTCGAGCCGCAGGATCTTTTTGTCGAGAACGGATTGTGCTGGATGCGGACGACGCGGGGACCGCAGCGCGTGGACGTGATCTATCGCCGGATCGACGACACCTACATCGATCCCCTGGCGTTCAAGTCGGACTCGCTGCTCGGCGTGCCGGGCATTTTCGACGTCTATCGTTCAGGCGGCGTGACGTTGTGTTCGGCCCCGGGCGCTGGCGTCGCCGACGACAAGGCGATCTATGTCTTCGTGCCGGACATGATCAAATTCTATCTCGGCGAAAAGCCGATCCTCGAGAACGTGCAGACCTGGCGCTGCGCGCAGCCGGACGACTGCAAGTATGTGCTCGAGAATCTCAAAGACCTAGTCATCAAGCGGGTCCATGGCTCGGGCGGATATGGCATGCTGATCGGGCCGCATGCGGCAAAGAAGGAGATCGAGGCCTTCCGCGCCAAGATCAAGGCGAACCCCAGCGAGTTCATCGCCCAGCCGACGCTGGATCTTTCGACGGCGCCGACCCTTGGCGGCACAGGTATAGAGGAACGCCATGTTGATTTCCGTCCCTACTGCCTTGTCGGCAAGGACATCCGCCTGACGCCAGGAGGTCTCACACGCGTCGCGCTGAAGAAGGGATCTCTGGTGGTGAACTCGTCTCAGGGCGGCGGGGTCAAAGACACGTGGATTCTGGCAGAATGACATGCTGAGCCGCACCGCCGAGAGCCTGTTCTGGATGGGCCGCTACATGGAGCGAGCGGATGCGACCGCGCGCCTGATCGAGATGGGCCATCGCATGGCGATGCTGCCGGGCTCGAACGAGCAGGAAGAGTGGCGCTCCGTTGCCGCAGCCTCCGGCTCTGCGCCGGAGCTCGTCGAGGACGCCAAGCTTGATCCAGCAACTGTCGTGCGACGACTGTTGCTGGACGAGGAGAACCCCTCTTCGATCCGCTCCTGTCTCGCATCGGCGCGCTCCAACGGGCGCGCGATCCGCACGGCGCTGACGCAGGACATGTGGGAGGCGCTGAATGATGGGTGGCGCCAGCTTGGTCAGGTGGACCCGGACTCGGCGGTCAAGAACCTGCCGACGCTGCTGGAATGGACCAAGAACCGCACGGCCGCCTTCCGGGGAAATGTGGAAGGCTCGCTGTTGCGCAACGACGGATATGTCTTTCTGCGCCTCGGCGCGCTGATCGAGCGCGCTGACATGACGCTGCGCCTGCTCGACGTGAAATACTATGTGCTGCTGCCCGAGACTGATGTCGTGGGCGGCGGGCGCGACTATCACCAGTGGACGAGCGTCCTGCGCGCGACATCGGCCCTTCGCGCTTATCACCACGTGTACAAGGGCGATTACACGCCCTGGGGCATCGCTGACTTCCTGATCCTCAGCACGATATTTCCACGCTCGCTGGCGTTCTGTTACAGCTCAATCAAGCGGTTCCTGGACGACATCGCCAGGCAGTATGGCGAGACGGGAGCGCCTCAGCAGGTCGCCGCCGAGATGGTGGAGCGGCTTGATGCGATTGGCATCGAGGAGCTGTTCCAGCAGGGTCTGCACGAATTCATCTCCGAAGCGATCACGACGACCCGTCGCTTGTCCATGGAGATCAGCAAGGCCTATCACTTCTGATCATGCGCCTCACAGTCCGTCACACCACGATCTATACTTACGATCCGCCAGCCGACCGCTGTGCGCTGCGGCTAAGGCTTTTTCCGCCGGCTTTCGACAGCCAGCGCGTTCATTCCTGGAAGGTGAGTGTGAACGGGCAGGCGGTGGCGCCGCTGCTGACCACGGCGACGGGCGACAGGGAGGCGATCTGGACCTGTGCAGGCGGCGGCGCCGAGATCGCCATCGTCGCGGAGGGTGAGATCGAGACGAGCGATACGGCGGGCGTCGTGCGCGGCCTGCGGGACTCGGTGCGTCCCCAAGTCTATCTGCGCCCGACCCCGCTGACAGAGACCGACAAGAAGATCGACGCACTGGCGGCAGGGATCACCGACGAAAAGCCGCTCGATCGGTTGCACGCCCTATTCAACGCGGTAGCGGACGCAATCGAGTATACGCCGGGGGCGACCTCCTCCGCGACGACAGCAGCGCAGGCCCTCAATGTCGGCAAGGGTGTCTGTCAGGACCACGCGCATGTGTTCATTGCCGCGGCCCGGAGCTTGCGTGTGCCGGCGCGATATGTGGTGGGCTATCTCCTCTCCGAGGACGCGAGCGTCACCGAAACGCATGCGTGGTCTGAGGCGTTCGTGTCCGATATCGGCTGGGTCGGGTTCGATTCAGCCAACCGTCTCTGCCCGACCGACAGATATGTGCGCCTCGGCTGCGGCCTCGATGCTGCCGACGCCGCCCCGATCCGCGGCAATGTGTCCGGCGGCGCTCAGGAGCGGCTTAGCGCCTCGGTCGACATTGCCCAGACGACAGGCCAGTCTCAGACACAGAATCAAGACGGGCAAAGCCAGACCCAGCAATAATGGGGCCGGCAGCTACGCCGGGGAATCAGGACGGAAATGACCTACTGCGTTGGCCTCAAGCTCAAGGCCGGACTTGTGCTGCTTTCGGATACCCGCACCAACGCGGGCGTCGATAACGTGGCTCGTTTCCGCAAGATGTTCCTGTTCGAGGAGCCAGGCGACCGCGTTGTTGCGCTGATGACGGCGGGCAATCTCGGCATCACGCAGGGTGTCGTCACGCACCTGACCACGCAGGTCAAGCAGAGCCGGGTCGATCCCGAGATCGAAAGCCTGATGACCTGCGATTCGCTCTATCGCGGCGCACAGATGGTCGGCGAGGCGATGCGTGAGGTGCAGAAGCGCGACCGCGCCGAGATCGAGGCGCAGGGCTCGGCGGCAGACGCCACGGTCATCATGGCCGGCCAGCGCAAGGGCGGCGAGTTGCGCCTGTTCTTGATCTACACAGCCGGAAATTTTATCGAGGCGGGCGAAGACACGCCCTACATGCAGATCGGCGAGCACAAGTATGGCAAGCCGATCCTCGACCGCGTAATCCGCCCCGACACCACGATCGAGGAAGCAACCAAGGCGGCGCTAGTGAGTATGGATTCCACCGTTCGCTCCAACCTGTCGGTCGGTATGCCGCTCGACCTATGCGTGATACCGGTCAACGAATTCAGGGCGAAGACCCAGCGCATCGAAAGCGACCACCCGGAGTTTCGCCAAATCAGCGACTCGTGGGCGACCTCGCTGCGGACCGCCTTCAACGCGCTTCCCGCGGTGAAAATCTAGGATTCGCCAGCGCCGGTAGACTTTCCACAACGCTGGAATTGACCGACACCGCGGACATCCGCCTCGTAGGTTTCGTGATACTCATGCTTGGTCTTTCCGCTTGCGGAGGCGGACGACGCATTCGCGATGAACGCGGGAATGTTCGACACTGCCGGATCGCCGATCGGGCTCTATGTCGAGAACCGGCAGGAGCTTCACGCAATCAGCACGACGGACGCGCCGGGCAATTTCCACCTGAAACCGAATGGTGTGTTCTGGGTCGACGCGGCAAGCGATCCCCATGTGATGGCGACTGACGCCTATCTTGCCGCAAAGCCCGAGGCAGTGTGGGCGACACAGTCCGGGCCGATGCTGGTGGTGGTTGAAACCTGCATCTCGCTTTCAGCGGCGATTGCGATTCCCGTTGTGTGCAAAACGGTGTTGGCATCAGCGGAGATCACATGGCGCGGTTCTTTCGCGACGACCTGAAGAGCGCCAGTGCACTCTATTTCGACGGCGCGGTTTCGAGCCTGCGGGCGCCATCGCTCAAGCGAATGGATGCGTGCTTCCCGCTCGGGCCTCTGGTCGTCGTCACGACCCCTTCACCGTCCCCGCATTGAGCTGTTTGCGCCAGTGTTCGGCGCGTTCGGATCGAAGCCGTTCGAGTACGTGCGGGTCGGTCTCCGAAATGCGCTCGAGGATTTCATAGCTGAAGGCGTCTGCGCCGTGGGCTTTCCACGAAGCCTGCACATCCTTGTTGGCGCTCAGCGGGCCGGAGAGGCGGGTCCACAGGCTGTTCTGCTGCTTGTCGATATTCTTGCTGTGCCCGACCCACACTTCACCGGTTTTGGTGTTGCGCAAAGCAAAGATACCGTTCTGCGGCGGGCGTTCGGAGAATTGCTGGAGCAATTCCTGGCGGCGGGATTTGTCGACCATGGCGCCACTACCTTTTTGCGAGGCTTTTTACCCGGATATAATACCCGGGTAAAAATGGCAAGCCGTCATGTCTGGCGCGGGCCCAGCCACGCCTCGCGGGCGTTCGGATCGACGATGGGCATGCCCTGGCCTTCAGCATCGCGGACGGGCAGCGCGGCCCGGTCGAAATCGTCCAGAGCCTTGAGGTTGAGACCGTAATGATCGGGCATCGAACGCTTCGGGTGAAACGGATAGATGCCGCAAACCAAGCAGAAATAGTGTTTCGCTATGCGCGCATTCCACTGGTAAAGCCCGAGCTTGTCCTCGCCCGCCGTGATGGTGAGACGGCTTTCATGGACGGTCGCCATCAGCGCGTTCTTCTTCGAACACAACGAGCAAGAGCAGGTGTAGGCATCCGTGAGGTCGCCCGCGACCGTGAACCTGACAGCGCCGCAATGACATGAGCCGTGAGAGGTTGGCCCCTGATTGGTTGGCCGAGGAATAGCTGACATAGGGCAGGTTTCCTTGGGGCGAACTTCGTCTAGTCTCCCGCGGATTGACGGGTCGCAGCAACCCTCCCTACCACGCTTGGGGGTACGCGGCTGTTTGGGAGGATGCGATGGGCGGTCTTGATTTCGATCTTGCGACGGTGGCGGGCCTCGCCGGGCTTGGCGGCAGCACGGTCGCTGCTTTGAGCGCGGCGTTCTTTTTCCGTGGATTGATCACGCGTATCTTTGCGCAGGTGGTGGCCACGACGATCTTGTCGTTCGTTGGGTTCATCGCGCTGTTCAATGCGCTGGGGTTCCAGATCGTGCCACCGAAGCAGATTGCCGGCTTCGAGATCCCTTCGGGCGGCGACACGTTCTCGACGCAGTCCATGCCAACAGCGCCGCCAGTAGAGCAGGGCTACACCATCAAGTCGCCCTGGCGGAAAGACTAGACCGACCTCACACGCGAGTGTCGTGGTACACGAACTCGACGAGATAGACGTTCTCGCCGGCGCCGTGCTTGGCGATTTTCAGAAGATCGACGACGCCGGCAAAGCCTGAGCGCAGGGCGAGTGTGGGCGTGATGTCGGCGAGTCCGATCCGCTTCAGTGACGTCACCTCGATTGCGCCCGGCCCGAGCGCATAGTGTCCGCCAACCTTCACGCGCGGCGATTGCCAGATGCGCACCGAGCACGTGACCTCACCCTGCATCACCGGCTCGCGAAGACGTTTGGCGAATTGCATATCGGAGCTACTCCGCCGCCTTCAGCTCCAGCGGGGCGGCAAGGCGGTTGATCGATTCCTTCGGTACGACATGGACGAAGTTTTTCAGCTCGAGTTGCCAGTTGTCGAGGATCATCTTGCCGTGCGCCGAACCGGTCCGGCGCACATGCGCGTCGACAAGATCGTGCAGTACCTTGGCCCAATGATCCATGACGACAGGACGCCAGATGATGGTTTCCGCGTTGGCCATCGTCTCGAAGCGTTTGGTCGGATCGTAGAGAAAGGCCATGCCGCCCGTCATGCCAGCGCCAAAGTTCTCGCCGACCGCGCCGAGGATCACAGCCGTGCCGCCGGTCATGTATTCGCAGCCATTGGAGCCGCAGCCTTCGACAACCGCCGTTGCGCCCGAATTGCGCACGGCGAAGCGCTCGCCTGCCTGTCCGGCCGCGAACACTTTTCCTGATGTTGCGCCATAGAGCACCGTATTGCCGATGATGGTGTTGTCCTTCGCGGCGTATTTCGCGGTCGATGGCGGCCGGATGATGATGGTTGCGCCTGAGAGGCCCTTCCCGACATAGTCGTTGGCGTCGCCGATGACCTCGAGCGTGAGGCCCTTGACGCCGAACGCGCCGAGCGACTGGCCGCACGATCCTTCGAGCGTGACCCAGAGGCGATCCTCGGCCAGACCGTCCATGCCGTACTTGCGCACGATGTGGGACGAGGCGCGCGTGCCGATCGCGCGCTGCGTGTTGCGGACGTGGTAGTCGAGCTGCATCTTCTCGCCGCGTTCGAAGAAGGCGGCGGCGTCGCGCAGGATCTGTTCGTCGAGCGCGGCGGGGACTTCGTTGCGATGCGTCGGCTTGTAGGTGACGCGCGCTTCAGGGTCCGCACGCACAAGAAGTGGAGACAGGTCGAGGTCGTCGAGCATGGCGGAGCCGCGCGAGACCTGATGCAACAAATCCGTACGGCCGATGACGTCGTCAAGCTTGGTGAAGCCAAGCTCGGCGAGGATTTCGCGGACTTCCTCCGCAACGAACGTCATGAGGTTCACGACCTTGTCCGCCGTGCCGGTGAACTTGGCGCGCAGGCGTTCGTCCTGCGTGCAGACGCCGACGGGGCAGGTGTTGGAATGGCACTGGCGGACCATTATGCAGCCCATCGCCAACAGGCTCGCCGTACCGATGCCGTACTCTTCGGCGCCCAGCATTGCCGCTATGACGATGTCGCGCCCGGTGCGCAGGCCGCCATCGGTGCGCAGGGTCACCTGATTGCGCAGGTTGTTGAGCGTCAACACGTGATGAGCCTCGGCAAGGCCGATCTCCCACGGCAGTCCGGCGAACTTGATCGATGACTGCGGCGAGGCGCCCGTGCCGCCGTCATGGCCGGCGATCAGGATGACGTCGGCTTTCGCTTTCGCGACGCCAGCCGCGATCGTGCCGACCCCGGAGCGCGAGACGAGTTTCACGCAGACGCGGCATTCCGGGTTGATCTGCTTCAGGTCATAAATGAGCTGGGCGAGATCCTCGATCGAATATATGTCGTGGTGCGGCGGCGGCGAGATCAGCATCACGCCGGGCGTTGCATAGCGGTTGCGGGCAATGAATTCGGTGACCTTGAAGCCGGGCAGTTGACCACCCTCGCCCGGCTTGGCGCCCTGGGCGATCTTGATCTCCAGTTCCTTGCAGTTGTTGAGATACTCCGCCGTGACGCCGAAGCGCCCGGAGGCGACCTGCTTGATCATCGAGTTGGCGTTGTCGCCATTCGGCAGCGGCTTGTAGCGCTCGCGCACTTCGCCGCCTTCGCCCGACACCGACTTTGCGCCGATGCGGTTCATCGCGATGTTGAGCGTGCCGTGCGCTTCAGGCCCCAGCGCGCCGAGCGACATGCCGGGCGTGACGAAACGCTTGCGGATCTCGTTGACCGACTGGACTTCATGTAACGTGGCAGCCTTGGGCTGCGGCTTGAAGTCCAGCAGGTCGCGCAACTGGACCATCTTCTTCCGCGCATTGGCGAGTTTGGAGTACTTGCGGAAGGCTGCGTAGGAATTGGTGTCGCAGGCGTGCTGCAGCGCGTGGATCAATTCGCCCGACAGCGCATGCGTGTCTCCGCTGGCGCGGATGCGGTAGAATCCGCCGATCGGCAGCACGGCGACGGATTCGGTCCAGGCCTTCGCGTGGAGATCGATCGCCTTGCGCTGCAGGCCCGCGAGACCGATGCCGGAAATCCGGCTGGTCATCCCGGGGAAGTAGTCGGCGACGAGGGCGCGCGAGAGACCGAGCGCCTCGAAATTGTAGCCGCCGCGATAGGACGAGATGATGCTGATGCCCATCTTCGACAGGATTTTCAGCAGGCCCGCCTCAATGGATTTTTTGTAGTTGAGCACGACCTTGCCCAGCGGCTTGTCGCCGAACAAGCCCTTGGCGTGGCGGTCCGCCAGCGTCTCCTGCGCCATGTAGGGGTTGACGCACGTGGCGCCGACACCAACGAGGACAGCGAAATAGTGCGTGTCCATGCACTCGGCCGAGCGCACCGTGATCGAACAGAAGGTGCGCAGGCCGTGGTTGACGAGCCAGGAGTGGACGGCGCCGGCGGCTAGAATCATCGGAATGCCGGCGCGTTCCGCGTTCTGACCTTCATCGCTGAGGATGATGTGGCCGCGGCCAGATGAGACAGCGATGCGCGCTTCCTCGCGGATGCGGGCAATAGCGTCGCGCAGGGCGATACCGGGCGGGCCACCGGCGTTCGCCGGGAAGGTGCAGTCGATCTGCGCGACCTGCTCGCCGATCTTCTCCAGCATGCGCGTGTACATTCCATTGGTCAGCACCGGGCTTTCCAGCACGAAGACATTCGTCTGGGTTTCGTCTTCGGCGAGGATGTTGCCGAGGTTCTTGAAGCGCGTGCGCAGGCTCATCACGCGCTCTTCGCGCAGCGGGTCGATCGGCGGGTTGGTGACCTGCGCGAAGTTCTGCCGGAAGAAGTGCGACAGCGGGCGGTGCACGTCGGAGAGAACGGCGAGCGGGCTGTCGTCACCCATGGAGCCGATGGCTTCCTTGCCATCTTCCGCCATCGGCGAGAGGATCAGTTCGACATCTTCCATCGTGAAGCCAGCCGCATACTGGCGACGCTGAAATTCGTGCTTCTGGGCATAAAGGCGCAGTTCAGGTCCGGGGCCGATCACGGGCTCCAACTCGACTACGTTGGACAACCACTGCTCATAAGGATGACTGTCGGCGAGGCGGTTGATCAGGGCTGCGTGGTCGTAGAATTTTCCATCGCGAACATCGACCGCGATCATGCCGCCCGGCGGCACGCGCCCTTTTGCGACAACATCTTCATCGTCTAGCGCGCACATGCCAGCCTCGGAGCCGACCACGAGCACGCCCTGCTCCGTCAGCGCGTAGCGCATGGGCCGAAGGCCGTTGCGGTCCATGCCAGCGATAGCCCAGCGGCCATCGAACATGGCGAGCGCGGCGGGACCGTCCCACGGCTCCATCACGGAATTGGCGTACGCGAGCAACGCCTGATGGCGCTTCGGCATGATCCGCTCGTCCTTCGACATCGGCTCAGGTACGAGCAACGTCTTGGCCATCGGGCCGGGGCGACCGGCGCGGACAAGAAGTTCGAACGCATTGTCGAGTGCGGCGCTGTCCGATCCTCCCGGCTGAATCACCGACTTCACATCATCGCCATGCTCGCCGAACACGTCCGAGACCATCTTGATCTCGTGGCTCTTCATCCAGTTGATGTTGCCCGAAATGGTGTTGATCTCACCATTGTGAGCGAGCATGCGGAAAGGTTGCGCGAGCCGCCATTGCGGGAAGGTGTTGGTTGAATAGCGTTGGTGATAGATCGCGACAGCCGAAATGAAACGCGGGTCTTTCAGGTCGAGATAGAAGCTGTCGATGTCCTCGGCAAGGAACATGCCCTTGTAGATCAGCGCGCGCGACGAGAATGAGCACACATAGAGGTCTAGGTTGGATTCACGCGCACGCCTCTCGATCCGACGGCGGCAGATGTAGAGCGCGCGCTCGAGTTCAGCGGGCTCGCGGCGCAGTTCGTCGGTGAACAGTGTCTGCTCGATCTCCGGTCGCGTGGCATTGGCCTTCATGCCGATCACAGACGTGTCGATCGGCGGCTGGCGCCAGCCATAGATGTAGAAGCCGAAGCGCACGATCTCGGTCTCGATGATTGAACGGGCGCGCTCCTGCGCGGCGAGGTCTGTGCGCGGTAGGAAGATCTGGCCGACGCAAATCTGTTTGTCGCTCGCGATGGTGTGGCCCATGCTGCGCACGGCATCGCGGAAGAATTCCTGCGGGACATCGACACGGATGCCGGCGCCGTCGCCGGTCTTGCCGTCGGCGTCGATGGCGCCGCGGTGAAAAACGGCCTTGAGGGCGCGGATCGCCATGTCGACGATCTCGCGGCGCGGTGTGCCGTCGATCTGTGCAACGAGGCCGACACCACACGAGTCCTTCTCGTCGGCGGGGTTGTAGGCGTTGGCAGCGATCAGTGTATCGCGCTCGGACGTGTATTTGCGGAGCCAGAGCTCGCCGGGAGTTTCGGCCAGGATTTCGTGTGTCATGGCTGGTCGCCCTGTGGACCGGTGAAACGTTCAAAGACTTCCGCGCCGGTGACGCGCGGGGCGCTGTCGGCGAAGTCGTAATAGGCGGGCTTCTCTTCGATGAAGATGTGCTCAGAAATGTCGACGCCGGGCGCTGCGTCAAGGCTACCGGCGCTGACGACCTGTGGGGACGTTTCTCCGCGCAGCTTGTAGAACATCACGCTGCCGCACTTGCTGCACGATCCGCGCTCGGCCCATTCGGACGACGCGAACCACGTCAGCGCGTCGGGCGTGGTGATCGCGATGCCGTCCGCGAAGCGCAGGCCGATGAAGGGTCCGCCTGACCAGCGCGTGCAGTTGCTGCAATGGCAGACGTGCATGTGAGGCTCGCCTTTGCCTTCATAGGCGGTCGCGCCGCAGAGGCAGTGTCCGGTGTGTGTCGTCATCAGAAACACTCCTCGCCATGCTGGCGGTGGGGATCGGGGTAGTCGCGATAGAGGGCGGCCTGGAAATTACGGACGAGGGAATTGACGCCATGGTGCGCGCCCTCGACCGGCTCGTTGCGCGCCGAGATAGCCGTCGAGCGCGGCGAGGAACTGATAGTCGCGCACGCCTGGCTTCAGGTCGCAGGAGAGCTGATAGACATCCATTGCGCTACTCCGCCGCCACGCGTGCGGAGGAGTCGCGAGCCTTGAGGTAGACGTCGATGGCGGCGGCGGCGTCTCGGCCTTCCTTGATGGCCCAGACGACAAGCGATGCGCCGCGCACGATGTCGCCGGCGGCGAAGACGCCATCCATGGTCGTCATCATCGAGCGGTAGTCGACCTTGACGCCACCCCAGCGGTTCACCGTGAGCGCGGATTCGGAGAAGTGGGCTGGCAGGTCCTCAGGATCGAAGCCCAGCGCCTTGATGACCATATCAGCCTTTGTTTCGTAGTCCGAACCGGGAATTTCTTCAGGCGCTTGGCGGCCCGACGCATCCGGCGGACCAAGGCGCATACGCGCGGCGCGAACGCCCTTGGCGCCGCCGCTCTTTTTTTCCGAAACGGAAAGCGGCGCCGCGAGCCAGTCGAACTTGACGCCCTCTTCCTCTGCGTTGGCGACTTCGCGCTGCGAGCCCGGCATGTTCGTGCGGTCGCGGCGGTAGAGGCAGGTGACGGATTTTGCGCCCTGGCGGATCGCTGTGCGCACGCAATCCATCGCAGTGTCGCCGCCGCCGATGACGACGACGTTCTTCTTCGCGGCATTTAGCCTGCCGCTTTCGAAATCCGCGACCGTCTCGCCAAGGCCGGTGCGGTTTGCAGCGATGAGATAGTCGAGCGCTTTCAGGACGCCCTTGGCATCGCTGCCGGGCGCGGCCAGCTCTTTCGATTTGTAGACGCCGGTTGCGACCAAGATCGCATCGTGTTTCGAGCGCAGGTCGGCAAAGGTGACGTCCTTGCCGATGTCGGTGTTCAGCTTGAATTCGACACCGCCATCGGCGAGGCGTTTCACGCGGCGCTCGACGATCTCTTTCTCCAGCTTGAAGTTCGGGATGCCATAGATCAGCAGGCCACCGGCGCGGTCGTGCCGATCATAGACGGTCACGCGATAGCCGGCAGAGCGCAGTTCGTCGGCGGCTGACAAGCCAGCGGGGCCTGCGCCGATGATGCCGATGCTTTGCGAGTGGTTGCGTAGGGGTTTGATCGGTTGCACCCAGCCGCGTTCCCAGGCGGTGTCGGTGATGTAGCGCTCGACTGCGCCGATGGTGACGGCGCCGTGGCCTGATTGTTCGATGACGCAGCCGCCTTCGCAAAGCCGGTCCTGTGGGCAGATGCGGCCACAGATCTCGGGCATGTTCGAAGTAGCGGCGGAGAGCTCGTAGGCCTCTTCCAGCCTGCCGTTGGCTGTCAGCATCAGCCAGTCCGGAATGTTGTTTCCGAGCGGACAATGCGTCTGACAAAACGGCACGCCGCACTGCGAACAGCGCGAGGACTGCTCATTCGCCTTCGCTTCGATGAAATCCGCGTAGATCTCGTGGAAATCGGAGCGGCGTTCGTCAGCCTCACGCTTTTCAGGCGTCTGCTGACCCACGGCGACGAACGAGAGCATGCGCTGTTGCGCCATGAGAGCACCGGATTAGGGGACGCGAGGCACTTCAATGCCCAACTGGACAGGCCAACGCAATCGGATTTCTGCTAATAAGAACCATATGGATCAAAAAATGGCCATGCGTGATCAGAGATTTAGCATACGGAGGCGTTCACCTCATCAATAAGAACCAAAAGAGACAAATAGCGCAGGTAACCCAACATCCACCATAAAGGGGCGACACCCGCGTCAACTGACACCAACTCCGGACACACAGTCATGGACTCAACGACGATCCTGCAGGCGATCCTGCTCGGCCTGGTCGAGGGCCTGACAGAGTTCATTCCTGTCTCCTCCACCGGCCACCTGCTGCTGGCGCAGACGGCGCTGGGGCTCCAGTCCGAATTCTGGACGACGTTCACCGTGGTGATCCAGTTGGGCGCGATCCTGGCCGTGGTGTTGCTCTATTTCGGGCGGCTCTGGCATGTGCTGGTGACGCTGCCGAGCGATCCGTCCTCGCGCCGGTTTGCGCTGTCGGTGATCATCGCGTGCATACCCGCTTTTGCGGCGGGCTTCCTGCTGCACGACTTCATCAAGCACTACCTGTTCGAGAGCCTCGCGCTGATATGCTGGTCGCTGGTGATCGGCGGCGTCGTTCTGCTGGTCATCGACCGCATCGCCCCAGCGCCTACCGAGCACACAGCAATGAACCTGCCGCTCTGGAAGGCGGCGGTGATCGGAACCTTCCAGGTGCTGTCGATCATCCCCGGCGTGTCGCGATCGGGCTCAACCATCGTCGGCTCCATGATGCTGCGGATCAACAAGCGCGCGGCGGCTGAGTTCTCCTTCTTCCTCGCCATCCCGATCATGGTCGGCGCGTTTGTTCTCGATTTCTGGGAGAGCCGTGATTTTCTGACCGGCGACAATCTCGGCATCATCGCAATCGGCTTCGTCGCCTCGTTCATCTTCGGCCTGATCGTCATCCGCCTGATGCTCGACTTCGTGCAGAAGCGCGGCTTCGCGCTGTTCGGCTGGTGGCGCATCCTTGTGGGTGGGACCGGGCTTGCGGCCATCTATGCGGGCGCGCTCCACGGCTAAGCCGCAACAAATCTGGAGCGGATCATGGACACCCAGCTGATCGTTCTGTGCGGCCTCACCTTCGTGATCTACCTGATCGGGGCGCTGGCCTATGCGGCGCGCATCGCCGGAGTGCGAACGCGCAAGATCGCGGTCTCATTCGCGCTCTTCAACGTGCTGGTGCTGGTCTCGCGCGCGGCCAACTCGTTCCAGGGACCGTTCCTGTCAAAGCGCATCGAGCTAAACCTGCTCAACAATGGCGAGGCGTTGTTCTGGGATTTCCAGGTGCTGATGTTCTCTGCGACGCTGGCCGCCATCGCCGGCACGCTGCTGGTGCCAACGACTCAGCGCCTGTTCACACGCGCCATTCAGCACTTCCACGCCAACCGCTCGATCCCGAAGCTGATCATGCATGCCTTCGCGCGCGGCGGACTGAACTACATCAAGACCTCTGTAACCATGCCGTCAACGGAGCACGTAAAGGGCTTCAGGGAAAAGTCCGTGGTGTCGTGGAATGTGATCATTCTCAACGTGGCGGCGCAGGCCTTCCTTACGGTCGGCGTCTTCGCGTCACTCTATGCCGGCTTCATCGCGCCAGAATTCCGCGTGACGGCTTTGTCGCTGTCGGCCGTGATCAATGGCGTCGCCACGATCCTGCTGTTCGTGCTGATCGATCCACAACTGTCGATCATGACCGACGATGTTGTGGAAGGCCGCATTTCCGAAGCGCAGTTTCGCCGCGCGGTCGTGTGGCTATCGGGCAGCCGCATTGTCGGCACGGCTCTGGCGCAACTGCTGCTGGTGCCGACGGCGATGCTGATCGCGGAAATCGCGCGTCACATCTGACGCGCTCAACCTCTGCCAGTGATTGGTCGCAGGATGCCGCGCAGCACCAGCGCGCCGATGAACGCGACAAGCGCGATATCGACCCAGTGCGTCACGTCGTTGAGAGGTCCAAGGTCGATGCTCTTGATCCAGTCGGTCAGCGAGAAGTTGAAGGCCTTCATCAGCGTGCCCATCAGGAAGACACCCAGCAGCGCAAAGCCGATATCCCCCCAGAGTCCGAAAACCGGCCGCCCCCGCACAATCTTGCGCGCCGCGAATCCAGCCACCGTGGCGATGAGCAGCCACAGCACCAGAATTCCCAGATTCATGCCGGAATAGTCGACTGCCAGCTTGTCCATTGTCCCGCTCCCCGTCCGATCCCGCCAGCAGAGAGGCTAGCGGCAGAGAGGCAGGATGCAAGCAGCGTTCGGGCTTGCCGCGTCAGGCATCGACGCGGGCGGTTTCGTCCACGCGTGGCGGCTGGAACTGGCCGTGCGGGCGGTGACGCCACAGATAGGTCGGCGTGATCGCTTCCACGGTCTCAAGATTGCCAACGCCAAGGTCGGCCAGCGTTCCGAAACCGGGAGAGACGATGTTGTCTGTCTTGAGCATCTGGACCTGATCGCCGGTCAGCGGCGGTCCGAAAAAGGGATTGAGCCGCGACAGCGCGCCGATGATGTAACCCATGGGCGCTGCAACCGGCACAGGCAGGGGCAACAGCATGCGCGGACGATCGATCTCGCGCAGGATGTACTGCAGCAGCTCCTTCATTGTGTAGACCCGCGGCCCGCCGAGCTCGTAGGTCTTTCCGGCGGCTGTTGGCGTCGACAGCGCGTTGGCTACGCCCTCCGCGACATCACCGACATAGACTGGCTGGAATTTCGTCGACGCGCCGATCAGCGGCAGGAACGGGCTCATCCGCGCGAGTTCGGCAAAGCGCGTGAAGAAGCCATCTTCGGGTCCGAACATGATCGAGGGACGCAGGATGCTTGCGGTCGGAATGGCGGCCAGCGTTGCCGCTTCGGCTTCGGCCTTGGTCGAGGCGTAGCGCGCGCGCGACTTGGCCGATGCGCCAATGGCGGAGACCAGCGCAAACTGCTTGATCCCAGCTTCAGCCGCGAGTTGCGCGATGTTGGCGGCGCCCACAGCCTGCGTGCCGTGGAAGGACTGGGCGCTGCTTTCGGTCAGGATGCCGACCATGTTGATGACTGCGTCGGCGTTTTGGAGCGCGCGCTTGATCGAGGGACGGTTGCGGACATTGGCCTGAACCAGCTGAACCTGCCCGACATCGCCCGCCAGTTTCACATCGCCGGCAAGGTGGGGGCGGCGCGTCGCCACACGCACGCGCCACCCCTGACGGCACAGCGCCCGGACGACATGGCGCCCGAGAAAGCCAGAACCGCCAAAAACGGTAACGATTTTGCCGGTCATACTTGCCTCGTGAAACGGTGCATCAAGCCAGTATAGGGGGTGTTCCGGGTCAGGTGGGGGATAAACCAGAATCGGGGCACAAAGTCCATGTGGCGGCTTGGTTCCCAAAGGCAGCCGGGAAGCGGCTATTCATCGGCCGCTCATCAATTGCAGGACAATTCTAGTCGCCATGCTGTTTGCGTATCGGATCAGCGAGTTGGGAGCCAGGCTGGCCAGCATGGCCTGCCTGTTCTTGAGCGCATGCGCCAGCAGCCGCCCCGCGCCCATCACCTATGCAGCGACGCTCCCGGCCGCAAGCGTGCTGACCCTGCCGTCTGCCTCTGACATTGTCCGCGTGCCGCTCGACCTCACAACGATACCGTTCGACGAAACGCATGTGCCGGTCGTGCTGCAGGGCCAGCCCTATTCCGAGTGCGTGCCCTATGCCCGCTCCCTGTCCGGGATCCAGATCTGGGGAGACGCCGTCACATGGTGGACGCAGGCCGCCAACCGCTATGTACGCTCTACGCGCCCGGCGCCGGGATCGGTGCTGGTGCTGCGCGGCTGGAACGACACCACCCGCGGCCACGTCTCGGCTGTGACCGAGATCGTCTCCTCGCGCCTCCTGCGGGTCGATCACGCTAACTGGCTCAAGAGCGGCGAAATCAGCCTCAACGTGCCGGTGATCGACGTGTCGGAGGCCAATGACTGGTCAAAGGTCCGCGTCTGGCACGTGCCGGGCGGGTACTGGGGCGGGCGTGTCTATGAGGTCGACGGTTTCATCCATCCCTACCGGATCGATGGCGGCAGTTTCGGGGGCTGAAAATTCAGCGAGTGATCCTCTCCCAGAGACCCGACCGGCGTGCGCGCCATTCATCGGCGGTCTGGCCCCAGAGGTCGACAGGATCGTTCTCATAGGGCGGCGGCATGCGGCCCGGTCCGCGATTCACCGAACCCAGCCGTGCGGCCAGCTTCTGTGAGGCGGCATTGTCGGGATGAATCGAGTGGATGATGTCGGTCCAGCCGAGCACGTCGACCGCATAATCCATTGCCGCCAGCGAGCCTTCGAACGCATAGCCCTTGCCCCAGACATCGCGGATCACGCCCCAGCCGACTTCATTGCCCGGCCAGCCGTAAGGCGCCCACGGTCCGAGCCTTCCGACCCAACGGCCTGTCTCCTTCTCGAATGCCGAAAACATCGCGAAACCTGCTGCTTGCCAGGCTCCGATGATCGAGCAGATGGCGCGCCAGACGACGGCTGGCGGCTGCACTTTTCCGATGTAGCGAGCCGACTCCTCGTCCGCCATGTAAGCACACCACGCCTCGAATTCTCCAAGGCTTGGTACCTTCAAGATCAGGCGCGGCGTCTCGATGATGGTGTTGAGCCTGGCGGTGTATGACATGGCGTTGCTCCCCGTCGGCGCCTCTCGTTAGGGCGTCACTTCTACCCAGCGGTGCGGGGTTAGCCTACCGCTGATCCGGCGCAGGCTTGCCAGCGCTTTCTTTCTGAAATTTCAGCGTCACGCGCCACCCCGGCGGGTTCGCCCGCCCGCCGTCGGACCATTCCTTCCGCAGCTCGACGGGATAGAGATATGAGCTGGCGTCCATCGACCGTTTCGCGTCGGCGGCGGATTCGTAGATCATGACTTCGGTGACGTTTGCGTCCGGCTGACTGCCATCGCGAGAGGTCCAGCCTTGCGGCAGGCATCTGTCGAGATCGGCGCGCGCGGTATCGAAAACGTCCTTGGCCTTTGACGCGGTCGCCTCGCGATCCAGCATTCCGGAGAAGAAGACGAGGCAGTTCGCGACATGAATGTCGCTGCCACCCGGACTGACCGGCGCCATCCTCGACAGCGCGCAGGTCGCGCCGGCCGGCGAAACGTTCGTGGTGAAGCGGCTGCCTGATTCGGCGCCGGAGCGGAGGGAGGCGAAAGGTTCTGGCTCGCTCAGAGCGACGGCGAGGGCGGCGATGTCACTGCAGCTGTCTTTGGACACTGGCAGCACTACGGCCGCCAAAGTCACAAGTGATTCGGTCGCGCTGGGGGTTTCCGCAGCAGGACTGCAGGCTGTCGCAAGCAAGGCAGCCAACAATAGAACGCGCAATGGTCTGATCTCCGGTCTCGGCAGATCAAATGAGAATACTCTCATTTCCGAGAAAGTATTGCCGCAACAGAGTGTTCGAGCGCATCCGGCCATGGCGTCCAGCGCAGGCCGAACATTTGCGTGGCCCGGGCGCCCGACAGACGACCGTTCAAAGGGCGCAGCGCCGGAGCGGCGAAGTCCGATGTCGAGACCCCCTCGATCGCAGCCACAGGACCTCCCTGCCGTTCCGACTCCGCCATTATCGCCCGAGCCATCGCGGCGCGGTCAAATTCGTCCGGGGTGGCGAGGTGAAGGACGGGGGGGAGGAGGCGGGGGGCGCCGTGCAGGGCGCCGGCGACGCGGAGCAGGGCGTTGGCAATGTCAGGCGCGTATGTCGGGGGGCCGACCTGATCGTTCACCACCCGCAGGACGGGGCGTTCGCGCGCCAGCGATATCATTCGTGAAACGAAATTGTCCGCGTACCCGGAGAATACCCAGCACACGCGAACAGTCAGCGCATCCGGATTTTCCTCAGCGACCGCTTTCTCGCCCGCCAGCTTGGATCGGCCATAGACAGACAGCGGATTGGGCGCGTCGTCTTCTTCGTAGGGTTCGACCTTGATCCCGTCGAACACGCAATCGGTCGACATATGCACGAAAGGTATGCTGCGCCGTGCGCACAACGCCGCAAGAAAGCGAGGACCGGCCTCGTTGATGGCGAAAGCCGCTTCGCTGTCGGTTTCGGCGCGATCGAGGAAATTGTAGGCGCCCGCATTGATCAGAATATCGGGGGCGGCGCGGTCGATGAAGCGCTGTAGACTATCGGGATCGCGCAGGTCCGCTTCGCTGCTTCCGGCCTGCTCAAGCGTGATTCCGGCCTGACCTTCGGTAGATGCCGCAAGCGCGCGTGCAACCTGACCGTTCCTTCCGATTGTCGCGATACGAAGGGCCATGACCGGATGTCGCATGGCAGTGGCGGGCGGCCAAGTGGCGCCCGTTCTGCCGTGAAGTTCCAAAATCCTGGCCGGCGCAGGGCCGAATCGCCCGGATCAGCCCAGGTCGTCACCGAGGCCCTTGGCGAATGTCCGCAGTTTGCGGCGCACATTCTCCGGCAATTTGGCGTAGGCCGTCAAAAGATCCTGCGTCTCTTTTTCGCAAAGCATTTCGGTCGCCGCCATCCGCGCGCGATCACTGTCAGTGATGCCGTTGGCGGGATTTTCCGGCAGGTCCGTGAAAAAGTATGTGATCGGCACTTTCAGGGCGGAGGCCAGCAGGTAGAGGCGCGAAGCCGTGACCCGACTGCTTGAGCACTCATACTTCTGGACCTGCTGGAATTGCAGGCCGAGCAGATCGCCGAGATCCTTTTGGGTCATCCCCATCAAGCGCCGGCGTCGGCGGATGCGCCGACCTATGGAAAGGTTGATGTTTCCATCGTCGGGGGTCGAATCTGACTTGCTGGAAGCCAGTGCGAGAACAGGCTTTGTGAATGGTGTAGACAATGATGCGAGTGTCAAAGGCGGCCCCGATAATCAACGAAAAACAACGGTTTTCAGACCTCACTGCAAAGAAAACGAGACAATCCGTGGCATGCCCGAACGCACCCGGATTCAATAATTTCTTTCGCCAGCGAACAGTTGAGACCGACTCACCACCTCGGAACTCCCCAGTTTGGTTAATATATACTTTGTCATGACAGAAACGCAATTTTCAAATTCAGTTTTCTTGCAAAACTAGCCAAAGAAAAACATGTGGTTTTGCGTATAGTTGCGGCTGCAAGGAGAAATCGTCGCACGTGAATGGAATGGCGCAGACCGCGCGACGGAATCGGCGGATCGTCTTTGCACGTACAATCACCGCGCGGGGCTTGCCTCGCTACAAAGCAGTGATTGGCGTGCTGCTTTACGAGGGGTGGGGCGCCAGTGCAGAGTCGTTTTGGTTCCGGCGGTGCTTTTCGTGCGAGTCAGGATCGTTAGTGTGCGGAATACCTGTCGTCCGGCGGGGTGATTCCTCAACTAGTAAAGAGGTCGGCGTCCATGCTGCGTAGTCTTGTTGTCATTTCGCTTGCGTTCGGACTTGCCGCCTGCGCAAGCAGCGGCGCCCCCGCAGCACTGGCATCCGCCCCGGTTTCCGCCGCGCCGGTGAAGGCATCTCCGCCAACCATAACGCGGTCGGCCTGGTTCAAATATGCGCCATGGAATTCCAGCCTTCCGGAAGTGAAGAAGACCCCCAGCGGCCTTGAATACATCGTGCTCGCCAGCGGCCCGGCCACGGGCGTAGCGCCGCTGCCGGAGCAGGCGGCAGAGATCTATTATGAGGGGCGTCTCAATTCAGGTGGCCGCGCCTTCGATTCGGGCTTCGACCGCGGCGAGCCGGATGTCTACGAACTCTCGATCCTCGTGCCGGGTTTCCGCGAGTCCCTGAGCCTGATGCGGCCCGGCGACCGCTGGATGATCTATATCCCCGCCGCCTTGGGTTATGCCGAACGCGGCTATCCAGGTCTCATCGGCCCGGGCGAGAACCTGTTGTTCGAGATCCTGATGGTCAGCGTGAAGTAAGAGGCAATGATGCGATTCCTCCTGACGGCCGGATTTGCCATCGCTCTGGCCGCGTGCGGCGAATCCACTCCGCCGGCCACCCCGCACGCTGCTCACACCGTGAAAACTGCCGATGCCGCGGCATGGGCAAAATACGTTCCCTGGAACAGCGATCTCCCGGAAGTCGTGAAGAACGGAACAGGCCTTGAATACGTCGTGCTTGCCTCCGGCCCAGCCGATGGCGTGTCGCCCAAAGCGTCCGAACAGGCGGAAGTCTACTATGAAGGCCGGCTCAATGCTGGCGGCCCCGCGTTCGACAGCGCCTTTGAGCGCAATCAAACCGCGACCTTCCCGGTCAGCGCCGTTGTCGATGGCTTCTCCGAAATGCTCCAGCTCATGAAGCCCGGCGATCGCTGGATCGGTTATTTGCCGTATCAACTCGCCTACGGTCCAGGTGGGAAGGCCCCTATCCCGCCCGCGGCTGATCTGGTGTTCGAGATCGAGATGGTCAGCGTCCAACCGTAACTCCAAAAACAAAAACGCCTCCCGCGAGGGAGGCGTTTCGCTATCCTGATAAAGTCTGGCTTACGCCAGCGACGGCTCGAGCTTCTTGCAGGCGTCGAGGAGGCCGTTCACGGCGGCGACGCTCTTTTCGAACATCGCTTTCTCGTCGGCATTGAGGTCGAACTGGATGATGCGCTCGACGCCGCCGGCGCCGATCACGCAGGGCACGCCGACATAGAGGTTGGAGATGCCGTACTGGCCGGTGAGGTGAGCTGCGACCGGCAGGACACGCTTCTTGTCTTTCAGGTAGGATTTGGCCATCGCGACGGCCGATTCGGCCGGGGCGTAGAAGGCAGATCCGGTTTCGAGCAGGGCGACGATCTCGCCGCCGCCGCCGCGTGTGCGCTTGACCATGCCGTCGAGTTCTTCCTGCGTGAAGAAGCCCTGCTTCACGCACTCGGGCAGCGGCACGCCGCCGATCGTGGAGTGACGCACCATCGGCACCATGTCGTCACCGTGTCCGCCGAGCGTCCAGGCTTTGACGTCTTCCATGGAGATGCCGGTCTTCTCGGAGAGAAAGTAGGAAAAGCGCGCCGAGTCGAGCACGCCGGCCATGCCGACGACGTGGCTGGCGGGGAGGCTAGAGAATTTCTGCAGCGCCCACACCATCGCATCGAGCGGGTTGGTGATGCAGATCACGAAGGCGTTCGGTGCGTGCTGCTTGATGGCGGCGCCGACAGACTTCATGACGCCAAGGTTGATACCGATGAGATCGTCGCGGCTCATGCCCGGCTTGCGCGGCACGCCTGCCGTCACGATGATGACGTCAGCGCCGGCGATCACCGAATATTCGTCGAGCGATCCGCCCGTCAGCTTGCCATCCTTGCCGTAAACGGCGGCGGCTTCAGCGATGTCGAGGCCCTTGCCCTTGGCGATGCCCCCCTTCATGTCGACCAGAACGACGTCGCCAAGTTCCTCGCGCGAGCAGATGTGGGCAAGCGTGCCGCCAATCATGCCGGCGCCGATAAGGGCGATTTTCTTGCGTGCCATGGGGAGGTCTCCTGATGCGGGTGCGGCGGGCGCAGGTTGCGGAACGGGCTTCGGGGCCACGCCCCGGACTTCACGCGCGATCCGTTAGCGCAATGGGAGCGGGGGGGCAATGCGGCCCGCACCTGTGCGGAGCCGGTCGGTCCACTGCCTTGTCGGTTTTCCGTCTGCGGCGGCGCGCGGAGGACGGCATACCAGCCGCAGCAATCACGGAGATGGCATCGTGTTTCAGGTCAGCGCGCTTCCGGTCGACACCTTCGCGCGTCTTTTTGGACTTTCGGACGATGACCTCGACAGCCGCGGCATCGTTGCGCGCTGTGCAGGAGAGAGCGACAGGTTTCCCTGCCGGGTGAGCCTGCGCGATGCGCGGCCGGGTGAACGGGCGCTGCTGCTGAACTATGAGCATCAGGACGCCGACACGCCCTATCGTTCGCACTATGCGATCTTCGTCATCGAAGGGGCGGAGCAGGCAAGCCTCGCTCCCGGTGAGCTGCCGCAAGTGTTCAGCGGGCGGCCACTGGCGGTACGTGCCTTCAGCGCGGCAGGCATGCTGCTGACGGCGGACATGGCGTTGGGCGTTGCGGTGAAGCAGGTGATCGAACGCCTGCTGGCCGATCCTGAAATTGCCTACCTGCATGTGCACAACGCGATGCATGGCTGCTACTCAGCTCGCGTCGACAGGGCCTAGCTTTTCAAGGGGGTCGGCGCGCTCGGCAGCCAGATAGTCCGCTGAGCGCATCTCGTGCAGGCGGCTGGTCGTGCGTTCGAACTCGAAGGCGCCATCGCCGGCGACGTAAAGCGTGTCTGGCTGGGCGGCGGCTGACATCACTAGCTTGGTCTTGGACTCATAGAGCGCATCGATCAGCGTGACGAAGCGCGCGGCCCAGTTGCGCTCGTCCTTGCCCATCTGCGGGACGCGGTCGAGCAGAATGGTGGGGTAGTGACGCGCGAGTGTGAGATAGTCGGCGGCGCCGAGCGGTTGTTTGCAGAGTTCGTCAAAGGTGAAGCGCGCGACACCCATCGCCTGTGCGTTGATGCGTAGCTGGCGTCCCTGCACATCAAGGGATTCAGCGGAGGGCGCAGCGCCTGCCGTCAGGCGCGCGAAAGCGGTATCCATCGCCGCGTCTGCTTCGGCGCCAAGCGGTGCGTAGTAGACGGGAGCCGCCGTCAGGCGTTCGAGCCGGAAGTCGCGCCCCGATTTCAGTTCGATCACGTCCACCTCTTCCTCAAGCCGGCGGATGAAGGGCAGGAACAGCTCGCGGTTGATGCCGTTGACGTAGAGGTCAGACGGCTTGCGGTTCGATGTGGCGACGATGGCAACGTCGCGCTCGAACAGGTGTTCGAACAGGCGGCTCAGGATCATCGCGTCGGCGATCTGCATGACGTGGAATTCGTCGAAACACAAAAGCCGGGCCTGATCGGCAATGCGCTTTGCGGTTGGCGCGATGGGATCGTCGCCGGCGTCGCGCACGTAAGCTGGATGCCGGCGACGCTCGGTGGCGCTCATCTTGCGCCATTCAAAAATGAAGGCGTGCGTCTCCAGCATGAAGTCGTGGAAGTGGACGCGCTTCTTGTCCTTCAGCGTCACCGCCTCGAAGAACAGGTCCATCAGCATGGACTTGCCGCGCCCGACCTTGCCCCAGATGTAGAGACCTTTCGGGCGGGCTTTGCCGCCGAACCAGCCGTGCGAGGCCGACAACGCTTTTGACAGCCCGTCCAGCCGCTCGATGGCGGCGGCCTGAGCCGGGTCCGGCGCCAGCTTCCCGGCGGCAAGGCGTTCTGCGTAGAGCTGTTTGACGCGTGTCATGTGCGTCCGCGCATAGCGGTGTTCACGGTCAAAGGGGAAGCGGTTTTGCGTCGCGGCGCGCTCGCCACGTCTCATAATGCAAGCGGAGCTCCGGCGGCAGGTCCCGCTCAAAGGCGGCATCCAGCGGGAATTGGGGCATCGTGCCAGCCACAGCGTCGAGCAGGGCAATGCCCTGTCGTTTGTCCTTGGGGCGCTTCAGGGCAGACCGTCTGTCGAGCACCGACATCCAGAGTTTGTGCAGCGCGAACCAACGTGGATCGGGCGCCACCACTCGCGCCGCCGACCCATCGCGGCAGATCAGCACCTGATCCACCGTCCGGCCCAGCAGCAGCCATTCCTGTTCTGGCAGCTCGACGGGAAGCGGGCGATCCCGCTTTCCATAGGTCGAGGCGCGCGAAGGCGCGATCAGCAGTTCGACTTCATATGCGCTGGCATTGCGCGCTTGGAAGGGCCGTTCGGTGTTGACGTTGAACGTCGGATCGACGGCCTTCAGCATGGTCCATACGAGCGCTTCGTCCGGCGATGTCTGCGATGACCAGGCGAGATCGAAGTCGTCCGTCTCATCGGGTGCATCGTGGAGAAAGCCCGCCGCCTCCAGCGCATAGGCCGGCATCGCATTGGTGCCGATCACAAGCAGTCTTTCGCCAAGCAGGTTGCGGCGATCGCATTCCCGCAGGATTTCGCCCGCGCGGCTCGCCAGCATCGGCACGCGCAGGGCGCGCGCCAGCCGCCCCGTCTCGGTCAATGCGCTACGGCTTGCATCGACGCGCGCCTTCGCACCCGCCTTCGCTTCGCGATAGGCGTTGAAACGCGCTTCATGCTCAGGCGACCAAGCGCCGAGACTTTTGCCGTTCCCGCTGCGGTCGGCGATTTCGTACAGATAGATGCGGCCGTTCACGTCCTTGCGGCGCAGGTCGTAGGGAAGGGCGGCTAGCTCTTGCTCCGCCTCCATCCACACCTCGTAGCGCTGGCGCAGATTGACCAGTGTCCGGGCTTGTTCGTCGCTGAATGGCTCGACCGCCACAAGAATTATCCCACAAAATCGAGAAATCAAAAAATGTGGGATAAAATGTTCAATGTCAATGACTAAAGAGCTCAGAAACCCTTCACTTTAACTGCGTCCGTTGCCGGATCGCAGGCGCTGCCGCAGCGCTGGTAATAGAGCGCCCGCAGGTCGGGTATCGGATCGGTGTTCTCGTTGGGCGGGATGCCCTGCGAGGTTGCGTTGTGGGCCAGGGTTTTCCACGCCCCGTTCGCCTGCTTCTCGAGGACGAACATGGCCGAGGCAGCGTTCTCATAGGTTTTCTGTGGCGCCGAGGCTTAGAAATAGCCGCGCTCCCACACGATCGCCTTTGCGAGGCGCGCGTCTACCTTCAGCACGTCGATGTCGTAGGCGAACCACAGCGCCCGCGCGGCCAGCTCGTGATTGAGCCACGTCCCGCGAATGGCGGCCGAACCGCTGTGGAGGTTAGCGGCGACCGAATAGCCCGGAACGATATCGATCGCGCTGGGCGCCATCAGCACCCAGGGGGCATCGGCGGGCGATTATGCAACACGGGCCTACCAGTCGGCGATCACCGCTCGGACGGCGATTTCGTCCGGAGAGGTCTGCGCTATTGTGGGTGTGGCTGGCGCCATGGCGAGGCCGACCACGATCCTCTTCAGCAACATGATACGAACTCCCCAGCTCTGCGGGGAGACTGACGAAGCAAGCGGGCGGAATTTAGAAGCGGGTGCTTCAGTCGGCAGGTATCAGCCTGCAGCCGATTTGACGCCGGCTTGCTGGGCGGGCATCTGCGCGTGCAGGAAATCGCGGAACAGCTCCGGCCGGCGCACGAAATCGGCGAGCGGCAGGTCTTCCTTGCCGACAGCCTTTGGCGCGCAATCGACGCCAGCCTGCACCAGGCTCTTCATGACTTCGTCGCGGCGATCGCTGCCGGAGACGATGGCGACGCGAAAACGGCCCATGCTGGCGATGCGTGTAACGGTCGCGTCCTCGTCAGCCGAGTCGGGAAGCAGCAGGTCGATCACGACTAGGTCGAACCGCTCCAGCCGCAACTTGCGCTCGGCGTCGAGAAGAGATGTCGCGATGACCAGGTCGATGCCATAGCGTTTGCGCGAAGCCGCAGCGGCAGCCGCCGCAAGCAGTTCGCACGCTCGGGCGTGATCTTCCACCCATAAGACTTTCATCGGCTTCCCCCAGATCAGACCCCCCTCCACCGGATGATCCAGATCGGCTTGTGACGCGAACTTTCACTACGTTCCGCAATCACGAAGTATGTGCAACAGAGTTTCGCGTGGTAACGGTTACCAATGGTTAACGGCGCTGATTGGACCATCCCGAACGCCAAGTCGAGGGTGATCATGTGACGAACGCCCCAAATCCTCCGATAGATCAAGGACTTTCCGCTTTTATCGACCCCGAATCACGCCCCGGGCACATCGTCGACATCATGATCGAGGAGCGCTGTCCCTCATGGGTCGGGCACTGGTCATGGCCAGTCGTGCGCCCGGCGCTCTATTCGCTGCTGGGCTATCGCAAGGCGTTGCGCTGGGCTGACCACATCAAGACGATCACCTCCGGCAAGGAATGTTTCGCTTACCTCGACAAGGTGCTTGGCCTGAAGGTTACGGCGAGCGGGCTTGATCGCGTTCCGAAAGCCGGGCGCGCGGTCATCGTGTCCAATCACCCGACTGGTCTTGCCGATGGCTCGATCGTGCTTGCGGCGCTCGACGACGTTCGCACCGATATCGAGATCATGGCCAATGCCGACGCCTGCCGCGTCAATCCGCACTTCGCCGAGGTCATCATCCCGGTCGAGTGGGTGCAGGAAAAGCGCAGCATCCAGAAGACGCGCGAAACCCTGCGCCGAGCCGCAGCCGCGTTCGCTGGTGAACGTTTGCTGCTGATCTTTCCGTCCGGCGCGCTCGCTCAGATGCAGCGCGGCAAACTGGTCGACGAGCCGTGGATGCCTACCGCCGTCTCGCTGGCCCGCAAGAACAAGGCGCCGGTGACGCCGCTGCATGTGACGGGCAAAAACTCGGCGCTTTACTACGCCTTCTGCGGGATCAACCGCGAGCTGCGCGACATCACGCTGTTCCGCGAACTGCTGAACAAGCAGGGCGACAAATTCCATCTGACCTTCGGTCCGCCGATCCCGTGGGAGAATCTCGCCGGTGACCCGCAAGCGGTGACTGACAAGCTGCGCGCTTATGTCGACACCATCCTGCCCAACGATCCCGATCGACCGTTCGAACCGCTGAGGGCGCCGTAGATCAAATCGGAGCAAGTCAGGCGGACGCCTCTCGACGCCCGCCCTTCTGCCTTACGCAGCGCTCTCCCGTGGCGGGACCTGTGAGCGGCCCACACCATACCAGTCGAGGTTGCGCGTCATCCACATCGTGCCCGCGATCGCTGCGAAACTGGCGATCGATCCGACGAGCAGGGCATAGTCCTCCATGCGCATCAGCACGTAGATCAGAGTGTAGAGCATGGAGAAGACGACGAACGCCTTCACCATCGCCGCACGCGAGGCGAACACCGCCCCGGCATAGAAGGACAGCGCCGAGACCGTCGCCGTCGCTGCGACCAGGAAGCCGATAGTGAACCCGATGATCTCCGAGATCGATAGCAGCAGCATGTAGAACACCGTCTGGGCCAGACCGACCAGCACGTACTGCGCCGGGTGGGCGCGCACCCGGCTGGTCGCCTCGAACAGGAAGTAGGCGAGGAAGACGAGACCAATGAACATCGGCGCGTATTTCAACGCCCGCTCCACACTCTGATATGGATTGCCCTCATCGAGCAGCGTTACGCCGGGGCTCGAATAGGCCAGCGTATCGAACGACAGATCAACGCCCGCGCCCGGCGCGCCGCGCGCAAGAAATGGGATACGCCACATCGCGGTGAACCCCTGCTTCGTCACTTGCCGCTGGTCGGGTAGCGCGCCGCCGTCAAAGCTGGGAGAGCCCCAGTCGCCGGCAAGGTTGATCGTCGTGTCACGCGCAAACGCCGCCACTGCAACGCGTTGCGCGCCCGAGATGTTGAGCTTTGCGGTCGCTTGCAATGGCCCCACCGGCGCCTCCGTCCAGCCGAGCGGCGCGCCCAGCAGGCCGGGCATGAGGCCCGGACGGCTGAACGTCTCACTCGCCAAGTTCTCGACCGGCGCCACGTCCAGCGACTGGCCGCCCACGGTCAGCTGTGCGTCCTTGGCGCCGCGCAGGTCGGACATGCTGATATAGACACGCGCGTCCGCCCAGCGCATGCGTGCTCCGGTTGGCGCCTCGCGGGCGAGCCGTTCGGGATTGAACGTTGCGGTGAAGTCCACGTCGGCGCGATAGGTCGGCACGTCGTGCAGGCCGCGCTTGCGGACCTCCATGACGAGCTTCGCATTGACGGCGCCCGTCTCCGGATAAAGCACCATCCGTCCCACTTGCGTCTGCACCTGGTTTACGCTGTTGACCGAGACAACCACCTCGCGGTCGAACGGCACGGTGATGGCCGGTCCCATCAGTTGCTGCGGTCCGCCGCGCAGGGCGGCGACTTCGGCGATGGCGGCCTGTGCGTCGCTGGCGCGCGAGTAGATCACCATCCACACAAAGCCCGCGGGGATGGCCATCAACAGGGCAAGCATGCACACAAGGATGAGTTTCAGTCCGAACGATCGCTGAGGCAAAAGCCGTGAGAGATCGTAACCGCTGCCCTCGTTGGGGCGCGGCTGTTCTACAGAGTCCGACATGGGTCCCTTTTCCTTCTTATTGTCGGCGAGGGGTCAGGTAAGGCGCGACGGTGGGCGGAATTGTGTGAGTACCGAAGGCATCTCAAAGGCGATTGCGGCGGAAGCGGAGCAAGGCGGCCAGTCGGGACCAGATTGTCTGGAGCAGAAGTCTGGCAAGGGATGGCGCTCACCCGGCTGATGAGTAGTATCGCGCGCGACAGAAATGGTGGGGAAGTCCGTTGAGCGACGACAATGTCATCAAGTTTCGCAAGCCCCAGAAGCTGCAGAACGCCCAGAACACCAAGGCGCCGCAAAAATCCAAACGTCCCGTGCGCTTGCCGCCGTGGGTCATCCTGATCCTGGCAGCCCTGGTGATGGGCGCGGTGACCTATGCGCTGGATCAACAGAAACCGGCTGCAAACGCACCAAGCGGCGTGTCCTGAGCCTTTCTCGCAGCACGCGCTCTTCCCGTTTCGCGCGGCTGCTGGTTAGTTTCGGCGCCCTACAGGGACGGTCCGATGAAAAATACGACGCTCAAGACTGTTCTCCGCGTTTATGCCGCGCCGGTCGCCATTGTGGTGCTCGGGCTCGTTGTTGCCTTCATGTTCATGGCGCCCGCGCCGCCCAAGCGGATCACCCTGGCGGGTGGGGCTGCTGGCGGCGCTTATGCGGCTACTGCCGAATCCTATGCCGCGATGCTGCGAAAGTTCGACATTGAGGTGGACGTGCAGGAGACGGCGGGATCGGTCGACAATCTCGCGCGCGTAAAATCGCGTCAGGCCGACGTCGGCATCGTCCAGACAGGCGTAGCAGGCGCCGATGCGAAAGATGACAGCGTCCGTTCGATCGGCGCGGTGTTCTACGAACCCCTCTGGGTTTTTCACCGCACGTCGGTGCGCGTCGCAGACCTGCAGGATCTGGCCGGCCTCCGCGTCGCCATCGGTCCGGACGGCTCAGGCGTCCGCGCGCTTGCTACCCTGCTCCTCACCGAAGTCGACGTGAAGCCCGAAGCCTTCACCGCCGTACCGCTGGCAGGGCAGGCAGCAGCCGCAGCCCTCCAGAAGGGCGACATCGACGTCGCGTTGGTCGTGTCAGGCGCTGCCACCGCATGGATCGCCAACCTCATCGCCGATCCGGACATAGAACTCGTGTCGATGAGGCAAGCGCCTGCGCTGGTCCGGCACCATCCCTATCTTGATGAGGTGACGCTTTATCGCGGCGTAATCGACCTCGCGAACATTCTACCTCGAGAGGATGTGACGCTGATCGCACCTGCGGCGCAGATTGTGGTGCGCGAAGACCTCCATCCGGCGGTCCAGTCGTTGTTGATCGAGGCAGCGCTGGCGGCGGACGCCAAGGGCTCGCTGCTCGCCGAGCCGGGTCGTTTCCCGACAGCTCAACTAGCGGACATCACGATCTCCGACGAGGCGAAGCGTTACTACGACAACGGACCCAGCTTCATGCGCCGCATCTTCCCCTACAGCGTCGCCAATTTTCTCGAGCGCGCCTGGGTGCTCGCGATTCCGCTCATCACGCTCATGATCCCGCTGGTCCGCGCAGCGCCGCCCCTCTATCGCTGGCGCATCCGGCGCAAGATCTATGTCTGGTACAACAACCTGCGCGAACTTGAAGCGGCAGGGCGCGCCGCCGACAGTACGGCGGAGCGAACCGAGGTACGCGCAAAGCTGGCCGACCTGCAGTCCGAAACCAGCAAGGTTGAAGTGCCGGTGAGTTACACCGATGACCTCTATCGCCTTCGCGCTCACATCCGCTTTGTCGCCGAAATTATCGAAAAGATGTCCGGGCAGGAACGCCACGAACGGATATGATACGCGCTTGTAGGCGGGCGTCCGGTGGACTTCGCTATGCTCTTTCCATCCTATAGCCAGCCCGCATCTTTGACGGCTTTCAGGTAGGTCCGGCTCACCGGGGCCTCTCCGCCTGATTTGAGGGTCAGCGTCACCTTGCCATCGCCACGGCTCGCGTCAGCAAGGCCCTGTTTCGCGACCCACCACGACCGATGGGTCTGCATTCCTTCGAGGCTCGCCAGTTCCCTTACCGCGTCGGCCAGACGCATTAGCACCATCGTCTCACCGAGGCTGGTGTGGACCCGCAGGTAGTGATCCTCGGCCGATACCGCATAGACGGTTCCAGCCCGGAACTTGACCGGCAGGCGGTCGGAGAAGGGCGAAGCGGCGGAGGTGGCGGGGGTGGCGCTTTTTCTTTCGGCTAGCGTCTCGGCGGCCCAGGCGCCGGTCGTGAGGATGAGGGTCACCACGAGCACGTAGACATACTGCAACGCCCACCATTCCAGCCGAACCACACTGCCCTCGGAGAGGTAGGCGAGGACGGTCAGGCCGAGCGTGATCGGGACCGAAATGAGCAGGGAAGCGAGGCCGATCTGCAGAGCCGGATGCGCGTCGGGAATCCAGCGGTTGGAGACGAGAGGTGTAATGATCGTTCCGGCGGTGACACCCAGAGCCATGAGGCCGATCCAGTAAACGATGCGCTGCGGTATAGGGATCAAGCCGGTATTGTAGATGCCGAACCACGCGAAAATCAGTCCCAGCCCGACCGAGGCGGCCCCGTACTTGGCGATACTCACAGCCCATGCCGGCATGGTTCGCTTTGATCCTGTTTGAGCCACGTGCGGCTGGCGTATCGCGACTGCATTTCACGCTTCGTGAACGGTGTAGCCCGGCATTTCACGAAGCAAAACAGCCTATTCGCGCAATTGGTGTAGCGAGACCGGCCGCAGCGTCAGAGATTGTCCTCGGCGACCAAAATGGCGGCGCAAGAAACCTCACAAGAAACCCGAACCCACGGAGTTCCTCCCATGACAATCCCCACGACAATCCCCATGACGAACCAGATGAAGCGCCTTCCCCTCCTCGGAACCCTGCTTTCCGCGGCGAGCGTCTTTCCGGCCGCCCTGCTGGCCGCTGCCCTGATCTTCCCGCAGGCCGCCTCGGCAGAGCCGGGCAAGGCGACCCTGACCCTTACGGTCACCAACATCGCCGAGCATAAGGGCGCGGTGATGGTCGCGGTCTATAACAAGGCTGGGTACGACACCGACAACCAGGTTGCTGCCGGAATGATACCGGTCACGGGCGACACGGCCACCACGACGTTCGAACTGCCTCCGGGCCAATACGGGATCAAGATGTTCCATGATGTCGATGGCGACGGGAAGATGGGAACCAACCCGTTCGGCATGCCAATCGAACCGTTCGCCTTCTCGAACAACGCCCCAGCCCAGTTCGGTCCCGCCAAATGGGACGCTGCCGCCTTCACGGTCGAGGCGCCTGCCACGACCCAAACCATCAAGCTGAACTAAGGGTCCCGCCATGAACCTCAACCGCCGCCTCTTTCTGCATGCTGGTCTGATGTCTGGCGCCGCCTTGGCAGTTGCGCCATCGGCCTTCGCCAACAGCGACATGCCCGCCTGGCATATCGGCTACGAAACCGCACCCGCAGCGGGCTTCGGCCCGGGCTGGATGCGCCTCGTCTCAGGTAAGGCGCCTCCTGGCCTGTCCGGCGCGCTCTATCGCAATGGACCCGCGCAATTCAAACACGGAGACGCCTACGCGACGCACTGGTTTGATGGCGACGGCATGGTCCAGCGCATCAACATCGCTGACGGCAAGGCGGTCCACACCGGCCGCTATGTCGCGACAAAGAAACGTCAGCTTGAGATGGCGGCAGACAAATTCCTCGCGCCCGGATTCGGCACGGTGGGTGATCCCTCCTATCCCGTCGCGTCGTCCGACGACGTAAACCCCGGCAATATCTCGGTGATGATGTCCGGTGGCGAACTACTGGCGCTGTGGGAGGCGGGTTCCGCCTATCGCCTCGATCCGGTGACGCTGGAAACGCGCGGCTTCAAGACGTGGCGCAATGATCTCAAGGGCATGCCTTTCCTGGCGCATCCGAAACGCGAGCCCGATGGCCGCGTCTGGAATCTTGCGGTCTCGGGCCAGCATATAGGCATCTACAACATCAATCCGGATGGCTCGACCGCCAGTTTCGGCATGGTCAACATCGGCGATGCGTCCTACATCCACGACTGGACGATGACCGACCGCAAGCTGGTCATCCTCTGCCAGCCCTGGATCCAGACAAGGAACCTGCCACCCTTCATCGACGGCTTCGTGTGGAAGCCTGAGGAAGGGATGAAATTCCTGATAGTCGACAAGGACGACCTGACCAAGACCCGTTGGGCGCAGGGCCCGGCGCGCGCCTTCTATCACACTGGGTCTGCGTGGGAGGATGCCGATGGCACGATCCGCCTCGACGCAGCTTTCTATCCTGAACCTGTGCTCGGTTCCGGCGGCGGTGCTGCGGAAATTCGTGGCAAATATTCGGGCGACCAGGCGAGCTCGAAACTCACCATGGCCGTGATCCCGACAAAAGGTGACGCAAAGCTGGTCGAGACCAAAATCGCGGGCGATTTCCCGCAGGTCGATCCGCGTCGAGCGGGTCTTTCGCGCAAACTTACAACGATGATCACCGGTTCGGTGGAGGGTCAGCCTGGCGGTAGCGCGCTGGCGGTGCAGGACTGGTCGTCGGGCAAGGCGCAGGTCTACGACTTCGGTTCGACCTACATGGTCGAAGAACACCTCTTCATTCCGAAGCCGGGCTCGACGTCGGAGCGCGAGAGCTGGATCATCGGCACGGCGATCAACACACGTGCACAACGCAGCGAAGTCTGGGCGTTCGATGCGTCAAACGTCGAGGACGGCCCGGTCGCTGTGTGGCAAGCCGACTATGCCTGGCCGCTTGGCTTCCACGGGACGTGGGCAGGGGCCTGATCCGACCTGCCTTCCTTTAGGGAGCCTGATTTCACTTGAGAGGGGCGGGGCGGGGTATAGGTTCCGCCCCGTTCGCCCCGCTCCCGTCGCGCTGATAAAGGAGGGCCGACATGGCCCGCTTCGATTTCTTTAGCCAGGACGCCAAGCGTAATCCATTCCCCTTGCTGACAGCGCTGCGAGAGGCAGGGCCGGTCGTGGAAGTGAATTTCCCCATCGTTGGCCGCATCCACCTCGCAACGACGTGGGACTCGGTCACCGATTTTCTGAAAGGCGCTGATCGCTTCGCAGCTGACGGCCGCAATGCCGGCAGGTCGAGCTCGCTTGGTTTCTGGTGGGCGCCGAAGATGATGCAGATTCTCGCCCAGAACATGCTCATCCTTGACGACCCTGATCACCGCCGCTTGCGCAAGCTGGTGGATGCACCGTTCCGGCGCGACCGCATCGAGGCGCTGCGGCCAATGGTGACGCGCATCGCAGACGAGCTTCTCGATGGCATGGAAGCATCCGGAAATTTCGATCTCGCCTCCGCGTTCTCCCGCGAATTGCCGCTGCGCGTGATCTCGGAGATGCTCGGGCTAGCGCCAGAACTCCGCGAGAAGACGACGCGGTGGATGGGAGATTTCACCAACATCAAAGGTGTCGTTTCGGCTGCGCGCACCTTTCCCATGATCGGAAAACTGATGAAGCAGTTGCGCGCGGAATTCGCTACGCGTCGCATCGACCCGCGCGAGGGACTGATCAGCGAACTCGTCGCCGCCGAGGCCGATGGCGAGAAGCTCACCGAGGACGAAATGCTCGCCATGGTGATGCTGCTGTTTCTCGCCGGGCACGAGACGACGACGCACCTGATCTCGACGTCGGTGGTGGACCTGCTGCAGCATCCCGACCAGCTGGCCATGCTGCGCGCCGATCCGTCCCTGATGCCCAACGCCGTCGAGGAGCTTCACCGTCACACATCGCCCGTGCAGGCCACCAAGCCACGCATGGCGCGCGAGGACATGGAATTCCACGGCGCCAAGCTTAAGCGCGGCGACAGGGTGATGGCGCTGCTGGCGTCAGCCAACACCGATCCGGCCCACTTCACCGATCCCGAAACGCTCGATCTACGACGGCCCAGCGTCCGCCATGCCGGTTACGGCGGCGGCATGCACCTGTGTCTTGGAATGCATCTGGCGCGCATCGAGACCGAAGTGGCGCTGAAACGTATCCTCGTGCGCTGGCCGTCCTTCTCGCTCGGCGTGCCGTTCGAGGAACTTCGCTGGCTGGGACGTCCCGGTATGCGTGGGCCGGTTGCCTTGCCGCTGAAGATCGACGGCGCCGTCCAGCGCCGCGCAGCCTGAGTCTCAGGCAGACTTCAGCAGCTCCTCGCCCTTGGCCGCTTTGACCGCTTCGAGCAGAGCCTGCTCATTGGCCGTGCGGCGACCATCGGCGCGGATACGGGTGACCAGCCAAGCGGCTTCGTGCGTTTCGAGAGCTTCGGCGACGCGCCCCTCCGCTTCGCGTTGCTCGACGTACGTCGACATCGAATCGGCGTCGTTCGGTTGTTTGATTTTGGTGAGGTAGCCTTTGATGCCGCCCTCAAAGGCGCGCGACAGGAAGCCGCTGATGCCGACTTGTGCGGGCGCATTGAGCCACTCAGCCCGGCGAACTATTTCGCCACGCTCCAGGGCTGCAGCGGGACCAACAGCGAACAGGTGGTTCATAACGGCCAGAACGAACAGATCGCGCCAGCCCGCCACATGGGCGTAACCCTCCGTCGCGGCATCGATGTCGAACAGCCATTCCGCTTCCTCGCGTGTCACCGAGACGTTGCCGGCGCCTGACGCTGAAAACAGGACGCGGCGGATCATCGCCAGTTCGGCTTCCCCGATCTGTCCGGGAACCTTTCCCGGGTCGCGGCCTTCATAGCCCTTGCCCGCGAGCACGGCGCGCGCGACAAGATTACGGGTCAGTTCGTGCAGGCGCGCCGGGCAGGAGTCCGCCCGTTCGAGCACCTTGAGCAGAAGTTCTAGCTCCGTAGAGCGCTCGACAACGCAGTCGCGATTGGTGCGGTTTTCAAGCCAGGCTGCGCCTTCGTCAGTTACGTGACCGCGCAGATCGTGGCTCAGTGTCAGGTGATCGCTGATCGCTTCGATAAAGCAGGCATCCCATGCCGGATCATCTCCGCCGACGCGCTCGTTCAGGGCGAACAGCGCATCCGCTTCGCCGCGACTGACGATGCCATCCGGGAACACTGCGCGACGTACGTCCAGCGCCTCTTCGGCCGTGACACGGCCATCGGACGCAAGCTTATCGATCAGGGCCAGCATGGTGTTCGGGATCATGGGGTGCTCCTCTGCACGGCCACGATGACGCAACACGCTGAAAATTCGCTTGAAGGAGATGTGTGAGATTTGCGGTAATTGGTAACAAGAATTTAGACGCGCGTGGCGGCGAAGCGGCGTAAGGAACGCTCAAACAAGAGCGCCAGACCGCCCCGAAACGCCGCATGACCCTCTACCGAAACGTCGCATCTCTGATCCTGGCAGTCATGCTGCTTCAGGCGGCCTCCGGCATCCTCAGTGTCACTACCCCTCTGGCGCTGAGCTTCATGGGCACGTCGGCGCTGGGCGTTGGGGCGGTCGCAGCAGGGTTCTCTGCGGGCTTCATGCTCGGCGCATGGTTCGCGCCGGACATCGTACGCGACATCGGCCACATCCGCGCCTATTCAGCCGCTGCTGCGATTTACGCTGCCGGCATCCTGTCGATGGGGCTGAATTTCGACGGCATCGCCTGGGCGTTGTTCCGCTTCGCGCAGGGCGCGGCCTCTGCTGTCATGTTCACTTCAGCCGAGAGCTGGATCGCCGATTCGACCCCGCGGTCCAAGCGCGGCGCGATGCTGGGCATGTACCAGCTGATGCTTAAGATCGCGATTTCGCTTGGGCCGCTGCTGGTCGTCCAGCACACGGCAGACGACATCAAGCCCTTCGTCTGGGCCGGCTTGCTGATGACACTCGCCATGCTGCCCCTCAGCGCCACCAAGCGCGCCCAGCCGGTTCTGCCGGACCGCGAGGCGCTGAGCCTCGCCTCCATGATGCGGATCCCGCCCGCCGCCCTCGTCGGCTCGCTGGTGGCGGGCATCTGCAACACTGGCGTCACCAGCCAGCTTCCTCTCTATGCAAAGGAGCTTCAGCCGGGCGGGGCAGGAGGCGCTGCGGCTACGCTTTACATCGCAGCGATGATCGGCGGCACGGTTACGCAATGGCCGGCCGGGCTGATCTCGGACAAGATCGACCGCCGCTCTGTCGTGGCGGTGCTGTCGCTGATCGCCCTGGCAGCATGCATCGCGCTTTATCTTACCGCAGGCAGGGTGTCTTTCTCGATCACCGTGATGCTGTCGGCGCTCTGGGGCGCGGGCGCGCTGTCCTTCTATTCGGTCTCGGCCAGCCATGCGACCGACCGCGCAGAACCCGGACAGATTGCGCAGGTCATGTCCGGCATGCTGTTCGTCTGGGCCGGCGGATCGGTGCTCGGCCCGATCCTCACCGGCGCTGTCGCCGACACCAAAGCAGGCCAGCCCGGCGTCTTTGCCGCCGTCGCGCTCGGCTATTTCGTCCTCGCAGTGGTCAACCTGTCGCGCCTGTTCGTGCGTGGACGCCCTGATGCCTCGCAACGAACGCCCTTTCAGGCCCTCGGCGCCACAAGTGTCGTTCAGGGAAAGGTCGCTGACGAGGCCGAACGTGCTGCATTGAGCGGCGAAGGTGAGGACGTTCCCGCTCCAGCCAAGCCCGTCCCGGCGCAGTAAACCCAATCAAAACGCCCACGTTGCGTCACGGCGCCCCATGCGGTATCGCCACCTCGCGAGCCCCGCACTATTTCGTCAAAATGGGCTTTGCCGGTAAGATGGGCTCTCTCGTTCAAAGGCCAGTAATCCATGAACATTCACGAGCATCAGGCCAAGGAAGTCCTGAAGTCGTTTGGAGCTCCCGTCGCCAAGGGTGTCGCAATCACCTCGGTTGACCAGGCGCAGGCCGCGATCGACGCGCTGCCGGGTCCGCTCTGGGTCGTGAAATCGCAGATCCACGCCGGTGGACGCGGCAAGGGCAAGTTCATCGAAAAAGAAGCCGGTGAAAAAGGCGGCGTCCGCCTCGGCTTCTCCAAGGAACAGGCGCTCGAGCACGTGAAGGCCATGTTGGGCCACCACCTCGTTACGGCGCAGACATCGGCCGCAGGTCGTCAGGTCAATCGCATCTACATCGAAGACGGCGCCGATATCGAAAAAGAACTCTACTGCTCGCTGCTGGTCGATCGCGGTTCGGGCAAGGTTGCCTTCGTTGTCTCGACCGAGGGCGGCATGGATATCGAAGCCGTCGCGCACGACACGCCCGAGCGCATCATGACACTGCCGATCGAACCATCGACCGGCGTCACGGACGCTGACGCCGCCAAGATCTGTGACGCGCTGAAGCTCACCGATCAGGCCCGCACCGATATGATCGGCCTGTCAAAAATCCTCTACAAAGCCTTCGTGGATAAAGACATGGCGATGCTGGAGATCAATCCACTCATCGTCATGAAGGACGGCCACGTCCGTGTGCTGGATGCGAAAGTGTCGTTCGACGGCAACGCGCTGTTTCGCCATCCCGACATTGTCGAGTTGCGCGACAAGTCCGAGGAAGACGAGAAAGAGATCGAGGCCTCTGCCTGGGACCTCGCCTACATCGCGCTCGACGGCACGATCGGCTGCATGGTCAATGGCGCTGGCCTTGCCATGGCAACGATGGACATCATCAAGCTCTACGGCGAAGAGCCCGCGAACTTCTGCGACGTTGGCGGCGGCGCCGGCAAAGATAAAGTCGCTGCGGCCTTCAAGATCATCATGAAGGACCCCAAGGTGAAGGGCATCCTCGTCAACATCTTCGGTGGCATCATGAAGTGCGATGTCATCGCCGAGGGTGTGCTGGCAGCCGTTCGCGAGACCAACCTCGCCGTCCCGCTGGTCGTCCGCCTCGAAGGCACCAATGCCGAGCTTGGCAAGAAGATCATCCGTGACTCAGGCCTCAACGTGATCCCGGCCAACGACCTCGACGACGCAGCGCAGAAGATCGTCGCCGCCATCAAGGGCAAATAGCGCTCGCGCGCCCAGCCGATCCCATTTCCGAGCTTTCAAGGCAGACACGATGTCCATCCTGATCGACAAGAACACCAAGGTCCTCACGCAGGGCATGACCGGCAAGACCGGCACGTTCCACACCGAGCAAGGCATTGCCTACGGCACGCAGTTTGTCGGCGGCATCACGCCGGGCAAGGGCGGCACGAACTGGGAAGGCACGCTTCCCGATGGTTCGAAAGTCCAGCGCCCCCTGTTCAACACGGTTGCCGAAGCCCGCGACAAGACCGGGGCCAACGCCACAGTCATCTACGTGCCGCCAAAATTCTGCGCCGCCGCCATCGAAGAAGCCATCGACGCCGAGATCCCGTTGATCGTAACGATCACCGAAGGCGTGCCGGTGCTCGACATGGTGCGCGTGAAGGACAAGCTCTCGCGCTCTAAGTCACGCCTGATCGGGCCGAACTGCCCGGGCGTTCTGACGCCGGGTCAGTGCAAGATCGGCATCATGCCGGGTTCGATCTTCTCCAAGGGCAATATCGGCGTGCTTTCGCGCTCAGGCACGCTGACCTATGAGGCTGTGTTCCAGACGACGAATGAAGGCCTCGGCCAGACGACGGCCGTCGGCATCGGCGGCGATCCGGTCAAAGGCACCGACTTCATCGACGTCCTCGAAATGTTCCTCGCCGACGACGAAACCAAGGCGATCATCATGATCGGCGAGATCGGGGGATCGGGCGAGGAAGAAGCCGCCCAATTCCTCAAGGACGAAGCCAAGCGCGGCCGCAAGAAGCCGATGGTCGGCTTCATCGCCGGCCGCACGGCGCCCAAGGGACGCACAATGGGCCATGCAGGCGCCATTGTTTCAGGCGGCAAGGGCGATGCGGAATCGAAGATCGCGGCCATGGAATCGGCCGGAATCGTCGTCTCCCCAAGCCCGGCCCGCCTCGGCACGACGATGACGGAAGTGCTGAAGCGCTAGGCCCGCTAAACATTCATCCTTCGAGACGATTGGCCCGTTGGGCCAATCCCTCAGGGTGAGTCCGATCGACGCGGCAAGCGTTTTTTCAACGACAACAGACCTCATCCTTGATGGGATCGCGTAGCGATCGTCTCGAAGGATGGGTTCAGTATTCTGCGACCCCCCAGCCTGCCTGAAACGCTAGGGTTTCCCCGTCCCGATCCCCATCTGCAACGAACCGGTAACCGGTCACGGTCTTATGTGCAGAATGTCTCACCCTTTCCGGTTGAGTCGGACGGCAAAAAGCAGCATCTGAGGTCACCTAAATCGCGCTCAGGGCAGGGGCCCTGACCCCGGCGCAGCAGGACGTAAAGCATGACTGTCGAAGCGAAGGCTGGCGAAGCGAAGACGGCGGGCATGGACAACGCCGCCATGCTGGACACGGCGTTTCTGTACGGCGCCAACGCCGCCTACATCGAACAGCTCTATGCCGAATACGCGGAAGACCCTTCGTCCGTCCCCGAAAGCTGGCAGCGTTTCTTCGCGGGTGTTGCCCTCGGTGACGCCACGGGCGACGCCGGCAAGGCCGCCAGAGGCCCTGAGTGGAAGGAACCGATCAAATACCAGAACGGCGAACTCGTTTCGGCGCTCGACGGCAACTGGGGTCCGGCCCCCACCAAGGAAGCCAAGAAGGCGCCGCAGGTCGGCCCGACCATCGCACCCGCCGATCTTCACCAGCAGGTGCAGGATTCGATCCGCGCCCTGATGATGATCCGCGCCTACCGCATTCGCGGCCATCTCGCCGCGAATCTCGATCCGCTCAGCATCGCCAAGCAGGAAGAGCACCCCGAGCTTGATCCCAAGACCTACGGCTTCGGTCCGAAGGACATGGATCGCCGCATCTACATCGACAACGTGCTCGGCCTCGAATATGCGACGCCGCGCCAGATGATCGACATACTGCGTCGCACCTATTGCGGCACCTTCGCCGTTGAGTTCATGCACATCTCGGATCCAGAGGAGAAGTCCTGGATCCAGCAGCGCATCGAAGGCCAGGACAAGGACATCTCATTCACGCCCGAGGGCAAGCGCGCCATCCTCGCCAAGCTGGTCGAGGCCGAGGCTTTCGAACGCTTCCTGCACAAGCGCTATCCCGGCACCAAGCGGTTCGGTCTTGATGGCGGGGAAGCTGCCATTCCTGCGCTCGAGCAGATCATCAAGCGCGGCGGCGCCCTCGGCGTCGACGAGATCATTCTTGGCATGCCGCACCGCGGCCGTCTCAACATGCTCGCGGCGGTGATGGGCAAGCCCTATCACAAGATCTTCTTCGAGTTTCAGGGCGGCAACACGCAGGGCGGTGACGACTACGGTTCGGGCGACGTGAAATATCACCTCGGCGCTTCGTCGGACCGCGAGTTCGACGGCCACAGCGTCCACCTGTCGCTGACTGCGAACCCCAGCCACCTCGAGATCGTGAACCCGGTCGTGCTCGGCAAGGCCCGCGCGAAACAGTTCTTCGACGAGGTCGAGGCCGGCGGCGTGCGCGCCACCGAGCCAGTCGAGCGCAACAAGCGCCGCACAAAGGTCATGCCGTTGCTGCTGCACGGCGATGCGGCTTTCGCGGGTCAGGGCGTCGTCGCTGAATGCTTCGCGCTGTCCGGCCTTGCCGGCTACCGCACGGGCGGGGCGATCCACTTCATCGTCAACAACCAGATCGGCTTCACCACCGCGCCGGCCTTCTCGCGTTCTTCGCCCTATCCCTCGGACATGGCGAAGATGGTCGAGGCGCCTGTCTTCCATGTGAATGGCGACGATCCCGAAGCCGTCGTCCACGCCGCCAAGGTCGCCACCGAATATCGCCAGCAGTTCGGCAAGGACGTCGTCATCGACATGTTCTGCTATCGCCGCTTCGGCCACAACGAGGGCGATGATCCGACGATGACGCAGCCGCTAATGTACGCGAAGATTCGCGACCAATCGTCGACCCGCGAACTCTATTCGCGCCGACTGGTGGGCGAGCGCGTGATCACCGAGGACGCCGTCAACACCATGATTGCCGACATGGAATCCTTCCTCGATTCCGAATTCGACAAGGCCAAGACGTTCAAGCCCGGCGCTGCCGACTGGCTCGACGGCAAATGGGCTGGCCTCGGCCTGCCGAAGGACGAGGAAAACCGCGGCAAGACGGGCGTGACCAGCGCCAAGCTGAAAGACCTCGGCAAGAAGATCAGCAGCTTTCCGCAAGGCTTCAACATCCACAAGACAGTCGCCCGCACGGTCGATGCACGCCGCAAGATGGCCGAATCAGGCGAAGGCCTTGACTGGGGTATGGCCGAGCACATGGCTTTTGCCGCGCTGCTGGATGAAGGCTTCCCGGTGCGCCTCTCGGGCCAGGACTCATGCCGCGGCACGTTCACCCAGCGCCACTCCCACCTCGTCGATCAGGTGACCGAGGAACGCTACACACCGCTCAACAATCTCTCGCCGACGCAGGCTAACTACGAAGTTATCGACTCGCTGCTCTCCGAAGAGGCCGTGCTTGGCTACGAGTACGGCTACTCGCTGACGGCGCCGCAAACGCTCACCCTGTGGGAAGCCCAGTTCGGTGATTTCGCCAACGGCGCGCAGGTCCTGTTCGACCAGTTCATCTCCTCGGGCGAGCGCAAGTGGCTCCGCATGTGCGGTCTCGTCTGCCTTCTGCCACATGGCTATGAAGGCCAGGGACCCGAGCACTCTTCCGCCCGCCTCGAGCGCTTCCTGCAGATGTGCGCGCAGGACAACATGCAGGTGGTGAATTGCACGACGCCAGCAAACTACTTCCACGTGCTTCGCCGCCAGATGCACCGCGACTTCCGCAAGCCACTTATCATCATGACGCCGAAATCGCTGCTTCGTCACAAGCGCGCGGTTTCCTCGTTCGAAGACATGGGCGCTGGCTCCACCTTCCACCGCGTGCTGTGGGACGACGCCGAAACCAAGGGCCGCGGCGCCGAGGTCACGCTCAAGGCTGACAAAGACATTCGGCGCGTCGTGATGTGCTCGGGCAAGGTCTATTACGACCTCTTCGAGGAGCGTGAGAAGCGCACGATCGACGACGTTTACCTGATGCGTGTCGAGCAGCTATATCCGTTCCCGGTCGCGTCCCTGATGAAGGAGCTCGCCCGCTTCCCGCAGGCCGACATGGTCTGGTGCCAGGAAGAGCCGCGCAACATGGGCTCGTGGTCGTTCATCGATTGGAACATCGAGAAGACCCTCGAAAAACTCGATGTGAAGCACAAGCGCGCCCGCTATGTTGGCCGCCCCGCCTCCGCATCGACAGCGGCCGGCACGATGACGCTCCACCAGAAAGAACTGGCGGCGTTCCTGGAAGCGGCGTTCGAGAAGTAGGCGCGTCCCTCAGAGCACGCGCGCGTCGTTTCAGCTTGCTTCCGGGGCTTTCCGCAGGTTGATCCCCATGTGCTGCGCCGCCCAGAGGCCGAGCCGTCGCACGGCATCTCGCCCGTTCGACAGCGTTGCATAGCGACTCTGGAACACGTGGAACATCTCCGGCCAGATCTCCAGCGTCACGGGCACGCCAGCTGCGCCAAGCCGTTCGGCGAGCGCAGTTGAATCCGACATCAGGATCTCTGCCTGTCCGGTCTGGATGAAGGTCGGCGGCAATCCGCTTAGGTCAGCCTCGAGGATCGGTAGCTGTCCCGCGCCGCCGAAATATTCCTTCGCGCGCGTCGCGAGGCCATTGCTTGTCAGGAGCGGATCGCGCTTGGCATTTGCCGAATGGCTCCAGCCCTTATTGCCGAGGTCCACCCACGGCGACAGCAGGATCAGTCCCGCAGGCAGCGCGGCTCCCTGTTGCTTCAACCGCAGCAGCGTCGCCATCGCCAGCGCACCGCCGGCTGAATCCCCAGCGATGATCACATTGTCGGCTTTCATGCTCTCGCCGAGCACGCCCATATACGCTGAAACACAATCGTCGACTGCTGCCGGGTGGCGATGCTCGGGTGCGAGACGATAGTCGGGAATGATCGTGCCCGACTTGGCGTATCCCGCCACCTGGGCTGCGAGTCCCCGGTGCGATCGTGACGACCCCATGGTGAAGCCGCCCCCGTGGCACCACAGGATCACATGATCGCCGCTGCCGCCCTGAGGCAGCAGGCCGAGGCATGCCACGCCATTGAGCTGGATTTCAGATTCTGTCGCGATCAGCGGCGTCGGGTCCTTGGCGGCAAAGGCGTCATACGCCTGCCGCAGGGCCTGAAAGTTCGCGGGGTCTATCCCACGCAACCGGCCGGCCACCGCCTCTTTCGCCAGCGCGAGCTCGCCTACGGCACTTTCCACGGAGCTCAATCGATTCCCTCCAGACGCTCCAGCCCCAAGCGTTCAAAACACAGACTGCAGCGCGTGACCATGCTGCTCGCGCAGCTCGGGACTTAAGGTAACGCGGTCTCCTGGAATTACATCTGAGTCGTGCGGCCCTCGACGGCCATGGCGGCTTGACGCACAGCTTCGCTCAGCGTGGGGTGAGCATGGCAGGTGCGGGCGATGTCTTCCGAGGAGGCGCCGAATTCCATCGCCACGCAGACCTCGCCGATCAACTCCCCGACACTGACGCCCATCAAATGCGCACCCAGCACTTCGTCAGTCGTGGCGTCCGCGAGGATTTTCACGAAGCCATCTGTCTCGTGATTGGTCTTGGCGCGCGAGTTGGCCATGAACGGGAACTTGCCCGTCTTGTAGGCGCGGCCCTCGGCCTTGAGTTCTTCCTCGGTTTTGCCGACCCAGGCGATCTCCGGCTTGGTATAAACCACGCCCGGAATGATGCCGTAGTTCACATGCCCCGCCTTGCCCGCGATCAACTCGGCGCAGGCCATGGCCTCGTCCTCGGCCTTGTGCGCCAGCATCGGTCCAGTGGTCACATCGCCCACCACCCACACGCCCGGCGCTGAGGTCCTGTAATGCTCGTTGGCGATCTGTCCGCGACGGTCCGGCGTGATGCCCACCGTCTCAAGGCCGAGTCCTTCGGTAAAGGGGCGCCGCCCGATCGCCAGCAGCACGACGTCTGCGTCCAGCGTTTCGGCGTCGCCGCCTGCCGCCGGCTGCATCGACAGTTTCAGTTTCGATTTCAACTTCTCGACGCCCGTCACCTTCATGCCGAGTTTGAAGGCGATGCCTTGCTTGGCAAAGATCCGCTGCGCCTGTTTGGCGATCTCGCCATCGGCGCCCGGCAGGATGCGATCGAGATATTCGACGACCGTCACCTCCGCGCCAAGGCGATGCCACACCGATCCCAGCTCCAGCCCGATGATCCCGGCGCCGATCACGATCATGCGCTTGGGCACGGCCTTCAGCGACAGCGCGCCAGTCGACGACACCACGCGCTCCTCGTCGATCTCCACACCGGTCAGCGGTGTCGGCTCGGAGCCGGTCGCGATCACTATGTTCGTGGCTTCCAGAACTTTATCACCGACGACAACGCGGCCCGGACCGTCGATGCGGCCACCCCCGTTGAACACGGTCACCTTGTTCTTCTTCATGATGAAGGCGACGCCAGCCGTCAGCCCGTTTACGGCTTCGGACTTCTGCTTCAGCATGTTCTCGAGATTGAGCTTCAGTCCGGTCACTTCGATGCCGAGGCCCTCGAAATCCTTGCTCGCCGTCTCGTAGAGTTCGGAGGCGTGCAGCATGGCCTTCGACGGGATGCAGCCGACATTGAGGCAGGTCCCGCCCAGCTTGTCGTTCTTCTCTATCAGCGCCACTTTCAGACCGAGCTGGGAGCAGCGGGTGGCGCAGTTGTAGCCGCCGGGGCCGCCGCCGATGATGACGACGTCAAAGGTCTCGCTCATGGTTCCGTCTCGTTTGTGGCTCGCGTGTCGCGGGAGCTATACGCGCTCAGCCCCCATGGTCAACAAAGGGGTCAACAAACGGAATATTGGGGCAGCTTTCGCGTCGGCGTGCGCGCCAGATTTCAGTACAGGTATCAATAAATGCGCCGGCCCGATGAATGAATGCGTTCGGAAACTTCGTGTGCAGCAGCCTTGCGCGACCGTTCGGTGACGCGGGTTATGGAGGCCGTCATCGCTGCCAGCATCAACATGGTGGCGCCCACTGCCAGCTCGCTGTCGAGGATGTGGTCGAGGTCGAAGGTCTGTTTTAGCGTTAGCGTGAAACCCGCCACCGCCAATCCGCCGATCATGGCCAGCGCCGCCCCACCCGGGCCGTTGAAGAACACGATCAGCCCGCCCAGCATGCACAGCAGTCCGCCGATAACGGGCGCCATGAAAGCGGGCTTGTCAGCCTGGCCTACAAGCTGGGGCCAGAACGAGGGACCTGCGCCGCCAAGATGATCTCCCACGGTCTGGTGCAGCAACCAGCCTGAAGCTGTGATCAGCAATATCGCGAAAAGGCGCCGCATGCCGGTTCAGGCCCGCTTTCGCGTCAGCCGCTCCATTTCCATAACAAGCTTGGAAGCTAGCAGGGGATGACTAATGAGGGCCGCTGGCGATCGGTTCAATTCAACAGATTCCGGAAAGCCGCCGTCCACACAAGCATCGCGACCGCCAGCGACACCCACCCTGCATTGACCGTCGCCACGCTCGGCCGTGCATGCGCTGCAGCTTCGGCCGTCGGCGCGCGCCGCGCCGCCCATTCGCGCCAGAAGAAGTAAGCGCCCTGTCCGACAACCAGAAACGCGGTCATCCACGCCGCGAACCGGTGCGTCAGGATCATCGCGACCGCCGTCGCCATCAGCACAACCGCTTGCCCGGCGATCCATCCCCGCCGCGCCGCATCATCGCGATCGATCCAGCGTTCGTCTGCTGTCTCGGCCCTGGACCTGGCCTCAGGCGCGCCGGACGCCTTACCAATCATCGCCGTCATGCGGTCGAGCGCCATCTCGCTTCGGATCTGCCGGAACAGCATGAAGCTGCCGAACAGCCAGAACAGGCCGGCAAGACGGATGATCCATGGGAGGCTCGCATTGATGGTAGCATCAAGCACGCCCAACGCTTGTTAGCCCTAGAGGTCGAGCAGCAGGCGCTCGGGATCTTCCAGCGCTTCCTTCAGGCGGACAAGGAATGTTACCGCCTCCTTGCCGTCCACGAGCCGGTGATCATAGCTCAGCGCCAGATACATCATCGGCCGTGCGACGATCTTGCCGTCAACGACAACGGGACGCTCTTCGATGCGGTGCATGCCCAGCACGCCGGACTGTGGCGGGTTCAGGATCGGCGTGGACATCAGCGAGCCATAGACGCCGCCATTGGTGATCGTGAACGTGCCGCCCTGCATGTCTTCCATCGCGAGCTTGCCATCGCGAGCCAGCGCGCCGAGGCGGCCGATCTCTGCTTCGATGCCCGCCAGCGACAGCGTGTCGGCGTCACGCACGACGGGAACCACGAGCCCCTTGTCCGTACCGACCGCTACCGAGACGTTGTAAAAATTCTTGTAGATGATATCTGTGCCATCGATCTCGGCGTTGACCGACGGGATCTCTTTCAGGGCAGCAACGACGGCGCGCACGAAGAACCCCATGAAGCCCAGCTTCACGCCGTGCTTCTTCTCGAAGGCTTCCTTGTGGCGTTTCCGCAGCTCCATCACTTCCGACATGTCGACATCGTTGAACGTCGTCAGCATGGCAGCGGTGTTCTGCGCCTCCTTCAGGCGGCGCGCGATGGTCTGGCGCAGGCGGGTCATCTTCACGCGCTCTTCGCGCGGTCCAAGGTCGCGCGGCGTATGCACCGGTTCGGGCGCGCGCGCAGCAGCCGGGGCCGGCGAAGGGGTCGAGGTGACATAGGCGAGGGCGTCGCCCTTGGTGGCGCGGCCGCCGCGCCCGGTGCCGGGGATGTCGGCGGCGTTCAAGCCGTTCTCAGCAGCGATGCGACCGACCGAGGGGGCAACCTTGTCGGTCGCGCGGGACGTCGTGGGGGCAGGGGCGGCCGCGGCGGCAGGCTTGGCTGAAGCGGCGGGCTTGGCTGCTGGTGCGGCAGGGGCTGCAGATCCCGTGGCGCCCTCGTTCAGGCGCGCGATGATCGTGCCGATCTGGACGGTCTCGCCTTCCTTGATCAGCTGCTCGGAGATCACCCCGGCGGCCGGCGCAGGCACTTCAATGGCCACCTTGTCGGTCTCGATTTCGGCGATCGGATCGTCCTGCTTCACGGTCTGGCCCGGTTTAACAAGCCAGTTGGCGAGCGTACCCTCGGTCACGCTCTCGCCCATCGCGGGCACCTTGATGTCCATGAGGTCTCCAGGTCGATCTGTTCGCCCGTCGGGCGAGCCTTGAATTTGGGCGTTGTGTAGCGCCGTTGCGTCCCCTTGGGGAGGGTAAAATGCGAGGTTTCCGCGTTCATTTTGCCGCGTTTTTTGGCAGGCGGGGTAGCGGGCCCCTCACCATACCCCCCGGAGGAGTGCCTCTCGGGCTCGACCGAAGAATCTCGGTCGTCAGAGCGTAGAGCGCCGACCATCCCCCGGCTTCGCCGATGGAGGAAAGCAGCACCGTTCTTTTTTTCTCTCTCCGTGCGCAGCACTGGGGGTTAGATCGCGACGTCTGCGTCGCGAGACGAAGCGGGCAGCCACCGTTGTCGCCGACCGCCGCTCATCCCCCTTCAATTCAGAAAATCAGCCCGATCCGCCCCGGCGCATCCGCGTCTGAGGCCGCACGCGCGTGCGTCAGGCTGCCGGCGGCGCGGTTTCGGGTTTTGCCGCGCCCGCTCCACCCGCCATGCCGATCGCGCCAGCGCCCGCTGCAACGGCCAGAGCCGACAGCGCGATCCAGTAGCCGAACCGTTCCTGCAGCATCTGGTCGATCATGCCCTGACCCATCGCGCCCATGCCGCCGCCGCCAAACCCGGTGTCGCCGAACGGAGACTCCGCCCTGCTGCCTCTGCCATCGTCCTCGTTCGACTTGCCCTTAACCTGTTCCTTCCACCACCAGACTGTGCCGAAGCACAGCGCAAGGCCGAGCAGGCTGGTCACCACGACATTGCGCGCCGTCTTCGGACCCTTGCCGATAAAGCTGAGGAGGAGGCCGATGACGATGACGGCCGCCGCCGCGATACCGAAGACATTGACGCCAAGTTCCACGGCTGGCCCGTCCATGCCGGACGCAGCCCCGCCCATGCCCATGTCATCCTGCTTGGGGGCTGCTCCGAAGGCCGATCCCATCTGCCGGCTAAGCTGTTTGTCGGCTTGAGGGTTCTTGGTCATAGTGCCCTGGATCAGCTCGATGCCCGAGGCCGTCGCCACATCGACATCCTGGCAGGACACCGCCGCCCACGGCAGCACGAACGCCAGCAGCGCCAGCAGCTTGGCGATGCGGACCACATTCATCACGCTCATTGTATGCCCCCGAGGTTGGCTGGTTCAGTCCTCAGCCATTCTCCCGCCGCGCCAGGAAGGCGAGGCGTTCGAACAGCTGGATATCCTGTTCGTTCTTCAGCAGCGCGCCATGCAGGGGAGGGACGAGCTTGTTCGGATTCTTTTCTCTCAGTGTCTCAACATCAATGTCTTCCGACATCAGCAGCTTCAGCCAGTCGAGCAGTTCCGACGTCGAGGGCTTCTTCTTCAGGCCGGGCACGTCGCGCATCTTGTAGAAGGTGGCGAGCGCCTCGGAGACAAGGCGTTTCTTGATGCCCGGAAAGTGCACGTCGATGATCGCGTTCATCGTCACGTCGTCAGGGAACTTGATGTAGTGGAAGAAGCACCGGCGCAGAAAAGCGTCGGGCAATTCCTTCTCGTTGTTCGAGGTGATGATGACGACGGGGCGCACCTTGGCCTTGATCGTCTCGTTGGTCTCGTAAACGTAGAACTCCATCCGATCGAGTTCCTGCAGGAGATCGTTCGGGAATTCGATGTCGGCCTTGTCGATCTCGTCAATCAGCAGCACGGGACGCACCGGCGCGGTGAACGCCTCCCACAGCTTGCCCTTCTTGATGTAGTTGCGGATGTCCTTGGCGCGCTCTTCGCCGAGCTGTCCATCGCGCAGGCGCGCGACCGCGTCATACTCGTAAAGACCCTGATGCGCCTTGGTGGTCGACTTTATGTGCCATTCGATGATCGGCATGCCGAGCGCACGGGCAACTTCCAGCGCCAGCATCGTCTTGCCGGTGCCTGGTTCGCCCTTGACCAGCAGTGGCCGCTCCAGCGCTATCGCAGCGTTCACCGCCACCCGCAGGTCGTCGGTCGCGACATAATTGTCGGATCCCTCGAAACGCTTCTTCTTCTCAGTCATCGGCAAACCCCGTCTGGAACGATCATTACGGTTAGAGCGGATTTGAGCGGGAGAGGGAATAGGGCGCCGCCGCCTTACCCGCCCACAAGCAAAACTTAAGGAACAGCGGCTAGACCGGGGGTTCGGCCGCGTCCAGACTCCGGAACGATTCCGGGGCTCTTGCCCGGCCGGGAGGAATTGATGCCGCTCAAACTGTCGCTCAAGCCGGGCGAACGCTTCGTGGTCAACGGGGCGGTCCTCCAGAACGGCGACCGTCGCGCGGTGCTGCTCCTCCAGAACAAGGCCTCCATCCTTCGGGAAAAGGACATCATCCAGCCGGAAGAGGCGAACACCCCGGCCCGGCGCATCTATTTCCCGATCATGATGATGTATCTGGACCCTTCCGACGCCAACAAATTCTACGATGAGTTTGTCATGCGGCTGAACGAGTTCATGGGCGCAATCCGGTCGACCGACGTGCTCAGAGAATGTGTCTCGCTGTCGAGGGAAGTCGCCGGGGCGGATTACTACAAGGCGCTGACAAGGTGCCGGAAACTACTCACCTACGAACAGGGATTGCTCGGCAATGTCGATTCAGGCCTACCAGAACGCAGCGAGGAAGACTGAAGGCCCGCGTCAGACCGAGTATCGCGCCTTTGCCCAGGCGACGCGCGGCCTGATCGACGCCTCCAGCCTGCCAGTGGATGAAGTCGGCCGCCGCGCCGAAGCTCTGGCGGCCAACCGTCGCCTGTGGTCGCTGCTGGCCTCCGACTGTGCGGCCGAAGGAAACCAGTTGCCGCAGGGCCTGCGCGCCCAGATCATCTCCCTGTCGATCTTCGTGAACCGCCACTCCAGCGCGGTCATGCGCAACGGCGCCCCGCTTGAGATCCTGATCGAAATCAACCGCTCGATCATGCAGGGCCTGTCGCCCGCCCAGACCGCCATCGCCGGCGCTGAATCCTGATCTTGTAAACCGGCTTTACCGGGCGTTTACCACGCGGTTTTGGTTAGGGTTTTCGAAGTACTTTTGTCTGCGCAATCACACCTCTAATTAAGACCTCTCCGTCATAAGGGACCCATGCCGGCGCAAAACGCGCCAGCGGCCGATCAAAACGATCGGTCTTCGGCCCAGAATGGAGACGTGTGTCATGCTCAGCGTGAACTCAAACTATGGCGCGTCTGTCGCGCTCCAATCCCTCAACGCAACAAACAAAGAACTGACGCAGGTCCAGAACAGGATCTCGACCGGCTTCAAAGTGTCGAGCGCGCGTGACAACGG
>JBBQJV010000014.1:0-67268 GCA_038326205.1 Caulobacterales bacterium | reverse complement strand
CTCCGACACCAGCGCGCGATAGGGGGCTGCGACGCGCAGGGTGAGCGTGTCGCCATCGCAGGTGAGCTTTGCGTGCTTGAGCAGGGCGGCGGAGCGGCCCGAGAAATCTGCGGCGAGGCGCATCAGGGCGCCGAGGGCGCGCGCCCTGCCCGCAAGGTTCTGATCGAGCAGTTTCTCGCTGACATCGTTGCGCAGGCCGCGCTTGAACCGCGAGGCGACCGCAAGCGCGAGGGCGGCGCGGTCGCGATGGCTAAGGCCGGGAAGCGGAGCGCGAGAGACGAGATCGAAAGCCAGATCCGCACGGTGATCGGGATGCAGCAGCGCGCCGATATCGACAAGACGACAGGCCGCAGCGGTAAGACGTGCGTTCAACGTGTAGGGCGCGGCTTCAACGGCCCAGTCAGCCAGCGCGCGGCCGAACTCGGCGGCTTGTTCGTCGGCGATCAGGACATCGATGCCCGCATCCAGCGGGTCTTCCTGGCGTTCGGCGTCGTCGAGGCTGTCGAAGATAATGCCTTCACGCACGCCATAAGAGGAGATCATCACGGTCTTGAACTTGCCGAGTTCGATGACGTTCTTGAGCACGGCGGCGGCGTAGGGGACGGTCGCGGCGCGCTTGCGGGCGACTTCCAGCATCAGGTCGGCGTGCTTCTTGCCGCCGATGATATCGCCGAGCAGCTTGAGAAGCTCTGGCGCGTCCATCTCGTAGTTCTGGAGCATGTGCAGAGGCGCGCGGGTCAACTCCATGTGAAGCGTGCCGATGGCGCGCCAGGCGCCGCCGACGGCAAAAAAAACATCGCCGGATTTCTTGAGCTCGGGTGCGCCGGACAGGATGTCCTTCGCCCGCGCCATGATCTTGTCTTCTTGGAAGCCTGACCCGCTATCGAGTGCAAGGGGGCCGAGCGGATAGGTCGAGCCGCCGTCATACTTGCCGCCCGTGAGGCGCGCGAGTTCGAGACTTGAGCCGCCAAGATCGCCGGCGACACCATCGACACCCGGTGTTCCTGCGAGCACGCCTTCAGCCGCAAAGCGCGCTTCGTCCCCGCCGGAGAGGACGCGCAGCACGATACCCGTTTCCTTCTTTACGCGCTCGACGAACGCGGCGCCGTCTAAGGCTTCACGAACGGCGGCGGTGGCAAACGGAAAGAGCGATTCGACCTTCTGGGCGCGTGTGATCGAGGCAAAGCGCGCGAGCGCCGCGATGGCGACCTCGACACCGTCCTTGTTGAGGCCTCCCGTGCTGGGGAGGCCACGGCCGAGACCGGCGAGAACTTTCTCGTTGAAGCGCGGCTGCATGGCGCGGCCCCGCACATCGTATACAACCAGACGCACGGAGTTGGAGCCGACGTCCATGACGCCGACGCGCTTCCAGCGGAAGGGCTTGCTGCTGCTTCTCGACCGGGTGATCGCAGGCAAAGTCATACGCAGGCCACTGGTCCCTGTCTGGTCCCAGTGCTGTCACCGGATGTGGCCGGCGTCAGTCCCTGGGCTTGAGCTCCGGTGGCGTGGCCAGCCGCAGCGCGCTGCCCCGGCCGGAGAGGCTGGGGTTTTCGAGGAAGTAGTCGTGCGCCGAGAAGGACTTGAGGCCCTCGCTCGCCGCGTTACGCACATACCCGCCATCGGGGCGCAACGTCCAGCTTTGAGCGTTGTCATACAGGTTCGCCAACATGATCTGGTCGAGAACCTGGTTATGCACAGTCGGATTCGTGATTGGCGTGAGCGTTTCAACGCGGCGATCGAGGTTTCGTTGCATCCAGTCCGCCGAAGTAATGAACACCTTCGCATCGTCCGACGGCAGACCGGCGCCGGCGCCGAAGCAGACGATTCGCGCGTGCTCGAGGAAGCGGCCGACCATGGAGCGCACCTCGATGTTCTCGGACAGGCCCGGAACGCCGGGTCGCAGGCAGCAGATGCCGCGGACAACCAGCTGAATCTGCACGCCGGACTGGCTTGCCTTGTAGAGCATGTCGATGATCGTCTCGTCGACGAGCGCGTTGAGCTTGGCCCAGATCTGCGCGGGACGGCCAGCTTTCGCGTGCGCGATTTCATCTTCGATCAGCGCCACCAGCGTCGACTTGATGCCGAAGGGCGAGATCGCCATGGCTTCCATCGCGACGGGCTTGGAATAGCCGGTGACGTAGTTGAAGAGTCGGCCCGCATCGCGACCGATCGCGGGGTCGGCGGTGAAGAGCGACAAGTCATCATAGATGCGCGCGGTGATCGGATGGTAGTTCCCGGTGCCGACATGGGTGTAGGCGCGCAGTGATCCCTGCTCGCGGCGGATGGCGAGCGAGACCTTTGCGTGGGTCTTCAGTTCGATGATGCCGTAGACAACCTGCACGCCGGCGCGTTCGAGGTCGCGGGCGAGGCGGAGGTTGGCCTCTTCGTCGAAGCGGGCTTTCAGCTCGACAAGCGCGGTGACGTTCTTGCCGGCTTCGGCGGCTTCGATGAGGGCCGCGACGATGGGAGAGTTCTTCGAGGTACGGTAGAGCGTCTGCTTCACGGCGACCACATCGGGATCGCGCGCGGCCTGGCGCAGGAACTGGGCGACGACGTCGAACGATTCATAGGGGTGATGGACGAGAATGTCCTTCACGCGGATAGCAGCGAAAATATCACCGTTATACTCGCGGACACGCTCGGGGAAGCGCGGCTCGAGAGGCGGGAAAACAAGCTCGGGCCGGCCATCGACGATCAGCTCGCGCAGCTGGTTCATGCCCATGATGCCGTCGACTTCGACGACGTCGATGGGATCGGCTTCGATCTCGGCGATGAAGAAGGCCTTGAGGTCTTCTGGCGCACTGCGGTCGATCTTGATGCGCACGATGCGGCCACGACGGCGTTGTTTCAGCAGGATTTCGAATTCGCGGACGAGGTCTTCGGCTTCTTCCTCGATCTCGATGTCGCTGTCCCGGATGACGCGCAGCATGCAGCGGCCCTTCGAGACGCAGTCCGGGAACAGCGCGTCGAGGAAAAGCGTGATGACGTCTTCCAGCGCGATGAAACGCCGGTTGGCGGGCTCGCCGGGCAATTCGATGAAGCGTTCGACGTGGGTCGGGATCGGCACCAGCGCACGCAGCTTCACGCTGTCGGACTGGCGATGCAGCGAGAAGCCGACGGCGAAGCCCTGGTTCGGCAGGAACGGGAACGGGTGGGACGGATCGATGGCGAGCGGCGTCAGTACGGGGAAGACGCGCTCCATGAAGCGAGCGCGCAGCCAGTCGCGATCGACGTCGCTGAGTTCGTCGGCGTCCACCACGGCAAGACCCGCCTGCCGCATCTCGGCGCGGATGGTTGTCCAGATGCGCTGCTGCTCGGCCATCAAGAGACCGGCTTCGACACCGATTCGCTGCAGCTGTTGCGGCGGCGTCAGGCCGTCGGAACTGGCGCGCGTGATGTTGGCGCGCACCTGTTGGCGCAGGCCAGCGACACGCACAGAATAGAATTCGTCGAGGTTGCTGGCCGAGATCGAGATGAAGCGCAGACGCTCCAGCAGCGGATGGCCACGGTTTTCGGCCTCCTCAAGGACGCGGGAGTTGAACTTCAGCCAGCTGAGCTCGCGGTTGAAAAAGCGATCAGGGGTGTTGGCGAGGGGCGAGGTGACGCCTACGGTCTTTTCAGCCGCCTTCGGCGCGCGCATGGGCGCCGTCTTGCGCTCACGCACTGTGCGCTCGGATTTGACCGATCGTTTTGCCATCATCGCCCAGTGTCTTCGGCCGGTCTTGTGCCGGTCGTGATCAGCCTGCTTACCATCAAGACATTACGGATGTTTTGCAGCCAACCTGCGAGATTAATTCAGCCGGGATCCATGCCCAGCGCGACCAGCGCCGCACGGGCAGACCGCAGACCCTCCGCCCTTCCCGGCGTCCGCGCGATTTCGTCGGCCACACGGCCAATGGCTTCCCACGAAGATTCCATCCGCTGGGCGAGGTAGCGCACTGATTCTTCAGGAATATTCAAGTGGCGCAGGGCGCATTCCTCTCGCAGGCGGGCAGCCAGCGTCTCGTCATCGGGAACTTCGATGCGGGCGACGGGCATGGCGGTGAGGCGGGAGCGGAGGTCGGGGGGGATGGTGAACCAACCGGCGGGCTCCGCCTGCCCGGCCAGCAAAACCTGAGCGCCACGGTCGCGGCAGAGGTTAAGAGCGGCGAGGAGGCCTAGACCGGCGCCAGTGTGGTCGGCGTCGTCGATGGCGAGGGCGGAGACGGACAGGCGGGCGATTTCGTCCATCCCGGCCTCGGCCAGAGCGGCGCCCGTGACGAGGGCAGCGGCAGCGTCGGCGGCCCAGAGGCGCAATAGGCGGGTGCGGCCGGATTGCGGATCGCCGATCAGCGCGAGTTGCTGTCCCGGCCAGTGACGCCAGCGACGCAGTGCGACAAGCGCGCCGGCATAAGACCCGGTCTCGATCAGCGGGCGGTTGTCAGTGTCCGCTTTCGGAAAGTCGAGGAAGAGCTGACCCGCGTGCCGGCCACCTGTCATGGCGAGTTCGGGCTCATTGGACCCCTGACGCCAGAAGCACCCAGCCGCCGCCCGGAGCATTGCGCAGATCAACCCCACGCGAGCGCAGGTCGGACGCGAGCTGTTCGGGGCGACCACTATAGGACAAGGTGATGTCGGCGCCGGCAATCGAGATCGACTCGACGTTGAGATCATGCACGAGCCGGGAGCCTTCCAGACCTTTGCGGATAAGCGTCCACTGCTGGATGTCCTGGAACTGGGCGGTCAGCGAAACGCTGGTCGCGCCGTTCGAGCGGACGACCGAGGCCGCCTTCCATGCGCGTTCAAGTTCGGAGGCCGCGCCAGATTGGGCCGACGACAGGCTGACGAACGGTCCGACAACGCCAATAGTCGGATTGGGGACCGACCCACGCATGTCGGTGAGGCGCACATAGTATTGCGGTCCCTGCATGTAGGCTTCGGCGATGACGCCGTGGTCGGTGCTGGTGCGGGACAGTTCCGACTGGATGTCGTCGGACGATGGGCGCTGGGACCAGGACTGGGTCGAGGCGACATAGGGGGCGAGCGAAGTTTCGTCCGACTTGCCGGAAACCGAGGATCCGTTGCGGACGACCCACTGTGAGCCCCAGTCGCTGGCGCTGATGTTGGAAGCGGCAACGGGCACGATGAGCGCAGAGGCGGCTTGGTTATCCACATAGGCGACGCCGCGCTGGTCGAGATAGGCGCGGACACGGTCTTCCTCGAACGTCCATGTCACGAGGCCGGTGGCGCGGATGCCGCCGGAGACGGAGGATGACTTCTGGTCGCCCTGGGTCTGATAGCCGCGATAGAGCTGCGCGACGGCGGACGCTTCGATCGGGGCGCGGGCCGAGGCGCGATCCTCCGGCAGGGTCAGCCGTTCGATCAGACGTTGGGCGCCAGTCAGACGGGCGCCGTTCCTGCCCTGCAAACCGGCATCAGCCGCATTGGGCGCCACCGCATCAACCACAAGATCCTTCACCCTATAGACCGGGTTCTGGGCAAAAGCGGCGCCGGCGAGGCTCGCGGAAGCGACAACAAGAGCGGCGAATCTGGCGATTTTGTTCATGGGGCCGGACTTTAGCGAAGGGTTCTGACGTTTGTAAGGCAGGTTGTGCATGAACGCTTTTTCACACGGTATTAGGCAGCGCTGGATAGGACGTTTCGTGCGTGTTAGTGGCGGCGCATGAGCGGTCCCGATTCCAAGACTCCCCTGACCTATCGCGACGTCGGTGTCGATATCGACGAAGGCGACGCGCTGGTTGATGCCATCAAGCCGCTGGCCGCCTCGACGCGCCGGCCGGGCGCGGACGGCACACTTGGCGGGTTCGGCGGGTTGTTCGACCTGAAGGCCGCAGGGTTCAAGGACCCGGTGCTTGTATCGGGGACGGACGGTGTTGGCACCAAGCTGATGCTCGCGTTCGCAACCGGCAGGCACGAAACGATCGGCATCGATCTGGTCGCGATGTGCGTCAACGACGTGTTGGCACAGGGCGCCGATCCGCTGTTCTTCCTCGACTACTTCGCGACGGGAAAGCTGGACAAGAGCACGGCGTCGAAGGTTGTGGCGGGGATCGCTGAAGGTTGTCGCCAGGCTGGGTGCACGCTGGTGGGCGGCGAGACGGCCGAGATGCCGGGCATGTATGCGCCGGGGCATTATGATCTGGCAGGCTTCGTTGTCGGCGGCGTCGAGCGCGAGGATATTCTCCCGAAGACGAATGACATGAAGGCCGGCGACCTGCTGGTCGCGATCGCGTCGTCGGGACCGCATTCGAATGGCTATTCGCTGATCCGCAAGATTGTGGAGCGGAGCAATCTGAAGCTGGAAGACCCGGCGCCGTTCGACGCGGACAAAACGCTGGGCGAAGCGCTGCTGGCGCCGACGCGCATCTATGTGAAGGCGCTGCTGCCGCTGCTCCGCAACAAGCGCATCAAGGGTCTGGCGCATATCACGGGCGGCGGGCTGACCGAGAATACGCCGCGCATGTTGCCAGATCATCTTGTCCCCAAGATCGACTACAAGGCGTGGAAATTGCCGCCGGTGTTCGGATGGCTGCAGCAGGTTGGCGGACTGTCGGACGAAGAAATGCGGCGCACGTTCAATTGCGGGATCGGCATCGTGCTCGCGGTCGAGCCTGCGGTCGCGATGCCCCTGATGGAACAGTTGGCCAATGAAGGCGAGAACGCCTTTGTCATCGGGGAACTGGTAGCAGCGTGAGCCGCACGCGGCTTGGCATCCTGATCTCGGGGCGCGGCTCCAACATGGAAGCGCTGCTGCGGGCGGCAGCTGATCCGCAATGGCCGTGCGAGCCGGTGCTGGTGCTGGCGAACAAGCCGGACGCGGGCGGGCTGGAGCGTGCGCGCGCGTTTGGCGTTGCTGCTTCTGCCATTGACCACAAGATTTACGGCAAGGATCGCGAGGCGTTCGAGCGGGCTGTGGATGCGGAACTGCGGGCGGCGGGTGTTGAACTGATTGCGCTCGCGGGGTTCATGCGCGTGCTGACGCCGTGGTTCGTGACTACGTGGGCGGGGAAGCTGATCAACATTCACCCGTCCCTGCTGCCGAAATTTCCAGGAGTGGATACGCACAAGCGCTGTCTTGCGGCGGGCGACGCTGTACATGGCTGCACGGTGCATCAGGTGACGGCGGGCGTAGATGAAGGGCCGGTGATCGGCCAGGCCGAGATCGATGTGATGCCGGGCGATACGGAAGAGACATTGGCGGCGCGCGTTCTGAAAGCGGAGCACCTGCTCTATCCGCGATGCCTTGCGGCGATTGCGCGCAAGTCGGGTACACGAGTTGCGGTGACGGTCGTGGTTGATGGGGTCGACGTGCGGCTGTTTGCGCCGCGATAGTGCCGGGCTCTGGACGCCGCCCATATCTGGCGGCTACCTAGCGGCATGACAAAGACCGACATCGAGACCCACAAGGCGCGCGCCTACGCTTGGTTTCAGTCGCTGCAGGGCGACATCATCGCGTGTATCGAGGCCCTGGAGGATGCGGCGTCGCCGCCGCTTTATCGTGGAGCTGCCGGGCGGTTCGAGAAGACGGCGTGGAAGCGGGGCGATGGCACGGACGACCTCGGCGGCGGCACCATGGCCGTGCTGAAGGGGCGGCTGTTCGAGAAAATCGGCGTGCACACGAGCTGCGTCTATGGCGCGTTTGCCCCGGAGTTCGCCAAGACCATTCCGGGCGCCGACAAGTCGGGCGGGAAGTTCTGGGCGGCGGGCATCTCGCTGATCGCACACCCGGCCAATCCACGCGTGCCCGCCGTGCACATGAACACACGCATGCTGGTGACCGACAACAGCTGGTTCGGCGGCGGGGCGGACCTCACGCCTCTGCTCGATTCTCAGCGGCAACAGGACTCTCCCGACGCGGTCCAGTTTCATGATGCGATGCGCGGAGCGTGCGATACGCACGGCGCGGATTATGCGGGCATGAAAAAGCATTGCGAGGAATACTTCTACCTGGCCCACCGCAATGAGCCGCGCGGCATCGGCGGTATTTTCTATGATCGCTACAACTCCGGTGACTGGGAAGCAGACTTCGCCTTCACACAGGATGTAGGCCGCGAGTTTGCGAAGGTTTATCCAGAGATCGTGAAACGGCGGATGTTGGAAAGCTGGTCGCCGGACGAGCGAGAGGAACAGCTGGTGCGCCGCGGCCGCTATGTGGAGTTCAACCTGCTCTATGATCGCGGCACGACGTTCGGCCTGAAGACCGGCGGCAATGTCGCGAGCATCCTGTCGTCGATGCCGCCGGTTGTTAAGTGGCCCTAGACCAAGCGGAGCAGCTCTTCCTGCGACAGCAAAAAATCGCTGGCAACCCATGCATTTTCGGCCTTGCGCAGCGCCTCCCCCATCGCAGGGCCGGGCGCAAATCCGCGCGTGATCAGATCCGCACCGGTCACGGGCATGGTTGGTTTCGGCCAGGCTTTGGCGAGCCGGATGACATCCGCCAGTGCGGGATCACCACTTTCAGCCAGAGCCAACGTGGCGCAGTCCGTCACGACCTGCGCGCCGACTCGATAGACCGCGAAGCGGACATCGTGCGGCGTCGTCTCGGCTGAGATCGGTGTTTCGTTTTCCGCGGGCCAGATGACGCGGCTGCGCTCGTCATTGGACAGCTTCAGGCGGTTGGCGAGAGCGCGCGTTGCGACTGGGTCCTTCCAGAACAACGACTGGACACGCAGCATCGAATCGGGCGCCCAGCCCTCCGCCTGTTCCAGCGCCACCAACTTACGCAACAGGTCGAGGCCGCGCGCTTCCGGGTAGAGCAGCGCCATCACGCCAGATGCCTGCATCGCTTCCAGTGCAGGAATGGGTTGGACGGCGGCGCACAGCTTTTTCGTTTCCATCCAGATCCGTTCGACAGAGATGCCATCGAGTCCTGCGCGCAATTTTGCGCATGCGGCGAGACCTGCTGCATCCGGCGCTTCGCGGCCATACCAGGCGTAGAAGCGGAAGAAGCGGAGAATGCGGAGATAGTCCTCGCGGAGGCGCGTTTCCGGGTTGCCGACGAAGACGATGCGTCGCGCCGCCAGATCATCGAGGCCGCCGCCGGTGGGGTCGAAAATCGCGCCATCACGGTCGGAATAGAGGGCGTTGATGCGGAAGTCGCGACGCTGAGCGTCTTCGTCCCAGTCGAGCGTGAAGGCGACGACGGCGCGGCGTCCATCTGTTTCAACGTCGCGGCGCAAGGTGGTGACTTCGAAGGGCTGGTGATCGGCGACAACAGTCAGCGTGCCGTGCTCCATGCCGGTGGGGTGCACGGCAATGCCTGCGGCGCGCATCACACGGGTCACCTCTTCGGGGACCAGTTGCGTCGCAATGTCGATGTCAGAGACAGGTTCACCCAACAGGGCGTTGCGCACGCATCCGCCGACATAGCGGGCGCAACCGGGCCGCGCGGCCTCCAGCGCATCCATTACTCGTCGTGCGGTGATCATCCATGGCTGGATCGCCAGCTGGGGCATGGCTTAGTTGCCCGTGTCGCGGGGGGCAACCGGCGTCTGTATCGGCTCTTGGCTCGGCGGGTTCTGGCTGCCCGGCAGCGGCGTTTCCGAACACGGAATTTCACGCGGGGAGACGATGCGGCCCTCGCCATCATAGCGAACCGGGTCGAAACATTTGCCGGTCTCGCGCGGCTCCAGCAGCGGCGGCACAATCAGGCCCAGCACCGCGATGACGGCGCCGATGATCACCAGACGGGTCAACGGCCAGCGGTCCTTGATCCTCAGATCGCGCGCGGCGGCGCGATAGACCATGAAGATCGCAAACGGGATCAGGAACAGCAGGATTTCGACAAGAATACGTTGAGTCATGTCACGTCCGTATCACACACACCACGTCATACCAGACCGGCCGCAAGCCACGGGCGTCACGATTGGTACAGGCGATCATGGAGCGACTTGATCATGCCCGCCGTGGCGCCCCAAATGTAGCGCCCGTTGTGAGGCATTGCGTAATAAGCGCGCAAGACCCCCGCATATACCTTCTCGTGGCGCTGGTGGTTGGTGGTATCCATCAGGAAACTCAGCGGCGTCTCGAACACGTCAGCCACCTCGCGTTCGTGCGGCAAGGGCACATAGCCGGCGGGAAGGAGACCCACGAAAGGGGCGATCGCGAAGCCGGACCCCGTCAGATACGTGTCGCCCTGCCCCAGCAATTTCACCGTGGACGGATCAACCCCGACTTCCTCGCTGGCTTCGCGAAGGGCGGCGCCCAGCGGGGTTTCGCCCGGCTCGATGCGGCCGCCGGGAAAGGCGACCTGCCCAGCATGGCTCGCCATCGTTTCCGGACGTAGCGTTAGCAGGACGCCGAAATCATCGCCGCGATCCATCAGGCCAACCAGAACGGCGGCGCGGCGATAATTGCCGTTCGGAGGCAGCCTCCAGTCGGGGTTGAGATCGTAGTCGGTCCGCATTGGCTGATCGAATACGGCGTCGAGGGGGGCAAGAAGGCGCGTGGCGCGATCGAGGAAATCGGCTTTGCCGCTATAGTTCATGACTCAGGTCGCCTCGCCCAATGGGAAACGGACGCCGGATGACATCACGCTCATGGTGGGCTTTCCGGCCCCAACATGTTCCGGAGAGTCGGGATTCGCCCAGCTTATCAGCTCATAATAGGGGGGGCGGGCCAGACGGGCTTCCAGCCCACCACGGACCAGCACGTAGGTCGAAGGCTCGCCTGTCTGGGGATCCGTGACGACGCGGATCGGGTGGGCGTCATCGACTGCCACGACATCGCCTACATTCGTCGTGACGAGTATAACGTGATGTCCATCCGACTCATGCCGGTCCACGCGGATGCCCACGAACGGGGCGTCGTCCACCTTCACCACCACTTTTTCGTGAGGGGTGACGAGGAAATACCCGTCATCGTCCCGCCGCAGGATCGTCGAGAACAGGCGAACGAGCTTTTCCCTGCTGAACCGCACGCCTTCCTGCCACCAGGAGCCGTCGCGCCGGATATGCAGGCCGATATCGCCGCAGTTGGTCGGGTTCCACAAATGTACGGGCGGCAGGGAACGGGGCTTTTCCAAAGCCGCTTCCACCTGCAAGGTGGAAATCAGATCCGCGAGCGTGGTTACGTTCGGGGCTATCGCGTTCGACATGGCAACTCGACCTCCGGGTTCGCCCCAAAGATAGGTAAATGCGCCGTATGAGTGAAGTCGCCATCGCCCCATCGTCTGATATCGTCAAGGAAGCCGACGACGCCGTCGAGCTGCTGGCGCAGGTGCGCGCCGAGATCGGGAAGGTTGTGTTCGGGCAGGAACGCGTTGTCGAGCTGGTCCTGGCGACTGTTCTGGCGGGGGGGCATGCCCTGCTGATCGGGGCGCCGGGACTTGCCAAGACCAAGCTGGTGGAAGCGACCGCAAGGGCGCTGGGCCTTGATTGGGGCCGGGTGCAGTTCACCCCCGACCTGATGCCATCCGACATTCTCGGCTCGGAGATCCTGGACGAGAGCGCCTCGGGCCGGTCGTTCCGCTTCGTAAAGGGGCCGATCTTCACCAGCCTCCTGATGGCCGACGAGATCAACCGCGCCTCACCGCGCACGCAATCGGCGCTGCTGCAGGCGATGCAGGAGCGGCACGTGACCGTGGCGGGGGCCAGCTACGATCTGCCCAAGCCGTTCCACGTGCTGGCGACGCAGAACCCGATCGAACAGGAAGGCACCTACCCGCTGCCCGAAGCGCAGCTCGACCGCTTCCTGCTCAAGGTCGATGTGGATTATCCCGATGCGGAAACCGAGCGGCGCATTCTGGTGGAAACCACGCGCCTCGAAGACCAGACCGTGCGTCCTGTGCTCAACGCGGAAAAACTGATCGCGATGCAGTCGCTGGTACGCCGGATGACGGTTGGCGAGGAAGTGCTGGAGGCGATCCTGCGTCTGGTGCGTTCGGCGCGTCCGGAGCAGTCGGACAATCCGCAGGTGAAGAAGCGCGTCGACTGGGGTCCCTCGCCGCGTGCGGGTCAGTCGCTGATGCTGGCGGCGCGCTCGCGTGCGCTGTTGCGCGGACGTCTGGCGCCGTCGCTCGACGATATCGAAGCGCTGGCGGAACCCGCTCTGGGTCACCGCATGGCGCTGGCCTATGATCCGACCGGTCAGGGGGGGACGTTGTCGGCGCTGATCCAGGACCTTGTCGCCAAAGTCGCCTAAGCCCTCCCCATGACCTCCCCCAGGACTTCACCAAGTGCCACAGGCGCCCCTATCGCAGTTGAAAGCTGAAGCCTCCGCCCTCGCAGGCGACCTTGGCACGCTGACCACGCACGCACGCGCGGCGAGTGCAGCGCATCTTGGTTCGGCTGGCCGGCGCAAGTCGGGCATGGGCGAGAATTTCTGGCAGTATCGCCGTCACACAGCTGAAGACGGCGCAGATCGCATCGACTGGCGCAGGTCCGCGCGCGAGGAAAACCTGTTCGTGCGCGAGACCGAACTGGAAACCGCGCGTACCTTCCTTTTCTGGAACGACCCAAGCGCAGGCTTTCACTGGTCGAGCGGAGACATGCTGCCGCACAAGGCCGATCGCGCGCTGTTGCTGTGCATGGCGCTGGCCGGGGCGCTGTCGCGGTCGGGTGAACGCTGTGGCGCGCTAGGCGGCGGACGCGGGCCGGTGTCTGGCGCACGGGCTGCTGCACGTGTGGGCGAGGACATCCGCAATATTCCGGCTGGCACGCCCTTTCCGCGACCACCCCGCGACGTGGCGGCTGTGGTGGTGTGCAGCGACTTCTATTCACCGCTTGCTGATTGGCGCGCGCGGTTGACGCCCGTGGCCGCCAAGTGCCGCGATGGCGTGCTGCTGCAGGTCTGCGATCCGATCGAAGAGACATATCCATTCAATGGCCGCGTGCGGTTCTTTCGTCCGGGACAGGACTCGGAACGCCTGATCGGCCGCGCTGAATCCATCCGCGATGGTTATCTCGACAAGTTCGCCCAACGCCGGAAGGACATGACGGATCTATCCGCTGAACTCGGCTGGCGCTTTGTGAGTCACGTCACCACCGAGGCGCCGCGAACGCCGCTCGGCCAGTTGGCCTATGGCTTCACCAGCGGGGTCGCGGCGTGAGCCTGGGACCTTTCCTGTTCCTGCAGCCATGGGCGCTGCTCGGGTTGCTTGCGCTGCCGCTGCTGTGGCTGTTGCTGCGCGCGACACCGCCAGAACCGAAGCGTTTTGCGCTGCCGTCGCTGGCGCTGTTGGAAGACCTGAAGCCCGAAGAAGAAACACCGGCGCGGACGCCATGGTGGCTGTTGCTGCTGCGGATGATTGCGCTGGCGCTGGCAATCCTTGGCTTTGCGCGACCGACATGGGCGCCGAACGCGCAGGCCAGCACGATGGGCGGCACGCTGATCGTGGTCGACGATGGCTGGACCAGCGCGGAACGCTGGCGCGATGTGGTGCGCATGGCCACGGCTGCGGTGGACGAGGCATCGCAAGAGGGCGGCGCGCTACACGTGGTGTTCACCGCGCCGCGTGAAGTGGCGCGCGATCCGTCCGAAGCGCTGGACGCAGAGACGGCGCGGCAACTGCTGCGCAACGAGCGCCCTGCGGCGTGGCTGCCAGATCGCATGGCGGCGATGACGGCGCTGGACACGACACAATTGAAGCCCGGCAGGATCATCTGGGTGACGGACGGTTTCGATCACGACAGCGCGGCGGCCTTCGCGCGCGGTCTTGCATCCAAAGGCGCCACGAGCGTGCGCATCACGCGGCCCAAGAGCGCGTTTGCAATCACCTCAGCAGATTCGTCTGCCGAAGGCGCGCGAGTCTCAGTTGTGCGGGCGGAGACAACGCCCGGCGTCACGGCGGACATCATCGCCGAAACCTCGGAAGGGGCGTCGATCGCCTCGACCCGCATTGCCTTCGATGGCGGATCAACGACTGCGGATGCAACGTTCCCGATCCCGGCGGCGGCACTCAACCGCGTCGCGCGCTTCCGCATCGGCGGATCGCCTTCGGCGGGCGGTGTCTGGCTGTGGGACGACACGGCGCGCAGGCCGCATGTCGGGCTGGCCGATACCCAGAACGAGGCGCAACCGCTGCTTGCCGAACACTATTATGCGCGCAAGGCGCTGCAGCCGTACGCGCAACTTACCGAGAAGCCGTTGTCTAACCTACTCGATACGCCGATCGATGCGATCATCATGGGCGACCGGGGCATCATCGATGATGCGACCAAGACACGCCTGACGGAATGGATCGACAAGGGCGGCGTTCTGATTCGCTTTGCCGGGCCGCGCCTCGCTGCACAGGAAGGCGCACTGACGCCGGTGACGCTTCGGCCGACATCGCGCTCGCTTGGCTCGTCACTGTCGTGGGAGACGCCGCAGAAGGTTGCGGACTTCCCCGCCACCTCGCCCTTCTTTGGTATTCCGAGGCCGGCAGACGCAGCCGTGCGCCAGCAGGTTCTGGCCCAGCCTTCGTCCGAACTAGAAGGCCTGACATGGGCCAAACTCGAAGACGGCACGCCTCTGGTGACGGCCAAGCGGATGGGACGCGGCGAGCTGATCCTGTTCCACGTCACCGCCGATCCTGACTGGTCCGACCTGCCCTATACCGGCGCCTTCGTTGAGATGCTGCGTCGCTCAGTGGTATCCGGTGGTGAGCGCGCCGCTCCTTCTGCATTGGGTACGGAAGGCACATTGACGCCTTCGCGCGTGCTTGACGGGTATGGCGTGCTGACGCCGCCGCAATCGTCCGCGACGCCCATTCCCGCCGCCACATTCCTCACCACCCGTCCTGCTCCGACCACGCCGCCGGGCATCTATCTCGGACCGGGCGGTGAACGCGCGCTCAACGCAGGCGCACCCGCCCCCCAATCTTTCAATGCATGGCCCGCGGAAGTCACCGTCACACAAGAGGCCGCCATCGTGGAGCGCGCCGGTCTTGGCGGTTGGATGATCGGGCTAGCGCTCGGCATCGTGGCGCTGGACCTGCTGATTGCCCTGGCGTTCGCGGGACGCATCCCGCGGCTCTTGGGCAGGAAGACAGCTGTTGGTTTGCTCGCCATGTTCTTCATCGGCGGTGCCATTCTTGATGTTGCGCCACCTGCGTCCGCCCAGACGAAGGAACAGCTTGCCCGCGAGGCAGCAGCGCACCTGCGGTTTGCCTATGTGAAAACCGGGGATCGCAGGCTGGACGATACGACAAAGGCGGGACTGTTCGGCCTGTCCTACCAACTCGGACAGCGCACCTCGGTTGAGCCTGAACTGCCGCATGGCGTCGACCTGTCGCGTGACAGTCTCGAACTCTACCCGATGATCTATTACGCCGTGTCGCGCGATGCGAAAGCGCTGCCGCCTGCAGCCGTCGCAAAGGTGAATGCCTATCTGCGTGCTGGCGGAGCGTTCGTTGTCGACACACGCGACGCCACGCCGGGCCGCGATGTCTCGCAAGATCTGCAGCGCCTGCTGAAGGGCATCGACGCGCCACAGATGATACCTGCGCCGGCCAACCACGTTCTGACCAAGAGCTATTATTTGATCCGCTCCTTCCCCGGCCGCCTGAATGGACGCCTGTGGATCGAGAGCGGCGCAACCGATCGCGATACCCGGCGCGGCGATGGCGTCTCAGGTCTTTTCATCGGCGGTTCGGACTGGGCCGGCGCATGGGCCATCGACGACAAGACCGGTCGCCCGCTGTTGACCATGGACGGCGGCGAGCAGGCGCGCGAAATGGCTTACCGCTTCGGTATCAACCTCGTGATGTACATCCTCACCGGAAACTACAAGGAAGACCAGGTTCACATTCCCGATCTGCTTGAGCGTCTTGGCACCGCGCGCGACAGGGCGAACGGGCCATGATGGATGCCTCCCGCCTTGGTTTTGATCCGCTGATCCCGTGGCTTGCGCTGTGGGGTCTGGTCGGCGTGGCCGTCATTCTGTGGAGCGTCTATGTCGCGCTGCGCGGCAAGGCGTGGCTTTTCCGTGCGCTGGCGATGACCGTGCTGGCAGTGGCCCTCGCCAATCCGCAATGGATCCAGGAACAGCGTGAACCGCTGAAAGATATCGTGGCGGTGGTGATGGATCGCTCCGAGAGCATGAACTTCCGGGGCCGCACAGAAACGGCGCAGGCCGCCTATGACGCCATCCGCAAGCAAATCGAGGCGGACGACACGCTGGAGCTACGCGTCGCCGAGACCGATGCGGGCGCCGATGGCACGGACATGTATATCGCGCTGCAATCCGCCCTCTCAGACGCACCGCGCGACCGCATCGCTGGCGCGGTAATGATCACGGACGGCCAGATCCACGACATTCCGCAGGACACCACAGAGGCGCAGAAACTCGGCCCGATCCACGCCATGATCGTGGGCGGTGAAGATGAGATCGACCGCAATATCGAGATCCAGTCGGCGCCGTCCTTCTCCATCATCGACCAGAAGGTTGCGATGCGGGTGCAGGTGAACGATCCGTCGGCGAAGACCGTGCCGGTTGGCATCACCATAAATGGCGAGGCGCAGCCGGACCAGACCGTGAAAGTCGGCGAGCCGCAGATGATCAGCTTCATCCTGAGCCAGCGCGGCGAGAACCTTGTCGTACTGTCAGTGGACGGCATTCCGAATGAGCTGACGCTAGCGAACAACCTCGCCTCGGCACGCATTTCCGGCGTTCAGGATCGCCTGCGCGTGCTGCTGATCACTGGCGAGCCGCATGCGGGCGCGCGGGTGTGGCGCGACCTGCTGAAATCCGACCCGGCGGTCGATCTTGTGCACTTCACAATTTTGCGGCCGCCTAACAAGTCTGACAATGTGCCGACCGAAGAGATCGCGTTGATCGCATTCCCAAAAGCGCAGCTGTTCCGCGAGAAGCTCGACGAGTTCAATCTCGTAATCTTTGACCACGAGCTGCGCCCGGCCGTGCTGGAGGAAGCTTATCTCGATCGCGTGGCGCGCTATGTCGAACAGGGAGGCGCGCTTCTGGTCGCGGCAGGTCCGTCCTATGCGGGCGCCTACAGGCTCTACGATACCCCGCTCGGCGGTGTGCTACCGGGACGCGCGACGGGAGAGATGGTCGACGGAAAATTCGTTCCGCAACTCACCGCACTCGGCAAGCGTCACTCAGTGACGGCGACGCTTTCCACCGACGACTGGGGGCCGTGGATGCGCTATATGAAGATGGAAAGCGGCAACGCTGAATCGCTGATGCAGACGCCGGATGGGAATCCGCTGCTGCTGTTGAAGCGTGTCGGCAAGGGCCGCGTGGCGAGCGTGATGTCGGATCAACTCTGGCTGTGGGCGCGCGGCTATGATGGCGGCGGGCCATATGCCGAACTGATCCGCCGCACGGCGCATTGGCTGATGAAGGAGCCTGAGCTCGAGGAAGAACTGCTCAAGTTGGAAGCCGGCGCATCTCCCGAGATCAAGGCGCACCTGCAGACGATGTCCGATACGCCGGGCAAGCTGGTTATGACGGGTCCCGACGGCAAGGAAGTGGAGACCGACTGGTCGCTGACCTCGCCGGGCCATTATCAGGCGACGCTGCCCGCGACAGAGCTCGGGCTCTATCGCGCCAAGAGCGGCAAGCTGAGCGCCGTGACGCTGCGCGGACCGACGCATCCGCGCGAGTATCTCGATCTGCGCGCGACGGCCGACAAGATCCAACCGCTGGCGACCGCGACGCTTGGCGGCGTTTATAAGCTCGGTGCCGACGGCACGCCCACCCTGCCGCGCATGCAGCGTGTGGACGCGCGCGGCAACGCCTCAGGCTCCGACTGGTTCGGCCTGCGAAAGCGCAGCGCCTACGCCGTACGCGCGACGGAGAGCACCACACTGCTGCCCGGCGTGTTCGGCATGCTGCTCGCGTGTGCGTTCATGATGCTGGCGTGGCGGCGCGAGGGGCGCTGAGCTCTAGCGCGGAACAGCCAGCGCGCCTTCGAGCTTTGCGGCGCGGTCCGACAGGTCGCGGATCAGGACGCGGCGCTGGTCGACGGGGCCGGGAAGCTGGAAACGGCCGCCGGTGGGTTTGAAGCCGAAGCGTTCGTAGTAGTCGAGATCACCAACGAGGATCACGGCGGCATAGCCCTGCTCGCGGCAGACGCCGATGGCGCGCTCCATCAGCTTGAAGGCAAGGCCGTTGCGACGGCGGCGGTCGGCGACAGCGATGGGGCCCAGGAAGGCTGCGCGGCTGGTTTCTCCCACTGTGACCGGCCAGACGCGCACGACGCCCGTAAGACCCTCGCTGTCGATCGCGACGAGGCTGGCGTCAGCGATCTTGGTGTTGCCCTCGCGCAACCGCTCGGCAGTCTTGGCGAAGCGGCCGGGGCCGAACACGTCGTCGTACAGCGCCTCTACAGCTTCGGAGTGCTCCGGCGCTTCCAGCACAATAGAATAGGCAGGGGTGGCAGAGGCAGGCGAAGTCATGGGCGCCAAGGGCTCCGGGCGAGAGTGACGAACCAACGACCGCAGCTTCGGCTTTCTTGCCTCAGCCCAGGTCAGCACATCACCGCTGGTCGCCGTCTTCCCCCCAAACCCATTTAAGGAATCGGGGGCCCTTCGCGCAGCCGGTTATTGGACCGTTCAAATAGGGATAGTTGGGGCGGGGTGCAACAATATTTGTGTGGCAGCGGGCGGCAAGCCTCTGGGGCGCAGCCTTCCCTCCGCCGCTCGGCCGTGCTGACTTGCTCCGGAAAAACTGGAGGAAACGATCATGGGCGTGCTCAACGGCAAGGTTGTTCTGGTCACTGGCGGCGGCAACGGGATCGGCAAGGAGACGGCGCTTCTCCTGGCGCGCGAGGGCGCAAAGGTGGTGGTAAACGACCTTGGCGGTTCACTGACGGGCGGCGACGAGGGCTCGGGCGGCCCAGCGGAACAGGTCGCGCAGGAGATCCGCGCGGCGGGCGGCGAGGCGGCGTCGAACTCGGACAGCGTAGCCGATTACGCCGCTGTGGGGCGAATGGTCGAGCAGGCAAAGGACACGTTTGGCGGGCTCAATGCCATCATCAACCCGGCCGGCATCCTGCGCGACACCATGCTCCACAAGATGACCGAGGAAGACTGGGACAAGGTCATCAATGTCCACCTGCGCGGGTCTTTCAACGTGACGCGGGCGTCGATCGAATTATTCCGTGAACAGAAGGATGGCGCGTATGTGCTGTTCACCTCGACCTCGGGGCTGATCGGAAACATCGGACAGGCGAATTATGCGGCCGCCAAGATGGGCATTGTCGGCCTGTCGCGGATCGTCGCCATGGAGGGCGCCCGCAACAATGTCCGCTCCAACGTCATCGCGCCCTTTGCCTGGACCCGGATGATCGCGTCAATTCCCGTAAAAGACGAAGCCAGCGCCCAGCGGGTCGGCCGGATGCGGGACGCGATGCGGGCCGATCAGGTGGCCCAGCTGGCTGTCGCGCTGTGCGCCGACAAGGCAAAGCACGTCACCAGCCAGATATTCGGCGTCAGGGGCAATGAAATCGTCCTCTTCGACCAGCCCCGCCCGATCCGCTCCATGGCGGACCTTTCAGGCTGGAACCCCGAAAAAATCCTCGATACCTGCCTGCCGGCCATGGCCCCGGACTTCTTCAAGCTCGATGCATCCGCCGATGTCTTCCCGTATGACCCCGTCTAGGACCGAAAATTCGGATGCTTTGCGGTCTTTTTCTTGGGTGCGGCCGGAGATTTATGGTTTAGAAAGCGTTCCATCCGCACATCGAGGCGGAGAGGTCGTTCGTTTGCTTCCGTTACACGATTTGCCCGTCAATCATGTGGTGCGGCTCGTCAGGGCCGTTGGCCCCGATTTGCCTGCAATCGCGGCCTCGGGAGAGCATATCTGATGGGCGATTCCGGCGGGACACTCTGGTCAATGCAAACCAAGACGCGTCAACCTTGGTGGTCCTCTCTGCCGGACGACGAGCTACTCCAGATGCGGCTCAAGGATCTCCACGTCTCGATCGACGGCACCTGGCTGCAAAGCAGCATGGAGACACTCAACGGCGAACTTAATCGCAAGGGTCTCGTTCAGGCCCACGCCTGGATTTCCGACGAATGGTTCAGCCCCGATACGACGCCCGGCATCGCCATTCCATTCTACCTCGCCCACCCCCGCCTGGCGCGGCTCGAACGCAAAATGTTCAAGGACGTCGAAGGCGGTACACGCCGGGTGTGCATGCAGATCCTGCGGCACGAGGCCGGGCACATCGTACAGCACGCCTACGCGCTGCATCGCCGCCGCAAATGGCAGGATATGTTCGGCCGCTCGTCAACGGGGTATCCCGAAAGCTATTGCCCCAATCCAAACAGCAAGAACTTCGTGCAGCATCTGCCGCGCTGGTATGCACAAAGCCATCCGGATGAAGACTTCGCCGAGACATTCGCCGTGTGGCTGACGCCCCGCTCCAACTGGAAGAAAAAGTACGCCGATTGGTCCGGCGCGCGGGCCAAACTCGAATATATCGACACGCTGATGGGCGAGATTTCTGGATCCAAGTCTGGCCTCACACGACGCCATGAGGTCGACCCGGTGGGCCGCCTCAACCAGACGTTAGCCGAACATTACGAACAGAAGCTGGCCTGGTACGCGATCGATACCGACACGCGTTACGACAGGGACCTGCTGCGCATCTTCTCGAACGAATCGCGCCATTCCCATCGTCCGCCGGCGTCGTCGTTCCTGCGTCACAACCGGTCTGCTATTCGTGAATCCGCCTGGCGCGTTTCCGGCGCCCACCAGATCGCACTCGACAACACGATCGACCTGCTTATCAGCAGGGCGCGGGCGCTGAAATTGCGTGCGCCGGGCCGCGAGTATCAGTTGCGCAAATCGATGGTTCGCTTGTTGAACACCAAGGTGGCGCACCAGCTGCACGCCTCGCGAAGGCAGTGGTTCGCTTTATGAATTCCCTACGTATCCTTTGCCTCGCACACCCCGACCTAATCCCTCCCGACAACATCGCGGAGATGACGGAAAACGAGGCGTATGTCTGGAAGACCGAATACGACGTCATCAAGACGTTGCAGGGCAACGGGCATGACGTACGCATGATTGGCGTACAATCCGAACTGACGCCGATCCGCGATGCCGTCGAAGACTGGAAGCCGGACATCGTCTTCAACCTGCTGGAAGAGTTTCACGGCGAGACGCTCTACGCGCAGAATGTCGTCGGACTGCTCGAACTCCTGCGCGTGCCCTATACCGGCTGCAATCCGCGCGGCCTGATGTTGGCGCGCGGGAAAGACCTGTCGAAGAAACTGCTGAAGTATCACCGCGTGCCGGTACCCGCTTTTGCTGTGTTCCCGATGGGCAAGAAGGTGCGCCGGCCGGCGCGCCTTAAATTCCCGCTGATCGTGAAGAGCCTGTGGGAAGATGCGTCCCTCGGCATCGCACAGGCGTCCATCGTCGACTCGGACGAAAAACTCGCTGAGCGTGTGGCATTCATTCACAAGCGCCTGAACACGCCAGCCATCGCGGAAGAGTTCATTGACGGACGCGAGATTTATGTCGGCGTGCTCGGCAATGACCGCATTCAGGTGCTGCCAGTGTGGGAGCTCAGCTTCTCCAATCTGGCCGAAGGCTCGCACGCCATCGCGACGGAAAAAGTGAAGCACGATCCGATCTATCAAGAGAAGCGCGGCATCTTGCAGGGCCCTGCACAGGACATCTCGGCGAAGGTCCTGACGAAAATTCGTACGCTGGCAAAACGGATAGCTCACACGCTGGAGCTGGACGGCTATGGCCGTATCGATTTCCGTCTTTCGAAGGATGACATTCCGTACTTCATCGAAGCCAACCCGAACCCCGAGATCGCTGCGAGCCAGGAATATGCGTCGGCCGCACTACACGCAGGCATCAGTTATGCCGACCTGCTGAACAAGATCGTGGTGCTGGGCCTCAAACGCGCGGGCGTCGAGACCTGATCACTCAGCCGCTTGGATCATCGTCTGGCGGATCGACCTTGCGGACCAGCACCTTGTCGACGCGCCGTCCATCCATATCCAGCACTTCGAACGTCAACGGCGCTTGCTCAACCTTGTCGCCTTCCTTGGGCAGCGCGCGCAGCAGGTGCATCACCAGCCCGGCGACTGTCGAGAAGCCTTCCTCTCCGTTGAGACCGCGCACGCCCACGAGTTCTTCGAACTCGTCTACCGGCGTCATGCCATCGACCAGCCAACTGCCGTCGTCGCGCTTGATCGGTGGCGACAATCCCTCGTTTATGCCGAGAGCATCGTCTCCCGCGATGGCTTCCAACAGGTCGGCCGCCGTGACGAGGCCAAGCACCGAACCATACTCGTCCGACACGATGACCATGCGAACCGGATTTCCCTTCATGGCCTCCAACAAGCGGAGCACCGGCATGGTGTCCGGCACAAAAACCGGCGGATGCATGACGGCCCTGAGGTCGATGCTGCCCGTATTTGCGAGGTAGGTGAACAACTCCTTTCCCTGCACAATGCCCACGACATCGTCGGCATTGCCGTTGGCGATAGGGAAACGCGCATGACCGCTGTCGCCGATCTCCTTGAGCAGGTCCTCGCGCGGCGTCTCTGGATCGAGCCACACCATTTCCGTGCGCGGCGTCATGATCGCCTTCACGGTACGATCGCCAAGACGCATCACACCCTGGATCATCTCGCGCTCTTCTTCCTCGATGACGCCAGATCGTTCGCCCTCGACGATAAGCGACTGGAGTTCTTCTTCAGTCACATCTTCCTGCCGCGTGCGATTGAGGCCCAGCAGGCTGAGCACGCCTTCGGTTGTCATGCGAAGCAGCCAGACAACCGGTGAGGCTCCGCGCTCGATCAGGGACATCAAAGGCGCCATGGCCGCGGCCATCGGCTCCGGCGCGGAAAGCGCAATGCGCTTCGGGATCAACTCGCCGAGAATGAGCGACAGAAGCGTTGTGAACGCGATTACCACGCCAAACGCGATCTGCGCCGCGTAGGGTGCGACCGTCGGATGAAGCCCCGCGATGACCGGCGCCAGATCGTCGGACAGGGCCGTCGCACTGTAAGCGCCTGCGATCACGCCAATTGCCGTGATGCCGATCTGCACGGTGGACAGGAGCTTGGAGGGGTCCTCCAAAAGTCGCAGCGCAACCTTGGCGCCCCTGTTGCCCTTGTCAGCCATGGCCTTGAGGCGGGGCCGACGCGAAGAAACGATCGCCATCTCCGACAGCGCGAAGACGCCGTTGAGCAGGATCAGCAGTACGAGGATCAGAAGTTCCATGGACTCCGCGGCCAGGACGGCCGTGCGACTGGCCCGGGTCAGGTCCGGAAGGCGCTACCTTTGCTCTACTTGCCCGCGCCGTTCAACGGGCAGATTGAGCAGCAAAACGTGCTTAAGACCAAAAATTTCCTATTTTTCATATGATTGAACACAATGAATATCCCGGTGGAAACCTGATCCAGGGCTACAGCAGGCTTGTTGCGAGGATTGCATATAGGATTAATATCCTATACGAAGGCGTTACGTCCTAGAACCCGGAATCGCTATGCGCCACACCGATATCTGGAAAGCCGTCGACACGCTCGCCGAGCGCAATGGTCTGTCGGCCTCCGGCCTCGCCCGTCGCGCCGGGCTGGACCCGACCGCTTTCAACAAATCCAAGCGAGCAAACGCCGATGGTTCGCCGCGCTGGCTGTCGACGCAGAGTCTGTCGAAAGTGCTGCAGGCGGTTGGATCCTCACTCGAGGATTTCGCCGCGCTGGCGGAAGGCCGCCAGGGACATACCGCGCCTTTGCTGGGCTTCGCCAAAGCCGGCAGCGAGGGCTATTTCGATGAAGCCGGGTATCCGACAGGTCAGGGCTGGGACGAGGTCCGCTTCCCCGGCCTCGAGACAGAAAATGTCTACGCGCTGGAAATTACGGGCGATTCAATGGAGCCCGTCTATCGACACGGCGATCGCATCATCGTGGCGCCCGAAGCCGCAATCCGCCGTGGCGATCGTGTCGTCGTGCGCACGCGCGATGGCGAGGTTCTCGCCAAACTGCTCGGACGGCAGACGGAACGGATGATCGAGCTGATCCCGATCAATGCGGATTACGGCCCGCGCGAACTGGCGCGCGCAGATCTGGCTTGGATCGCGCGCATCCTGTGGGTCAGCCAGTAGAGAGTTCAAATCATCCTTCGAGACGATCGGCCCTCCACTCTTTCTCGAAAGCCTGTCGGGATGCGGCTCTAGCGTTCGTCCTTGATACGACGGCATGGGTTTGGCAGATCTGGACTGCGCCAAAGGCAAGGTTAGAGAAGAACATGAACTATCCGTACGGGGCAGTGTCGCTGATCGCGTTTGCATGCGCCGCATGTTCCCCCAGCGTGCCCGCCGAACCCGCCCCAGCCCCCCAAGCCGCAGCTCCAGCAGAGCCAACAGTCAGTCCGGCTGCACCGGATGTTTCGCAGCTTCCCGCTGGCGCCTACACGTCCGACCCGACGCACTCCAGCCTGACCTTTCACGTCAGTCACCTCGGTTTTTCCAACTATACGGCAAGCTTTCAGGCTTTCAGCGTCGACCTGACGCTTGATCCAGCCACGCCCGAGACTGCGAAGGTCAAGGCCACGATTGATCTGGCCTCGCTGACCTTGCCGACACCGCCGAAGGGCTTCGTTGATGAGCTGCTGGGCGCGCAATGGCTCGGCAAGAAGACCACGCCGCAGATGAAGTTCGACTCCACCGGCGTCACCGTGACGGGCCCAGCCACAGCAGACATCGCCGGCAATCTGACGCTCAAAGGCATGACCAAGCCTGTGACGCTGCACGCCACATTCAATGGCGGCTATCCCGGTCACCCGATGGACCCACATGCACGCATCGGTTTTTCGATCAAAGGATCGCTGAAACGCTCAGATTTCGAAATCTCCAACGGCATCCCAGTCCCGCCCTCCACGGTGGGCGTGGGCAACGAGGTCACGTTCGAGATCGAGAGCGAGCTCACGGGGCCTGCACTGAAGGATGGAACGACTCCGCCGGCGCAGTAGAGCAGCAGGGATTCCAGTGAGTGGCGAAGACCGCTCACTGTCATTCCCGCCGAAGCAACGGAGTTGCGTAGAGCGGGAACCCTGAGGCGACAGACGCCAGCGCTCACACCACCTGGGTTCCGGGTCTCCGGCGCTAGTGCGCCTACGCCCGGAATGACAGGAATGGATCAGCCAATCAGATTCAGCAGGCGTTCCACCACCCCCGCTAGTCTCGCCTCCGGAACGGGACACCCCATCGCCTCATCCGCAGCCCAGCAGAGATGGCGCGCAAAAGCTTCGCGCCCGGCCCCTTCACCAAGCATACGCACGACAGTCCACGCATAACTGTCATATTCATCGACCGGGACGCCACCACCGATCGGGTCCCATTCACCGTGAAGTATCGCCTGCACCTGTTCAAAGCTAGCGCGCACCGCTTTCGCCTCTGGCCAGATCACAGCATGGCCCGCGCGAGTTTCTGGGCGGCTTCCTGATCGCCAGCCAACGACGCCAGCAAAACACGCGCACGGTCCTGCATCACTTGCTCGACATGATCCGAGACTGCCGCTGCCGCAGCGCGCTCCAGAGCCGCTTTTACCTCACCCTGATAGCGTTTGATATCCAGCGCGGCGAGGGCACGGGCGTATTGCCAGTGTACGCCGACATCGTCGGGCGCGAGCTGGCGTGCGGCGTCGTAATGCCTGCGGGCGTCGTCGAGGCTGGCCCCCATCATCCACGACCCCATCGCTCCGCCACGCCGTTCGACCTCGATGTTCCACACCGCCAGAAAGCCATGCGCATAGAAGTTGCGCGGATCGGACTTCAGCACTTCCTCGGCCAGCTTCTTGCCGCGATCGCCATAGCCCGCCGTCCATGCCGCCATCACATCCATCTCGCGGCTCTTGAGCGAGAGCGCTATGGCGAGTTGCAGCTGCGCCTCCTTGTGGCCGGGGTCTTCCTTCAGCGCCGCCTCGGCGTCGCGGACGGCTCGCTCGATCAGCACCGCGTCGGGGTCCGAATTTCCCGTCATGCAGTGGGCCAGAAGCGCCCGTGCAGCGAAGGCCAGGTCGTCTGCTCCGGCCGCAGCCTCCGCATCGGCCGCCGCCGTCAGATACTCGCCACGCGCGAATTTGCCGGCGAGTTCCGACGGTGTTGGATGAGCCAGAGCCGGTTGGGCGAGCAGGAGAGACGCGGCAAGCGCGACACTGAGATGTCCGAATGCGCTGCGAAAACTGCGCATGCAGGGCCCTTGTTTCTGGAAATTGCATGATGCGCCGACCTGACCACTTGCGCAACGCCTCAAACTGAGGCGGTAACTTCCTTGTATCGAGGAGCCTTTCACGTGCGCGCCCTGGTCTGCATCGCCCTGCTGGCGCTCTCCGGAGCCTGCGAGGGGCCGTCGAACGAATCGGAACCCGCCGCCGGGATGCCGGACAGCGACAGCAACGCCTTTCGCGCCGACGCCACGCAGGATCGCGCCTATGCCGGCGAATGGGCGCCGAGTTCCGATGGCTGCAACAACCAGCGCGAAGTCTGGACGATCGAGGAAAACCGCATGGGCATGAAGCGCCAGCGCTTCTGCGTCTTCGAGCGTATCTTCACCACGGCGGAAAGCAGCGACCCGGAGCAAGGCTGGTCCGCCAGCGCGCGTTGCGTCGGGGACGGCCGCCAGAGCCATGATTTTGTGTTCTTCCGGATCAATCCGAACAAGCAACAGATGCGCGTCACCATCAACGACTCAGAATCTGTCGACCTCATCCGCTGCCCGATGCGGACCTGATCGATTTGGCCTGACCTCAGCCTGATTGCTCCATTCCGGCGCAGACCTTATGCCCCAAAGCATGGCGGATGGGCTGCTGATTCTGCACTTTGTCGGGCTAATGCTCGCGGCCAGCGGTGTCGTGGGCGCGCTTGCCTCGCTTGTATCGGCAAAACCTGCGTCGCGGGGCAAGGCTGCGCCCAAACGTGGACCGGGGCGGACCTATGCGCGGCTGGCGAGCGTCGGTGTCGTGTTGATGGTTCCCAGCGGCATCGGGCTGCTCGTGGTGAAACCGTGGCTGTTCTATCCCGGCGCAATGTTCTGGATGAAGGTGATCTTCGCGGTGCTGTTCTCGCTGGCCGTTTTCGGGATCGAAATGGTGCATGCGGGACGTACGCGTCAGGCCGGCAATCTTCTGTCGAGTCTTGCGCCGCTGGCGGGCCTGACACTTCTGGCAGGCGTCGTCTTCTCGGTACTCGCCTTTCACTGACGCGCGCCACTGAAGCTCCAATGCTTCAGTTCATCTGCCGCCTTGGATCGAGCTTTGCGCCAAACCGGGCGTGAAGAGACGCCGCGGAGTTGCCGAACGGATCGATGAGTTCCACGACACAGCCCATCTCTTCAAGCTTCCGCTTGCGGATGGAGGCCTCCGCGCGACTGATCCGTTCAACCAGCCAATCCGTTTCGCCCGTGAACGTTTCGCTGGGGCGGGAGTAACGCAGCTTGCAGGTTTCCTAGGTCATCATGAACAAGGATACGCGCTCGCCCGGAGAGCGATCCCGAAATAGTCGGGAACCGTCTCGATTTTGCGCGAGTGCTAACCGCGCGCCAGCGAGTCCCGGATCAGCTGGGCAGATTCCTTCACGCCATAGAGCGCGACGAAGCCGCCAAAGCGGGGACCCTGGCTCTGGCCGAGACAGACTTCATAGATCGCCGTGAACCAGCCGCGCAGCGGTTCGAACGCATGCTTGGTTCCGACCGCGAACACCATCGTCTGCAGGCTCTCGCCATCCATGGCGCCTGTCCACGTCTCGAGGCGCGTCGCAAGATCGGCAAGCGCCGCACGTTCCTTCTCATCCGGCGCACGATAGGTCTTCGTCGGCTTCACGAAATCGGTGTAGTATTTCAGCGCATGGACCACGAGGTGATCGAGCAGCGGGTCCGTCTTTGGCGAGGCGTTCGGCGCCTCGCGGCGTATGAAGCCCCACAGCACGTCCTTGTTCGAGGCATTGGCAGCCGAGACGAGGTTCAACAACATGGCAAACGACACCGGCGAGGACTTCGCGGGCGGCGCGCCGCCATGGATATGCCAGGCAGGGTTTTCGAGTTGCTGTTCCGACGTCTGCTTCGCGTAGGCCGCAAGGAAGGTGAGGTACTCGTCCACCGCCTTCGGGATCACGTCGAAGTAGAGTTTCTTTGCGGTCTTGGGTTTCTGCCACTGATACAGCGACAGACTTTCGGCGGGCGCATAGGCCAGCCACTGTTCGACCGAGATGCCATTGCCCTTGGTCTTGGAAATCTTCTCGCCCTTGTCGTCGAGAAAAAGCTCATAGACGAATTGCTGTGGCGGTTCGGCGCCGAGGATCTTGCAGATCTTCGAATATATCGGCGCGTTGGCCATGTGGTCCTTGCCGAACATCTCGAAGTCGACGCCGAGGGCTGCCCAGCGCATCCCGAAATCCGGCTTCCACTGCAGTTTTACGTGACCACCCGTGACCGGCAGCGTGGTGTCTTCGCCATTCTCGTCAACGAACGTGACCGTGCCGGCCTTCGCGTCGACCGCCTTCATCGGCACGTAAAGAACGCGTCCCGTCGTCGGCGAAATCGGCAGGAAGGGAGAGTAGGTCTCGCGCCGCTCCGGCCCCAGCGTCGGCAGCATCACCTTCATGATGTCGTCGTACTTGTCGGCAGCGCGCAGCAGCATCGCGTCAAACCGGCCTGACTTGTAGAGCTCGGTCGCCGAGGCGAACTCGTACTGAAAACCGAAACTGTCGAGGAAGGCGCGCAGCCGCGCATTCATGTGCGCGCCATAGCTCTCATGCGTGCCGAACGGGTCGGGCACCGACGTCAGCGGCTTCTGCATGAAGCTCTGCAGCTTGTCGGGGTTCGGCACCGTGTCCGGCACCTTGCGCATGCCGTCCATATCGTCCGACACGCAGATCATCCGCGTGGTGTATGCGCCGTCCGTCAACGCCTCGAACGCACGACGCACCATTGTCGTGCGCACCACTTCGCCGAACGTCCCGATGTGCGGCAGTCCGGACGGACCATAGCCGGTCTCGAACACCACCGGCGCATCCTTGGCGCGCCCGGCCTTCTCCAGCTTCTCGATGCGCGCCCTCAGCTCGCGGGCCTGTTCGAAAGGCCAGGCTTTTGCGGCTTGCGCAATATCGGCGACGGGCATGGGAGACTCCTGAGCGCTCCGCCTATTCGTGGCGGCGGGCAGGGTCAAGCCGCAGCTATCGTGCGCCATCCGGAGCGAGGCTGTCTAGGCCCGCGAGATAGACCGCATCGCGCCCCATTACGCCGACCCGCAGTCGTCCGTTCGGGAACACCACCCCGAAAGCCGGGTCAAGGACATTCAGCCCGCCCGTCAGCGCACCATAGGCCGGCATCACCAGTCTCTCGCCATTCGTGGCGAAGCAGCGCGCCCGCACGGCACGCCCGCCACGACCGAGCACCTTGGCACACGGATGAAGGTGGCCCGCGACCTCGCCGGGCGCATCGCCCGCTGTCGGAATGTGGCGGAAAGTCAGTGGGCCGATCGCCAGTTCGAACGTCGCGCGCCCACCGAGATCCTCCGGCTGCGCCGGATCATGGTTCCCCTCAACCCAGACCCAATCGCTGCGCCCCGTCATCTGCCTAAGCCGCGCGACATCGTCCGCCGCCATGCGGGGCCGCGCGCGCCTGTCGTGAAAACTGTCGCCCAGCGAGATGACAATGCGCGGGGAGAGGGCGGCCATCTGCCTCTCCACCCGCGCCAGCGTGGTGCGCGTGTCATACGGCGGCAGCATTTGACCGCCCGCTGCATAGGACGACGCTTTCTCGAGGTGCAGGTCCGACACGACCAGCACGCTTTCCGCCTCCCACCATAAAGCGCCGCACGTCAGCGCGCGCACGCGAGCGTCCGCGACCAGCAGGTCGAGGCCGTTGCCTGCGTCGGTGCTTTTCAGCGCGGATTGCATCGGCGGGACCGTGTCGGCGGTTGGCCCTTACGTCAACTGCGGCCGGATTGTTTCACTGCAACCTGTCACCGGTGCGGCGACCATGCTAGCCTACAGCAGAGCTCGGAGAGGCACATGACCAGTCGCTATCTGCTGATTTCCAGCGTCCTGTTGTCCGGTTTCGTGTTGTCGGGCTGTATCAGCACGAAGCCGCTGGTAACAAAGCAGACCATGACGCTGGCCGAAACCGACATCACGGGTATGGAGTGCCGTCGCGACACGCCGCCGGACACCAACATTCCACGCACCATCTGCGCAACCAGGGAGTCGTGGGCGACATTCGACCAACGCCGCCGCCTCGAGACAGAGGCCCTCTTCACCGAAGCCCGCCAATATTCCAACGTCGGCCGCTTCAATCGGGACTGACGAAGGGTTGACCAGGTCGGCGCCCCTCACGTGGCAGAGCCGGGAAGGCCCGCCTATTTCTCAAAGTTCGGCAAGAAAACCGGATGGGGAAATGCATGCGATATGTCGGCATTACGATCGTGAGCGCCATTGTGGGCTCGGTTTCGCTCACCGGATGTACAACTCTGATAACTCCTTCGGGCAGCGCCGCCACACGCTGGGCCGCACTCGACAAGTCGCGGGCTGCCAAGGCCAGAGGCCTCGCCGACACGAGGATCTGCAAAAGCATGAAGACGACGGGATCGAACTTCCCGCAGAAGGTCTGCTCAACGCAGGCCCAATGGGATGCGTTCGCCGAGGAGGCGCGCAAGTCGGCCGAAGAGTTCGGCACAGGTCGCCGCGCCGGCAATTTGGGTGACAGGTTCGAAGGCAACTAGCTTCAGCTCATCGCATCCCGGACCAGATCGTCCTCCGCCTCGCGCAGGATCGCCTCGGCTGCATTGCCCGAGAACACCGGCTCCTTGCCGATCTCCAGCATCACCGGCACCGCGAACGGAGAAATCTTTTCCAGCTTCGCATGGACGATCTTGCCTTTTATGCGCTTCAACGCCTCGCCAAGTCTGCGAACGTCAAGCAGGCCATCGCCCGCCTCCTGTCGCGCGGCATGCAGCAGGATGTGGTCCGGCTCGTGGCTACGCAGCACATCGTAGATCAGGTCGGTCGAGAACGTGATCTGCCGGCCGGTCTTTTTGTGCTTCTGCAGACGGCGTTCGATCAGCCCGGCTATCAGCGCGTTGTTGCGGAAGGTGCGCTTCATCAGGGCGCTTTCCTCCATCCATGCATCCAGGTCGTCGCCCAGCATGTCTTCCGAGAACAGATAGTCCATGTCTTCGCTGCGCATGTCCTCCAGCGCCCAGATCGACAGCGCGTACTCCGACGCCACAAAGCCGAGCGGCTTGAGGCCGGTGCGCTCCAGTCGCCGCGTCAGCAGCATGCCGAGCGTCTGGTGCGCCAGTCGCCCCTCGAACGGATAGCAGACCAGATAGTGGCGATCCCCGCGCGGGAATGTCTCCACCAATAACTGGTCAGCCGACGGAATGATCGACTTGCGCTCCTGCACCTCGATCCATTCGCGTACCTGATCGGGTAGCTTGTTCCAGTTGTCACGATCATGCAGGATGTGGCGCACGCGATCCGCCAGAAACGTGGTCAGCGGAAACTTGCCGCCATTGTAGGAAGGAATTTTTGGACTGGGGTCGTAGGTCTTCGTCACCAGCGCATCAGAATCCGAGATCCCCTCGAAGCGCAGAATTTCGCCGGCAAACAGGAACGTGTCGCCGGGCGTCAGCATTTCGAAGAAATGCTCCTCCATCTCGCCCAGCTTGCGTCCCGGGCGCGTCAGGCGCTTGTCGGCGTTGGCCCCTTTGTAGAACGACACCATGCGCACCGGGATCATAGGCTCCTCGATGATGACGCCGATGTTCATCCGATGCCGGCTGCGCACATCGTCATTGCGCGCACGCCAGACCCCATCGGGAAAGCGCACGATGCGGCGATAGCGATCATAGGTCTTCAGCGCATAGCCGCCCGTGGCGACTAGATCGACAACGCGATCCCACGTCTCCCGGTCGAGATCGGCGTAGGGCGCCGCAACCCGCACTTCCTCGTAGAGCTTCACCGCATCGAAGCCACCACCGCACGCACGCCCCATGATGTGCTGCGCCAGCACATCCAGCGCTCCCCGCCGCGGCCCCGGCCCATCCAGCTCTCCCGCCGCCACCGCCTCTACCGCCGCACGGCACTCCAGCACCTCAAAGCGATTGGACGGCGCGAGCAGGGCGCGGCTCGGCTCATCCATCCGGTGGTTGGATCGTCCGATCCGCTGAATCAAGCGGGAGGAGCCCTTGGGCGCGCCCATCTGCACAACCAGATCGACGTCACCCCAGTCAATGCCAAGATCGAGTGTCGAGGTGCAAACCACCGCCTTCAGCTTGCCAGCCGCCATCGCTGCCTCGACCTTGCGGCGTTGCTCGATATCGAGCGAGCCATGGTGCAGGGCGATGGGCAGGCTGTCCTCGTTGAGGCGCCACAGCTCCTGAAACGTCATCTCCGCCTGACTGCGCGTATTGACGAAGACGAGCGACATCTTCGCGGCCTTGATCGCCCGATAGACCTCGCCAATATTGTGCCGCCCCGAATGACCCGACCACGGAATGCGCGCTTCGCTGTCCAGCACGTCGATGTTCGCCTTGGCCCCGCCTTGATGCCGGATGATCGGCGTGCCCGGTCCGAGCCAGCGCGCCAGCGCATCAGGATCGCTCACGGTCGCCGACAGTCCGATATGCCGCGCTGCGGGCGCCCACACTCGCAACGCGGCGAGGCCCAGCGCCAGCATGTCGCCCCGCTTGGTCTGCGCGATGGCGTGCACCTCGTCCACGATGACGGCGCGCAAATCGCCGAAGAAGCGCCCGGCGTGTTCGGACCCCACCAGCAGCGCCAGCTGCTCCGGCGTGGTCAGCAGGATGTCCGGCGGCTTGGCCCTCTGCCGCTGTCTGCGCGAGGGGCTGGTATCGCCCGTCCTGGTGTCGAGCGTCAGGTCGAGCTTCATCTCCGTCGCCGGCTGCGTCAGGTTCCGCGCCACGTCGGTGGCGAGAGCTTTCAGTGGAGAAATGTATAGCGTGTGCAGAGCGGGGTGGACACGCGGAGGCGCGGCGGCGAGTTCGATCAGGCTGGGCAGAAAGCCGGCGAGTGTTTTGCCGCCGCCTGTGGGCGCGATCACCAACCCGCCCTGACCCTGCCGCGCGGCCGCGATCAGATCTGCCTGATGCGGCCGCAGCTCCCATCCACGCGCGCCGAACCAGTTCGCAAAGCGCGGCGGCAACAAGCCCATGCCTGTGCCTGTAGATTCAAGCGCTGTCTGGTCGTCGGCCATCTACCCAAGATAGGTGCTTGGTCCGCAATTGTCCCGAGATCGTTAAGTCGCCCCGCCCTTGTATTCATACTTTGTTGGCCAAATCCACGCAAGAAATGTATCCATGACCGTGTCGATCCGCGCATCGCTATTGCTCAGCGCACTCGGTCTCGCTGCTTTGACGGCTGCGTTCGTTGCTCCCGATACTCACGGCGATGCGCCCAATCTCCAACGCGATGCGCTCCAGAGCCAGGGCGCCAGCGCGACAATAGTCACGCCGAATATCGTCAACCCGATCAGAACCCAGTTGAATGTTGATTCGAACGTCGGAAACTGCGTCCAGTTGACAGACATTGTCGAAACCATGATCGCGACGCCGGACGCAGTGCCAGCACGAGGATGCGTCAGCAACAGCCAGAACACCACAAAGTCGACGGCACAGACGCCAAACCAGAACCACACCGCCCATTCCGGCGCGGTACCGTTATACTACGGGCTACCATTCACCCATAGCCAGCCTGTAGGACTGGACGAACTGGCGAGATATTTTCCATGATGACGGCAAGCGGCATGGGAGATGCGACAGATGGCCGATCAGGCTCGGGATGTTCAGTGTAAAATCAAGATTCTTCGCTATGCGGAGCAATCAGGCTGTGTGGCGAAGACCTGCCGCTACTTTGGCATCGGCAGAGCGAGCTTCTATCGCTGGCGCACCGCCTACCGGCAGCTCGGCGAAGCTGGACTTGTCAACGCCAAGCCGATCCCAAAGAACCCCGTCAACCGCGCGCCGCCCGAGATCGTCGACAAGGTTCTGCATTTGCGCAGCACCTATCACCTCGGCCCGATCCGCATCGTCTGGTATCTCGCCCGCTATCACGGCATCAAAATCTCTGAAGCCGGCGTCAGTCGAATCCTAAGGCGCAACGGCGTAAGCCGGCTGCCGCGCGGAACGCGCCTCCGGAAGATCCACAGCAAACGCTACAACAAGCAGGTCCCCGGCCATCAAATCCAGATGGATGTCAAATTCCTCACCTTCGAGGGGCCGCGCGGTGAGAAAATTCGTCGCTTCCAATATACCGCCATCCACGACGCTACGCACATCCTGGCGCTCAAGATCTACGAGGAGCATACCCAAGCTATTGCGATCGACTTCGTCGATCACATCATCGAAAAGTTTCCATTCCGGATCCGTGAAATTCGTACCGATAATGTCACGAATTCCAAGCCAAGTTCCATTGGCATATCGAGGAGCAGGGCATTCGCCACGCGTACATCAAGCGCGGCACGCCGCAGCTGTATGGAAAAGTCGAGCGCTCTCATCGCTCAGACCAGGAAGGGCTTTACCAGCTCCTGTCGTACAAGGATGATGTCGATCTCGAAGCCAAACTCGACGAATGGGAGCACTTCTACAATTTCAGACGGCCACATGGCGCATTCAACGGTCAGACGCCTTACCAAGCGCTCAGGCAACGGCTATAGATGCAAGCGGGCTGTATCTCGTCAGTTCGTTAAGCGCACAGAGGCACCCTACCTCGCAGGTTGCGGCGGGAACACCAGAAGCTTCATGTCGTATCCCCAACCTGCAATCTTCGCTTTCAGCATGGCGAGCAGCGCCGGATCCGGCTGGGGATTGCGCGTGAAGATGTTAATCTCGCCGAAATCGGGGGTCGTGGTGATGAACCAGCTATAATCGGGCGCCAGTGCGGCAACCCAAGTCTCGCGGCTAATGAACAGGAAGTAGTCGACGCGGATCTTGGCGTTCGTGCCGGGATCGAGAATGTGTCCCGTTCCCTCGACGACCTTCTCCTTGCCTTCGACGGTCTTTTCGCGGCACGAATCGCGGACACCGATCTCATTTGCCTTTTCCTTGGCCGAGTAGCGGGTAACGCCCGCGACGCAGCCTTCGGTCGCCCAGTTCGGCCGGAATGCGATCTCGTGCCAGTCGCCGGTATAAAGCTTGGCGAAATCCACCTGGGCAACCGGCGGCGGCGCGCCACCCGGTCCGGACGATGTAATGCACCCCGGCGTGGCGAGGACGAACGACAGGACGAGAGCGCTGGCAATGTGTTTCATGTCTCTGATACGCGCAGGATTGGGAATTGGAGCACACGGCAGTCAAAAATTTGGCTAACCCCCTGCCACACGGCATATCTTCCTCAATGATCCGACCCGAAGACCTCCTCCGGCCGACGCCGCAGGGCCTCTATTGCCCGCCCGGCGATTTCTACATCGACCCCGTCCGCGGCGGCGTCGAACGAGCGGTTGTGACCCATGGCCATTCCGATCACGCCCGCGCAGGACACGCAGCCGTGCTGGCGACGCCCGAAACGCTGGAGGCCATGTCCGTGCGCTACGGCCAGAACTTTGCCGCCTCACGCCAGCCTGCCCGCTATGGCGAGACCAACCGCGTCGGCGAAGTTCAAGTGACACTGCATCCCGCCGGACACGTCATCGGCTCGGCGCAAGTGGAGGTCGCGTGGAAGGGCCTCACCATGGTCTGCACTGGCGACTACAAGCGCCGCCATGATCCTACCTGCGCGCCGTTCCAAGTCGTCCCGTGCAACATCTTCATTTCCGAAGCGACCTTCGCCCTGCCGGTCTTCCGTCACCCGGACAGCGTGGGCGAGGTTGCCAAGCTGCTAGCCTCCCAGCGCGCCTTCCCCGACCGCGCGCATCTGGTTGGCGCCTATTCCTTCGGCAAGGCTCAGCGCGTGATTCGCGAGCTGCGCGATGCGGGCTATGCCGACACAATCTATCTCCACAGCGCCGCGACAAACCTATGCGACATGTACCAGCGCCTCGGCGTCGATCTCGGACCGCTGGAAACAGTTCCCACGGACAAGGCCTCCCGCCACGACAAGGCGAGGTATGCCGGCAAGATCATCGTCTGCCCTCCGTCCGCCGCCGGCACGCCGTGGGTCGACCGCTTCCCGGATCCTGTCGTGGCCTTTGCGTCTGGCTGGATGAACATCCGCCAGCGCGCCAAGGCTGGCAACATCGAACTGCCGCTGATCCTGTCCGACCACGCCGACTGGGACGAACTCACGCAGACCGTACGCGACGTGAACCCTGACGAGCTCTGGATCACCCACGGCCGCGACGATGCCATCGTCCGCTGGGCCGAGCTGGAGGGCCGCAAAGCCCGCCCGCTTCACCTTGTCGGCTACGAGGACGAGGCGGGAGAATAGGGGCGCCCCCTTTCCGGCGAGCCCGATGCACGGCAGTAATCCCCCATGCCTTACCGTTCACTCAGCGCCGACCGCATCGAAGCCACGCTGGAGACGCTCCACAAGCGTATCCTCGAGCGCTTCCCCAATCGGGGCCTCGCCAATCTCTGCAAGCAGTTGCTGGAGATAGCCCGCGATGACCAGCGCAAGCTGGCTTATGTCGCCAAGCCGAACATCTGGCTGCGTGTCGGCGTCGGCATCGCCATCACGCTCGGCGCCATCGGCCTTTTCAGTTTCGCATTTGGGCTGACCGTGATGGGCTTCGAGTTCAATGACGAAGTCTCCAACGTCCTGCAGGGCGTCGATGCCGCAGTGAACACCATCGCGCTTTCGGGCGCAGCAAGCTGGTTCCTGCTCAATCTCGAATCCCGCTGGCGCCGCGCCGCTGTGCTCGCCGACCTGCACGAACTGCGCTCCATCGCCCACGTGGTCGACATGCACCAACTGACCAAGGACCCGGCGCAGCTGTGGAAGAGGTACAACTCCACCGCCTCGTCCGACACGCACCAGATGACTGAGTTCGAGCTGATGCGCTATCTCGACTATTGCAGCGAAATGCTGTCGCTCACCGGCAAGCTGGCCGCGCTCTACATGCAGAACATGCGCGATCCCGTGATCATCGACTCGGTCAACCAGATCGAGGACCTCACCACCAGCCTGTCGCGCAAGATCTGGCAGAAAATCATGATCCTCAACCAGCCCACGCGTCCATGGGCGCAATGAACGCGCGGTGACTACGCCACCCTGAATCTCGCATCCGCCCGCGTGATCACCTCGCCATCGGCCGTGACAAAAGCTTGCGCAAAGCACAGCGTCTTTCCGGTTTTCACGTACTGCGTGTCGAACGCGACCCACTGGCCCATCTTCGCGGTGCCGATGAAATCGGTCGCCATCGACACCGTTACCAGCCCGCCCTGCGGCTTGCGATCAAGCGCCGAAAGCACCCGAACGCAACTAAGCCCCATCGCATTGTCCGCAAGCGCCACGATCAATCCGCCATGCAGCATGCCCCGCGAGTTCATGTGTGGCGCGCGCACGTGAAGCCCGATGATCACGCGATCTTCGAGCACCCTCGAATAAAGCGGCTCCCAAGGATCGGTCAGCGGTGATTTGCGGAAATGCGGAGCGAAGCCCTCGGGCACGTCCGACTTTGTCATCAATATCCCCAATAGGGAAGAGTTAGTGCTCGGTCAGCGGGCCCGTCAGCGACCTACTCTCCGTATCGTCATGTGCTAGCGGTAGACGCCACTATGCCACGCACCCTAGTGTCCGCAACACAATCCGGCGCAGACCGGAGGAACCTAGGGAGAGACAATCATGACCACGCCCATGCGCGGCAGCCGCCGCGCCATACTCAAGGCTTCCGTCGCCGTCATCGCCGTCGCCGCTGCCGGCGGCGTCCTTGCCGCTTGCGACAATCCAACGTCCGTGCCCTCCGCCGTCATGCCCGACATCAACCCCGTCGTGGCCACCAAACATGGCAAGGTGAAGGGCTATCTCGAAGACAGCATATTCGTCTTCAAGGGCGTGCGTTACGGCGCCGACACAGCCACCACACGCTTCCAGGCGCCGCGCGCGCCAGAACCGTGGACCGACGAGAAGGACTGCTTTGAATACGAAGCTTCAGCGCCGCAGCCTGTCTCCGGCGATGGCGGCGGCCTGTTCTCATCGTGGCGCCCCGTGCCGCCCCTGCCCACAAGCGAGGACTGCCTCTTCCTCAACGTCTGGACGCCCGCGGCAGATGACAAGAAGCGTCCGGTGATGGTGTGGTTTCATGGTGGCGGCTGGTCGACAGGTTCGGGCTCGTCCTACGCGTATGACGGAGTGCGCCTCGCCAAACGTGGCGACGTGGTGATCGTCACGGTCAACCATCGCCTCAACGTGTTCGGCTATCTCAATCTCGCCGGCTATGGCGACCAGTTCGTGGACTCGGGCGCAGCTGGCGTGCTCGACATGGTGCAATCGCTCGAATGGGTACGCGACAACATCGCGGCCTTTGGCGGCGACCCCGGCAAGGTAATGATCTTCGGCGAATCCGGCGGCGGCGTCAAAACCTGCTCACTTATGTCAACTGACAGGGCGAAAGGTCTCTTCCACCGCTCGGTCGCCCAGTCCGGTCCCGGCATCAAATTAGCCGAGCCTGATGCATCTGCCAAAGGCGCCGATGAACTGGTCAAGAAGCTCGGCCTGACAAAAGCGACCATCGGCGAAATCCTCGCCAAACCCGTCGCCGATATCCAGGCCGCCGCTCAGGGGCTCACTGGCGTCGGATCGCCCGTGAAGGATGGCAAGACGTTCACCCGCCACATGTTCGATCCCGACGCGCCGCCCATGTCGGCCAACGTTCCGCTGCTCATCGGCTGCAACCGTACAGAGGGCACATCGCTCACCCGCGCGGATGACCCGAACTTCGGCCTGACGTGGGAAACGCTGCCCGCCGCAATGAAGCAATCCTTCCCCGGCAAAGACGCCGCAAAAGTCATCTCTCTCTACAGGAAGGACTACCCCGCCATCGAGGCGCCGGAACTTTACTTCATGGCAAATGCCGACAACCGCTTCTTCCGCGGCAGCGTCACGGTCGCCGACCGCAAGGCTGCTCAGGCAGCTGCAGGCGGAGCGCCGGTTTTCTTCTACCATCTCGACTGGAAAACACCCGTGATGGATGGCAGGCGTTACGTTCCGCACGCGCTCGACATTGGCATGATCTTCGACAACGTCGCCAAGTCCGCGTCGATGTCCGGCACGAGCGCCGAAGCGCAGGTCATCGCCGACCAGATGTCCGAAAGCTGGCTGGCTTTCGCGAAGAACGGCGATCCATCGAACCCCAAAGTCCCTGCTTGGCCCGCCTACACGACGGCTCAGCGCAACATGATGGTGTTCCGTACCGAACCGGGCGTCGAGGTCGACATCCGCGCGGCGGAGCGCGCTGCAACGGCGTAGCGGGCGCGAACTGACTGCGGCGGCGGGCGGCATCATATGGTGTCGCCCGCGGTTTTGTTGCACCCAAATGAACGACTTTTCTCCGGGAACGATTATTCCGGATTTCCCACCAACGCGATCCGGCCTAGCTTGCTGGAATGGCAAACCAGACCCTCGACCTCTTCATCCGCGAAGCGCTCAACAAGGGCGAAAAGCGCGAGAACATTTCCGCTGCGCTGGTCAGCGCCGGCTGGACGCAGAAAGAAGTGGACGCAGCGCTGGATGCCTATGCGAAAACCAATCTCGGCATGGCGGTTCCCAAACCCCGCGCCTACGTATCCGCGCGCGAAGCGTTCCTCTATCTCGTGCTCTTCATTCTACTCGGCGTGGTCGCCTGGAATCTCGGCTCACTTCTCTTTGCGCTTATCGACACCGCAATCGCGGATGAACTGGAGGAAGGTTACACTTGGGGTATGGGCCACGACTCCCAGATCCGGCAGGCGATCGCCAGCCTCATCGTCGGAGGCCCACTCTTCGCCTGGCTCGCCCTTCACATCCGCAAGCAGCGCCGCTCCAACCCCGCCATGCAGCGCAGCGCGGTCCGCAAATGGCTCACCTACGCCACCCTTATCATCGCTGCGTTCACCCTGATCGGCGACGCCATCGGCCTCGTCTACGGCTTCCTCGCCGGCGAACTCTCCAGCCGCCTGATCCTGAAACTGCTCGTCATCGCCATTCTCGCTGGCGGCGTCTTCTTCTACTTTATCCGCGACGCCGAACAGGGAGACGCCAATGACCAGGCCCCCAGTGAATAGAAGGCTCGATCTCGGCTCCATCCTCGCCATCGCCGCAGCGGCCGTCGCTGGCATCGCGATCGTCGTCGGCTTTACCATCGTCGGCGGCCCCGGCCATGCGCGCGACCGAAGATTGGATGACATCACAAGCCAGAAGATCGGACAGATACTCGGGGTCGTCCAATGCGCATTCGACGCCTCCGGTATCGCGCCCATCGACTACCCGACTGCCGCCATGACACGTAGCGCCCCGGCGCACGGCACGCCCCCGACCCTGTGTGGCAGCAGCGGCGGAATGGAGTTGAAGGTCGGTGCAGGTGACGTGCCCGCTGCCCCCGGCGACGTCACCTATCTGGAAACCGGCCCGACCCAGATCAAGATCTGCGCAAACTTCCGCATCGCGCAAGACCAGACCGTTGAGAGGCAGGCGTATTCGTCTTACGGCGGCTGGGCCATCTTCGGCGAAGGCCACCCGGCAGGGGGGCATTGCCAATTCCTAGACCTCGTGAAGTCGAGCATCGCATCGACTGTCAGCCCCGAGCCGCCTTATGAGGTCCGTCCCACAGACGCGCCCGACTAGATCACCGTGACGGAGCATCGCAAACTCGGTCCCGCCATTGCCATTCCTGCGGCTGCAATTGTAGGCGAAGCCATCATCGCCGGCTTCGTCATTGTCGGCAGTCCCGGAGACGCTCGCAACCAGCGCCTCGACGAGATGACCGAGGATCGCATCGCGGACCTCGTTCGCGCGGTTCAATGCGCCTATTACGCGAATGGCGACGTGCGAGAAGCGATCGAGCAAGTAACGGTAGACTTGGTAAAATGGTCCCGGCGACCTCCCATTGTCTGCAACCAATTCGATGAGACAGGAGGGCGTCAAAGCGGTCGTACCGCGGCTCAACCTGCGGAAACCGGCGATGTGACATACCAGAGGCTCGGCAGCCACAACGTTCGCGTTTGTGCCAGCTTCAGATTGCCCAACCCCGCCCCCGGTTGGGATCGACACCCCCGCAGTCGCGGCGACGTTCTCGCCCTATTCCCCACTCTTTGGGATGACCACGTGGCCGGTGCGCATTGTTATGACCTCCAACTGCAAACCCAGCCAACGGGATAGGTTTCCACGTTCGGCAGCAGTTCGCAGGACCTCCGACGCACGCTATATCTCCCCCATGCAAGCCTTCGCCGCGCTCCTCGAACGGCTGGTGCTCACGCCGTCGCGCAATGCGAAGCTCCAGCTGATCATCGACTATCTGCGCCACACGCCCGATCCGTCGCGCGGTTGGGCCATCGCGGCAATCACGGGCGATCTTAACATCCCCTCTGTCAAACCCGCCGCCATCCGCGCGCTTGTCGCCACCCGCGTCGATCCCGTCCTGTTCAACCTGTCCTACGATTACGTCGGCGACCTCGCCGAGACGATTTCGCTGATCTGGCCCCAGCGCCCCGGCGCCAACCGCGCGCCCGCGCTCGATGAGATCGTCGAACCCCTCATGCAGTCCACCAAGGCGCAAGGCATCATCCTCGTCGAAGGCTGGCTTGGCGCCCTCGATGCCTCTGGCCGGTGGTCGCTTCTGAAACTGATGACCGGCGGTCTGCGCATCGGCGTCTCCGCGCGCCTCGCCCGGCAAGCTCTTGCTGACTTCGGAAAAGTCGACATCGCCGAAATGGAAGAACTCTGGCACGGCCTCACCCCGCCCTATGCCGACCTTTTCGCATGGCTCGAAGGCCGCGCGCCGAAACCCATCCAGTCCGCCCTCGCCCCATTTCGTCCGGCCATGCTCGCCCACCCGCTGGTCGACAAGACCGAGCGTATGGAAGCGCAGGACCTCGATCCCGCGCGCATCTCTCCCGCCGACTTCGCCGCCGAATGGAAGTGGGACGGCGTCCGCGTTCAGCTGGCCGGCGACCAGGGTGTCCGCCGCCTCTACACCCGCAATGGCGACGACATCTCCGCCGCCTTCCCAGACCTTCTCTCGGGCGCAGACTTCAACGCCACGCTCGACGGCGAGCTCCTGATCCGCTCACCGCCAGGCGGAGTAGCCTCCTTCAACGAGCTGCAGCAACGCCTCAACCGCAAGACTGTCTCGCCCAAACAGATCGCGCAGCGCCCAGCAATGTTGCGCGCCTACGATCTCCTCACCGAGAACGGCGAAGACCTCCGCCCCCTCCCCTTCGCCCAACGCCGCAAACGCCTCGAACGCTTCGTCGTCACGCTCGACAATCCGCGCATCGATCTCTCGCCCATACTCGCCTTCTCCGACGCCACCGCCCTGCAGGACCTCCGCACCAACCCGCCCACGCGCGAGATCGAAGGCCTGATGCTGAAGCGCTGGGATGCACCCTATGTCGCCGGCCGCCCCGCCGGCCAGTGGTACAAGTGGAAGCGCGATCCCCACACCGTTGACGCCGTACTGATGTACGCCCAGCGCGGCCACGGCCGGCGCTCCGGCCTCTATTCCGATTTCGGCTTCGGCGTCTGGCGAACCACACCGGAAGGGGAAGAACTCTCGCCCGTCGGCAAAGCCTATTTCGGATTCACCGACGAAGAACTCGACCTGCTCGACAAATATGTCCGCGACAATACCCGCGAGCGCTTCGGCCCGGTCCGCTCCGTCACCGCCAACATGGATGAAGGCCTCGTCCTCGAGATCGCCTTCGAGGGACTGCAGCGCTCCGCCCGCCATCGCTCCGGTATCGCCATGCGCTTCCCCCGCATCCACCGCATCCGCTGGGACAAACCCTCACGCGAAGCCGACCGCATCGAAACCCTGGAAGCGCTACTCGGCGACTGAAGCTGCAAACTTCGCGCGATTCTTCCCCACCGCATCAACATAGTGACTGCGTATCAGCGCCAGATCCGCCTCATAGTCTCCGCTCGGATACACCACCGCCGCAAGACTTACCGTGCGCGCGCCATAGTCGAGCACGCTCAGGACAATCGGCACGTCGGCCGCAACCGCGATGTGATAGAATCCACTCTTCCATTCGTGTACTGCGCTACGCGTGCCCTCAGGCGGAATGGCGAGCACCATCCTGTCCCGCGCGCCGAACGCCTCGCTCATCACGCGGACAACATCATTGCTCTGCGAACGATCGATCGGCACACACCCCAGCGCCTTCATCAGCCACCCGAACGGACCACGCGTCAGACTCGCCTTGCCCATCCACCGCAGCTTCACGCGATAAAAGCCCGCTGTCGCGAGCATGTTGAGCCCGTCCCAATTGGACGTATGTGGAGCCGCCACCAGCACAGCCTTGTCGAGCGAGGGCCAGTCGCCGTGCACCTCCCATCCGGTGAGCTTCAGATAGCCGGCGCTCAGGTAGCGCACGATCTCCGATCCCACGCCCCGGAAAGCCGCAGGCCGCGCTCTCGACCCATCAATAGGCAGATGTCGCTCCGAAAGTTCGCTCACGAACCCTTCGTCTTAGACTTGAGCATCGATACCGGCAACAGCACCAACCCGGCAACCGCCAGCGCGCCGCCGCGATACGACCAGTTGATATCGCCCGTCTTGAAGCTGCCCGGCAGCACGTTGATCCCCCGGAATATCCAGACGACCCCCATCAGCACGCAAAGCGCACCAATGATCACACCCGCCGCTTTCAGATACTTCATCTGAGTCTCCCGCTTCCCCCACCCTAGCAGAACGCTCGCGCGCGTCACGGCTTTGAGCCCTGCACCGCTCATGATAGCGTGCACTCAGGCCAACAGAAGCGGTGAGGCACGTAGTGGTTCAAGGAAAGCGCCAGACGCGTCTGCTGATCGCGCTTGGCGCTGGCCTCGCTCTGGCACTGTCCGCCTGCGCCACGAAACCAGTGGCGCCCGCCGCCACACCAACGCCCCCTGCAACGCCTCTTCCGGCGCCCAATCCCAACGCCGCGCCCGACGCGGCGACGCTCAGCCTCTACCGCACATGGATCGTGCTTGCGCGCGCCCAACACCCCTACGCCGAAAGTGCGGATCGCATGTTCGCGGTCATGATGTGCGAATCCGGCGGCCGCTCCACCGTCATCAATCCGGCTGGTCCTTACAAGGGCCTGTTCCAGTACAGCCCGCTCACCTGGAACGATCCGTGGAATACCTACCGCGATCGGGGCATCTTCGACGCAAAGGCACAGGTTTTCGCGACCGCACTCGCCTGGAGCCTGAAGATGCAGCGCCAATGGGGCTGCTACCAGAAAACCACCTAGCGCGTTCAGTTCATCGCGAAGTGCGCCCAGATGGGTTGGGCTGCCTGCAATTTGGCGTTAGGCCAGCACGGCGACAACAAAACAGGCCGATTCACGTATGGAATTTCAGGAACAGTTCACGCAATTTCAGACTTGGGCCGTAGACATCTACGGGCCGACACAGAAATGGATGTGGTCCGCCGTGGTGCTGGCGCTCGGCTACCTGCTGGGACGCGTCATCTCGGGAATACTCCGGTTCTCCGCGAACAAGCTATCGGGCCTCCGTGGCCGCAAGGCGGAGGACAAACAGCCCCGGTCAGCCGATCACATCATGATCGAGATCATCGCGGCCCTGGTCCGCGCCGCTGTATTCATTGCGTCAGCCGTCATCGTCGCCAATCTGATTTTTGGTTTTCCGCTCGCAGAGGCCCAGGAACTCGGCATTGCGGCCATCAAGGGCTTCGTCATTCTTGTCGCGGTATGGTTCCTTGGCTCTTGGCTGGGCTCGCGCGTGCGTGGCTTCGGCAATCAGTTGGGCAAGGCCCACAATGGCGGCGAGACTCTGTTCGCGTTCCTCGGCTCTCTGGTTCGCTTCGGCGCGTTTGCCATCGGCGCCGTCGCGGCGCTTCAGCAGTTCGGCTTCGACACTGCCTCGCTGCTTGCAATCATCGGCGCCGCAGGTCTTGCCATCGCCCTGTCGCTGCAGGACACGCTCAAGGCCGTCGCCGCCGGTGTGGTGATCGCGGTCTTCCGTCCCTACCGCATCGGCGATGTCGTGCAGGTCAGCGGCCAGATCGGCACGATCACTGACATCACGCCTTTCACCACCGTGCTCACCACCGTCGACAATCGCGAGGTCGTCGTCACAAATGACAAGGCTTGGGGCGACCTCATCATCAACAACTCGACGCGCAGCCTCCGTCGCCTCGATCTCCTCTTCTCGATCGACTATGACGACGACATCGACAAGGCCATCGGCGTGATCAGCGACGTGCTGAAAGCTGACAGCCGCATCCGCGATGAGCCGCCCATCTGGGTCAAAGTTGTGGAACTGGCGACTTCTTCAGTTGATCTTCGCGCCCGCGCATGGGTTAAGAGCGCCGACTGGTGGGACGCACGCTGCGACACCATACGGTCGGTCAAACTGGCCTTCGATAAAAACGGCATCACGATCCCGTATCCGCATCAGGTCGAGTTGCCGAAGAAGGGCCACCCGCTGAAGCAGATCCTCGTCCTCGACAACGAGGGCGAAGAAAACAGTCAGCCCCGTGGACTTGAGCCGATAGACTGATAACTTTCGCAGATGTCACAATCCCGGTCGGACGATACATCTGTTCCCGCCAAAGTCGCGCCAGATCCTTCGCGGCCAGCGCCCGCGCGCGAGATTCACTTCGAACAGGCTCCGGGTAACGAACAGTTCTGGGATTCAACCGACGACCATCCGCGCCTGCATCGCCGGCCCGTTACTTTCTCTGGCCGCATGTTCAATGTCGGCTGGAAGGGCTGGACGCGACTCGTCCTTGTCTGCGTGATCGTAGGCGCCATCTTCCAGGCCGGCGGCTTCAATCCCTTCGCGCCCGGCTTCACGCTTGGCGTCGGCGCCGGACAGATCCTCGACGGTATCGTCAAGATCGCAACATGGTCGGCGCAACTCGCCGCCATGCCGCTCCTACTCGGCGCGCTTATCGTGCTTCCGCTCTGGCTGATCTGGCGCGCGCTCGTGACGCTGGTAAATCGCGACCGGCCACCCGGTCCTGATGACCGAATCCTGCCGAAAGAGCGCCGGAAAAGAACGCACCGCCTTTAGGCACACTCTTCAGACGAGTTCGTACGTGAACGGACGGTAATACCGGTTCTCGGCAAAACGTATGCTACAAAAATATCGTCCGCACCCGGAACAACCGGGGGCCACGTGCGTTACGCATTAGCCCGGACCGCATGGGCGTTAACGCGCCTGCGCGTGGCATACACAAACTAATCCACAGGTTCCTACGACAACCCATGAAAAGGATTTCGTATATGTCTTTCCTCAAGAAGCACGCCGCGACCGCGCGTGTCGCAATTGTCATCGCACTCGGTGCCGTGAGCTTCACGGCCTGCGCCAGCACCGGCTATGTTGACGAGAAATTCGCCGCCACCAACAGCCGCATCGATGCGCTCGACGCCCGCGTCGCCACTGCCGCGCAACGCGCCGAAGCTGGCAACTCTGCCGCAGCGTCCGCCGCGTCCAGCGCCAGCGCCGCCAACACGGCCGCACAGGCTGCGGCGACCGACGCCCGCACCGCCAACCAGCGCCTCGATCAGCTGACCGGCCGCGTCGATAACCTCGAGAAAGCACCGATGAAGAAGCCCCGGGGTTGACCCCTGGACGACTAGAAGCTCAGAACTGACGATCTGACTTGGGGTCAGGCTTTCTGTTGGCAGCCTGATCCCGTTCAGACCCGGACTTTCGGCCCCTGACTTTCAATGGCATGGAGCGGCGCCATTCGCATTGAATCGAAACTCTTGCTTCGATTTCTCCTGCTCTCCGCGGCAATGGCCTGGGCAGGCGCGTCTGCACCCGCCGCTCTGGCCCAATCTGCGCCGACGAAGTCTGTACCTGCAAAGTCCTCTCCTGCTTCATCCAAATCTGCTCCTGCCTCGGCTGCAGCCCCCGACGCCCCACCCGATGAGGTCGCCCCCGGCCAGCCCGTTTCAGATTCCGTGGTTGATCTCGCCGGGTGGATTCTCGCCACGGAGGATAATCGCGGAATGCCCTTCGCCGTCATCGACAAGGCCGCCGCACAAATCCTGATCTTCAACGCAGCCGGCAAGGTACAGGGCATGGCGCCCGCCCTCCTAGGCTCTGCTTTTGGCGACACATCAGCGCCCGGCATCGGCGACCGCGAACTCAAGGACATTCCGATGAACGACCGTACGACGCCTGCAGGTCGCTTCCGCGCAGGCTTCGGCCCCGCAGCCAGTGGCGAGCGCGTCCTGTGGGTCGACTATGCGACGTCCGTCTCGATCCATCCCGTGCTCGTCAGCAAGGCCAGCAGACGCGAGAAGCGCAAGGAGCGCCTCGCGAGCCCCGAGCCTGACGACAATCGCATCACGCACGGCTGCATCAACGTCTCGCCTGACTTTTACAAGAAGGTCGTGGCAAAGATCTTCAAGAATGGCGGCATCTTCTATGTGCTGCCCGATACGATGACCGCGCAGGAAGCCTTCCCCGGCTTCGAGCCTCCTGCAACTCGCATCGCTTCAGCCGGCGCTGCGCAGTCGCGCTAGTCCAGCGCCTTCTCATCGCGCTCGCCGGTGCGGATACGCACCACGTCGCTGAGTCCCGATATGAAGATCTTGCCGTCGCCGATCTTGCCCGAGCCCGCCGCCTTGGTGATCGCCTCGACGACCGCCTCCGCCATTCCCGAAGACACCGCAACCTCAAGCTTCAGTTTCGGCACTTCGGCGACCTGATATTCATTGCCGCGATAGAACTCGGTCTGGCCGCGCTGCCGGCCAAAGCCCTGCACCTGCGTCGCCGTCATGCCCGAGACGCCCATCTTCATCAGCGCATCGCGCACAGCCTCATAGCGGTGAGGCCGGATGATCGCGGTGATCATGCGCATGGGATGTTCCTCTTCATGCTTCAGCCCGTGATAGACCAGACGCCGGATGGCTTCGGACCGGCTCGGCAAGTCTTTTTGCGTTCGGCGCCATTCGTCGACGTGCCGGCCGAAACTGGACGACGCCACGAGCTGGATGCGCTGGTCGAGCTTCTCGTCGTCACTCAAAAGGCGGGTCTCCTGCGTTGGAGGCGAACCATAGCAAGTTACACACCTTAGGCCAACGCATGGGTTACACTGAATTTCCTCATTTTTTCGGCTAAGTCCGCGACTAACTGGATTTTCGTCGCCTACGCGGCCCGATCTCAACCGGATAATTACCTTAAGGCCATAGTCTGCCCTCGAACTCGGAACGGGTGGCACGCATCGCAATGTACGATCCGAGAAAACCTCGGCCGTTGAATCCCCGAACCCTGTCGGTTCTGGTGGCGGACGGGCATAGCGTCAGCCGTCAGCTGATCGTCGAGATTCTGCGCCACCTCACCGTCGCCAACATTCCCAACGTGCGCAGCGCAGAAGCGGCCTTTTCGACGCTCTGCGAAATCCGGGTCGACCTCATCCTTTTGTCGCTGGACAAGGACGGGCCGTTCGACGCCCTCACCTTCGCGCGCGACCTCCGCAATCACGAAGACCACCACCTTCGCCGTCTCCCCCTCCTCCTCCTCACCCCCCGCCTCACCGGTCCCCAGGTCATCTCCGGCCGCGATGCCGGCATCGACGAATTTCTCACCAAGCCCATCTCGCCCATCGCGCTGCGCCAGCGGCTCGAGATGGTGATCGAGACGCCGCGACCGTTCATCGACAGTGCCATTTTTCTCGGGCCCTGCCGCCGCCGCAAGAATCCAGCCGACTACTATGGCGAGAAGCGCCGCCAAGTGGATCGCCCGGTGATGATCGACCAGGATGAGTTGGCCCGCCGTTCGCCCATCCGCGAAAAACTCGCAGCTCTTCGCGAAACCTGCGTCGATCTGGACAGCGGTCACTCGCCCCGGCTAGCCAAGGCCATCTCGCAGGTGCGCGGCGCAAAATCGCTCGCGGCCCAACAGGACGACGAGGCGCTGGTGGCCGGTCTCGCCTCGTTCGAATCCTATATCGGAATCGCCGCCCCGCTGGGACAGGTCGAAGAGCCTGTCATTTCCGCCGCGTTGTCCGCGCTTGAACAACTCGCCGCCCTGCCGCCCGCATTTGTTGATGCGCGTGACACAGTGTCTTTGGCCCTCGGCCAGATCATCCAGAAAAAGAACGCCGCCTGATGACTGACGAGCGCACCATTCCCCCCAGCGACCTCAAGCGCATGAAGATCCTGATCGTTGACCCCAACGCCTATATGCGTGGCGTCGTCGCCGACAGCCTGCGTCGCCTAATGATCACCAACATCAACGCGGCCGCCAGCGCGATGGAAGCCTTCACCGTCGGCCGCACATTCAAGCCCGACATCATCTTCGTCGACTGGGATGCCGGCCGCATGTCCGGCCTCGAATTCACGCGCGAGATCCGACGCAACACCACAGGCCTTGCCCGCGAGACACCGATCATTCTGCTTGCCGGCATCATCGACCACGAGCAGCTGATGTCCGCGCGACAGTCGGGCATCAACGAATTTCTGCTCAAACCTGTCAGCGCGCAAGGCGTGCTGTCGCGCATCGAAGAAGTCGTCCTGCGCCCTCGCAAGTTCATCGATAGTCGCAACTATGTCGGCCCTTGCCGTCGGCGCAAGGAAGACACCGCCTACACCGGCCCCTGGCGCCGCCTGACGGACGAGCCGCCGCAGAAGGCGCAGACCGAACAGTCCAAAGAGAATGCCTTCAAGCTGCGGGCAATTATCGACAATCTCACCGCTTACGCCAATCGCACTCAGGGCGATCGCGTCGCCGGCATTCGCGGTATGTACCGCATGCTTCAGCAGAACTCGGATGAAGTCTCCCACCTCGGAGACGACACCATCGGCCGCGTCTGGAGCTCATCCCTGCGCTACGTCGAAGGCGTTGGCATGACCGACACCTACGATGTCGACGTGGTGAAATATCACTTCCAGACGATCGCAATCATCCTCGACATGCCAGAGGAAGCCTTCATCCACCGCTCCTCGGTCGCCAACGAACTCGACCGCCTGGTGAGCAAGAAGATCCACGCTGCTCACGACAAGAAATCCGACGTGGCCTGAGGCACTCCCGAACCGCCTGGCTCGCTCCCTCCCTGTACCCGTTCAGTGCGGTTTGTGTTTATCATGACCGTCGCGAGCCGGCTGGTCGAGAGCAGCCATTCGCCCCCTGCGTCTTGAACGCCTGGGGGGACGCGCGCCTCGACCGGTTGGCCCGTGTTGCACGCCCAGTGGGGAGTTGCGCCGGCACTTTTGGATCCGAGCGCCAGTACAGGGAATGGTGAAGCGACACGGCGGCTCGTTCAACAAAGGGAGGTGACGATGGATAAGGAGCCGACCGTCTTTGTCGGCGTCGATTGGGCAAGTCTCGAGCACCAGGTCTGTCTTCTGGGGCCAGCCGGCCCGGTACAGCGCTCCTTCGCGCATGATGGCGATGGTCTGGGCGCGATGGTCAACTGGCTGCTGGCGCAGGCCTCTGCCCCCGACGAGGTCGCAGTCGCCATTGAAGTGCCTCACGGCCCGGTCGTCGAAGCTTTGATGGATCGCGGCATTGCCGTGTTCGCCATCAATCCCAAACAGCTTGACCGCTTCCGTGACCGGTTCTCGCCGGCCGGGGCCAAGGACGACCGCCGGGATGCGCTGGTTCTTGCCTCATCGTTACGAACTGACCGTCATTGCTTCCGTCGCCTCGAGATCCTCGATCCTGTCGTGGTGGGGTTGAGAGAGTGGTCGCGGATGGGCGATGAACTGAAAGAAGAGCGCAACCGGCTTACCAACCGCATCCGTCAGCAGCTCTGGCGCTATTATCCTCAGGCGCCTGAGCTTGGCGAAGATCCTGGCGCTGCATGGTTTTTAGAGCTCTGGGCGTTGGCGCCGACACCGGCCGAAGCCGGCAAACTCAGTGAAAAGAAAGCTGCGCGCGTGCTTGGCGCGCACCGCATACGTCGGCTTAGCGCCGCAGATGCGGTTGCGATCCTTCGACGCCCGGCTCTCACCGTTGCGCCCGGCCGCGGAGGCCGCCAAGGCTCACATTACTGCGCTCGCTGAGCGGGTGCTCCTGGTGAACCGTCAGCTCAAGGAGGTCACCCGACAGATCGACAAGCTTGTCGAAACTCTCGCCGGTCCGGAACCCGAACCGGGGCAGCCGATCGAGCAACGCGACGCGGCGATCCTGTACTCTCTGCCGGGAGTGGGAAGGATCGTCCTCGCCACGTTGCTCACGGAAGGCTGGTCGGCCATCCAAGCGCGAGACTATCACGCCTTGCGCACTTTGACCGGAGTGGCCCCGGTCACCAAGAGGAGCGGCAAATCCTGTCGGGTCGAAATGCGCAAGGCCTGCTCCGGCAGGCTGCGAACAGCGGTTTATCACTGGGCCAGGGTCGCGACCCAACATGACGCGCGCAGCCGGGAGCGATACGCAGCGCTGAGAGGACGAGGACACTCCCATGGCCGCGCCTTGCGGGGCGTCGCCGATCGGCTCCTGGCGGTCGCCTGCGCCATGCTCAAGGCCAGAACGGTCTATAATCCGGGGAAACTCGGCTCGGTCAGGTACGAGCCAAAAACCCCTTGATCATTGGTGGGGAGTCCCCCCCCTGAGGAGCCGCCGAAGGCGGCGTCGCGAAGGGCAGGGAGTCGCTGCACACCCGCAAACACTGTCACTGGAAGCGTGCCGCTTGGCACGGTCGCGTTCCCGGCGGAGGGCGGGGATCCAGCCAGCGTGCATCAGCGCGCTTTTGCTTCTGCTGCTTGCAAATTCGCACTGCGTGCGAAGACTGGATCCCGGCCGCCGCCGGGAACGCGTATCTCCGACGCGCTGCCATCTCCTCCCCAAACCCGACTTATCCGCCGAATCTGCACCCCCGTCGTTCAGAGCGACTCCCGCAACTCCAAACACTCGCGCGCGCAAATCGCTGTATCAGCAATATGCCGATCCTACACTTTCCCAGCCATGCGAGTACTTCTCTCATCCACCTCGCAGGAGGGCGGTCGTGCAACCGTTCAACGGCGCGAGGTGGACGCACGGAGCGTGAAGAGCCCGGGTGAATCCGATAAATCCGAGAGGCTGCGAGGGATCATGCACAGAATACCATGACCTGCACGCAGGTGGCCGAAACGGGTTCAGGCGGTTGAAATAAACCCCGCTGCTTCCTCGCCGCTGCACGACACCTGCCGGGGACGCGGGATCCGCGAAACCTCTTTTCTACCTGTAGGTCGCTTCAGCGATCAGCCAAACCACGCGGGGCTGCCCGCGTCCCGGATCCCTCCATTGGAGATCAGCCCAAAGCTACAGCCTCCCGGACGGCTCACGCCAGTCCCTACGCGGGCTCATGCCCCGGCCCCATACCGGGCCCAAATGGCCCCCATCGGCTGTGGATCACGAGTGCCACAATGCGCTTTAGCCGCGCATAAGCCCCGAATTACAAGGCTTTCTTAATCGCAAGAATTGTCCATATCAGAGCCGTCAGGCTAGCTCACATGCTCGCGCACAGGCGTTGATTCGGACCTCAGGGTACTCATGGCCAAGAACAACCAGGCAAAGCTGTTTGCCTCCAACAGGTCAGATAGCGAGAAATCGGATTCGTCCGGCTACTCCGCCAAGGACATAGAAGTCCTCGAAGGCCTCGAGCCCGTCCGCAAGCGCCCCGGCATGTATATCGGCGGCACGGACGAGCGCGCCTACCACCACCTGTTCGCCGAAGTGCTCGACAACTCGATCGACGAGGCCGTCGCCGGCCACGCCAGCCGCATCGACGTGACACTGGGAGCCAATGGCTATCTGACAGTGCGCGACGACGGGCGCGGCATCCCGATCGGCATGCACCCGAAGGTCAAGAACAAGACCGCGCTCGAAGTCATCATGACGATGTTGCACTCAGGCGGAAAATTCTCGAACAAGGCCTACCAGACCGCCGGCGGTCTGCACGGCGTTGGTATCTCGGTCGTGAATGCGCTATCCGATGAAGTCATTGTCGAGATCGCAATCGACCGGAAGCTGTACCGCCAGACCTATTCGCGCGGCAATCCGACATCGAAGCTGACAACCGTCGGCGCGGCGCCCAACAGGCGCGGCACGCAGATTAGCTTCCATCCCGATCCGCAGATCTTCGGCGACAAGCTGCACTTCCGCCCCTCGCGCCTGTTCGCCATGGCGCGCTCGAAAGCCTATCTGTCTCGCGCCGCCGAGATCCGCTGGAGCTGCGAACCCAAGCTGCTGAAGGACGACGACAAGACGCCAGCCGAAGCCGTCCTGTCCTATCCCAACGGCCTCGCCGACATGCTGAAAGAGCTAACGACAGAGACCAAGACCGTCTTGCCAGATCCCTTCACCGGCCGTGTCGACATCGGCGGCGGCGGCGCCGTCGAATGGGCCGTCATCTGGAGCATCAACGGCTTCGGTGAAGCCGACGGATTCTCGCGCACTTACTGCAACACCATCCCGACGCCGGAAGGCGGCACCCACGAAGCGGGCATGCGCTCGGCGCTGACAAAAGGCCTCCGCGCCTACGGCGAAATGATCGGCAACAAGAAGACCGCACTCGTTACCGCCGACGACGTGCTCGGCACCGCGGGCGCGCTGCTCTCGGTCTTCATCCGCAACCCGGAGTTTGTCGGCCAGACCAAGGAAAAGCTCTCCACGCAGGACGCCTTCCGCATCACCGAAAACGCGATGCGCGACCGCTTCGACCATTGGCTCACGGCCTCAACCGCGAGCGCCAACCGCCTGCTCGAATGGGCCATCGGTCAGGCCGAAGACCGGATGCGCAAACGGAAAGACAAGGAAGTCGCGCGCCAGTCCGCCACCCGCAAGCTTCGCCTGCCCGGCAAGCTGGCCGACTGTTCGGATGGCTCAGCGCAAGGCACCGAACTGTTCATCGTCGAAGGTGACAGCGCCGGCGGCTCCGCTAAACAGGCCCGCGACCGCGCCACGCAAGCGGTTCTCCCCCTGCGCGGCAAGATCCTAAACGTCGCCAGCGCCGGCGACGAAAAGCTCTCGAACAACAAGGAACTGTCCGATCTTGCGACCGCGCTTGGCACCGGCCTCGGTCATCGCTTCCGCGTCGAGGATCTTCGCTACGAACGGATCATCATCATGACCGACGCCGACGTCGACGGCGCCCACATCGCGTCCCTGCTTATCACGTTCTTTTTCCGCCAAACCCCAGGCCTCATCGAATCTGGCCGCCTCTTCCTCGCCCAGCCGCCGCTATATCGCCTCACCCACGGCGGCAAGTCGATCTACGCCCGCGACGACGCCCACAGGGACCAGCTCCTCGCCAACGAGTTCAAGGGTAAGAAGCCGGAGATGGGCCGATTCAAGGGTCTCGGCGAGATGATGCCGGCGCAGCTCAAAGAGACGACTATGAACCACAGGACGCGCACCCTCGCGCGCGTGTCGTTGCCCAAGTCGGTCAAGACGGTCGAAGACCTCGTCGAAACGCTGATGGGCAAGAAGCCCGAGCTCCGCTTCAAGTTCATCCAGGACAACGCCAAATTCATCGACGAGCTGGATGTCTAACCCGCGCGACCCCGATGATGAGACTGGCGCCGATGGCGTCGCTGACTGGCCGGGCGACACCATCGCAAAGGGCATGGTGCAATACACGCCCTACGCCCGCGCGCTCGGGATGCGTTACGTTTCTTCTTCCCCCAATCGCGGTGAAATCCTGCTGCCCTGGCGCGCCGATCTCGTCGGCCTCAATGGCACGGACATCCTCGCGCCGGGGCCGATCACTGCGCTGATCGACCATGTCTGCGGTCTCGCGATCATGGCCGGTCTCGGCATGAACTCGGCGCCTGCAACGCTTGATCTGCGCATCGATCACATGCGCCCCGCCGCGCCCCGCGCTGCGGTGTCAGCGCGTGCGCATGTCTACAAGGCGACGCGCACGATTGCCTTCCTCCGCGCCGAAGCTTGGGACGTTTCGCCCGACGATCCGGTCGCCGCCGCGCAAGCTGCGTTCAGCCTCAACCGGCGGGAGGCGAAATGATACCGCCCGTCGACATCAATGCCATCATCGCTGGCTCACCCTTCGGACGCTTCCTTGCCGTCGAAGCGCAGGTCGACGCGAACGGCGTGCTTGCCATACTGCCTGTACGCGATGAGCTGGTGGGCAACGTCATGCTGCCGGCGCTTCATGGGGGCTGCGTCGCGTCCTTCCTCGAGATCGCCTGCCTGCTGCAGCTGGCGCACGAGACGGGAACGTCCGCTCCCTTCCGCGCAATTGACATCAACGTCGAATATCTGCGCCCCGCCAGACGCGAAACGACGTTTGCGCGCGCGCGCATCCGCCGGCTCGGACGCCGCATCGCCACAGTGCACGCGGAAGCGTGGCAGCGGGACCAAGCCAAGCCGGTCTGTCTCGTGCAGGTTCACCTTCGCTTGCCGTCTACGCTAACGACGACGGAATAGTCCGGCAGGAGAACGGACCTACGCCGCGTTGGCGCGGCTAACCTTGCTCATCGCCAGCGCGCTGGACCGCCGAGAACAGCTCCCGTAGATCGATCGGTTCGCGACATGGGCGTTCATGTCCATGCCCATGTAGCGCTCATTGTCGCCCGGCATGGCGTCGGCGGTCAGCGCGACGACCGAAACGTTCGCCCACGGTTGCCCGCTTGCTCGAATGCGCCGCACCGCCTCGCGACCATCCATCACGGGCATGTGGATGTCCATCAGCACGAGATCGAAGGCTTCACTGGCCAAGCGCTACAGCGCCTCGGCGCCATCACGCACCTCGACCAGTGTCACGCCGAACGGCTTCATGAACATCCGCACAACCTTGCGGTTCACTGCGTTGTCATCAGTCAACAGGATGCGATAGTTGGTGATTTCGGGGGTATCACGATCGACGCGCGTTTGCCGGTTGTCTCGCGATGAAAGCGTAGGAACCGACGAGACGGCGAGGCTAAGTTTGAAGACGGATCCCTTCCCTGGCGTGCTCTCCACCACCACATCGCCGCCCATCAGCCGAGCGAGGCGCCTGGTGATCGCAAGTCCAAGTCCGGCTCCTCCATAAGGTCGCGTGGTGGAGTCGTCGCCCTGCGCAAAGTCCTCGAACAACCTCGCCATGTGCTGTTCGGTCATACCGATTCCGGTATCGGCGACTGCAAACTCAAGCTTTGGCACTTCGCTGCTTCCGATGCGGCGTGCGGTTACGGTAACGCGGCCGTTGTCGGTGAACTTCACGGCGTTCGAGATCAGATTGCCAAGGCATTGCCGCGTGCGAACAGGATCGAGATTCAACCGGTGCGGCAGGTCGATGTCCAGCCGAAGCGACAGCGCGATGCCTTTTTCATCCGCCTTGGGTCAGAACAGTTCGATGACGCTCTCGACGCCCTCACGGATCGCGACATCGACGGGCGAGATCGTCACTTTGCCGGACTCGCTTTTCGACAGATCGAGAACGTCATTCACGACCGTCATCAGGGTGCGCCCGCTATCGAGCAGGATTTCAACCCTACCGCGCTGCTCCGGCGATAGCTCATCCCGAATCAGCGACTGCGCCATGCTGAGCACACCGTTTAGCGGCGTCCGTATCTCATGGCTCATGTTGGCAAGGAAGGCGCTCTTGGCGGCGCTTGCCGCTTCAGCCGATTCCTTGACGCGTTTCAACTTCCGCTCTCGTTCCCGCAACTCAGTAACGTCGATCGAGATGCCGGCCTTCCGCCCGCCGGACATTGATCTCTAGGTGATCAGCACATCGCGATCATGATCCGTTCTCGCATGATATGTTTCCCCCGACTCGTACTCGTCCCGGCACCAGGCCACGTAGGTCTGGACAACCTCCTCGCTCACGTCAGGCCGCTTGAAACGAAGGCATGCCGCAATTGCTTCCCAGTGGCTGAGGCCGCTGTCGAGAAACACAAAGAAGGTCGCAAAAAGCTTCCGCGCCGACTGGCTGCTGAACACGTGCTGGCCCTGCGGACCATAAATAGACACGCTGTCCTCATGCACATCGAGCGCTTCGCGCAGCATCTGCGCGGCCAGCAGCTCCGGGTTGTTCATGGACGGCTCCGTTGCGCAACATGCGGAGGCCAGAGTCGTCACGATTCGTTAACAAAACACGCCAATGCATTCGGAAGTCAGGGCGCGTCGCCAATGTGGCTGGACCCCCGGGGGTTAGGCCCGGCTCGCCTCGGCACTTGGACGGGCGTTCACGCGGGCGAACCACGCTGTGATGTTGGCGTTGTCGGCGTTAAGCGGCTGGCCAACCGTCGCGCCGAAATCGAGCGTGCAGTAGAGCAGGATGTCGGCCAGCGTGAGGCTGTTACCGGCGATGAAGTCGCGTCCGCTGATTAGTCCGTCGAGCCATGTGACCTTTTCCTGCGCCAGCGCTTTAAGGTCAGCAGAGGCTTGCGGAATGAGGCGCATGCGATTCTTGAAGAGAGCCTGCCCTTCGGCGCCACGGAAGCCGGTCAGCATTGGCTCGACGATGTAAAGATCGATGCGGCGCGTCCACATGCGCGTCATCGCCCGCTCTTCGGGCGTCGCGCCGACAAGCACGGGCTTGGGATGCTTTTCCTCAAGGTATTCGCAGATCGCCGTCACCTCGGCGAGGTAACTGCCATCGTCCAGTTCCAATGTCGGCATCTGGCCGCCGGGGTTGCGCGCGACGTGCGCGGCCTCGCGGTTTTCGCCGGCCATGAGGTCAACAGTCACACGGGGAATGTCGATGCCCTTCTCGGCCATGAACATTTTCACGACGCGCGGGTTGGGGCCGATGGAGGTGTAGAATTTCATGGGACGCTCCGGTGCTGCGGCGACAGTCTCAGCACATCACGCGGCCGGTTGCACCATTGTCGTGGCGTCAGGTTCACTCGCCGGGCGCGGCGCGGCGCGCCACTCAGCCAGCAGCCGCGCGCGTTCGCGTTGACCGCGGAAGAGGAAATTCGCCGGTAGCCCGATCCGTAGGCTTGCATCACAGGGCGGCGAGCCCGGTATGGGCCTCCGGTTCAGGTACTTGCCGAGCGCCATCACCGTCAGGCGGTCGACAAAACTGAGGTTGTACGCATTGCCTAGACCCAGCTTGCCGCGCACGACCGGCGGCAACAGCGACACCGATGCCCGCACCATGGCCTGACTGATGTACTTTGGCGTATCCGGCGCAGCCTTGCCGGACATGATGATGCTAAGAAACTCCTCGTTGATGGGATGCGGCTCGAAGCGATCGACCAGCGGCTTCATCATGTCGAAGAAATCCGCGGTCGACGTCGGAGAACGTTGCACGCCATACAACTTCGCGCCCAGCGCTGCCTCGGCATAGTAGCGCGTCTTGTCCGCCTCGGCGACGCGCTCGACGAACGTGTCATAGGCCGTGAGAAATCCATAGGCAGCTGTGGCGCTCACCCAGTCGAGCAGTTCGGGGTCCAGCGCGCGGTAAGGCTCTCCCTTTGGCGTCGCCCCGTTCACACGCGAATGCATGTTGGTGACGCCATGGATCACACGCTCCGCAGCTTTGCGAGGTCCAAAGACGCCCACCATCGCCGCCACTCCCGTGCGCTTCGAGCGCCCGATGGGATCTTGCTTGTAGGTCGAATGGTCCCACACGCCGGAGCGGATGCGCGCGTCTGCAAACTCCAGCAACACCGCCGCCACCCCGCCGACGGCCATGGCGATGGGATTCTTGTAGACGTTCCAGTGCATCGAGTCGGGCTCAAGGCCCGCCGGCTCGCCAGGCGGATTCTTGAAATCGATCTTCCAACCGAGATAGGATTGAAGTTCGCTCATGGCCTCGCCCGTCATTTGATGATCGATACAGACAGCCCACTCAACGCTACGGAGAAAACGACAGGCGCAACCTGTGACTGCGACAGGTCGCGGCTGCATACTCTCTATTCCCGATCGATGCGAGCGCGCTGACGCGTCACAGCCGGTTTCGAGCCCTGCCGATCCATCTCACGCGCGCCAGCGAGGATGTTGGGCACCGAGTGGCTGCCCTCATGGCAGGCGTATTCATAGATTCGATCCGGCGAGCGGCGAAACGTCAGTTCGCCTTTCCACGGTTGCGAATACGCGACGGGGTCAAGGACCGTGAATTCGTAGAGGATCTCGTCGGGATTGCTCACCGCGAAGCGCTCGGTGACCTTCGCGTCAGACGACACGTAGGCGAAAAGACCGAAATCGACCCGCACGGCTTCCTTCGGCTTGAAGCCGACCGTGTCGGTGACCAGCGTGTCGCCCTCCCAGTGACCGACCGTGGCGCCGAGATACTGGGTCACGGCGGGCGGGTTGTGCTCGCCATTCATTCGGACGATGCGCGTGTCATGCACCTTTTCGATTTTGATCGCGATCGCGTAGGCCGTCTGGATGATCTGCTGGTGATTGTTGTAGAGCTCATTCAGCATAGGTTGACCGCCAATCGAGGCAAAGCCGATAAGGCAACACTCGATCGTGATACGCTCTTCCGGGTTGTCAAAGAATTTGTAGGTCGAGACCTCCTTCATCATGGCTTGCCTCCTGGCGGCGGTGTATGGAACTTTCCCGTTCGGAGGATCGATCAGCCAGGACGAGCGGTATTCACTCTTCACCTTACCGACGCGCGTGCCGGGATCGATCCAGAAATAGTTGTAGCCCTCCGGGTCCTCACCAGATATCGGCGCACCGACGGAGGCGTCAGTCGGGGCTGCGTCCTTGGCGGCGATCCGCGCAGCATCTGTCTCTCAGCCCTTGGCCTGCTCTGGGGTCAACACCAGATCCTTGTACTCAAGGACCCTCTCAAGCCGGGTACGCGACGAATTCGTCCAGACGCCCTGAAAATCCGGCTTGACGTCCGCTGTTCGCGGAATCGTATTGCCAGCTTGGGCATGGGCCACGCCGGACAAGAAAACGGTTCCGCAGGCAAGCACCTGAAGCAACGATTTCATTTTTTCCTCTTGTGCCGGTGTCTCCGGCTTATTGGGAATGCTCTCACATGCATTTTCCGCGCCCGAGATGGCACCGTAGCGGCGCCTGCCGACGTTTTCGTCAACTGGCGCAGGGTTCTCGCGCATCGCGTGTCGGCGTTTGACGCGAAATCCATGGCATGCAGTGTTCCCCACGCAAGTACGGGGTGACGCATGAACTGGCGACTGCACGTCCTACCGGCTGTTGCGCTGGCGCTTGGCGCTTGCGCGACAACGACGGAGCCTTCCGCAAAAACTTCGACGTCCGCAGCCGCGGGTCAGCCCGTGAAGGCGCTGGCGGTTCGGGTCAGCTATCCCAAGGACCCATTCCCCTCCACCTACAAACCGATGCCGTCGGAAGTCGTGCTGATCCGCAACGCGACGGTGTTCGACGGGCTCGGCGGTGAAATCACGAACGGCGCGGTGCTGATCCAGAACGGCAAGATCGTGGCCGTCGGCGCCGAAGCCTCGATGACCGTGCCTGCGGGCATCAAGACAATCGATGCGTCTGGAAGATGGGTCACGCCCGGCATCATCGACATCCACTCGCATCTTGGCGTCTATCCCTCGCCGGGTATCAGCGCCCACCAGGACGGCAATGAGATCTCTGGCCCCGTTACAGCCGAGGTGTGGGCTGAGCACGGCCTGTGGCCACAGGACCCCGGCTTCACGCGCGCCATGGCCGGCGGCATTACGGCGATGGAAATCCTTCCCGGCTCCGCCAACCTGTTTGGCGGCCGCGGCGTGATCATCAAGGCGGTACCGGCACGGACGGCGCAAGGCATGAAATTCCCCGGCGCGCCCTACACTTTGAAGATGGCCTGCGGCGAGAACCCCAAGCGCGTCTATGGTTATGGCAATGGCGGCAACGGCCCGGGCGGCAAGCCGTACTCCCGCATGGGCAATGTGGCCGGCTATCGGGAAGCCTGGCAGAGCGCGACCGAATACAAACGTAAGTGGGACAAATACAACGCCGACTTCGATGTCTGGGAGAAGGAATCCAAGTCACCCAAGGCCAAGGATGGCCGCAAGCAGGATGATCAAGACGACAAGCCCGGCGATCCGCCTGATGCACCGGACCGAAACCTGCAGCTCGATACGATGATGGGCGTGCTCAATGGCGAGATACTGGTGCAGCAACACTGCTACCGCGCCGACGAGATGGCGCAGATCATCGATGTCGCGAAGGAGTTCGGCTACCACGTCTCGGCATTCCATCACGGCGTCGAGGCCTACAAGATCGCCGACCTCCTGGCGGCGAACGGCATCTGCGGCGCACTCTGGGCCGACTGGTGGGGCTTCAAGGCGGAGGCCTATGACGGCATTCGCGAAAACTTGCCGATGGTTCACAAGGCCAAGGGCGGTTGCGCGATCGTGCACTCCGACGACGCCAATGGCATCCAGCGCCTCAATCAGGAAGCCGCCAAGGCGCTGGCTGACGGACTGAAAGCCGGCATCAAGATCAGCAAACCCGAAGCGTGGACGTGGCTGTCGCGCAATCCCGCAAAAGCGCTCGGCATCCTCGACAAGACCGGCACGCTCGAGCCCGGCAAGGGCGCAGATGTTGTGATCTGGAGCGGCGACCCGTTCAGCGTCTTCACCCGCGCCGACCTCGTCTTCGTTGACGGCGCGGTGACGTGGAACCGGCAGGACGCGAACAGCCAGCCCGTCATGGATTTCGAACTCGGCCAGCCGGGCGAAGGAGATCGCAAATGATCGGCAAGCTCCTGGTTGCTGCAACACTCTTTGCGGCTGCGCCGTGCGCGTTCGCGCAGGCCATTGCCATCACCGGCGGACGCATAGTCACCAACACGTCGCAAGACGTGATCGAAAACGGAACCGTCGTCATCACCAATGGCCGCATTGTCTCGGTGGGCCCGGGATCTGCTCCCGCCGGCGCAACCATTGTCGACGCCAATGGCAAGTGGGTCACGCCGGGCCTGTTCGCGGCCCTGTCCCGCATCGGCCTCGCCGAAGTCGATTCCGAGGATTCGACCAACAATATATCCGCTGGTCGCAGCAAGTTCCAGGCATCGCTGCGCGCCGCAGACTCCTTCGATCCCGACAACACCGCCATCGCGGTCTCGCGTATCGAGGGCGTTACCCGCGTGGCGCTGGTCGACCCAGCGGGCGATGGTCTGCTCGGTGGTTATGGCGCACTCGCGGATACCACCGGCAGCTTCAACAGCATCTTTGCCCGCGATGTGGTTATGTACGCCGAACTTGGCGAAGGCGGCGCCGCCTCAGCTGGCGGCTCACGGTCGGCGGCATGGACATGGCTCACCACCGCGATCGACGACGCCAAGGTCTACCCGCGCGGCTTCACCGAAGATGGCGAAGGTGACCTGCTGTCGTCCAAGGAAGCGCTCGCGTTCAAACCTGTGGTCGAGGGCCGCGTGCCCCTGATGATCGAAGTGCATTCCGCCGCTGACATCCTGCAGGTGCTCACCCTGCGACAGCGCGAACCGAGGATGAAGCTCATCCTGCTCGGCGCGACCGAAGGCTGGCGCGTTGCCGACCAGATCGCCGCGGCTAGCGTGCCCGTCATCGTCAACCCGCTGACCAACCTGCCCGACCGGTTCGAACAACTGGCCGCAACACTCGAAAACGCAGGCCGCCTGTCGAAGGCCGGTGTGAAGGTCGCCATCGCAGATCCGAACGAGGCGACCCACAACACCCGTTTCATCCAGCAACTGGCCGGCAACGCCGTCGCGAACGGCATGTCGTGGGCTGATGCTTTCGCCGCGATCACCAGCGTCCCCGCCAGTATCTATGGCAGGACGGACCTTGGATCACTGAAATCCGGGGCGATCGCCGATGTGGTGATCTGGGATGGCGACCCGCTGGAACTGATGTCCAGCCCCGACGCGGTCTACATCGCCGGCGTCTCGACGCCGATGGTGTCACGCCAGACCAAGCTGCGGGACCGCTACCTCAACCTCGACGAAAACAAGCCGCAGGCCTACGAGCGCCAATAGCCAACCGCAGGTCGGCAATACGCCCACGATTCTTTCACGGAATCGTGCCATGGTGGCCACTGGAGCCTCCCGGGATTGACTTGGGGGCGCGTGGGCCTATTGGTCCGCCAATCCTGGAAAAGCGTGCATTTCTGCCCGCGATCCGGCCGGCTGAAGTCCGAAAAGATCTTTCTGATGACGTTTGACGAGCTTAGCCTCGACCCAAGAATTCTGGAGGCCGTGACAGCCGCTGGCTACACGACGCCGACACCCATTCAGCAACAGGGGATTCCTGCCGTGCTCGGCGGCAAGGATGTGACCGGGATTGCGCAAACCGGCACCGGCAAGACAGCTGCCTTCGTGCTACCCATGATCCACAAACTTGGACAAGGGCGCGCCAAGGCGCGCATGCCCCGCTCGCTGATCCTTGAGCCGACTCGCGAACTTGCCGCCCAGGTGGCCGAGCAGTTCGAAAAATACGGCGCGGGCTACAAGCTGAACATGGCGCTGCTGATCGGTGGCGTGTCGTTCGGCGACCAGGAAAAGAAACTCAACGCCGGCGCCGACGTGCTGATCGCGACGCCCGGCCGCCTGATGGACCATTTCGGACGGGGCGGCCTCCTGATGACCGGGGTGCAGATGTTGGTTATCGACGAAGCTGACCGCATGCTCGACATGGGCTTCATCCCAGACATCGAGAAGATCTGCACCCTGCTGCCCAAGACGCGCCAGACTTTGCTCTTCTCGGCCACCATGCCTCCCGAGATCACCCGCCTCGCCAAGCAGTTCCAGAAAGAGCCGGTGCGGATCGAGGTTTCCAAACCCGCCACGGCCGCCACCACCATCACCCAGTACGTTACCCACTGCCCATCCAACGAGGACACAGTGAAGCGCGCGGTGCTGCGCTCGATCATCAAGGCCCGGTCAACCGATCAGGGCATCGTATTCTGCAACCGCAAGACAGAAGTCGACGTTGTCGCCAAATCGCTGGCGAGCCACGGCTTCGATGCAGCCCCGATTCACGGCGACCTGCCGCAGAGCCAGCGGACCGCAACGCTCGACCGTTTCCGCAACCAGGAACTTAAGCTTCTGGTTGCATCCGACGTAGCCGCGCGCGGCCTGGACATCCCGGAAGTCAGCCAGGTGTTCAACTACGCCCCGCCCCCAAACTCGGACGACTATGTGCACCGGATTGGCCGCACAGGTCGCGCCGGTCGCACCGGCGAGAGCTTCACGATTGTCTCGCCCGGCGATAGCCGCCTGTGGGAGGCAGTGCTCAAGCGCATTGGCCGGGATGTCGAGGCTTTCACGCCCGAAGGTCTGGAAGACGCCGTAGGCGAAGCTCGCAGCCGCGGCCCCGCCACCTCGCGCGACCGGTTCGAGAAGGGCCGCCGTGGCCGAGGACGCGACCGCTCCGGCGGGCGTGGCGCTCCCCGTGAAGAAAAATCTTCAGCTACGGCGCCGGAGCCCGTCGACGTGCAGGTCGTCGCCGCCCCGCCGGTGGACTTGCCTGACGCACTCGAAGCTTTCGACGCGCCCGAAACGATAGACGCGCCGGCCCAGTCCGAACAGCCCAAACGTGAGGGCCGTGGCCGTCGTGAACGTGGCGGTCGCGAACGTAACAAGGCCCGCAGCGAGGGCAGCGGCCGGAACGAGCCCCGGAACGAGCCTCGTAGCGAAGGTCGCAATGATGGCCGAAATCGTCATGGTGAGCGCCAGCCCGGCGAAGGCCAGGGCGGCGACGAGAACTTCAAAGGCATGGGCGATCACGTCCCGGCGTTCCTGTTGAGAACGCTTGGTAAACGCGAAGACGCCTAAATTTTCTGCCTTTTTTGGTAAGTTTTTGGCTAACGGTTTCCGTCAATTTTAGCCAATCCGTAACGGCTCCTCTTCACAAATGCGGTCGGACATTGCGCTTCAGTGGAGCGCGCGTCTGAGGGACGTGACCAAATGCTGAACAACCAAATGATCGGACCCGAAGGCGTATTGCTGGGCCACAGGACGATCGACGAGATCGGCCGTCAGACGCTGCCGGTCAGCCCCCAGAATTACGAAGTCTGGCTCACCTACCTCACCCATGCCTCGCCAGACCTGCGCCAGGCCCTCGACAAGATGATCGCCTCCGGCCAGCCCCTGAGCGCCGACGACATGGAGCAACTTTACGAGCGCTTTTTCTCCACAACCCACCTCTCCACCCAGGTCATGGAGACCGGCACCCGGATTGCGCACGAGATCGCTGACGCCCTGGATGCATTGAAGAAGGCCGGCGCCACGACAGAACGCTATGGCGCAACCCTGAACGTTGCCGCCGATTCATTGCAGAACGCCACCATCGATGGCGATGCGCTGAAGCGCCTGATCAATGTTCTTTCCTCGGCCACCACCGAGATGTCGAAGCAGAACAATACGCTGTCACACAAGCTCGCGCAGTCGTCGCAGGAAATGGAAAAGCTGCGCACATCGCTGCGCCAGGCGCGCGCCGAGGCGCTGACAGACGCGCTTACCGGCATCGCCAACCGCAAGCTGTTCGACGAGACGCTTCGCCTGCGCAAGGAAGAGGCCGATGGCGAGAAAACCGAGCTCGCTCTTGTTCTCTGTGACATCGATCACTTCAAGTCGTTCAACGATACATGGGGTCACCAGACAGGCGATCAGGTCATCCGCTTCGTCGCCTCCGCTCTCACCAAGTTCGCTCTGCCGGATCATCTGGTCGCCCGCTATGGCGGGGAAGAATTCGCCGTAATCATGCCGCGCACGTCTCTCAAGGACGCCGGCCGCATCGCTGACCAGATCCGCACCGCCATCGAAGCCAAGCGCCTCGTGCGCCGCTCGACCAATGAGACGATCGGCGCCGTCACGGTCTCCTTCGGCGCAGCGATCTACTCCGTCGGCGAGACTGTTGGCACACTCATCACGCGCGCCGACGAATGCCTCTACATGTCGAAGCGCAATGGCCGCAATCGCGTAACCCTCGAAACGCAGATGCCGCCAGCTGCGATAACCAACGCAGCCTAAACTACCTCGCCACCACCATCAGGGATCCGTCATAGCTTTTGACACCGACCGCCTGAACGGCGGCTGCACTCACGCAGGCATCGACGCGGATAACGCATCATCCGGCGCACGCCCATCACCTACGCGTTGCCGTCAGGGTCGACCACGCGACCGTCGCGCACGACGTTGTCTACGATGATGATCCCGCCCTGCCGCGACAGGTGCACGGCATGGTCGAAATAGGCCGCATTGCTTTCCTTGTCCGCGTCGATGAACGCCATGTCGAACGGCCCGCTCGGGTCCGGCAACGACCTGATTGCGGGTCCGACGATAATCTCCACTTTCTCGGCCAGCCCTGCGCCGGAGATATTCCTGCGCGCACAACCTCCGCAATGCGCAGATCGATCTCCAGCGATACCAGCTTGCCATGCTCCGACAATGCCCGGTCCATACAGATCGCCGAATATCCTCCCGGCGTACCAATCTTGAGGATGCGCTTTGCACCGATGGAGAGCGCCAACAGGTCCAGCATCTTGCCAAGCGCGGGCGAGACCGCAACCGCAAGCCCGCATCCGCGCTATCGTTGAACGCCGCAGTCAGCGCCTCATCCTCGCCGACCAGCCGGTCTTCGAAATGGGCGTCTAAGAGCCTGAACGAAAAGAAAGTGAGCGATATCATCGGGCTGTGATTCACCCGTCTTTGCGAAGAGATGGAGAAATCGATGGCTTGGGACAATATCGCTCGTGCGGGGTGTAGCTCGGAAGCTGTCCTAGCCTCCCGCTTCGGAAATTGCGGGGCCACTAACTGGCCCGTTTGCCCGTTGGGCTTTTCAGTGAGCTAGACGCCGCGGCTTTCTTGCTACTCTCCGAACGCTTCTTTCCATTCATAGTCGACTTCGTTTTGCTTGCAGCCGGATGAGCGTCGGCGCGAGGAAACTTTTCGTATTCCTTGCGGATCAACTTCCCGATCCGCGCAATGTAATCATCGAAGCTGTACAATGCGTTCCATTCGGCGCGCAGCGCCGCGTTCAAATCCTCGTAACGCTTCTGATCAGCTTCGAGCCCACGGATTGTGGGGACGATCTTGTCGATCATCTCCTTCTCCGATCCGAAAAAGTTCTCGTAGGCGAGAAAACGGTCGTTCGGGAAAAATTCGTCCGTATAGAGCGCGAACCCGATTCCTCCCTGGTAGATCGGTTGGGCTACATAGCCGTCGAAGCCTTCGCCGAATGAAATGGAAAACCGACACCTTGTCGCCAGATCCATGTATTTATCGAACGTCATATTCTTGATGGTGACGATCTTGTAGTCTTTCAGCTGCTTGAGCTTCTCTCCGACCTTCGCGCGATAAAGAGCTTCGTCATCCGATATGATGATCAGCTTCTCCTTCTCCGCAAACGTGGACTTGGGATATGCGGTGAGGTCGGTGTATGCAGGCATTAGCAGTGTCGGCAGCTGGTAGGTGTCCGCCCATTCCTGCGAAGCATAAACGTGATGAGCCGCCGACAGGCCGATCG